>CAIXUZ010000060.1 GCA_903922735.1 uncultured Verrucomicrobia subdivision 3 bacterium
AGAGCTCAACGGCGTGCTGTTTAAAGGTCCGATCAAACTTCTTCCGGGTCTTCTTCTCTTGGATCACAGGTGTATTCATAGTGGCTTTGGCTTTCACTGTCCCGCTTTACCTGTGTCCGTTTTTTCGCGCAGCCCCAAACCTTCTCCCCAAGGAGAAGGGGAAACGCGCCCAGCGGGTGGGGAAGATCCAGCTCAAGGAACAACACGTTCCCGACAACACGTTCCCGACAACCCGTTCCCGACTACCCGCTCCCGACTACCCGCTCCCGGCGCGGCCCCAAAATATGACCTGCAAACCGGGTTAGCTTGATTTGGCCACAATCTTATACGGAATGGCCGGCAGCGTGGCCACGGCGGCACCCCGGCGCTGCACGTTCTTGTTGTTCTTGGCGCCCTGAACATTGGGCAGCACACTGAGGATGAGATTGCCGGATTCGCCGGGCTTGATCATTTCCGCGTCACACGTCAGCTGCAAATCCAGGCCGTTGGCATTCGGCGAAACACTCTGCAGCGCGAGTCCTTCCGGCGCGTCTTCCAAATGCAGTTTGAACCGGTCGGAAAACACGCCCGGCGGCGAGGTGATTTTCACATGGGCCGTGCCGCCGGAAGGAATATTCACCGGGGTCGAACCAATGACCTTGAAGGCATCCTTGAGAAACGGCCGGGGCTGGCCGCTGACATTGACCGCCAATTCCTTTGAAGGCACCAGATGTTTGTAGAAGAACGCCTGCATCATATCTTCCGCCGGCTGGGCATGGCGGACCACAGATTGTCCGTCAATTTTCGCACGGCCTTCGATGGCGATGCTAACGGGCTTATCTGACGGCGCCGGCGGGCCTTTCAAGGTGAATTGCGCCTTGTCCTGATTGGCGGCGATGCGCGCCCCGCTCAGGGAAAATCCCCACGGCGCATCTTTCAGCTCCAAATCAATGGCATTGGTAAAACCGTCGCGGCGCATGGCGAACACGGTGACCGGCACGCTCATGCCGGCGCGAAGGTTGATGCTTGAAGGCACCACCCGCAGCGCAAAATCCGGACGCGGGCCGCTGAGGCGGAGGCGATAGGCAAAGTCCGGCCCGCCCTGACTTTGGGTATCGGTGACGTGGATGAAATAGGCGCCAGCCTTGGGCAGGGTGGCCGTCAGATAGGAATCGGCGTGGTGCGTGTCCAACCCCGCGCCCTTGTCGGCATAGTCGTCGTTGAAGGCCAGCTGTTTGCCCGCCTCGTCGGTCAACCGCAAAAACGAATCCAGCGGCGAATCCAGCCGACGCGCCAAAACTTCGGCAACAATTTTCTGCCCGGCCCGCCCTTCAAACTTAAAAACATCCTGTTCATTGGGCTGGCCAATGCGGCCATTGACGATGACCGGCAGCGTGACGGCCTGCGCGGTTTCCTGAGAATTGTTGGGCTCGCGTTCAAAAATTTCCGGCAGGTCATCCACGGCGAAGGAAACGGCGTTATAATAATTGCCGGAAATCGCGACCACACCGGAAGCCGAAGCGGGATTGTCCACGGTCAATTGTTTTTCCGGCAGATTCCAACCGGTCAGCGCGACCGGCGTCTTCTCGCCCGCCTTGCCGCCGAGGGGGAAAATACCGGTGACGAACGGGAGTTCCCCGATGGTCAGACGGTAAACAAAATCCTCGCGACCCCGATAAAGCGAATCCCGGATTTCCACGGTATAGGTGCCATCCCGCGGCACTTCGAAATGGACGACCGGATCCGGACGGAACCGGTAGCGTTCCGCGCTGGCCACTTCCTTCCGCTTGGAATCCAGAATCGACACTTTGGCCTCAAACCAACCCGGCACGGCATCGGCGAGGTAAGGGATCAGCCGCCGCGCTTCGACGGCAATGACGAGGTGACGCCCCTGCGCCGCCCAAAAATGAAAACGATCCACCCCCGCCGGCGTAATCTGGCCATTGATGGTGGCGGGCAAGGTCACCGTGGCCTCCACCGGCTTGGGCAAATTGGGCTCCATGGAAGCGCGCTCCTTCGGGACGGATTTCCAATTGGCCTTGGTGGTTTCCGCAATGGTCCCGACACAGAATTTCATGGGATTGGACAACCCGCCCGGAGTTTTCACGCGGATTTCGTGGTCGCCGAGCGCGGCATTGGTGGCCAGCGTGAATTGCACCGTCATGAATTCGCCGATGGCGGGATTCAAGGGCGGGCGGCCGAATTGCGTCAGCTTCTGCCTGGCGAATTCCATCCGCGCCAGATCGGCGGGGGCGGGTTTGACGCCGCTTTTGCGCTTCTCCTGAAACTGTTTGATCTCATCCTGAAAGGCATCGCGCTCCTTCTGGTTCAGCGGCCGTTCGTGACTAATGGCCCGGGCGCTCGCGCAATCGCCATCCAGGAACACCATGAAATTGGTGATGCCGTTGAGAAACTGCCCGCCGATCACCAAGGTGAACGTCGATCCCTGCCGGCCGCCATCGGGATAAACATAACCCAGGCGCGGCGCCGGCTGCGCGATGGCCGCCACGCCCAGCAGCACGAACAGGAGGGTGCCGGAGCAAAGTTTTTTCATGATGGCATAATCTCTTTGAGCAAGCCGCCGGATTTGATGCCCTCATCCGCCGTCGGCATCACGCGCAAGGGCAGGCCTTCGGGGTTCGGCAGTTTGGCCGCCGGATCAATGCCCAATTGCGCATAGATGCTCCCGATGAGATCCACCGGGTACACGGGGCGGTCCTTGACTTCCTCGCCTTTGGCATCGGAGGAGCCGATCACCTGCCCGCCTTTGAAGCCGCCGCCGGCGATAAGCGAGGAAAACACTTTGCCATAATGATTGCGCCCGCCATTCCACGGCGCTTCCATCATGACCTTGGGCGAACGGCCGAATTCGCCGCCGCTCCAGACAATCGTGCTGTCCAGCAAACCCCGGTCGAACAAATCCTTGACCAGCGTGCCGATTCCCTTGTCAAACTCGGGCAACTGACGGCGCATGGACGGGAAAATATCCTTGTGCATATCCCAGCCGCCGTAATTGATGGTCACATACGGAATGCCGCTTTCCACGAGCCGCCGGGCCACCAGACAGGACTGGCCGAACTTGGACAAGCCGTAGGCTTCGCGCAATTCCTTTTTTTCCTGCGACAGATCGAACACCTTGGCGCCTTCGCCGAGAATCATGTCATAGGCCGCATTTTCAGCCTTCGTGGTCGCGGCGATTTGGGGGTCCGCGGCCATCGTCTGGGCCAGCGTGTCGAGCTTGTGCAGGAGTTCACGGCGGCTTTTCTGACGCTGCTCGGTAATCCCCGGCGTGATGATCCCATCCACGGCGAACGGCGTTTGCGCCGGATTGCCGCCGGTGGCAAAGGGCTTGTAACGCGCCCCTAAAAAGCCGGCTTCGTCAAAGCGCCCCTGCGGTTCCGTGAGCACGACATAAGGCGGAATCAACCCCTTGTAGCCGGCGTCGTAGCCCTTGTTCAACGCCACCACGGCGCCCACGCACGGGAACACGGTTTTTCCGCCGGGCTGCCGCCCGGTTTGGACGAGGTAAGACGCGGTTTCGTGGCCGTTGTTGCCATGCGTCATGCTGCGGATGAGGGTGTATTTATCCGCCTGTTTGGCGAGCACCGGCATCAATTCACTGATGCGGATGCCGGAAACATTGGTCTCCAGCGGGGTTCTTAACTGGCCGGCATAATCCACGCCCGCCTCCGGCTTGGGATCAAACGTGTCGAGATGCGACGGTCCGCCCGCGAGCCAGATTTGAATCACGGCCTTGGCGCGGGCCGTTTTCGGCACGGCAAACGCGCTGAACGACAGATGGTCCGCCAGCATCAAGCCGCTGGCGGCGAACAAAGTGCGGCGAATGGCCTCGCGCCGGCTGAGGCGGGGCCGCTGGGATTCGAAGTTGAAATATTTCATAGGTCGTTGGTGGTTTATGGTTGGGGGTTAGTGCCGGTAAAGGAATTCCGAACTGTTCAACAAAGTCCAGGCGAGGTCCACCGTGGCCTGCCGCTTGCCATAGCCCTTGGTGATGACGGGATTAAAAAGATCCTGCACCAGGGCGGTCTCCGCCGGGGTGGGATACCGCGACAGGATGCCCAGATACATGCCGGTGATGATTTCCGCCGGCTGGCGGTTGGTGGAAGTCTGGAATTCCACCATGCGGCTTTTTTCGACTTTGCGCTGCATCTGGCTGGAGTTGAGCAGATTCAATTTCTGCCCGGGGTTGATCCGGTTGTTGCGCTCGGATTCCTGCCCGGTATCACGGGGCGGACGGCCGAACATTTCCAGGAACGAACTGGAAATACTGCCGTCGGGCAGCGCGATGGAACGCAAATCATCCGGGATAAACGTGTAGGGCTCGGGGATGATGCTGGAATATTTCTCATTCGTACCGGCAATCTGATCAATCGCGTCGATCAACACTTCGGCATCCAGCCGGCGCAGGGGGTAATAGGCGAAATTCGCCGCCGCCGCCGGATTGGTGCTCTGCGGCACGCAGGCCAGCTGGTAGGTTTTGGAATTCAAGATCAGCCGGAAAAGGCTCTTCATATCGTAGCCGGCCCCGGACAACTCTTTTTCCAGATACGCCAGCAATTCCGGATTGGAGGGGGGGTTGTCCCGCCGAAAATCATCCGGTTCCTGCACGATGCCGCGACCATTCAGCCAGGCCCAGGCCCGATTCGCGAAGTTGCGGGCAAATTGGGGATTTTTCACCAGCCATTCCGCGAACACCGCGCGCGGATCCCGATCGGGCGAAATCGTCACCTTGGACCCATCGGGCAACTCCGCCGGGCGCGGCGAACCGGTCAGCGCACCGACATTCGTGGAGGCGCGGTTGAAATAGATGATTTCCTCCTTCCACTCGTCGGTGGCCTTGTAGCCGACATTCGCAAAAAACACGGTGAGTTTGGCAAATTCGTTGGTCGGCCAGTTTTCCGTCCGTTCCCCGAGGAACGTGAGGGCGGCCGCCTGCGCGATGCCCATGGGCGTCTTATTCTGCATGGCGCGGCAGAAATTAACCGGCGGATTCTGGAAGTTGCTGCCGTTGGCAGTGAGCAGCTCGGTGGCAATCTTGTCCAGCGGCTTGTTATCGCGGATGGCGTCGTGAATCCACTGATGGTAAGCCTGGGCGGCATTCGGCCAGAGATTGATCGGGAATTCCGCCTTGATGCGCAGCAAATCACCCCACTTCATCGCCCAGTAATCGGCGTATTCGTCCCGCACCAGCAGCCGCTCGATCAGCGCGGCCCGCTTATCCGGGCTCCGGTCGAGAATGAACTGCTGCGCTTCGCTGGCCGTGGGCAGCGTGCCGATAACATCGAGATAAACGCGCCGCACAAAAACCCCGTCCGAGCAAAGGCGCGCCGGGGCAATATTCAGCGCCTTTAACCGGGCGAACACGAGTTCATCAATTTTATTGGCCGGCTTGAGCGGGGCGGGGCTTTCATAGTGCGTGAGGTCGGCCCGGGTGGAAAAAGCGAGAAATAATAAAACCACCACGGGGATGATTTTACGGTTTAAGTGTCCCGTCATGAATTTCATTAAAATGATAGACGTTACCAGCCGCAAAAAGGATTCAAAAAAAAGTAACGCATCTTTCCCCAAGTTACAACTTTCAAAAACTTTCAAACCCATTTTGTAACCATGCCGCCCTTTAGTCAGTCTGTCAAAGTAATGCCCACAAACAACATCCCCGCCCCAATGGCTTCGGCGCAACGCATTAAAAGCCCGCGCCGAGCGGTTTTCACCTTCACCATCAAGCCGCAACCCGGCGAAGGGATCCCCCAAATCTGCGAGCGCGTGGCGAATCAATTGCGCAGCCGCCAGGCCACCCCGCTGCACCTGATTGTTTTGGGCAATGTCTCCGCCAGCGCGGCCGGCATGAAAGCGCTGGAAAAATCTTTGGGCGGTGCGGACTGGCCCGTGACGTGGGTGGAAGGCTCCGACTGCAAAGGCCTGCCGATGGCCGGCATCCAGGTTCACGCCTATACCGGCAAAATCGAGCGCATCCGCATCGATGGCCGGGTTTACGGCTCCGTATTCACCGATGGCGGCGCCCGCCAATGCGTCGTGGGCGGCGTTTCGCCGGCCGATAAAACCATCTCCCGCTCCGAACAAACCCGCCTGACGCTCGAAAAATTGCAGGCCGTTCTCGGAAAAGCCGGCTTCGAACTCGCCGACACGGTGCGAACCTGGTTTTACCTCGAAAACATCCTGGCCTGGTATGACGAATTCAACATCGCGCGGAACAAGATCTATTCCGCCATGAAATTCCGCAGCGGCTCCATCCCGGCCAGCACCGGCGTGGCCGCCAAAAACCCCACCGGCACCGCGCTCGCGCTGGTGGCCTGGGCTTTCAAACCGCTGGAAAAAGGCGCCACGGCCGAGGAAATCGCCTCGCCGCTGCAATGCCCGGCGCCGGCCTACGGCAGCGCCTTCAGCCGCGCCATGGAACTGACCTCCCCCGCCGGCGAACGCCGGATGTTCATCTCCGGCACGGCCAGCATCGCGCCCGGCGGGAAAACCGAGTGGGTGGGCGACGTCCGCAAGCAGATTGACCTGACGATGGAGGTGGTGGAAGCCATTCTCCGCTCCCGGGGAATGGCCTTTACGGATTTCACCCGGGCCACGGCTTACTTCCGGCATCCCGCCGACGTGGGGGTTTTTGCCGAATGGCTGGCGGCCAACGGGCTGGAGCAAATGCCGGTGATCTCGGCGCAATGCGATGTCTGCCGCGATGACCTGCTGTTCGAGCTGGAAGCGGATGCCGAAGCGTGAAGGGGAAACTTGAGGCCGGAAACTTGAAACCGGACCAGCCCGCAGATGGCGCAGATGATCGCAGAATAAAAACATTTGCGGGAAGCGGCGTTAAGCCGCTGGACAAACTCCGCCGGCAACAGTAATACCAATCCAACCTGCGGTCGGGATAGATCGGATAGACCGCCGAATTTCAATACAATGCCTGCTTGGTGTCGGCGCAGATGAAAAAATCTATTGCCAAAATCGGACTTCGAGTGGCACTTACAATTGTATTGTATGTGCCTGTGGCATTTTTGATGGTGATTGGCCGTATCGGTGATTCATTTTCAGCATTTGGGCCGCATCAACATGACACCACTGTCCGAGACACCCTTTTTTTACTGATAACATTTAGCCCTGCTTGCGTTGCAATTTGGCGTCCCAGAAGAGGACTTCTAATTTTTTCGGCGATAGCTTTGGCGTTACCAACGCTTTTTTGTTTGGTTTTGTTAGTGCTGGCGATTTTTGTTGGTGCTTTGCCTTTGGCTGCGCGTGGCGTTTTATTTTTCGCGCCGTTAGGTTTTTGGTATTGGTATTGTTTTTATACGCTCAAAAAACATAAAATATCAGGCAGCGAACAAGATTAGATGGAAAAGCAGGCTGCCGTCGGAGTTGCCCGCAAACGGCAACATTTTTAATTCCATTCCCTAGCGTTTCTCCTTGAAGCGGCGCGCCAAGTGGCGCATCCTCCCGTCGCCAGGGCCCATGGAATGTGGACTTACGAACCCCGCCAGGGCCGGAAGGCAGCAACGGCAGTTTGCTCCGTATCTGCCGTGGTCACCCTGGCACCTTTTTCAGTTTTTAGTTGTGAGTTTTTAGTTTTGAGTTACAAACCACCGCAGCTAAAAAATTAAAAAACTTAAAACCAAAACTTCGTGTCCTACCAAGTCATAGCGCGGAAATACCGCCCGCAGAAATTCGCCGATGTCGTCGGCCAGGAACACGTCACCCAGACGCTCGCGAACGCCATCGCGCAGAAGCGCATCGCCCACGCCTATCTGTTCTGCGGCCCGCGCGGCACCGGCAAGACCACCATCGCCCGGATTTTCGCCAAGGCGCTCAACTGCACCGGCGGCCCGAAGATTGATTTTGACGACACGGATTCCCGCTGCATCGAGATCACCGAAGGCCGCTCGCTCGACGTGATGGAGATCGACGGCGCGAGCAACAACGGCGTCGAGCAGGTCCGGGAGCTGCGCGAGACCTGCAAATACGCCCCGGCCAATTCGCCCTACAAGATCTACATCATCGACGAAGTTCACATGCTCTCCACGGCGGCGTTCAACGCGCTGCTGAAAACACTGGAGGAGCCGCCCGCCCACGTGAAGTTCATGTTTGCGACGACCGACCCGGAGAAGGTGCTGCCCACGATCCTTTCCCGCTGCCAGCGGTTTGATCTGCGCCGGATTCCCTCCGCGCTGATCACGAAGCATCTGGCGGAAATCGCCGGCAAGGAGAAAGTGACGATTGACGCCACGGCGCTCCTCGCCATCGCCCGCGGGGCGGACGGCGGGATGCGCGACGCGGAATCCACGCTCGACCAGCTCATCAGCTTCTGCGGCGACAAGATCGAGGAAGCCGACGTGCTTTCCATGTTCGGCCTGGCCGCGCAGAACCAGATTTTAGAATTAAGCCGCGCCATCCTCGCCGGCGAAATCCACACCGCGCTGGGTGAATTGAACAGCCTTGCCCAAGGCGGCAAAGACCTCGGCCGGTTGCTCGGCGACCTGCTGAACCATTTCCGCAATCTTCTCATCTACCAGGTTTCCAAGGGCGATTTGAAACTGCTGGAAGCCTCCGAAGCCGAAGTGGCGGCGCTGAAGGAACAGGCCGCGCTGTCCAAGCCCGATGCGCTGGCGCGGATGCTCGAAGTCTTTGCCGATGCGGAACTCCGCCTGCGCGACGCCGCTTCCAAGAAAATCCTGCTGGAAGTCACGCTGCTCAAAGCCATCGACGCGCGGAACGCGCTGCCGCTGGACGCGGTGCTGAAGCAGCTTAACCAACTGCGCAGCAGCAGCGGGTCAGCCAGTTCGCCCGTTGCCGCCCCCGCGCCGGTCACCGCCGCCCCGGCGCCGGCGCCGGCGAGCGCATTTTCGCTGCGGGCAGCCACGCCGCCCCCCCCAACACCCAAAGCGGCGACCCCGGCCCCCGCCCGGGCGCCGGCGGCTCCAGTTCCGGCCGCGCCGGCGCCGACGCCCGGTAATCTCGTGGAACTTTGGAAAAATCTGCTGGAAGCCGTGGGCCGCGTGAGTCCGTTCACACGCGGCTACCTGATTGATGCGCATCCGGTCTCGTTCGAGAAAAACGTTTTCATCATCGGCTACGATCCGGAATTTGAAGACCACCTGGGCCTCGTGGACAATTCGCGCAACCACACCCTGCTCGCGACCAAACTCGCCGAACTGGGCCATCACCAGGCGATGATCAAGTTCATCAAGTCCGAAGCGCCGGCCAACTGGGAACGGCCCACCATGGCCCCGGTATCAGCGCCGGCATCCGCGGCAAAGGCTGCGTCCACCACGGCGGGAACCCAGCCCGCCGAACCGGCAGCGGCAACGGAAAAGAAGCCGGCGCCGGTCGCCTTCAACAAGGACGATTTCAAGAACGACCCGCTCATCCAAAAGGCGCTGGAAGTTTTCAAAGGCACGATCGTTGAGGTCCGCGCCTGATTTCAAACTTAAAATCAAACACTTAAAACTCACCCCCCATGTCACTCGGCAAACTCATGAAACAGGCTGCAAAAATGCAGCAGCAAATGGAACAGATCCAGGCCAGCCTCGCCACCCGCACCGTGGAAGCCACCAGCGGCGGCGGCGCGGTCAAGGTCACGGCCAAGTGCGACGGCTCGCTCGCGGCCATCAAGATTGATCCCCAGGCGCTGAACCCGTCCGACGCGCAACTGGTCGAAGACATGATCCTCACCGCCGTCAATCAGGCGCTCAATCAAGCCAAGGAAATTTCCAACGCCGAAATGGGCAAGGCCACCTCCGGGTTTAATTTGCCGGGGCTGATGTGAAGCCGTTAAATCGTGAATCGGCGAATCGCTAAACCGGCGGGAAGCCGGGGGCGATTCAACACTTCAACTTTTTGACCATTCAACACATGCTGCCCGAATCCATCACCACGCTGACGGCCGCGCTGAGCAAACTGCCCGGCATCGGGCCGCGCTCCGCCGAACGCGTGGCGCTGCATCTGGTGCAGACGGAGGCCGCCATCGTAAAACTGCTGGCCGAGGCGATGCTTATTGCCCGCGAAAAGATCGAATTTTGCAGCACCTGCGGGGCTTTGACCGAAAAGTCCCCCTGCCCCACCTGCGCCGACCCCCGCCGCGACGCGGCGCTCGTCTGCGTGGTGGAACGCGCCGTGGATATTTTAAGCATCGAAAAATCCGGCTCGTTCCGCGGCAAATACCATGTGCTCGGCGGAAAGATTTCACCGCTCGACGGCGTGGAGCCGGAGGATTTGAGGATCGCCGATCTGGAACAGCGGCTCAGCGCCGAACCCATCAAGGAAATCATCATCGCGCTCGGCACGGATGTGGAAGGCGACGCCACCAGCAATTATCTGGCGAAGCGGCTCACGCGGCCCGGACTGAAGATTTCCCGCATCGGCTTCGGCCTGCCCGCCGGCAGCGGACTGGAATACGCCGACGAGCTCACCCTCAACCGGGCGCTGGAAGGACGAAGGGAAATGCTGTGAGAGTTTTTAACTCCCTCACCCCGGCCCTCTCCCGTCGGACGGGAGAGGGTGAAACGCTCCCCGCTACTCTGCAAAATAAGTGCCGGAACCGGTCACACAATCCGGCAAATCAACAAAGGCCCAACGGCAGCCCCCTATCCCATCGGATGGGAAAGGGTCAGGGTGAGGGCAAAACTATTTAATCATGGCTCCCGTATTTATTTTCGACCTTGGCAAGGTGCTGGTGGATTTCGATTACACCATCGCCGCCCGCAAGGTGGCGGCGCGCAGCGCCAAGTCGCCGGCGGATTTGCACGCCTTTCTCGGCAGCTCCCCCCTGCTCCTCGAATACGAATCCGGCCAGCTCACCCGCCAAGGATTTTACGACGCCATCCGCGCCGCCATCGGTTTTAAAGGCGATCTCGCGGAGTTTGGCAGCTTCTTCGCCGATATTTTCTCCGAGATGCCGGCAACCATTGCGCTGCAAGCGGAACTGCGGCAGCGCGGATTCAAGACCTATATTTTCTCGAACACGAACGACCTAGCCACCGAGCATGTGCAGCGGAATTTTCCGTTCTTTCAGAATTTTGACGGCTACATTTATTCCTTCGAAGTCGGCGCGGTGAAACCGCAGGCGAAAATCTACGAAGCGATGGAAACGATGTGCGGGCGGCGCGGCGCGGACCTGATCTACATTGACGACCGACCGGAAAACATCGCGGCGGGCGCGGCGCGGGGCTGGCGGGCCATCCTCCACGAATCGCCCGAGAAAACGCGGGCGACCATCACCGCCTGGCTCCAGGACGATTTTAAATGACTGTGGCTGAAGCTGGAGTTGCCCAGCGCGTTCTCCCGGCACCCCGCCCTCGACCGCAGGAAACCGGCTTTAACCGCCAAGGCACCAAGACCGCCAAGGGTGCAACCTAAAAAATATTTTCAACCACGAACCACACGAACCACACGAAATAAACCTGCGACCGGAAACCGGCAACGTCCGCCGACTTTAACCCGGGAGATTTTCGTGGTTAATCCAGCGCTGGCCGGGAAGTCATACACCTCCCCGCAGGGCGGGGAGAAGAAAGGCGGCGCCACTCACTTAACGCTTACGCTGTAAATTAAATCACCCGGAAAATCACCCGGAAAGCACCCCGGCGTTTTTATGCCGCAAACCGGTAGTTGTAAGGCGCGCGCATTTCGCGGGCGAGATGCTGGTTGGCCTGAGCCGCGCCCTCGCCGGTGAAGATTTCCTTTTCGGGATTCCACTGAAGTTTCATGCCGGTGCGCAGCGCGATGATGATGAGATGGCCGATGCAGGCGGAACGGTGGCCATTCTCCACATTCGCCACCGGATCCCGGCGCGATTTCAGGCAGTCGAAGAAATTTCCCATGTGGTTTTTGCTGGTCACCAGTTTCACGGCATTTTCGGGCAGCGGCGCGCGCAGCAGTTCCCGGTCGCTGGCGCTGATGCCATTGCGATTCACCCAAATCCAGCCATCGGTGCCGATAAACTTGAGGCCGTTGCGCTGGCCGTTTTCGTCGAGAACCGAGCCGAACGGGCTATCGGCGGTGGTGGTGCGGACGATTTGCTTCACGCCGTTGGCCCAGTCGAGCGTGGCTTCAAATTCGCCGGGCGTGTTGTAGCCATCCGGCAAGGGCGGGGTCATGACACTCGCCGCCACCCCCACGGGCCCATCGAGGCCGATGGCCCAGCGCGCGATGTCATTGTGATGCGCGCCCCAGTCCGTGACGGGGCCGCCGGCATATTCGAACCACCAGCGGAAGGTCCGGTGACAGCGCTCCGTGACGTATTCCGCCGCCGGTGCCTGGCCAAGCCAGAAGTCGTAGTTGAAACCGGCGGGAACGGGAACTTTATTGAAATGGTTGCCGCGAATGCCCGCCGGGACAAAGACGTGAACCTCCTGGAGCCGGCCCAGCCGCTGGTTGCGGACGAGTTCGCAGGCGAGGTGAAAATAGGCGCTGCTCCGCTGCTGGGTGCCGGTCTGAAAAACAATTTTATTTTCGCGCACCGCCTTGATGACATGGCGGCCCTCGTCAATGGTGAGCGTCAAAGGTTTCTCGCCATAGACATCTTTCCCGGCCCGGGCGGCGGCAATATTGATGAGCGTGTGCCAGTGGTCGGGCGTGGCTTGAATGACCGCGTGGACATCCGCGCGCTCCAGCAGCTTGCGGAAATCGGTGAACTGGGCCGGCGATTTGCCGTTTTGCGTAAACTTCTTCGCCGCAGTATTGGCATGGCTTTCATCCACATCACACACGGCCACGATGTCGCCAAACCGCTGGGCATTGGCGGCGTCCCCCTGCCCCATGCCGCCGCAGCCGATCAGCGCAATGCCGGGCCGGTCGTTCGGACTGGTGACGGGCTTGACCACCTCGGCGGCCGCCAGCTGACGTTCCACAAACCAAAACGGCAAACCGGTGGCGGCCGCCGCCAGCGTGGTGCGACGAAGGAACGAACGGCGCGAGATGTGGAATGATGAGTGCATGCGATGAATAGGGTGTGGCGTTGATTAAACCAATCGTGCCGCCCAAAGCCAAACCCGAAAAATCATTCTCGGATGCAGGCGCAGGCTAAATTTTCTTCACGGCCTTGAACAGCGCGAGACATTTTAGGCGCTGCTCCTCGTGCAGAACGATGCGCGGTGGATATTTGGACTTTTCCAGCAACGGCAGATTTTTCCACGGCTGATGGATGAGATCGCCGGGAAAACCGGCCAGCTCCGGAACCCAGCGGCGGGCAAAATCCCCGCCCGGATCAAACTTCTCCGCCTGTGACACCGGGTTGAAGATGCGGAAATACGGCGCGGCATCCGTGCCGGTGCCGGCGCTCCACTGCCAGCCGCCGTTGTTGGCCGCCAGGTCGCCGTCCACGAGCTGCTGCATAAAATAGCGCTCGCCCCATTGCCACGAGAGGAGCAGGTCTTTCGTGAGAAACATCGCCACAATCATGCGCAGCCGGTTGTGCATGGTGCCGGTGGCGTTGAGGCAACGCATCGCCCCGTCCACAATCGGATAGCCCGTGCGCCCTGCGCACCACGCGGCAAAGTGGTCGTGGTTCTCCGACCATTGCAGCCGGTCGTATTCCGGACGAAACGCACCCTGCGCAACGCGGGGGAAGTTATGCAGCACCTGCGTGTAAAACTCGCGCCAGATGAGCTCGTTTAAAAACGTCTCGCAACTTTTCGCCGCTTCTGCGTTGGCCGCCTTGCCTTTGGCTTTATTAAGTCCGGCGAGAATCGTCCTGATGCCAATCGTTCCGGCGCGCAGATGCGGCGAGAGATTGGAGCCACCGTCCAGCGCGGGAAAGTTCCGGCTCATGCCATATCCATAAACCGGCCCGGCCATGAACCGGCGCAACAATTCCAGCGCCACCAGCTCACCACCCGGTGGAATTTTTTGCAAAAGCGGATGACCGACTTCATCCGGGGTCGCCGGCAGCGTGTCGGAGCGAAGATGCGGGATGCGGGATGCCGGATGCCGGATGGTTAGCTTGGGACGCGGCGATGGGATCGGCTTTGACTTCCACGCTTTGGAATACGGCGTGAAGACGGTGTAAGGATTTCCGGCCTGCGTGAGAATTTCCGTTTCCTCCCAGACCACCGCATCCTTGAACAACTCGAAGCCCACGCCGGCATTCAGCAACGCCGAGGTGATGCGCTCGTCACGGTGTTGCGCGCAAGGTTCGTGGCGTTTATTGGCAAAAACCGCCTGCGCGCCGGCTTCCTTCGCGAGTTTCGGCAAAATCTCCTCCGCCGGGCCGCAGCGAATGACCAGCGCATGACCCAGCTCCGCCAGCTCCTGGCGGAGCGACTCGACCGATTGCAGCAGAAACGCCAACCGGGCCGCGCCGACATCCGTCCCGGTGCGAGACGCCGCTTCAAAAATGAAAACCGGGATGACCTGCTCCGCGCGCCGAGCTGCTTCGCTCAGGGCAACGTTGTCGCGGACGCGCAAATCGCGGCGGAACCAGTGGATAACGGTTTTCATGGCAGGGCAGATGGGTCACGGCGGCGCGCTCATCGCAACTTACATTTTCAACAAATCACAACTCACGGGCCAAACTGGAATCTCAGTTTTAGTGAATATTGGCCGGTGGCCACATTCTGCCGGCTTTCCGGACCAACGTCTTTCGCGGCGGTAAATTTATTGCCAATGGGAGCAATGCCATGCAGGAAGGAAAGATTCCCCTCGGGAAACGCCGCAATTGCCTTCTTCGGCTCCTCGCCGAAATTCGGCGTGCCCACGCGCAAAAACACATCCGGCGTTTCGGTCAGCACCGTAAAACGACCCGCCCCGGTGGTGAAATTCGCCCAGACAACGTCGCTAAAATAACCTTTGAACTCGGGGTAATCCCATTGTTTGCCCGGAATGGGATCGTTGAAAGCCGTGCGCCAGACATCCACTTTAACCCCGGGCAGACGGTTTTTCCAAACGCGATAGGGGCCGTTTCCCAGCCAGGTTTTCTCGCGCAGCTCCGCCTCCGGAAAGTCGAAAGTGATGCCCATATAATCATACGAGCCCGTGAGCGCATAGCGGCAATCCAACTGCAGCTCCCCGGAAGGTTTCACAACCCAAGTCCACCGCAGCGGCCCCCGCCGGGCGGTCACCTGATAATCCGCGCCCACCGCTGCGTGCTGCACCTTCGCGGGAGGTTCATTCGAGGCCGCCGGTGCGAGCCGGGGGCCGTTGGCCAGCGGATAATTCGCACCCCCTTGCTGAACGCCGAGCAAGCGTCCCGTGTTAAGATCAAACCGCGCACGCAATTCGCCGGCTTTGACCTCCAGCACCGAGCCAGACACACGCGCATTCACCCGGGATTGGGCGGGCGGGGATGACAAGGCACTGGTGATTTGCAGTGGTGATTTCAACCGCCACGACCACGTCCACAACTCCTCGCCGGCGGGTCCAAGCGCAGTCAGATAAAGCACATCGCTCTCCTGCCAATCTTCCGGAAGCGACAGCTTGAGCGTTCCGTGCTGGCCGGGGGCAATGTCCGGGCCGGCCGATTCACCGGTGGCACGCGAAACATGACCCGCCTTGACTTCACCCGGTTTGCGAAAGCTGGCCAGTTGCCACACAAAGCGGCACTGGCTCAAACTTGTGAAACTGTATCGGTTCTGGACCTCAATCGTGCCATCGAATTTTTTAGGCAAGGCCTTGTTCAACACCCGCACCGGCGACCAAAGTTCCTTAATGGTGTAAAAACTTCCCTCCTTCTCGCGATAGGGACCGACAATCCCGTCCGGCGCCAGATTGCCGGCACAATCAATGATTCCACCCTGATCCGTGCGCACCACACCTTCGTCCACCAACGACCAGAGGAAACCGCCGGCGCCATAAGGCGACGCCCGCATCTCGCGCCAGTAATCCCGCAGACCCGCGCCCAGGCCGCCGTCATAAAGGCCATGGAGAAATTCCGTGGGCAGATACAAATCACCGGTCACATAATGTCTATGGCCCCGGTCGGTGATGGCTTTGCCGGCCAGCAGCGCCACATGATCGGCATACGTGCGATAGTGCGCCGTGTTGATGCCCTGATTGGATTCCCACGGATGCAGCACGGTGCGGCGCTGCGGGTCATAAAACCAAAAATCCGCGTCGATTTCCGTATTCCATCCGCCCTCGTTGCCGTTGTCCCAAAACAGAATGCTCGGATGGTTCACGTCGCGCATGACCATTTGCCGGACCAGCCGCCGGCCCACGGTCGTATCGTAGGGCGGCGTCTGCCAGCCGGCCAATTCGTCCAGAACGTAAAGCCCCAATTCGTCACACGCTTCAAGAAAGTCAACATCCGGCGGATAATGCGACATGCGCGCGGCGTTCATATTCATCGACTTCATCAAGCGCACGTCATTGAAACACACTTCGCGGCTGAGGCAACGACCCGAGTCCGGCCAGAAAGAGTGCCGGTTCGCACCCTGCAACAGGATGCGCTGGCCGTTCAGGAACAGGCCTTGCTTCGCCCGCACCTCGAAAGTGCGAAAGCCAAACCGGGTGCGCAAGGTGTGCAACGGCTGACCCTCGCGCTCGAGGGTCACCTCGGCTTGATACAAATTGGGCGTCTCCGCCGACCACAACGCCGGCCCCTCCACCTGCGTGAGCAGTGTAACACTGGAGTTCGTGCCGACCGGCACCGCCGCACTGACCGGTTCACCCACCGGCCTGCCGTCGCGCGTGAGGAGGCGAACGGTGGCGCTGGCCGGAGCCGTGATGCCCTGGCAATGAACATCCAGACGGAAACTGCCATCGGCGCGGGCGTCCACCGCCGTCCATTCAATAAACGATGGCGGCGCCATTTCGAGATACACCGGGCGATAGATGCCGCCATACAACCAGTAATCCGACTCCCGCTCCGCGGCCTCCACGCTGGCATTGGCGGACACCTTGCTGACGTTCACTTCCAGCAGATTCGTGACGCCGTATTTCACGAGTCCCGTCAGTTCGTATTTGAAGCGATAGAAACCCCCTTGATGGATCGGGCCGGCGGGCTGGCCGTTCACCAGCACTTCGGTATCGGTCATCGAGCCTTCAAAAACAATGAACACGCGCTGCCCCAGCCACGCCGCCGGAACCTCAAAGTCACGCCGATACCGGCCGATCTCCTTGTGCTTCTTCGCCATCGGATCATGCCCGTAGTTGTAGCCGCCAAACCCTTGCAGTTCCCAGTTGGAGGGGACATTGATGTTCGTCCAATAGCCGCTGCTGCGACCTTCGGTGCAGAAAAAATCCCAGCGCACGGCATCATCCTTGCCGCGACCGGAGAGATAAAACCGCTGGGTTTCGGTTGCCGCCGGAGCCGATGCCGCAATCAAGCCCAACCCTAAACTGACCGCCAGAACGAGGACGCCTAGTTTCATGATGTTCCCGATATTATTGAAGAAACAGCCACGGGGAAGAATGAATTTTCTAATTCGCCCCCGGATTCATTTTCTTCAATCCGACTTCGTGCGCGATGTCGCTGAACTCCGCATGGCTGACTTCTTCGAGCCGCTTGCCGCGGGCTTTGAGCTTTTCATTGATCTTGATGGCCTTCTCGGTCATCTCCTCGTGCGTGTCCTTGGTGCCGCCAAGGAGGAGGAAATTATCGCCCTTGGTCACGCGCTTGTGCCCATCGGAATCCAGGCCCAGGCCGAGCAGCGCGGCCTTGCGTTTAGGTTTTTTGGCGTTGGCCATGCACAAAGTTAAAGCCCGCGGGCGGACGGGTCAAGAACGGCACGGACGAAACCTCCGCCACGATTATATTCACGGCGAGCTGAGACGGTAGAACCGGCGCGGGAAATTGGTTCACTACGGATCAGTGAAATAAGATGGGACCGGCAAGATTGGCGCAAGCTTCCACCCTCAGGCCCAGGACATAGGCACCCTTCAAATATGAAAAAAACTCCTCCGCGCGCCAGCACCTGGATCACGGTGACACGGTCACGCGGTAAAACCGCGCGGGGCCGTTGCTGGTGGCATCCGTGATGCCAATCGTAGTATTGGTGCCCAGAATCGGCGAACCAAGATTCTGCCAGGAACCGGTGACGAGGTTGGTCCGGTATTGAACCTGGTAATGCGGTCCCGGCAGCGAATTCCAGTTGAAGAAGACCACTTTGTTTGAATAGGTCGTGCTGGTGAGGGTCGGCGATGGGAAGGTGGAACAGCAATTGGTCGTGGTGGTAGATGTGAGAAATTTCAAGCTCCAGCCGTTGGAGATGCTGCCGAAATCCTGAGCATAAAAATCCTCGACGTAGAGCGACCAAGTCCCATTTGGCGAAACCGCCAACGGTGCAAGAGTGCTGCCGTAAGGACTGGCGGGAGCCGGAGAATTGAAAACATCGCCGCTGGAAAAATCCGTCGGCAGATAGGTGCCGCTGGCGATGGCGCCCGAAGGTAGCGAAGCACTGGCGCTGTCGTCAAACGTCACGGTGATACCGCTGATGGCCGAACTGCCGCCCGCGCCGCCATCCAGTTTCACTTTTTGCCCACCCGGCCCGACAAGGAGCATGCTCACATCGCTGGGAAACGTGTGCCACCAGCCGTTGAGGGTGGCGGTGACTTTGCTCACCGGCGCGCTGACGCCGGAAACGGCGATGGTGGCTGGATACGGCGTGGCGCTGGCGTTATCATTGATGGTAATGGCGCTGGCGCTGTTAAAAATCTGGGTGACCACCGTGGTCTGGACGACACCCAGGACAAAAACGCTCGACACCACTCCCATGCTGGAGGCGCCATCCGCGAGGCGCACCATGCCCGTCACCGAACCGCCGCAGTTTCCCGCCGGAATGAACGAGAAAGAGCGCGTGACGTTACCGCCCGCACTGATAACGCCGTACGTTTGCGCGGCACTGGGATAAAAGACGCCGTTGGTCTTGAGCAGCGTGGCCACGAGATTGGTCGTCGGCGCGGTCCCGTAATTCGACAGCGTCCAGTTGACCGTGACGGTTTCATACGGATCAATCGCGCCATTGGTCGGGGTGCAGGACTCCGCGACGAGCGCCGTTCCCGCCAACTGGACCAGTGGCACCGGGCTGCCGGGAGTGATCGCAAAATCGCCCCGGCTGATGTGGTAGAAAATATTGCCGGTCCCCTGTACCAAGATGCGACCGTGCGTGCTGACAAGGTTGGGGAGCACGACGCTCGCGGAACCGACGTTGGGGACATTCGACGCGAGGAGAAATTGAAACGCCTGTCCGCTGTTGGTGGAAAGCAGGATGTTCACCCCGGCGGCATTAATCGGCGAACTCGCGGTGCCGGCGACGTTCCACGTGACGGTCCGCGCGCCCGACCAGTTAACGTTCGTCGTGGGGGCGGTGACGACAAACGGCCCGGTGCCGCTGACCGAGGTAACCGTCATTTGCGCATCCGCCACGCCGCCGCCGCCCGCGCGATTGTCGCGCGCGGTAACGCGAAACTTCATCGTGCGACTCGTGGTGGGAAGAATTTCCTGGTTCCAGTTCGTCCCCGCCAGAACGCTCGACAACTTTGGAACATAACGCGACGGTGAATTTGAAGGCATGAACGGCCGGAAGAGCGGGCTGGCGCCATTGTCCGCGGCAGTGAGGGCGGTGGCCGCGCCCAAATCCATTTCCTCCCAGCCATACGTCAGGGTGTCGCCGTTGGGATCGCTGCCCGTGGCGGTCAAGACGAACGGCGTGGAGGCCGGGATGGTGTAGTTTGCGCCGGCGCTGACCGTCGGCGCGCTGTTGCCCGTGGCCGTAGACACCGCACAGCTTGAACCGCTGCCGGTCGTGGTGTAGGCCTGAATCTCATCCAGGCTGATGCCGTGAAAAAACGGATCGCTATGCGGCTGCAAATCATCCGGCGCACAGATGCCCGCATAAGCCATGATGGTCAGGCCGCTGCCCGGTTCGTAAGCCGTGGAGGCATTGCGGTTGCCGCCGCCGCAACTGTTATTCGTGCTGTTGAATGTATGATTCGCGCCGAACTGATGCCCCATCTCGTGGGCGACGTAATCAATCCAAAACGCATCGCCGTTCGGCGAGCTGGAACCGGTCACGCCTTGGGCCTTTCTGCTGGTGCAGACCACGCCCAAGCCCGCGATGCCGCCGCCCCCCGTGCTGAACACATGGCCGATGTCATAATTCCCCGAGCCGATCACCGCATCCACCGTGGTCTGGTTCTGGGTGAGCATGGCGTTGCCATCCGTATTGGAATACGGATCCGTCGCGCTATTGGTATAGACCAGCAGATTATTATTCGCGACCAGCACCATGCGGATGGCCAGCTCGGTTTCATAAACGCCGTCCACGCGGTTCACGGCGGCGACGATCGCGGCCATCGCATTCGACACCGTGCCGCCGAAATAGGCCGCATATTCGCCGGTGCAGGCCACGGCCAGCCGATACGTGCGCAGCGTGGCACCGGACTGGACTTTGTTCGCCACCGCGCCCGGCGCCGCGCCGGTGCCGCCGACGCCTTTCCCGTCCGTCGGGCCGCCCGCCGTCAGACAATTCCAGTCGTCGAAGGCTTTGGCATAATCCCGTTTGAAATAGCTCACATGATATACCGCATCGCCGCGATAGGCCGGGTCCACATACACCGCGCCGCGCGGCGACAACACCTGCGCGTGGAATCCCGCCGGCGAAACATCCAGCCGCACCGAGGCCTGCGGATCATCAAGGCCCTGGCCGGCGTAGGTTTTGATTTCGGGAAACTTCGCCGCCAGTTCCGGCGCCATCACCGGCGCTTCCACCACGGTGAACCGCGCCAGCGTGCCATCCGGCATCGGCAATTCCATCTCCGTGCCGATCGTTTTGGCGGCCGACGGTTCAGCCAACCGGACTTTTGCCAGGTTGGTGCGGAGGAGCGCGTGATCCAGCTGAAACATTTCCCCTTGCAACGGCAGCACCTGGCGAACGGCCCCGCCTTTGGCCGCGGGCGGCGCAGCTAAATGAACCCATTCCCTGGCCGGCCGGGCGGATTGAGCCATAGCCAGACTGCCGGACAACATCACCCCGGCGATGAACAACCGAACCCAAGCGGGCCAAGACCGCTTCACCGTTTCGCTGACCAATCTTGGGAGAAGAAAATTACCGCCCTGGGCCACGCGCTTGTGGCCATCGGAATCCAAGCCCAAGCCGAGCAGGGCCGCCTTGCGTTTGGGTCTTTTGGCGTTCGCCATGCGCGAAGTTAAAGCCCGCGGGCGGACGGGTCAAGAACGGCAGGGCGCGAAAATAAAAACGCCGCCACGGCGGTTCCCGGCGGCAGGGAGGAAGGATGGATTGAAACTCAACTGAAAAAACTCAAAAGCTTAATTCGATAAAATCTCCGGGCTTGAGCGCGTTCACGTTCTCCATGATCCGGCTCGCATGTTTTTGAATTTTCGGCCAACTGGTGGTCGGTAAAACCAGAATCGCCAGCCGGCGGCCGGCCAGATTTTGCTGGTAGCGCAGGTTTTGGTCGGTCGTGATGAAGACGTCGAAGGATTTTTCGGCGGCGGCCAGCAAATCGCCGTTGCTCAATTTTGCCCAGCCCATTTCATAAGCCGTGGCAATCTCATGACCGGTCAGTTGCCGGCGCAGCGGCGCGGGGGTGCCATGATCAAAAAGAATTTTCATGCGCCTGACTTACGCCGCCAGCAGGCTTTGCTCCGCGTGTTCCAGCACGGCCTCCACCTGTTCGCGGGCCACGCCCGGGAACCATTCGAGAAAATTGTCCACCGTCGCCCCGTCCTCCAGATTTTCAAACAAGGCCGCCACCGGCACCCGCGTGCCTTTAAACAGCCAGGCACCGCTGACTTTTCCGGCGATGCGTTCTACTCCCCGACATTGGCTCCAATCCAGCATGGTCAAACCATAACTTTGAACCTCCTCCGTGGCAAGGGCTGAGGTGCGTTTAGGTTTTTTGGCGTTCGCCATGCGCGAAGTTAACGCCAAGGTTATTGGCCAGCATGGACAAGTGCGTGACTCATTGGAAAAACAACTGGCGGCATTCCTGCGCAAGAAGCGCGGCGAGATGACGTTTGCCCAGTTTTCCCAAAAGCTCGGACTGCCCACCTCAACGCTGCATCGCCTGGAACAATGCCAGCAGAGCATCACGCTGGGCCGTCTTCAGCAAATCATGCAGCGTTTGAAATGCGGCTTGTCGGATATTTTCCATTGAGCCTGCCCCGCCCAGCGCCATCGGCGCGGCATCTTTGTAGAAACCCAGCCCAAATGAAACCCAGCCCCGTCGGGGCGGCATATTCCCGGACGATGCCGCTCCGACGGAGCTTGGAGATTAATTATTCTGGTTTCTACAAATATGCCAGCCCTGACGGGCTTGGGTGTGGCGGGGTGGTGCTGCCGCGCTGCCACCAGGCAAACCAGCAGGTTTGCCCTACCATTATCATATTCACGCCGGCGGCGCGCAAGGGACTGCGCGCCCTACCCTAACGTGGGTCGCCCCAGCGAAGATTGGGGTTGTCGAAATACATTTCCGGGTCGGCGGAGTCCCCAATGGCGGTTCGCATGGGTTTTTGGCGAAAAAAACGGGTTTTTTGCGGAAAATGGCCGCTTTTTGCAAAAAAGAGCGCTGTCACTTTTGAAAACTTCGCGGGGAGAAATGAAAACTGCCCGGGCAGAAATCAAAACTCCTCGAGCAGAAATGGCAACTGCCCGAGGAGAAATGAAAAGGGGCGCGGCACCTGCGGGAACTTCCCGGGCAGAAATGAAAACTCCCCGAGCAGAAACGGCAACTGCTCGAGGAGGAATGAAAACTCCCCGGGCAGAAACGATAACTTCCCGGGCAGAAATGGGAAGTGACGGCGGAATCCGGGCGATGGCCCGCGCTCTTTCAGCGGGAACGGCTGGCTTTTTTCCAAAATATTCCGGCGGCGCCGCACCCTTTCAGTTCAATCGCGCGGATTGAACTTCGATTCATACGCCAGCTGCGCCCACAATTTTTTGGCCTCGGCGGATATTTTGTCCGGCACGACGATTTTGGTGACGACCAGCAGGTCGCCCGCCTTGCCGAGGCCGCGACCGCGAACCCGCAATTTCTGGCCGCTGGCGGTGCCGGCGGGGATCTTGATGTTCACCTTGCCGTCGAGCGTGGGCACGGCAATCTCCGCGCCCAGCGCGGCTTCCCAGGGCGCGAGTTCCAGCTCGTAAATGAGATTATGGCCGTCCACCTCGAAATCGGGATGCCGGGCGAGGCGGATGCGGAGATACAGATCGCCGCCATGCTCGCCGCGGCCGGCGATGCGCAATTTCTGGCCCTCGGTGATGCCGGCGGGAATCTTGACCTGGTGGGAGTCGGTGCGGTTCTCCCGCCGCACGGTGACGGTGCGGACGGAACCGCGCTTGGCCTCCTCCAGCGTGACCATGATGTCGCCCTCGATATCGCGGCCCGGTTCCTCCACCGGCTCCCCGGCAAAGCCCGGCTGCCCGCCAAAGCCGCCGCCGCGCATTCGCGAGCCGAACATCTGCTCGAAGAAATCGCTGAAGCCGGTGCCGTCAAATTCAAATTCCGCGCCGCCGCCGCGTCCGCCGCGAAAGGCCTGGCCGCCGCCGTAGCCGCCGGCGCCGGGCGGCGGACGGAATTCCGCGCCGGATTTCCAGTTGGCGCCCAGCTCGTCGTACTTCTTGCGTTTTTCCGCGTCGCCGAGGACTTCGTAAGCCTCGTTGATCTCCTTGAATTTTTCCTCGGCCTTCTTTTTGTCCTTGGCGACGTCGGGATGAAATTCGCGGGCGAGTTTGCGGAAGGATTTTTTGATGTCAGCCTCGCTGGCCGCGCGCGGCACCCCGAGACTCTGGTAATAATCTTTGTATTGAACGGCCATCTGGAAATGAAGATGCCCGTCAGCGGCGAATTGTCAAAGCCGGAGACGGGCAATGGGAAAAAGGTTCGCTTACTTCGCGCGCTTGGTGTTGTCCACGCTGAGGTAGCGCGTGCCGGCCATGGAGTTGCCGAAGCGCCGCCAGATTTTGACCAGAATCTGCTCATCGCGGGCGGCGCGGCACAAGCGGACGGCATCCTGCGCACTGGTCACCGGCTGACGGTTGATTTCGACAATGAGGTCGTTGGGCTGAAGTCCGGCCTCGGCGGAATTGGAATCGCTGCTCACCTCGGTGATGATCGCGCCCTGAATGCCGGCCGGCACGCGCAGCTGGGAGCGCAGTTGCGGTTCCAGATCCGCCACGGCCACGCCGTCGAGCGCGTCCGCCTTGGCCGGGTCATTGTCGGAATTGTCATTCGGGTCACCGCCGGCGATGGCGCTGCCGGGGAGTTCACCGAGCGTGACGCTGATGGTTTTGCTGGCGCCGCTGCGGATGATTTTGAGCGTGGCGACCGTGCCGGGTGCGAGCTGGGAGACCGTGAGCTGCAACGAGTGCGCGTCGTTGACGGGCTTGCCATTGACGGCGGTGATGACGTCGCCGGATTTCAAACCGGCCTTGGCCGCCGGCGTGTCGGCCATCACGTCGCCGACGAGCGCGCCGTTCTGGGTGGGCAGATTAAATTGCTTCGCCAGATTGGCGTCAATGTCCTGCGGCACGATGCCGAGGTAGCCGCGGGAAACTTTGCCGCCGCTGACCAGGCGTTCGAGGACGTTACGCGCCATGTTGACCGGCACGGCGAAACCGATGCCGTTGTTGCCGCCGCTGGGGCTGATGATGGCGGTGTTGATGCCGACGAGCCGGCCTTCCACATCCACGAGCGCGCCGCCGGAGTTGCCGGGATTGATGGCGGCATCCGTCTGGATGAAATCCTGATACTGATTAAAGCCGGCCAGTCCGCGACGACCCAGGGCGCTGACGATGCCCATCGTCACCGAGGGCGAAGGCAGCTGATCCTTCTGGCTGATGCCAAAGGGATTGCCGAGGGCGAGAACGATGTCGCCCACTTCGAGCTGGTCGCTGTCGGCCAGCGTCACCGCGGAGAGACCGGTGGCCTGGATTTTCAGAACCGCGATATCCGTGGCGCGGTCCTTGCCGATGATCTTGGCGGTGAATTCCTTTTTATTGCCGGGAACCGCGACCTTGACCTCATCGGCGTCGGCCACGACGTGGTTCGCCGTCAAGATATAGCCATCCGGCGAAACGATGACGCCGGAGCCCAGCCCCTGTTCCTTGCGCGTGCGCTCACGATCATCGCCTTGATATTGATCGCCAAAAAACTGGCGGAAGAACGGGTCGTTCATCATCGGATTGCGCATGCGCCGCTCCTTGATGAACCGGGTGGAGTAAATATTGACGACGCTGGGCGCGACTTTTTTGACGACGGGCGAATAGCTCGTGCCCAGCCGCGCATCGCGATTGACGGGCTTGGTGGAAACGGCAAAAGCGGGCTGATTGTCGCCGCCCCAGGAGGTCAGGTGCGAAGCGGTCAACACCGCCGCCGCGCCCATCGCCGCCATCATCACTCCGAAAAACGGTTTGGAAATCAATTTCATAATGACCAATTGACAGACCACCCGCCGAAATGTTCAACGAAGTTATTTCGCGCCGGACTGGATTCTGGCGGCGTCCTCGGGCTTGATGACTTCGATCTTCGCGCCCTTTTTCATCTCCTCGGCGCTCGGCACCTTGATGATGTCGCTGGTGAGGGGCTGGGCGGACGCGGGCGGCGTGGCGGCCTTGATGGCGATCAATTCCACCTCGAAATTCAAAACCGAATTGGGCGGGATGCCGGGGCGGGCTTTTTCGCCATAGGCGAGCTCGGACGGGATGAACAATTTCCATTTGGAGCCGACGTTCATTTTCTGGAGCGCCTCGGTCCAGCCGGGAATCACGCCGTTGACCGGGAATTGCGCCGGCTGGCCGCGGTTATAGGAGCTGTCAAACTCGGTGCCATCGAGCAACTGGCCGCGATAATGCACGGTGACCACATCGCCGGGGCCGGGCTTGGCGCCGGTGCCATTGGTGAGGACAAGATATTGCAGGCCGTCCGGCAGCGTCTGGACGCCGGGGTTGTTTTTATTCGCGGCGAGAAAAGCGCTGCCCTGGGCGCGATTATTAACCGCCTGCTCGGCTTGCCGGGCCTGCTGTTTGGCACGCAGCCCCTGGAACGTTTCCTTCACCTCGGCTTCCGTCATCAACTGCTTGCCGCCGCCCAGCACATCCTTGATGGCCAGGGCCACCAGGTCGGGATCGAGATCCAGGCTCTGCTGCTTCAAGTTATGGCCGATGCTCAAACCGACGGCGTAGCTGGCGCGGGATTTTTCGGTGGTCAAAGGACTGGCATCCGCCGCCAACAGCGGCAAAACGACCCCGAGACAAAGGATGGACAGGATGATTTTTTTCATAAAGCGTAATTCAGGCGGCTATTTTCTGGATTGCCCGCCAAAAGGCAATCCGATTCGTGCGCCCCAGCGGGCGCCGCCGCAATTTGTTTTCCTTGCTGAACGAACTTGGTTAGTCTGGGTCAAATGACTCACATCGTCATGCGTTCCAATCGAATTTTAATGCTGGCTCTCGCCTTCACCGCCGCGCTGGCCCTCGGCGCGGGCTGTCAATCGACCCAAACCCCGCCGCCATTGGCGGCGCCGGTCACCGCCCTGAAACCCGGCCCGAACGACGGGCGCATCGCCTACTATACCGCCCGGCTGCTGGAGGAATTTCATTACCGGCAACGCCCGCTGGACCGCGAATTGTCAGAAAAGTTTTTCGACGGCTTCATCGACACGCTCGATTCACGCCATGAAAACTTTTTGCAGACCGACCTGGCCGAATTCGCCAGCTTCCGGACCAATCTCGACACGCTCACGCTCGGCCGGCAGGGCAAAACCGACCTGTCGCCCGCATTTTTGATTTACGAGCGTTTCTCGCAGCGCTTTCAACAGCACACCGCCTACGCCAACGAACTCCTGCGGCAGGACCGGTTCAAGTTCACGACCGATGAAAAGATCCAGATCGACCGGCGGCATGCCCCGTTCCCGAAAGATCTGAATGAAGCGCAGCAGCTCTGGCGGCAACATGTGCGCTACGATTATTTGCAGGAAAAACTGGCCCGGGAAATCACCGAAACCAACGGCGCGCTGCGCGTTTACCTTTCCGCCACCAACGCCGCGGAAATCACCCCGACCCTCGCCCGGCACTACCGCTGGAATATGCGGATGATGACCAATCTGGACAGCGATTCCGTCCTCCAGATTTATCTCAACGCCCTCGCCCACGCCTACGATCCGCACTCGGATTATTTCACCGCCCCCCACGCGGAAACTTTTTCCATCGGCATGAACCTCGGCCTGTTCGGCATCGGCGCGCAGCTGCGCGAAGATGACGGCTATTGCACCATCAAATCCCTGGTGGCGGGCGGCCCGGCGGCCAAAGGCAAGCAGCTCAAGGAAAACGACCGCATCGTGGCCGTCGCGCAAAGCAACTCCCCGCCCGTGGACGTGGTGGACATGGACCTGGAAAAAGTCGTCCAACAAATCCGCGGCGCCAAAGGCACGGAAGTCCGCCTGACCGTCAGTCCCGCCGCCGACCGCGCCACCCGGCGCGTCGTCACGATTATCCGCGACGAAATCAAACTCGAAGACTCCGAGGCCAAGGCCAAGCTGGTGGAAATGCCCGACGGCCACGGGGCCACCAATCGCATCGGCATCATCGATTTGCCGTCCTTTTATGCGCCGGTGGATCTGGCCGCGGCCGGCGCCCACGCCACGCCGAAATACACCTCGGTCGATGTCGCCAAGCTCATCAAGAAGCTGAAGCAGGAAAACGTATCGGGCATCATCATTGATTTGCGCAGCAACCCCGGGGGCTCACTGGAAGAAGCCATCCGCTTCACCGGCCTGTTCATCAAGGATGGCCCCGTCGTGCTCGACCGCAACCCGGCCGGCTACGTGGATGTGAAGTCCGACCCCGACCCCACGCAAGTTTACGCCGGACCGCTCATCGTGATGGTCAACCGCTTCAGCGCCTCCGCCTCGGAAATTGCGGCGGCCGCGTTGCAGGATTACGGCCGGGCGCTCGTCGTCGGCGACATTTCCACGCACGGCAAAGGCACGGTGCAAAACCTGACCCCGCTCCGGCCGTTCATCCGGTCCGCCTCGGCGTCCGCCACCAACGACCCCGGCGCCGTCAAAATCACCATCCGCAAATTTTACCGGGTCAGCGGCGCCTCCACGCAATTGAAAGGGGTGACGCCCGACATCGTTTTACCGGACGTGCTGAACTTCTCCGATCAAATCGGGGAAAGCGCCCTCGAAAACCCGCTGCCGTGGGACACCATCCAGCCGGTGAACTACGACAAGCTGAACCTCGTCCAGCCCTATCTCGCGCAACTCCGCACCACCACCGAAGCGCGCATCGCCACCAATCAGGATTTCACCTACGTCCGGCAGGACATCGAGCAATTCCAGAAGGCGCAGACCGACAAGACCGCCACGCTCAACGAACACGACGCCATCAAGGAACGCGAACGCAACGCCGCCCGCAGCAAGGCGCGCGAAACCGAACGCACCGCCCGCGAGGCAGCCAACGTGAAGATCTATGAAATCTCGGTGAAAAACGCCGATCTGCCGGGGCTGATTGAGGACACCAACCACGTTGCGACCGCCACGGTGATCGCCCATAAGAAGAACACCATCGAGACCGCACTGGATGATAAAAAATCGCCGCCGCCGTTCGATCCCATGCTCGATGAAACCAAACGCATCCTGCTCGATTACATTTCCCTGCTCGCCCAAAGCAACGCCACCTCCAGTCATTAACCGATGGCGCAGCCGCGAGTAAAATGCCCGACCTGCAAAAAATCCGGCGCGTGGTTCGCCGGCCAATACGGGCCGTTCTGCTCGCACCGCTGCAAGCTCATTGACCTCGGCAAATGGCTCGGCGGCGAACACGCCATCTCCGAGCCGCTCAAGCCGGAGCATTTCGAAAAATTCGCCGACCTGCCGCCGGGCGATTATCTGGACCAACCGGAGACTTGAACCGCCCGCTTTCCTCGGTAAAATGTCGGCGATGAAAGGTAAAATCCTGCTGCCCCTGATTTTCGTGGCCACCTTCGCGGTGTCACGGATTCCGGGGTTGCTGCCGCTCAATTTCAGCGCGGCGTATGCCTTTGCGTTCTGCGCCGGCGTCTTTTTCACCGGCGCGCTGGCCTGGGCGCTCCCGCTGGGCGTCCTGCTCGCCACGGACATTGCGCTGAACCTCTTTTATTCCTCGCAAGGCATCAGCGTCTGGGATTTGCCGAACTTGAAAGGCCAGTTGATCAACTACGCCGCCTTTGCCGTGCTGATCTGGCTGGGCCGCAGCTTCAAAAACCGCACCTCCTTCGTCCATCTCCTCGGCGGCGGATTGCTCGGCGCGATTTTGTTCTATCTCATCACGAACACCGCCTCGTGGCTGTTCAATCCGTTTGGCAACGCCGAATATACGAAAAACCTCGCCGGCTGGATTATTGCGCTCACCCAAGGCCACGCCGGCTTTCCCCCGACGTGGGAATTTTTCCGCAACACCCTGCTCAGCGGCGGCCTCTTCACCGCGCTGTTTGCCGTCTCGCAAAAACTCACCGCCGAATCACCTGCTGAAAAAAAAGCCGGCGCCCGTGAACCCCAGGCCGAACCGGAAGCGGAAGGCGAACCGGAGGAAGCCAAGGCGTGAAAATCGGGGTGATTTCCGACACCCACGGCTGGCTCGACCCGCGCGTGGAAAAGATTTTTGCGGGCGTGAAACACATTCTCCACGCCGGCGACATCGGCCACGCGACCTTGATTCTGGAACTCCAGTTCATCGCGCCCGTGACCGCCGTGCTGGGCAACTGCGACAACGACCCCGGCTACCGGCTCACCGAAACCATCGAGCTCGCGCGGAAGAAATTCCTCATCCACCACATCGTCAATCCGCACACGCTCTCCCACGCCGCGGCGGAGAGCATCGCCAAGGCCGCGCCGCACGCCGTCATCTTTGGCCACACGCACAAGCGATATGCGGAGACGGTGAACGGGATTTTCTACTTCAATCCCGGCTATGCCGGCAAACCCAAGTTCGGCGCGGAACGCAGCGTGGCCATCCTGCATCTCGACGGCCCGGAAATCCGGCATGAATTCATACCGCTGTGATCAGTCAGTCGCCGTTCCATGCGCGCTTGGCGGCATGATCCGACGTCAGGCATTGCTTACCTCGCCAGCCCCGATCGTTTCATGAAGGCCATCCTCCAACTGCTCGGCTTGGGCTTCGTCATAATGATGGTCACCTCGTGCGGAATGCCAAGGGTGACGAAGGAACGAAATATCACCTACGGAGAAGTCGGCGGAGAAAAGTTGCTACTGGACGCCTTTTATCCGCAGCCCAAAAAACCGGCCCTGCGACCGGCGGTGATCTGGGTGCACGGCGGCGGTTGGAGTGCTGGAAACAAGGATGCGTTTGCCAAGGGTGCCCGCGCGCTCGCCCAGCAGGGCTACGTCTGTTTTTCCATCAACTACCGGCTGGTATCGAACGGCCGCAACTGCTGGCCCGCGCAACTCGACGATGTCCAGCGTGCCGTGCGCTGGGTGCGGGCCAATGCGGAAAGATTTGGCATCGATCCGAAGCGGATCGGTGCGATCGGACATTCGGCCGGCGGACACCTCGTGACCTGCCTCGGCACGCGTGAGACGCGCGATAATTCCGACGCAGCGCTGGCCCCGTATTCCAGCCGGGTCGCCTGCGTGGTGGATATGAGCGGCCCGGTCGATCTCGTAAACCAGGAAAACCCGTCGGTCAATCAGGTCGTCTACAATCTATTGGGGGGCACAACCGCCGGGCGGCCTGAGGCAGCGAGAGACGCGTCGCCGCTCTATTATGTCGATGCAAAGAGCGCGCCGTTTCTCATCCTCCACGGGCAACTGGACGAACTGGTGCATCCCCATCAAGCGGAGCGCCTCGACGCCGCGCTGCGCGCCGCCGGCATCGAATCCAGACTCCTGATGTTCAAGGATGAAGGTCACGTCCTGACGAAAAAGGAAAACACCGACCGCATGATTCGCGAGACGTTGGAATTCATGAAAAACCACCTGGCTCCCTGAAATGACCTTGTCGCTAAACAACACCATCGTTGGCGCGGTCGTTTCGACATGACGCCCACATCACGAATCTGCGGCAGCTTAAGGCTCCCGCATTGGCCTAAGAATGAAAAAATTCCATCCAGCGCTCCGAATCCTGGCCCAGATGATCCTGTGCGGGCCGATTTTCATTTATTTTCCCTGGGCGGTGCTCGTGGGAATCGGCACGATTTACTTTTCGTTCACCGGCGTGTCAGCCGGTTTCTCAAAAGACTTCGGCTTCGGTTTGGGCTGGCTCGGGCTGATCGGGCTGATCGCCACCATCCTGATTCCGGCCGAGACTTTTAGAACGAGGAGTTGGGCGCGGTTGACCGTCACCAGCTTGATGGCCTGCGGGTTTCTGGCCACGACGGCGATTCTTCTGGATGACGACGGCTCCGGCAGGTTAAACACCCAATGGGACTGGTGGAGAACATGGATCCTTGGCGGGCCATTGATAGTCGGCACTTGGAATCTGGTCCGGATTTGGAAAAAACCGACGCCGTCAGCCGACTCCGCCGCTTCCGGCCCATTGTAATCCATTGAACAACCAGCGAAAACTGACGTCTAGCCCGGGAATCCAAACGATTGAACCATCCCCTCCGCGCGAAGCGGGCAAGCTTTCACTTGGTTCGTAAGCCGAGAAACAATCCCAGCGTTAATTTAATTTGGGCCATAGGTGCTATTGGTTGGCGTATAAAAGTCCATTCACTCCGCAGGCGGTTCCTATCCAAACATCATATTTAGCTGCCGCAGGCGTTGAGTTTATGGCGTAGGTACAAATAACCGTATCACTTCTCAATATTTCTTTTGGGGCATTTTTGCTTGTTATCCAACTCCCATCAGAAAGATCAAATGCACGGTCAAGACTTTTGAGTTTACCGACTTCGTCGTATCCGGGGCCATTTCGAGTAAACATTTCATCAGGATTACGACGGAAATAAAATGGGACATTGTTCCGTATTATTATAAATCTCACATTGTCCCATCCCCAAGAATTTCCATCCCCCCACAATCGCAGTGGAGTTGATCCCTTGTTGTTAAAATGAACAATAATGCGCGCTGAATGAGGACTCACGTTAAGTGTAATGTCCAACATATTTGCAGGTTGTGTATGTGCTATCGTGCATAGCGTGAAGACAACGGTGAATACAATGAAATACCTATAGAGTGTATGCATATCTAGAGTTTGACTGTGAATGTTTAATCACATTGGCTCCGGCGGATTAAGCGGAGTCATCATGTCGTGGCTTCAAAAGCAAGACTGCTGAGATAAGTGCGAAAATGCCGAAAACAACATACAAGATTGAAAATGAGATACCGATACGCGCAAGCGCAGCGATGAAGCAAATAACCGCAAACATACCAAGAAACCATCGAGCCCAAGCATCACCGCGAGTCAAAAATAAGCCAGCCACAATCACTATACCATTCAAAAGCAAAATTGAACCCTGCAACCACATATAATGAAAAACTTTTGAACCAACATGATTAGGCACCGATATCACAGAAAGGATGCTACTGATATTGGCGAAGGCGTTAACACACCCAAAAATCAACCATAGTATTCCAAGGATGCCGTATGTCTTCATAGGCTTCGAGCCGCCTAATAGGTATTGTTTTGAAATTCTGCGGCCTTTCAGGGTCGCACGGTTTGAAGTGGTTTAGAGCCGCAACCATCATTTGTCCAGATTATTAGCGCCGGCCAAACCCAGGCGATGCCCTTAAGATCGCCGCCGCCTCTTGGCGCATGACGGAAAACCGTCCGCCCGCCCGGTCGCCGGTGATGGCCCGACCGGCCGTGGACGGTGGAGAAGCTAGCCGTTATGGTAAAACCCCGTTTTTGACCTGTTTTTGGACAAAACCACCCTTTTGACCCCCGTTTTGGCTTTTTTTATACAGACATTGGCTTCAATGCGTTCTGCATTGACTTAAATGCGTTCCGCATTGGCTTAAATGCATTTCACATTGTTTTAAATGCATTCCGAATTGGCTTAGATACGGAAGACAAAGACTGCTATGGGAAAGGCAAATGGACGCTGTTGGCGGGCGAAGTCAGGGACATGGCCATTAGCCATAGCGTTGAGCCGGCGGCTCAACCCATCGAGCCACAGGCTCGACACTACAATGCCAGCTGCTTAATCCGCCGGATCTTTTTCAATCTGCTTTAAGCATTTCCTTATTTCGGTCAGCCTGGCAAAAAGCCGCGCTTCAGCCTTGCGCCGCCGATTACGCACCACCGATTAGGTTGCGTGACGCCTTTCGATTCTGGCACCATGCCTTGCCAATAAATATTTCCTCAAATGAGAACCATCATTGCCAGTTTACTGCTGGCAGGCATCACCGCCGCGTTCGGCCAAACCTCGACCTTGCCGCCGTTGCCGGCCAATGTGAAAATCAGCTACCCCAACCGCAACCCGCTGAAGGAAGCGCTCCAGCCGGTGCCTGCCAGCGCCATCTTCAAGATGGAAGGTTATTATCTGTGGGACCCCTCCGTCATCAAGGTCGGGGATACCTATCATCTGTTCACTTCCCGCTGGCCGGCCTCGGCGGGCATGGCCGGCTGGAAAAAAAGCGAGGTCATCCGGTCCACCTCCGCCTCGCTCTTCGGGCCTTACCAGTTCAAGGAAGTGGTTTTGAGTCCGACCAATCATCCGTGGGCCAAAGATGGCACGCATAATCCAAAAATCATGAAGGTAGGAAGCAAGTATCTGCTTTATCACCTGGGCATTCCCCAATGGAAAACGGGCTTTGCCTTTGCCGATTCCATCGAGGGGCCGTGGACCCCGGTGGCCAAACCCGTGATCAGCATCAACAACCCGGCCTTGCTGGTTCGCCCGGACGGCAGCGCTTATGCCGTGGGCAAATTCAAACCCACCGAGCAAGGGGTGCTCAAATACTACATGCGAGCGCTGGAGGCGGCTAATTACCTGGGGCCATACAAGGTGGTGAAGGATGAGTCGAGCCGGCTTCCCCATGGGTTTGAGTTGGAAGACCCCACCATCTGGTGGGCAAACCAGCAATACAACGTCATCTGCACGGACATGAAAGCCAAGGTGACCGGGGCTAACAAGTCGGTGATCTATTACACGTCCAAAAACGGCGCGGATTACGAGCTTTATTCCCAAATCCCGGTCTGGTCACAAAATGATCCGGTTCCGCTCGCCGGCGGCGGCGAATTCAAGGTGAAGGGCGTGGAGCGGCCGCAGGTGTATGTGAACGAACAAGGGGCGGTGACGGCCCTGCTCGTGTCGGTTTACCCGACTGAAAATATTCCCACTTACATCGTGATCCGGCCGGTGAATGACTTTGTGCCCAAGAATTAAGGCCGCATTCCGTTATGTGTCTTAACCACTCTCCGGGGCATCTGGGCCACCGGCTCAATCCACCAGATATTTTTCAATCTGCTCGAGGTTTTCCCATTCGTTTCCGGCAGCCTGGCGAAGAGGTGAATGCCCCGGCCTCCGGGCCTTAACTAGGGTTTGAATTCATAGGCGCCAATCGTGGGATGACTTCCGCGGGCTTTCTCAAACAGGTCATCTTTAACTTCGGCGATTGTCTTCGCACAACCAATGGCTGGCGAGCCAGCCGTCACTTTGAAATAATCCGGTGTGAGTTGTCCCGCGCCGGTCGCCCCGGTCTTGGCCAGCCGAGGATTTCCAATGATGTCGCCGGGGCCCGCCACTTGGGGCGACGGCTTTTCGGACCAGAGGTTATGGGAGAAATGCAATTCCGGGTCAGCCACCACATCATCCAGCCGGCCACCCGGCTCCTGCACAAACAGGTTGTTTTCAATCCGGGTATTCTGATGCGCCCCCTTCCCGATGTTGAAGTTTGCCACGGTGGGCCGGGCCGGGTCGGGGTCCCAGCTGTTGACAAAGGTGTTATACGCGATCAGGCAGCCCTGCAAGCCGGTGGGGTGAACGAGTTCGGATTGCTGAAGCGGCTTGGAGAATCTGCCGCCCAAGTCCAGATTCACATATTTGAAGTTGCCGCGGCAGCCGATGACGATGTTGTTATAAATCTGGACGTTAGTGGACCAGGCGCTGCGACCGCGGGCGGCAACTTCGTCGCAAAACACGATGCCGCGGGCGATGCGATTGTTGACTTTGGCCGCCTGCAGTTCCGGCAGGTGCGCGTTGACCGCGCGGGCGACGGGCGAATTGGGGGTGTTGTAAACCAAGTTGCGCCGCACAACCGAATTGGGGGTGTCCGAGGTGTAGAGGTTCACCGACCAGTTGTCATAGACCACATTGTCTTCGATGAGGGTGTCATAGGCCTCGTAGGTGTCGAGGCCCTCCCCCCAATTATCATGGACCTTGTTGTGCCGCAGGATCGTGCCGTGCGGCGCACGGGCGGCACACAAGCCGGTGCCCCAATTCTTCCCCACCATGGCATTCCGGGCGTTTTCGTTCTCGCAGACATTCCACCAGACATCGCAATACTCCACGATGTTGGAATAGCCCTTCCCGCTGACCTTGATGCCCTCGTTGTAATTGTGGTGGGAAAAGACGTTGGACACACAATCATAGCTGCCGGTCACGGATATCCCGGGGCCAGTCGAGTATCTGACTTCCAGCCCGCTTAGGAAGATGTGGTTGCCGCCTAGGACGACCAAATTATGGGGAACCTTGGCGGTTTGGGTGCGGTTCTCGCCTTCAATGACCGGAACTTCGTTCGGATAGGCCAGAATTTTGATGGGCTGTGTGGCCGTGCCGGAAACCGCCACAGCAATGGCTTGATTGCGGTAGACGCCGCCGCGCAAATACAACCTGTCCCCCGGAGCTTTCAGTTGGGCCACGCCTTTTTTCAGGGACTTGAACGGATGCTCGATGGCTCCGGAAAGGGAAGCGTCATCGCCCGTCGGGGACACATAATAATCGGCCGCCTGACTGGCAAGCTGCGCCGCCAGCACGAATTGGCCCAGGAATATCGCTATGGTTTTCATGGGTATCATTGCCGGAAGATTAGCGTCTCAGTCCACCAAGTCCCGTTCAATCTGTTCGAGCGTCTTGCCCTTCGTTTCCGGCAGTTTGGCGAAGATGAACAGGAAGCCCGCCACGCAGATCGCCGCATAGAGCCAGAAGGTTCCCGCCGGCCCCAGCTTCGCGTTCAGGATGGGAAACGTGTAGGTCAGCAGGAAGCACGCGATCCACAGCGCGCTCACCGCCACGGACATCGCCGCGCCGCGGATGCGGTTCGGGAAAATCTCCGAGATGACCACCCACGTCACCGGCGCCAGCGACATGGCGTAGCAGCCGATCGCCGCGAGCACCAGCAGCAGCACCGGCAAACCCTGGACATGCTGCGCGTAACAGAATCCCATCACCGTGTAGATGACCGCCAGCCCCGCCGCCCCCAGCAGCATGAGCGGCCGCCGCCCGGCGCGGTCCACCGTCCCCAGCGCCACGAACGTGAACAGCAGGTTCACCGAGCCGGTCCAGGCGATGTTTTTCAGCACGGTGGAAATATCGTAGCCCGCCGCGCGGAAAATCTCCTCGGCGTAGTTGAAGATGGAATTGATGCCGCACCATTGCTGGAACACCGCCAGCCCCACGCCGAGCACCAGCACCTTGCGCATTTTCGGCTCCAGCAGGTCGCGGAAGCGCACGTGCTGGATTTCTTCGCTCGCCAGAGTGGATTTGATTTCAGCGGTGGCCGCCGCGGCATAGGCTTCGCCGCCGATTTTTTTCAAAATGGCCTGCGCCTCCTCCGCCCGGCCGTTTTTGGCCAGCCAGCGCGGGCTTTCCGGCACCAGAAACATCCCGATAAAAAACAAAACGGACGGCGCCGCCGTCAGGCCGAACATCCAGCGCCAGCCCGACTGGCCGAACCATGAGTTCTTGATGAATTCATCCGTCGCGCCGGCCGGCAGGTTGCGGACGAGATACCAGTTGATCAATTGCGCCGCCAGCACGCCGACGACGATGGTGAGCTGGTTGATGGCGACCAGCTTGCCGCGCATCTGCGCCGGGGCGACTTCCGAGATATACATCGGCGACAGACTGGACGCGAGGCCGATGGCCACCCCGCCCAGCATGCGCCAGGCGATGAAAATGGAAAAATTATGCGCCAGCGCGTTGCCCACCGAGGTCACGGCAAAGATCACCGCCGCGAGGATCAGCAGCCGCTTGCGCCCGAACTTGTCGCTCAAGGCGCCCGCGGCCAGCGAGCCGAACAGGCAGCCGATGAGTGCGCAACTGTTCGCCCAGCCGATCTGCGCCTCGCTGGTCAGCTCGAAATAGCGCTGAAAAAACGGTTTCGCGCCGCCGATGACGACCCAGTCCCAGCCGAACAGCAGTCCGCCCATCGCGGCAACGGACGAGATGAGCCAGATGTAGCCAAGGTTGATTTGCGCCTTCAAGTTGGATGCGTCAGTCGGGCTATGAGTGATCATGATTGGTTGGGTGAATGATTATTTCGATTGTCCGCCAGTGAATCCAGCACTGGTTTTCACCATCAGGCTTTGGATCTCACCGGCCGTGAGCAAGGTTTTGGGCGCGAATTTTTTCGAGGCCATATAGCCCAGCAAGCTGGCCCGCATCTGCCGCGACACGGGATCGGCGTCGCCAGCGGTGAGGTCAAAGCCGCACATGACGATTTTGCCCGCCCCCACCCTGCCCTCGATCACCAGCCCCAACGGCCGCGCCGTGACCCAATCATCAATCACGCGCACAACCGGCTCGACGCCTTTCGGCAGCAAATCCAGCCGCAGCGCGCCGGCGCGGTGGATGAGATACCACCATTGCCAGTTGCTGAAATCATCGGTCGGAAACGCGGCGAGCGCGGGATGTTTCGGGTCGCACAAAATGCCGAGCGTCGTGGGCGGTTGGCGTTTGGTCCAGGCGGTGTTCCAAAAGATGCTGGAGAAACCGAGCTTCACGGGGTCGACGTCGTAATTGCCCACCTGCTGGCCGGGAATCGTCAGCAAAACCTTGCCGCCGGATTGCAAAACCTTTTGCGCGGCATCATCGAGTTTGGAAGTCACGAGAATATCATCCGGTTCGGCGGGCAAGGTCGCGGGATAAATCCAGACGTCCCAGTCGTTTTCGATCTTGGAGCCCGCCACCCCGACGACCAATTGGTATTTCTCCGGCGCGACCGCGCCTTTCAAATCAAGGCTGATATGGCCCAGCCGGTTGCTGTTTCCGACCGCGATGGTTTGGGCCGCCAATTCACCGCGTGCGAAAACTTTTCCATCGGCGGCAAGCAGTTTCCAATTCACGACTGCGTCCGCCAGCGGCGCCGCCCCGAAATTGGCGAGTTCCAGGTCGGCTTCCAGTTTTTCGGAGACGGTAAACACGCGCTTGGGCAAACGCGCCAGCGGCACGATAGCGTTGCAAAAGCGGCGGAAGGCTTTCGCCGTCACATACCCTTTTTCATCCCAGAACGGATCCAGCACGCCGACCAGCGCCGTGCCCTGACCGGGAAAATCATTCAGCCCGAGCAGTTCAAAACCGCCCATGCCGGGCGTGCGCAAGGCTGATTCGATCTCCTCCTTGTAGCACAAGGTTTGCAATTTGCCCGATGCCAGCATGAATTGCCTAGCCAGGTTACCCATGCCCGCTTCATTCAGAAAATCGCGGAAGATCTCGAAGTTTTTCGCCTTGAGATAGCCGGTGTATTTCGGGATTTCATCAAAATTTGGATAGACACACCACTGGCCAATCTCGTGGCTGACCACCGGAACCTTCCGCTTGGAAATATAATCACGATAGTCGGTGACGGTTTCAGGCGGACGGGCATTGATACGCGATTTGAGTCCTTCGCCCCAGCCCTGAACGCGCGGATGCGGCACGAGGTGAAACTGGTTTTCGGAAATTTCCGGCCACCCGGCCCCGCTCGACCACAACCGCCGCGAATCGAGCGCTTTGAAATGCGCGACATATTTGGCGAGGTAGGCGTTGGCATTTTTCCCGCCCGGCTCATTGCCGTGGAGCATGAGGATGAACGACGGATGATTGCCGTAGGCCTTGAGAATGCGGGCGGTTTCATCATAAACCCACTGGTCCACCGACTTGCCGTCGCCGATGGTCGTGGATTGATTGGCCCAGCAGGTCTCGACCTGAAGATACATGCCGAGTTCGTCCGCCGCCTGGAACGCCGCTTCCGGCGGGCAGTAGGAATGAAAGCGCAGCAAGTTCAGCCCGCAGGATTTCGCGACTCTGATGAGGCGCTTCCATTCAGCAACTTCCACTGGCGGATGGCCGGTTTTGGGGAAGACCGCGCACTCCAGCGTGCCGCGAAGGAAAGTCTTCTGACCGTTGATGGTGATCTGGGTGCCAGAGGTGGAAACATCGCGGAGGCCGAGAGTCGCGGTTCGGACGCTTTTCGCCATGTCGTTGCCCGACAAATCACCGTCCACCACCCGCCCGCCCAATGCGCCACCTAATTCAGCGCGCACGGACAGAAAGTGCGGCGCGAATTCGTCCCATAACAACGCATCTGGCCCAAGCTCAATCTCATCCTCGATGGTCAAATCTTGAGCCGGCGTTTTGAAGTTGGTGCTAACAGGGAGCCGCACGGATTGCCCGTTCGCTTCAAAGAACAAATTCAATTTGCCCCAGAACAGTTTTCCAGTCGCATTTGTGCTCACCACTACCACCCGAACGGACTTTTTTGCCGCGTTTGGATATACCTGCAAATTCTCAATCCACACCAGCGGCGTCGCGCGCAACTCGATCTTGCCGACAATTCCGTTCCAGTTCCCCTGCGTGTGGTCGGTGATGCCGTGCGAGTTCTCGCCGATGTCCACGATGCGGCGGTTATCCACGCGGATGCTGACGGTGTGTTTGCCGGGCGCGAGCTGGCCGAGGTCGTATTCGTGCGGCGTGGAGAGCGATTGATTCGTGCCGATCAGTTTGCCGTCCAACCAGACGCGGGTCTCCCAGTGCGCGCGCTCAAGGAAGAGCACGACGCGTTTGCCCTGCCAATCCTTCGGCACCTCAAAGTCTCGCTGAAACCAGGCGGCACCCGCGTAATATTTTTCCGGCTGGAGCCAGAACGGGATTTTTACATTTCCCGGCGAGCGATACTTCGCATATTGCGGTGCCGTGAACCACGACTTGTCCACGATGCCACCAGCCCACTCCGTGTCCACCGTCACCTCGTCGCCAACGCCTTGAGCGGTCAGCGTTCCAGGCAGCTTGATCTTGTCGGGCAAAGCGCGCTCGAACCACCGCTGCCCGATGCCGATATCGGCGCGGTCGATCTGAAACCGCCACGGGCCGGCAAGGGAAATATCCCGCTGCCCGGCGGCCGCAGCATTAAGGCAACAGAAAGCCGCCAGCAGAACCAGACCGGGAAGCCGTCTGGTCAGGTTGAGGTTGGATTTTGTTCTCATGGTTTCACCTATTTCGTTGATATGGCCGAACGCAACCGCAACAACACCACGCCGTGGCGCGGCACTGTGGCTTTGAACTGGCCGTCATACTTGCCCAAATCTTTCTGCCGCCAGAGATCGCGAACGATTTGTTTTCCGGCCACGCCGACATCGCTCCACTTCGCGACGACACTCGCCGCGACCTCGCCGCGGTTGCAGAGGCCGACGGCCTGGCTGCCGTCCTCCAGTTTCTTCACCATCAGAAAGGTCTCCGGCGTCAGCGGCACCACGCGCGCACATTCGCCGAGGGAATCCTGATCCACCTCGATGACTTCCGGGTTGCAGAGCACGTTGAGGGTAAACTCATCGAGCCGGCTCAGGTCGCCGCTGAAGAAAAGCGGCGCGGCGCTCAGGCACCAGAGCGACATAAACGAATACTGCTCGGTCGGCGTCAGCGGACACGGCTTCGGCTCGCCATTATTGCGCGCATCGCCGATGTAACCGATCTGGATATAGTCGGGATCATTCCACGAACCGGGCTTTGACCACTCGCGATATTCGGCATTTTTCAACGCCACGGCAAAGATGCGGTTCAACTCCGCACCCAAATCGCCCGCCGTCCGCCAGCAATGGCCACCGACCTCCGCGCCCCATTTCCAGACGTCGCCCAATCCGTATTGGCAAAGGTTGAAGACCATATCGCGCGGCAACTTTTCCAGAATACCCCCCATCAACCGGTAAGGATACTTGTAGGCTTCCAAATTGGGCCCGGCCTTATTCCACAGCGGAATGACCTTGGCCTTCGGGTCGCCGCCCTGGGCGATGTGGCCGTAGGAACACCAGTCGTATTTCAGAAAATCAAAACCCCATTCCGCGAACAGCCTGGCGTCCTGCTCCTCATGCTGGTAGGCGCCGCAAAATCCGCCGCAGGTGAGCGGCCCCGGCGAAGTATAGATGCCGGCCTTGAGTCCTTGGGCGTGGATATAATCCGTCATCGCGCGCATGTCGGGGAAATGTTTATTGGGCAGGATATTGCCCGCCGCGTCGCGGAAGGGCCCGACCCGAAGCGGATCTGGCGACCGCTTGGCGTCCTCCGGCGCGTTCATCCAGCAATCGTCAATGTTCACATAGGCGTAACCAACATCGGCCATACCGGTCTTCACCATCACGTCGGCGGCATCGCGCATCATCGCATCGGTGACGCGATTGTAGTGGGCATACCAATGGTTCCAGCCCATCGGCGGCGTCAGCGCCAGCGTATCGCCGCTGATTATCTTCAGCGTGCGCGTTGCGATGCCGTATTGGTTCTTCACACGCAACGTCACGGTGTGCGTGCCGCGCCCGGGCGCAGTGCCGGTGATGATACCGTTGGTCGGGTCAAGATGGAGACTCGCGGGCAAAGCCTCAGCGGCAAACTGCATCGGTCGCTCGCCGGTCGCCGGGATGCGATAGAGGAACGGGTTGCCCGGCCGGCAGCCATAAACCTTGGGCCCGTTGAGGCGCGGTTCGCGCGGCGGCTTCGGCGTGAGGATGACGGCTTCTTCACGCGGGGCATTGACCGTGCGCGGCTTCGCGCCCGACACCACGAAGCGCGGTTCCGCCCAATCGGCGTGGTTGAATTTATTGTTCTCGCCGGCGTGATCCACCATCAACAGCAGCGAGCGCACGCCCTTGAGACGGACATCCACCGTCCTGGCCGGCTGACCATTCGTCATCACACCCGACTCCCAAAGTTTCTTGCCGTCGCCAAAGATGCTGAACACGACCGCCGCCGCCGCATAACCAGCCGCATCATCCACGCCGACTGACGCTTGAAACCTCTCAGAGCGACCATCCATTTCCAGCCAGAGCGTGCTCAGCGCGCGCGTGCCGATGCCGTGCTCGAACTTCTGCCCGCCAATGGACAGCGGCTTGCCATTGAACGATTGGTCCGTCTTCGGCTTGGCCCAGCCTTCGAAATGAAGGTGGCTAAGGTCAAGCTGCGTGAGCAAGACCGTTTCCGCCGCGCGCGCTGCGGCCAATGGAATCAAAGCGGCACAAATGATCAAGTGAATGATGTGTTTTTTCATGGTTTTGCGAGTTCAGTTTCAATGGAAATATCCGCCGCCAGGGCATGATTGGGATCACGCGCCAGCACTTCAGCCAATATCTTTTTTGCCAGTGGCTTCCGGCCAAGACCGAGCAACGCCTGCGCCTGCATGAACAATGCTGCCGTTTCCTGCCGCCGCTGCAAATCGTCATCGAAGAGTAGCATCGTCGGCAGCGAAGTGGCAAAATAATCAATCTTAGCCTCAGCTTTCTGAAGCTGCCGGGCATAGGTCAGGAGTTCGCGGAAGAGCTTCGTGGCTTTTGCCGGATTGCCAAGTTTTTTCCAAGCCAGCGCCGAGTAATACGTCATCTCGCTGAACGCGCGAACACTCATTTCCTGAAAATCACCCTTAAAGTTGGCAGCGGCGAGCCAGTGTTGTCTGGACTGCCGAACGTCGCCACTGGCAGCCAGCGCGCAGCCGAGCCAGTAATGAATATCGCTTTGGTTGGCGAGCAGATGCCTGGCTTCACCGAGATTTTTCGGCGCCGTCAGCGCGGCGGAAAAATACCCGCTGGCCCGGGTGGCGTTGCCATGTTTAAGCGCCGCGCATCCCAGAGCCAGATTTGAACGCACCCACTGGCCAAGCGGCCCGCCCTCGCCGCCTTCCCACGGCTGGAAATTGCGGGAATTGACGAGCGCCAGCGCCCGATCAGGCCGGCCGGTCTGGTTGTAGAGCGCACAAAGTTCCACGCTCAAGTCATCGCGCCGCTGAACAAGGTCGAGCCGCTGCTCCAGTTCGCGCAAGCGCTTCGCGGGTTGCTCGCCGAGACGCTTCCATAATTGATCGCGCTCATACAGCAACCGGTCATCTTCCGGGTTCGCTTTGAATGCGCGGTCGTAGGCGGCCCGGGCCTTGGCGGGCTGGCCGTGGATGTTGAAATAGCCGATACCGAGGTTGCGCCAGACGATGGAGAAACCAGCGTCAAGTTTCGCCGACTTTTCCCAAAGTTGAATCGCCTCGGCGTGGCGGCGGCGGTCATAGAAAAGATTGCCGAGATAGTAAGGCGCTTTGGCATCGCGCGGATTGGCGACCATGGCAGCCTGGAGGATGGCAATTTCTTCAAGGCGCGCAGGGAAACAATAATCCGGTGCGATCGAAGCAGCTTGCTTGAACTGTTTAAGGGCGGCTTTGCCGTCGCCCTTTTTTTGTTCGAGCCAGCCGAGGGTATAGATGATGAGCGGCAACGCGCCCCAGCTTTGGTCAGGGAGTGTATGTTTATTGCCCGCCCTCACCCCTGCCCTCTCCCCCGGGGAGAGGGAGAAACGTTCGCCGCGTTTTTGGCTTGCCGCATGGGCGAGCAACTCGATTGCTTCCGCAAAGAAGCCGGCGCGGGCAATGTCATGCGCGAGGTCGAGTTGGGTCGGCAAATCGCAGAAAACTTTATGGCGGCCGTCCGCAAGGACCCGCGCCCACCAGTCCAGTGGATCGAGGGCGAGCGTTTCGCTCAGCAGCGATTTGGCTTCAGCCTCGCGCTTGAGCTTACGCAGCACGATGACTTTCAGGTTCCGGGCACGGAGGTTGTCGGTGTTGAACCGGAGCGAGTGGTTCAGATGCTCTAACGCCATCGCCCAATCCGAGCGGCAGCAATCCATCTCCGCCAGCGCATGATAACCCGGCGCCATCCACGCCTGATTCCAGCAGGCTTTATAAATCGCGTCGTAGGCCTCCGCATCGCGACCCAGAAAGCGCTGCGTCAGGCCGAGATGGTAATAAGCCTCGCCATCATAAGGATTCGCGTTGCGGCGGGTGAGCCGTTCGATGGCGTGGCGAAAATGTTTTTCCGCCAGGCCAAATTCGCCGCGTTTGAAATGCCAGAGGCCGAGGGCATTGTTGCAGCGCGAATCCAGCGGGTCGCGGCGCACGGCTTCGCGCCAGTAAGGCACCGGGGAGCGCGTCGCGTGGCGATACTGGTCGAGGTGCAGGCCGGTGATGAACAGTTCGTCATTGCCGGCAATGTCAGCCGGTGCGGGTGGCTCGGTGGCCGGCGGCGGGACTTCACGTTGGACGCGGGGCTTGGGCTGGTAAGAGATGATTTCACAGCCGGAGACATCGGTGACGCGGAGTTGCAAATCAATTTCAGCAATGCCGCGCGGGAGTTTGATTTCCTTTACGAAGGGTTTGCCGGGCGCCAGGTCGCGGGTCGAGGAGAAGAGTGTTTTTCGCTTAGCGGCCTTTGGGAGAACGCCGCGAACTTTTCCGACCGCAATCTGCTCGATAATGATTTTGGCTTTGGGCCAGGCACTTGTGACAGACACACCGATTTGAATGGCGGCGGTCTGCCGACCGCCGCTACACCGGAAAGAAATCGCGGCGTTGAGGTTGGCATGCTGCGCCGGGCCGATTTTTTGGATGGGATACCAATACTGGCTCCACGCTTTGGTTTCGCCGGGCTGCAGGAAACTGAAGTCAGGTTGGTTGTCCGTGTAAACACCCGCCATGATCTCGATGTAGGGGGCGAACTCGCCTTTTGCGTCCTGCTCGGTGAGGTTGCGATCCCACGCATAGCCGAACTCGTGATTACCCCAGGTCCACTGCTTCTTACCGGGCGCGATATGGTGATTGGCGAGGTGGATGAGTCCCGCCTGCGCCCGGTGATCATAACCACCAAAGAAATCCTCCTTTGAACCCATGCACATGTAGGACGTGGGCACGGGAATGTTGGCGTAAAAGGAAAGGTCGTTGGGCGCGTGGCCAGGCAGTTTTGTATTTTTAGTTTTTAGCTTTGAGTGGTTGCACTGCGGCGGCATAAACTGCGCCGGAATTTCACCTGACGGAACGCCCTGACGACCGCGCTCACCGTAATTCACTCCATAGTAATGGCCTTGGGCCAAAGGATATTCGCTCATGGAACGGCGGGCGTGGTCGGCGACGTAATAAACATCGGGCGGGAAAAAACTTTGATACGCCTCATGCACGCGCGTGGCAACGTTGGCCCACCAGAGGAAACTCTGAACGTGCGGCGTGCGGTTGTAGGCACGAACCTTGAGTTCGACCATCGCCTTGCCGGGATGCAGACAAACCCCGTGCATGCCTTTCATGCGGCTCAGCGGATCGTGATCACTGCACCAGATGGTCGCCGAGCCGTCGGCATGTTTTTCGATCTCAAAATCCACCGGCAGAAACGTCGCCGGCCGGTGATGCTGCGGCCAGTTGAACTCGATGCCGCCGCTCGCCCACGGCCCGGCCAGGCCAACGAGCGCGGGTTTGATGACGGCCTGATTGTAAATCAGGTCGTAGCCGTTCGACTTGTCCTGAATCGCGTGGATGCGCCCGCCGATTTCCGGCAAAACGAGCACGCGAAGGAATTCGTTCTCAATCCAAATCGCTTTCCATTTCCGATCAACGGGCTTTTCCGCAATGCGGTCAGTGAAGGGCAGCGGATAAACCTTGCCACTGCTGCCCTGATACACGCGCTTCTCCAGAAACATCGGATTCTTGTCAGGCGCGACGGGAAGATAAGTCGGCAGGACGAGGCTAGTCGTGGTGACGATTACGGTGGTCGGCTGGCGCATGGTGAGTGATTGAAAAACATACTAACGTTTCCGACCCCATCTGGACATGGATGATGCGCCGATTGACATGGAGAATTTTCCTGCGGGTCGCTAGGCTGGGGACGTGACTCAATCTCAAAAAGGCGACGGGTTTCCCGGCCAGCGCATCGCGGTGCTGCCCCGATTGATCACCGCCCACGCGCAGAGGCAACCGCTCACGCTGGGTTTGCTGCCGACGGATGCCGGCTATTTCCCGCGCGCCAAGGGTCATCGCCGCGAACGGACCGAGGGATTGGACCAGGCCATCTTCATCTATTGCGTCAAAGGCGCCGGCTGGTGTGAAATCGCAGGCCAGCGGCATGAAATCAAAGCCGGCGAACTCGTCGTCATTCCGCCCCACCAGCCGCACGCCTACGGCGCGGACACCGTTTCGCCATGGACCATTCACTGGTTTCATGCCCAAGGCGCTTCGCTGCCCGCGTTCCTGGGCGAACTGAATGTCTCCCCGCAGCGCCCGGTGATTTTTCTCGGCGACGACCCACAGGTATTAGCCCTGTTCGAGGAGGTGCTCGACGTGGTGGAGCACGGCTATACCCCGCAACGGATGCTGCATGCCTCCCACGCGCTGTCGCATCTGCTGGCGGTGATGATCCGGCACCGGCACGAAAGCTGGCGGAAACAACCGGACGCGCAGCAGAAGATTTCGCAGACGATTGCCTACATGAAACAGCATCTCGGCCAGCCGCTGCAGCTGGATGCGCTGGCGGCGCTCGCCGGCTTTTCACGCTCGCGCTACTGCGCCTTGTTCAAAAAACAAACCGGGTTTGCGGCGATGGATTATTTCAACCGCCTGCGGATGCACCGCGCGTGCCAGTTACTCGACACCACCGGCCTGAGCGTGAAGGCGATCGCCAGCGGGCTGGGCTATGACGACCCGCTCTATTTTTCCCGCATGTTCCGCTCGGTGACGGAAGTGTCGCCGATGGAATACCGCCGCCAGCGCAAGGGCTGATTCCCCCGACCATCACTGGCTCACGATGCGAATCCGCTTGGTGGCGATGATGTGGTCGGAAGCCGTCGCAATCCGGATTTCATACTCACCCACCTCGACGGTGTAACGGCCTTGGGCCGCATCCCAGCGCCGCAATTGCGCGGCCGGAATCTTCAAGGCCACCGGCACGGTTTGGCCGGCCGCAACCGCGACCCGCTGAAAACCACACAGCGACTGGAGCGGGTCCGCCGAATCGGCCTTCATCCGATGCGAATAAATCTGAACCACTTCATCGCCATCAAGCCGGCCCTGGTTCGTGACTTCCATTTGCAAATGGATTTCATCGACGGCGTGGAGCCGGTCCGATGCCAACTTGATGCGGCTAATCTTGAATCGGGAATAGCTCAAGCCGTGGCCGAAGGCATACAACGGTTGCCCGGTAAAATACCGGTAGGTGCGCCCCGGCGGTGCAGCCATTTTATAATCCTCAAAAGCCGGGAGGTCGGTGTCCGACTGGTAAAACGTGACCGGCAGCCGGCCGGCCGGGCTGAATTCGCCCAGCAACGCTGACGCCACCGCGTCACCGCCGCGCTGGCCGTAATACCACGCCTCCAAAATGGCGTTCGCCTGGGTGATATCAAACGAAACGGCGCTGCCGCCGGTGAGCACCACGGTGAACGGTTTGCCCAAGGCGGCCACCTGCCGGAGCAATTCGCGCTGGCAGGCGGGAAGCTGAATTGAAGTGCGATCGCCGCCCTTGAAGCCCTCGGCATACACACTCATTTCTTCACCCTCCAATTCGGGGGTAAGGCCGAGCGTCAGCAGAATATGATCGGCCTTGCGGGCAGCGGCGAGCGCGCGTTCAAGACGCCGGGAGGACTCCGGTTTTCTCCAACTGAGCATCAGACTTCCGCCCGAACCGCGCTGGGCGAATTCCAGGCGAAGGCGGGCGGGCTTGCCGGCGGTCAGCCGAACGGTCGAGCGCACCGCCAGGTTCGCCGCCTGATCGCCAGTGTTGAAGAGCAACATATCATCCACCCAGATCCGCAGGTCGCCGCGCACCGCGACCAGAAAGGTGTAATCGCCATCCACCGGCGGCACGAGGATGCCCGACCAGCGAACGCTGCTGTTGGTCATGGGAATGACCGGATGCGGCTGCCATTCATTCCAATTGTGGGTCAAGTATTTGTCGGTAAACGTGGCGCACGGAGCGCCGACGAGAGCGGGGTTGTCAAACACCTCCGCCCGCAGCCCTTTCACTTTGAGCGATGCATCCGTGAACATCTCCCCGGGCCGGATCGGCTCGGCGTCGTCATCGAACCCGGCGACGAGGGAGGTACCGGTTTCACGGAGAATGGTGACCCCCGCCGGTTCCAGTTTCCGGCGCAAGCCGTCCAGCAGGGTGACCGGATTAGCCGGCGTGCCCTCGTAATTGCCGAGCAAGGCGGAGATCCGATCCGCCGTCGGGCCGATGACCGCGAGCGTATGGATATCCTTCGCCCGCCACGGCAACGTGCCGTCGTTCTTCAACAAGACGAGCGACTGGCGGGCGGCCGTCAACGCCAAAGCGTCGTGTTCCGGCGTGTTGTTCTCGGCCAGCGGAATTTTTGTCCAGCGGACTTTTTCCGGCGGATCGAACTGCCCGAGCCAAAACCGCAGTTTCAACAAGCGGGCCAGATTACGATCGAGTTCTGCCTCGGTCAGCAAGCCGCGCCGGATGGCTTCCGGAATGGCCGCGTACGTTTCGCCGCTGCAAAGATCGTTGCCGGCTTTCAAGGCTGCCGCACTCGACTCGGCGGCGTCCCGGGTGAAATTATGGCCCGCATGGATGTCCTTGACCGCATCCACATCGCCCACCACCGCGCCCTGGAAGCCCCATTCGTTCCGGAGCACTTCGCCGAGCAGCATTGGATTGGCGGAACAGGGCACGCCGCCGACGGCGTTGTAAGCCGACATGAGCGACAGGGCGCCCCCGGCGCGAATGGCGGCTTCAAAGGCCGGCAAATAAGTTTCGCGGAGGTCGCGCGCCGGAATCTGCGCATCAAACCCGTGGCGCGACGGTTCAGGACCGCTGTGCACGGCAAAATGTTTTACCGTGGCGACGGTCTTGAGATATTGCGCATCGTCCCCTTGCAATCCCCGGACAAAAGAAACCGCAAACTGCCCGGTGAGAAACGGATCTTCCCCGTAGGTTTCCTGGCCGCGTCCCCAGCGCGGATCGCGGAAGATATTTATGTTGGGCGACCAGATGGTCAGCCCCTGATAGCGCTGGGTATTGCCGCCCTGCAACCGGATGGCTTCATTGTTTTTCGCCCGCGCCTCGGTGGAGATGACATCGGCGATGCGCTGGTGAAGCCCGGGATTCCAAGTGGCGGCCAACGCAATGGCCTGGGGAAACACCGTTGCCTCGCCCGCACGGGCAACGCCGTGCAAACCCTCGTTCCACCAATCATAAGCGGGAATACCCAGCCGGGGAATGGCCGGACAGGTCATCATCATCTGGGAAACCTTCTCCTCCAGCGTCAGGCGAGAAATAAGATCGCTGACCCGCGCTTCCACCGGTGCCGCAACATTCCTAAAGCCCGGAGTATCGGCGGTGCCATTCTGGGCGTATGCCGGCAAAGCTACGGCTAAGAGCAACGCGCCTACCGCGATGATAGGATTAAGAGTCAATTTCATAGCTGGTTGTAAAATCAAGCCTCAGATTTCCCGATCCGATGTCCCACCGCGCCGTAAAACGCGACGTAGGCATAGGCAATGAGCGGCACGATGAAGGAGAGTTGGATGTTGGTGTGGTCGGCAATCCAACCTTGCACCGGCGGCAGAATCGCCCCGCCGAGAATCGCCATCACCAGCAGCGATGACACCTGGCTTTTGAATACGCCCGTCCCTTCCAGCGCCAGCGAGAACGTATTCGACCAACCGATCGAGGTGAACAAGCCGACGGCGACGACGCACCACATCGCCAGTTTGCCGCCGACAAGAATCGCCGTCAGCAGCAGCGCCACGACGGTGAGCGAGAAGATGGTCAGCGTGCGCCCCGCCAGGCCTTTGCCGAACTGGAACAGCGCCCAGCACAGGGCGATGAACGGCAGGTAAAGCTTGAACACCGACCAGTTGGCCCGGAACGATTCGCCCCATTGCGCGAAGATGTCGCCGAACGATTTGCTTTGCAGCGATTCCATCGGGCAGCTCTTGGCCGCCCACAGCAGCAGATACGCCAGCAGCGGAATCACGATGAGCAACATCTGCTTGTTCGCCTTCTTCATCTCGCTCAATTCCACCGCCCCCATGAACCGCCCGATCATCAGCCCGCCCCAGTAGAGCGCCACATATTTGCTGGCTTCCACGGCGGTGAGTCCGGCGACGGTGGGCTGGCCGAGAAAATTGATGATGGCGCTGCCGACGGAAACTTCGCCGCCGACATACATGAAGATGGCGAGGACGCCGAGGATGACGTGCGGATACTTCAGCGCGCCCGCCCCGCGCTCAATCTTGCCTTCGCCGATGTGCGGCAGATGCACGAAAAAGAAAATAACCGCCAGCACCACGAACACGATGCTGAAGGCGAGATACGGCAGCTTGACTGAGTCCGCCCCGTGCGCGCCGGGCTTGGTGAAGTATTGGTAGATGAGGAAGCCGCCGATGATCGGGCCGATGGTCGTGCCGATGGAGTTAAAACCTTGCGCGAGGTTCAGACGCGACGACGCCGTTTTCTCCGGACCGAGAATGGTGACGTAGGGATTGGCGGCGATTTGCAGCATCGCAAAGCCCAGGCCGACTACAAACAACCCCGCGAGGAACATCGGATATGACGCATGATTCGCCGCCGGCCAGAACAGCCCCGCACCCGTCGCCGAGACGAGCAGCCCAATAACCACCCCATTCTTATAGCCCAGCTTGGCAATGGGATCGCCGGTGGTGATGGAAATGATAAAATAGATCAGGGAGCCGACGAAGTAAGCGCCGAAGAACGCAAACTGTACGAGCATTGCCTGGAAGTAGGTCAGCGTGAACGCCTCCTTGAACCGCGGGATGAGGATGTCGTTGAAAACCGTCATGAAGCCCCACAGGAAAAACAGCGAGGTCATGATGGCGAACGACCCGCGGTAATTCGCGCCGCTGCCGTTGTGGTTGGTGTTGGTCGGATTGCTGGTGACGATGGCGGCCATATTTTTATTGGATTAAAATTCCCGATTATTGTTTGTAAGTACTGAAAAGGCTTTGGGCCTGCAAGGATTTCAGCAGCCCGCTCTTTGACATTGGTTTGGTCAGTTGCACGCTGAACTTCGCCGGCGCACCCGGAGCGATATGGATAAAATTGTCCGAAAACCGCGCGTCCACACCGGGAAGATCCAGCCAGACCCACAGTGCGGGTTTTCCGGCACACACCGTGACGGTGTAGTTGGTGCCCGAACCCGACACTGTGAATGACAACTGCGGATCCAGCAGTTGAAGTTCCTTCGGGCGGGCCAGCAGCACCACATTGTCCGTGGTCAGTTTGCCGCCGCCGTCAAACTTCACCCACACCAGCAGGTTCGTCCCGTCGTGCGATTTCACCAGTTGGCTCAAGTCAATGGATCCAACCTTCGAACTTGTTTGCGCAGCCTGGGTGACGTTTAGTTGGCCGGCGCTAAGCTCGTTCCCGGCCAGGTCGGTGACTCGCCAGTTGAGTTTTCCCTGTACCGGCTTCAATTCATCGCTCGTGAGCCACAGCGCCACAGTGCCGCTGGCGGCATTGAAATCTCCCGACACCAAAACCGGCGAGTAGAAATGCCGGGCGCGATAGTGCAGCGCCTTCCACCGCCCGAAATAATCCATGGATGACCACGAGGTGCTGGGCCAGTTGTCGTTGTATTGCCAATAGACGCAGCCCATGCTCCGGGGCATTTCGCGCCGCCAGCCTTCGGCGGCAAACTCGATGCCGTAAGCCTGATTGATCTGGCTCAGCCAGAGCGTGCTCTCAAAATCCTTTGGCTCGCGGAAATTCATCCGCACGATTTTCATGATCTTGTCCGTGCCGATCTGGCCGTCATCAATCGAATCCACCGAGGAGCGATTCGAGCGCTCATGGTGCTTGAACATCGGCGCGTAAACACTGGTCCGGTCCTCCGGCGCGGTGAAAGCCGCCGCCGTGGCCGGCACGGGGAAGGATTGAAAGCCGAACTCGCTGATGAACCCATGAATACCGCGATACGCGTCAAAGGGCTTGCCGCCATGCCACACTTCCCAGAAATGCACGTCGCCGCAATCCGGCGAACCGGTGACGTAGGCGCTCTGCGGCGCCAGTTCCCGCATCACGCCACCCAGCGTGTCCTTGAACAAACGGTTGTAATCGGGCGTGCTCATCTTGCCGAGATTGGACTCGTCGCTGCCGATCTTCTCCTTGGGAACCCATTTCCATTCGTTCCCGCCCCGGAAGAACATGATTTCATTGTTGCCGCACCAGACGGCGATGCTCGGATGGTGCCGCAGGCGTTTGACTTGTTCGATTGCCTCCTGTCGCACATTGGCCAGAAAACCCGCGTCGTAAGCCGGATAAGTTGAGCAGGCGAACTTGAAGTCCATCCAGATGCAGATGCCGAGTTCGTCGCAGGCGTCGAAAAGCGCGTCATCCTCGTAATAGCCGCCGCCCCAGAAGCGCAGCGAGTTCATGTTCACCGCCACCGCGTCCGCCATGAATTGGCGCAACTGAGCCTTGGTTGACCGCGTGGGAAAGGCATCCGCCGGAATCCAGTTCGCGCCCTTGGCAAAATAAGGCAGGCCATTGACCACAAACTGCATCGGCTGGGAACCGCTTTGCTCCACCACCTGCATCGTGCGCAGGCCAATCCGCCTTTGCGTGGCGTCCAGCAATTTTCCCTGGGGATCGAGCAAATCGACTTTAACCGTGTAAAGCGGTTGTTTGCCCATGCCGGCCGGCCACCAGAGCTGGGGGCGCGGAACGGTCAACTCGACCGTGCCCTGCCCTTTGATGAGCGTGGATTCGACGGGCTGGCCCGGCCGGCCGTCAGGCGAAGTCAACACCAACCGCACTTTCAAATCGGCCGACGGCGCCGTTTGGGTGAAGACTTGCACGGTAAGTTTAACCTGATCCTTTTGACCGTGGTCCTGGGAAATCCGCACATCGTCGAGCCGAGCCGTGTCGTAGGCGACGAGCGCGATATCCCGCCAGATGCCGCAGGTGACGACCGTCGGACCCCAATCCCAGCCGAAGTTGCACGGCATTTTGCGGACATACGCCGCGCCGGGATACTGCCACGTGGGCAGATGCTGCCCGGCTTCCTTGCTGCGAATGAACGGCAGCACCGGCGCAAAGCGGACTTCGATATTATTTGACCCGACCTTGAGGAGTTTTTTTACGTCAAATTCCCAGAGCCGATACATATTGTCCGTCTGACCGACTTCAACACCGTTCACGAGCACGGTGGCCAGCGTATCGAGCCCCTCGCAGCGCAGGAGCAGATGTTTGCGCTGGAGCAAATCCTCCGTCACCAGGAATGACCGCCGGTAAGTCCAGCCCTGCTCGCTGATCCACTGGATTTTCTTTTCGTTGTCGCGGTAGAACGGATCGGGAATCCGGTTGGCCGCCAGCAGGTCGGTGTGGACGCAGCCGGGCACGGTGGCCGCAAACCAGTCGTTGCTGCCGCTGGCGGAAACCACCCACGCGCCGTTCAGGTCAAAGCGGGTGTAATCCGGCTGCCGATCATCCCGGTCGGACGGCGCGGCAAAAGCTTTGGCAGAAAGAACGACGGCAAGCAATATGGTGCTGATGGTTTTCATGAAATTAGTACCTGCGATTTGTGGGATGATTTATGGCAAAATTTGGGCCGTTGATTTGCCCACGCCGCGCTCCATGAGCTGCTTCAGCTGGGCCAAATGTTGTTCATAAACGCCCCGGGGCGACACGCCCTGTTCTTTGCAGACCGCCGCCGCCATGCCCACGACTTCGCCCATCATGCCGCAGGTGCGCATCACGCGGGTCGCCCCCAGCGCTTCATGCGACACGCTGATATCGCGGCCCGCCATGAACAGGTTGGTGAGGTTGCGGCTGTAGAGGCAGCGATACGGTGCCCAATACGGGCCTTTGTAAGTGTAACCTTTCTGGCCAACAGTGGCCTCGGAGATGAACTCCTCCCCCTCGTGGCCTTTCTGAAATTTGGGGTTGGGCAGGTGCAAATCAATGCTCCACGAGCACGGAAAACTGCCATCCGCCCAGAACCGGTTGGTGCGGAAGTCGTCAGCCGCCAGAACCACATCGCCCAGCAGGCGGCGGGATTCGCGTTTGCCGGCAATGAAGGCCGCCCAGCCGAGCTTGTGGTTGGGGTAAAGCTTGTCCACGTTCTTGAGCGTGTCCCAGGCGCCATACATCGCGCGAAAATTCTGGTCCCGCATCCACTCGACCTCGGCAATGGGATCGCGCTTGAAGCCGCTTTCCCAGAACCAGCCGCCAAGCGAGTTCAAGGCCGTGTGGTTGGTCGGGTTGGCGGATTTGGTGCGGCCGGGAAACGGCTTGTCGCTCAAATCCACCGCCCACGGGCAGCGCGGAAACGGCGCGGCCGCTGGCGTCAGGTGCACGGCGTGGTTGAGCGTGTTGGTGTCCTTGCATTCGCACTTCAGCAATTCTTTCGCATCCGCCGAATCCTTGACGTTCCAGAGATTGCTGGCGCCCATGTGATCTTCCCGCGTCATCTCCGAATCCGCGCCGGCCAGGAAACCCACCGCGGCATCGCCGGTGCAATCCGCAAACCAGCGGGCCGTCAATCGCACCCGCTTGCCCGTGCGCGTATGCTGCGCGACCACCGAGCGGATGACACCGTCGCGAGCCTCGACTCCATTCACGCGCTGCTCGGTGAGCAACGTGATTTTCGGTTCCGCCCGGACGACCGCGAGTTTGCGTTCATCCGAATAAATGGCCGCCTCCTTCGCGTTGCTGTTCTTGTAGGGTTTTTCATTCAGGAGTTCGCCCACCACATCGCCGATGCGCGGGTAAGGTTTCTGATTGATGTGCCCCTCCGGCCAGACGCGGACTTCGGAACTGCCATTGCCGCCGAGCACGGGACGATCCTGAACCAAGGCCACGGTCAAACCCAGCCGGGCCGCGGAGATGGCGGCGCAGGTTCCCGCAATGCCGCCGCCCACCACCACCAGATCATAATTGCCACCGGGTTCAGGCGATTCCGGGAAGCCCAGCGTCTCGCGGCGAAACTTGGTCAGGGCGGCCAGTTCATTCGGCGGTTGAAATTTGTCATCCTTGCAAAACAGCACGGCATCGCAGCGGCCTTCAAAGCCCGTGAGATCATGCAGCGCGATTTTCGTCGTTCCCTTCACCTTCACGGTTCCCCCGTCCTGCCAGTGCCAGTCCGCGCCTTCCGTGCCGAAGGTTTTGGCCAGCGGCTTCCCGTTGATGAGCACTTGGAATTTGCCGGGCGCGCCGGGCGCTTTCCACGGCGCCACCCAATCCCGCGTCCGCACCCAGACGTGATATTTGCCGGCGGCGGGAAAAGTCACGGTGGTTGTCGCGTTGCTCACCGGTTCGCCCAATCCATGCGCGAGCAGGAACGGCGACCCCATTTGATCCATGAATTGCTGATCCACCACCCAGCCGCCCAAATCGGCAAACTGCTCGGTTTCCAGCAGGACATTGCCGGTCGCCGCCGGAGCCAGCACCGCCGCATAACCGCCGGCCGGGGCAAGTTCCAATTCCAAAGTTTCCGCCGCGCTGACCGATTGGATATTCTCTTTCACGACCTCCGGTTTCGCCGCCGATTCCGGCGCATCGGCAAAGCTGCGGAGCGTCCATTTGCCCGCGCCGAGGAATTTGAGCGGCACCCGGAGTTTCAAGGCTTGGCTGCCGTTCATCGCTGCCAGCCACCAGCGGTCGCCGGAGCGGCGCGCGATCACGACATGGCCGGCAATTTCCGCTGACAACACCACCGTCTCGTCCCAGACCGTCGGGAGCTTCCGGTAAAATTCAATGCCCGCCGCGCCGCGATAATTCGCCGGGCTGTCGCAGAACACCGTCAACGGGCTCAAATAAATCACCGGCATGGCCAGCTGCCGCGCCCGGGTGCCCATCACCACCGCCGGCAATGATTTCTGGTCGAACTGCGCCACGGTGCGGTGGATGAATCCGCCGGGGGTGAAATCCATCGGCCCCAGCAAGCCGCGCGTGAACGGCAGCGTCACGGTATGCAGCGGCGTGCATTTTTCGCTGAACTTGTTGTATTCGTTGCCCAGCACGCCTTCCTGCGTGATGTAGTTGGGATAAGTCCGGTTCAAGCCGGTGGCCTTGTAAGCGCCATGGAAATCAATCAGCAGCTTGTAGCGCGCGGCGGTGCTGATGACTTTTTCATACCACGCCACCGTCTCCTGATTGTCGTTGTTCATGAAATCAATCTTCAGCCCGGCGACACCCCAGCTGGAGAACAGCTGGCACGCCTTCTCGATGCCGTAGCGCTCGATGTCGTAGGAATGCAGCCACATGATCAGGCGGATGTTTTTTGACTTCGCGTGCGCCAGCAGTGCCGGCACATCCATCTCCGGCGAGGTCTTGGCGAAATCCACCGGCGGACAGGGCGGATTTTTACCATCGAGATTCAGCAAAATATTGTAGGAGGTGCAGTTCACATACCACATCCAGTCCACCAGTTGATAAGACCAGCCCATTTCAGCGGCGAAATCAACGAACTCCTTGTTGGCCTGCGTGTCGCCGCGCGAATGGACCCCCTGGTATTGTGGCAAATTCTTATTGAGACCCGTCCACCACGGATCCCACGCCGAGACGCCCGGCTTGATCCACTTGGTATTTGAAATTTTGGACGGCGCGGCGAGATTGGCGATCAAATCGGAACTCACCAGGTCGCCCGCCGTGCGGCCGATCATCAGCACCCGCCACGGACTCACCCGCGGCGCTTCCGACACCACGCAGCCCCGGCCATCGCCCCGCGGCGCGAGCGTCACGCCCACGGTCTTGGCCCCCGTGCCGGTCACAAACATCCCCGCCCAATCCCGCAAATCCGATTCCGCCACCGCCACATTGACCGCCGGCGTCTGCACCAGCAGCGGCAGAACGCTTTTGTAGATTTCAGCTTTCCCGGCTTTTCCCTTGCTGGTTTGCGGAATGGAACTGATTTTGCCTTCGGGATATTGATTCTCCGCGCAATCCGACGGCTCGCCCGCCCAGCAGCGGTAATCACCGGCAAAGGCAAACTCCGTCAGCTCGCGGTTCAAGACAAACTTCCCGAGTTTGGAAGCTTTCGGCAAATCATAGCGGAACGCCACGCCGTCGTCGTAAACCCGGAAAATCACCCCATAGCGGCGACCCGCTTCCTGCAAGGTCAGTTCGAGCTGATTCCACTGGTCGCGGACCGTGCGGCGCTTGCCGAAAGCATTTTCCCAGGTGCCGTCATGGCGGGAAGTTTTGGCCTTTTCGATTTTGGCCGCCGGCCCGAACGTCACGCCCCCGGCAAATTCCAGCCCCAGCCGGGAATCATTCAGAAGCGGCTTGCCGTCCACCTCCACGTGATAGCGAAGCCCGCCTTCATCCGAAACCCGGGCCACGATTTTTCCATCGGGCGAACTGACCGGCCGATCTTCGGCCGCCCCGGCGGCCATGCCAACAACGCAAACCGCCGCCAACAAAAGTCGTTTGATCATATTAAAACTGTGGTTCTGGAAAAATGAATGCTAGGCGGTTCTTTCACCGCCTCAAAGTCAAAAATAAAATCTGCCCGGCCACCCCGCTCACCGCCGGTCCGCCACAGCGGGGCAAGGCCGGTTGTGACGCCTGCCCTCACCTGAGTCCTCCCCACGGAGCGGGCGTGGTGGTTTGTGCGTCCGTGACCAAACCAGCGGCGGCAGGGGCTGGATCATTCTCCCAACCAACCGAAAGCCCGGCGGCTAAAATCCTCTCCCGGGGGAATCCGGTGAGGGCGGGCGGGGAGTGGGAAACGAGGAAGAGTTTTTAACGACTTTACCCGACGCGTCATTGCGTCAGGCATTCTGCCTTCCCAACTAATCGGGTAAGGCCACGGCTTCATTGTTTGACTGAATAATCTGACTGCTCACCAACCCAGTAAATTGCTCGAATCTGAACTCCGGCTCGACAAATAACATAGCCCTCCTCATACGAACCTTCCGGCCAACCCTTTGGAAGCGAACTAAAATGAACTAATTCGTCTCCATCCTGGAGTGTTTGAAGAAATGACTCCCACTCGCAAGTCCATTCCGGTGCCCACGGAGTCCACCAATTATGTTTTTTACGGCGTGCCAACCAATCTTGCCCAATCTTTTCCACCGTCGTCTTCTCTCGCATCCAATCTGCTGGGATATTTTGCATGATGTGTAATGCGGCCTAACGATCAAAAACTAAGCCTTGGCTTCCTCGCGACGTGAACCGCAAGAGCGGAACGGCCAGCGCCAACGGCGGTTGGCTCCGGCGACAAAGGATTCACATCAATATTCACTATTCATCTGTTTGGTTACTACTACAGCCAAAGCACCTGAAACCAAGCCAATTCCTATGGCCGTTGGACGGATAATATTATCAAACGTCTCATCTGACAATGTGAAGGACAATATCTCTCCAACTCCGAGCGCGCCTATAAAATTGAATATGGCCCAGCCCCATCTACCCAAGTAAAGAAACCCGAGGCCGGGAAGAATGAGGCTTAAAATAAATGCTACAACTGAGCTTTTCATAAAGTGTAATGCCGCCTAACGTCCAGAACCCAGCCACGCCGGGGCTGTGATGTCAACCGCGATAGCGGAACTGAAAGCGCCATCGGCGGTTGGTTCCAGTGAATTATGCGGCTGGTTCATAATCTAACATCAATCTCCAAGAGCTTGCGTGCTGCTGGCCGCCCCATCTCGAAATGCTAATCTTTGCTGCGTTTAACGAGCGAGCCGCCCCAAAATAGTAAAACGGCGAAAAGGATGACTCCAGCAATCAAACCGGGAAAATACAAAAACTGCAGGTCACCTCTAAAAATAAAAAATCCACGAGTGCTGCCGAGGAGAATCAGCAAGCCAAGAAACTGAATTCCGAGTCCTTTGCTTTTGAGTTGTGGGTTTGGCATTTGTGGTTCCTTTCTATTTGGTGTGATGTGGTGTCGGCCTAACCCAATCTTGAACCTCGGAATTGAGGGGTATCACTTTTCATGATTTGGGTTTTATTCCCTTTTGTATGGCGTGTCCTCGTCCATGTTGGGCTGCTTGGTTTTCCAAATTTAATTTTTAACCAGCTTGTCGAAGCGCTCTTTGTAACCGGGAATCTTGTCATCCGCGATCCAAAAGCTGTTGCCTTCGAATTCGCATATAGTTGGCGTGGGTTTGACGGAACCCGGGTCTTTCGATTCAATCGTAACGGAATTCTTAGTCTCCGAAATCACTTTATAGGGCGTCGCATATTTCCAATCACCCGATTTGAAGACCACGTTTGTCTGATCAAAAGTAATCGTCATTGTGCCCAAAGCGGTGCCGAATTTTTCTAAAAACTGTGGGGTTAACTTGGTATGCATTTTCAAATAAGCCAGCGTAGCCTCCTTGTTGGATTTCCAGCTTCCAATCAAGCGTTCATTGCCTGCAAATGTGGTGAACGCTAAGGACAACAGCAAAGCCAGGGCGATTATTATTTTCATATATTAAGTAAAAGCTAGGGATCTGGTTTCGTTTCCTAATTAAAGACGGTTTACGGTTAAGTTAGCCATAAAATTACGGTTGCACGGATTGAAGTTGTTTAGAGCCGCAAACATCATTTGTCCAGCTTATTAGCGCCAGCAAAACCCAGTCGTTGCCCTAAAGTCCGCGCCTGCCCCAAGAGCCAGAAGACTGGCGCTTTTTGACCCGTTCCGGGATTTTCCCCCGGCATTCATTTGTCCAGTAAGGAGACAAAACGCGTGATCGGTCATTTTCCATCCAAATCGCTCGTTTTCAGCCGGTTCCGGCGAAAAAACCCCACGGCAGGCCCATTTTCATCATGTGTTGTGTCAGACAACGGCATTGATGTGTTTCATTTCACATGTGCGGCGAGACATTTCACATGTGCGCGGTCACATTTCTCATGTGCGGAGCCACGCCGCACATGTGCGGCGAGACATTTCTCATGTGGGCTGTCACATTTCTCATGTGCGGAGTCACGCCGCACATGTGGGGCGTGACATTTCACATGTGCGGTATGGCAATTCACATGTGCGGTGGCAGACAACACATGTGTTATGGAAGACAACCGCAGGGTTGTTCAGGGCAGCGGCATGGATGGTTGAACCAGCCGCATGGTTGTCTTTCGGTTCACCTGCGCGGCGAGAAAGTTCACCGGTGCGGGGGAAGCCAACGGCATCGATGGCTGAGCCAACGGCATGGCTGTCCCAGACAACAGCATGGTTGTCCCAGGCAACGGCATGGCTGCCTTTCAGTTCTCATGGGCGGCGGAAGGCGGCACCGGTCGGACGGCAGGAGCGGCCAAAGAAGTTATTCACCGTTTTGCCACCGGTCAGAAACGTGAGGGGCGTGGCAACAAGGTGGCAGCGGGCCAGGCCCGCCGGTCAGCGCTTCGCATCCGTGCGGAACGGCATGGCGGGCAGTCCGCTGCCGTTGGAAAAATTGCACCCTTCCGGATTGTTGAAGAACGCATAGCGCACGGCGACCGGCTTGACCACCTGCGGACTGGAGACCAGCACCGTTTCCCCGTCAATCTGCGCGGAGGCTGGGACGAATTTCCGGTCCGCGCCGGCAATGACGAAATGTTTCAGCGGCTGGCCGTTGAGGGATCTCAAGCCCTTCGCAAAAACAAATTCCAGGCGGATGGCGGAACCTTCCACCGTCATCGAATCATAAACCGGCCCGCAGTATTCAAGGGGTTTGCCATAAATCTTCGCCAGCGCCACGAGCGCCAGGCGGCGGCCGATTTCGCGCTTGTTTTTCGGATGCACGTCCTTGGCCTCGCCGATGTCGATGCCCACCGAGAGGCCGCAGTTCGGCACGTCCCGGGCCGTGAGGGCCTGCGCCTCGCGCAATTCGGCCCAGTCGGTTCCCAGCGCGCTGCCCGCCGTCCAATTGGGCAGCTGCTGGATGAGGAACGGAAAATCGGCGCCCCAGCAGGCGCGCCAGTCACAGATCATCAGCGACAGCAAGGTGCGATAGATCGACGCCCGCCCGGCATCCTGTTCGCCCTGATACCAAAGCGCGCCCTTGAGGGCGAAAGGCGCGAGCGGCCGGATCATCCCGCCAAACAAGGCGCTCGAGGTGTGCGCGGCATCGCCCTTGGGCGTGGCCGGGCGCGCCGCCAAAGCCGTCGCGGTCAGAGGCGGAAATTCTCTTTCCACTTTGACGAGCCAGTCGTCGCCGGCAAATTTCGCGCCCGATTCCTGCAAGGCATATTCGATGCCCGGGTTGCCCAGCGGGGTCTTGTCACCCGTGTTGACCACGAACCGCAGCGCCAGCACGTTCTTTCCCGACTGAACCAGCTTGGCGGGCAAAGTTGGGTACATGTATCCGAAGTAAAATTCCGGCGCCTGCTTGCCAAATTCAAAAAACCGCCCGCCGTTCCAATAAGCAGTGAGGTATTGTTCGTCCACCCGGCCGGGGAGCAGCCGGAGGTCTTTTTTGGCGGCCGAAGCGGGCAGCGACATTTCCTTCCGGAGCCAGACGATGCCGCCATTCGTCAAACCGATGTCGCGCCAGCGGGCAGTGATTTTCATTTTCTTCCAGCCGGCCGCGGGCACATCGGATTTGTGCCAGCCGTTTTTCTCGCCCAGGTTTTCTGCGTCCACGCGGTCGTTCGCCTGCTCCCACGCGGCGATGGCGGCGGGGAAGTTTTTGATCTGGTCCGGCAATTGATTCAGATTGGCAATCTGCCCGTCCGCCCGCGCCTTGAATTCCGGCACGAGATCCAGCGCGGCCCGGCTCGTCCAGCTTTCGGCCGAGGTGCCGCCCCAGGAGGAATTCAGCAATCCGATCGGCACGCCCACCTGCTTCTGCACCTCGCGCGCAAAATAAAACCCGGCGGCGGTGAAGTCGCCGACGGATTGCGGCGTGCAGACGGCCCACTTGACCGCGGCATCATCCTGGGGTTCGACCGACGGCCGGTGCGGCACGAAACCCTGGCGGATACGCGGGAAATTTGCGTTCGTCAGATCACCGGCGTAAATCGTGGCTTTCAACGCATTCATCGAATACGCCATGTTGGACTGGCCGGAGCAGAGCCAGACATCGCCCACCAGCACGTCGGAAACCTTCACCCGCGAATCTTTGCCGGAGACGATCAGTTCGCGCGGCTCGGCGCTGGCGGACAGGGAATCCAGTTTCAGCAGCCATTTGCCCTGCGCGTCGGCGAGGACGGTTTTCCTTTGCCCGGCGAATTCCACCGCCACCGGCTCACCCGGGTCCGCCCAGCCCCAGACGGCCACGTCGGCATCGCGCTGCAACACCATGTGATCCGAGAAAACTCCGGGCAAACGGACTTTGGCCTGAAGCGAAAGGGCGGACGCCAGCAATACCAACAGGCATTGAAGCCGATGACGGCGGAAGGTTTTCATGGCATTGATTTTTCCGGCAGCACTTCCGCGCCGGTGATTTTGAACGTGTAAGCGTAATGGCATGGCGCCGCATCCGGGCCAAGTTCGGGCGTGGTGATGGTGAGCGTGCCGGCATGGAAAGTTTTCTTGAGTTCGCCGGGCACGCCCAACAGCGTCACCTTCGCATTTTTCGGCACCTTCACATCGCGCAACACCAGCTTCTTCCCCGGCCAGCCGGTGGTGATGGCATAGAGCGCGTCCGGCTTCTGCGTGAAGAAAGCCTGCTTCACCGCCACGCCGTTCCTGGGCTGCTGGCCGATTTGATCCATCAGATTATACTTCACCATGTATTCGCCGTATTCCTGTTTGGGCGGCTTGCCCTCCGTCCATTGGCAGGTGCGCGCGGCGCAGCGCGAGCCGTAAATCGCCTCGCCATTGACCTTGAGCCAGTCGCCGATTTCCAGCAACCGCTGCTCCATCAGGGGCGGAATAGTGCCGTCCGCCGCCGGCCCGATGTCTAACAGCAGGTTGCCGCCGCGGCTGACGAGATCCGCCAGCACGAGGATGAATTCGCGCGAGGTCTTGTAATCATCAAAGCGTTCCGCGCGGTTCAAGCCGTAAGAGTAGGCCATGCCGCGGCTCTCTTCCCACGGATGCGACCCGTCTTTCATGCCCGCCGCGTATTCCGTCGTCCAATAGCCGCCATGCTTGTGCCGGCAATCCTTGCCCCAGCGGTCATTCACCACCACTTCATCTTTGCAGGACGATTCATTGAACAGCCACGCCAGCAGCTCCTCGCTCTTCCAATCCTTGGACTGCAAGTCCCATTCGCCGTCGGCAAAAATGATGGCAGGCTGGTAGCGCGTGACGACGTCCTTGAACTGGGGCGTCATGTGCTGGGAAACATACGCGGCCTTGTTCGTCAGCCAGAGCGGGTTGAACCATTCGTAAAGTGAGTAGTAGAAGCCGAACTTCAGGCCGCGTTCGCGCGTGGCGGCGGCCAGTTCCCCCATCAAATCACGCTTCGGGCCGATCTCGACGGCATTCCACGGGCGCCCCCAGGCTTTGCTGGCCTCGGCGCTGGGCCAGAGCGCAAAACCCTCGTGATGCTTGGAGGTGGGCACGACATATTTGATGCCGGCGCGGGCAAACAAATCGACCCACTGTTTGGCGTCAAACAATTCGGCGGTGAAGCGCGGGGCGAAATCTTTGTAATCGAAATTCGTGCCGTAATTCTTGTCGTGGAAAGCGCGCCAAGGCGCCCATTTGGCTTTCTTTTCATTGAGCCGGTTCCAATACCACTCGGCATATTCGCCCGGCATGCCCCACGCCGGGACGGAATATACGCCCCAATGGATGAACACGCCGAACTTGGCATCTTGAAACCATGCCGGCGTTGGCCGCTGATCCAGCGAGTGCCAGTTTGATTCGTAGGTTTTATCGGCGGCGCCGATCAATGAAGCGGTGCTGATGAGCGCGAGCGCACCGAAAATAATTTTGTTGATGGTTGTTTTCATGGATCAAGTGGAATCGATGTTATTATTCGTTTTGAAAAAATTCACGCTCAATTTTCAGAAACCGGTGAAATCGGCGCGCATGGCTGCGGACAAACCGCCTTTCGCGAAATAATGGCGACAAAGTTCCCAAACTTGTCAAAAATGGGGCATGACCCTTGGACTCCAGTTTTCTCAGTCACGCACCGCAAGGCTATTTCTGATGGGCGCGTGGTTTTTGATGGCTTGCGGTTGTCAGGCCGCCTCGTCAACAACCCCATCCCCCTCGCAAACCATTCCCGCCGATGCTTGGGAAAATCCGCTGGTATTCGAAGTCAACCGGATGCCGCCGCGCTCGATGACGTGGCCGCACCCGACGGCCAAATCTGCCGCCGCCGCGCCGGGCGCGGCCAAAAATTCCCCTTGGCTGCGCTGCATCAGCGGCGACTGGAAGTTTTCCTGGGTCAATCATCCGGCAAAAAGTCCGGCCGGCTTTGAGTCGCCAAGCTTCGATGACCGCAACTGGAAAACGATTCCCGTGCCGGGCTGCGTGGAATTATTCGGCTACGGCACGCCGCTTTACGTCAATTACGTTTATCCGTTCAAAGTGGATCCGCCGCGCGTGATGGGCGAGCCACCGCCGGACTGGACTTTTTTTACCGACCGCAATCCAACCAGTTCGTATCGCCGTTGGGTGGATGTGCCCAAGGACTGGACGAAACAGCGCGTCTATCTTCACGTCGGCGCGGCGGGCTCGTGTCTGAAAGTCTGGGTCAACGGCCAATGCATGGGCTACAGCGAGGATTCGCGGCTCGCGGCGGAGTTCGACATCAGCGCCGCCGTGCAGCCGGGCAAGAATCTCGTCGCGCTTCAAGTGCTGCGCCATTCGGACGCCAGCTATCTGGAAGATCAGGACATCTGGCGCTTGAGCGGAATTTTCCGCGACGTGTTTCTGTTCACGCGCCCGAACGCGCATCTCTGGGATGTGGCTTTGGAGTCCGAACTCAACGGCGCGATGAGCCATGCCGCCGTCAAACTCCGCTGCCAGGTTCGCAATGACAACAACATCTCCGCCGAATCGCTCTCTGTGCGGCTCACCTTGCGCGATCCAAACGGCAAAGTTGTTCCCGGATTTCAAATTGATTCGCCAGTGACGAATGCGCTCGCGGCGGGAAACGAAATTGTTTTGTTGTCCGCGCCGGCCATTCTCCACGCGCCGGAAAAATGGTCATTCGAGAATCCTGCGCTCTACACGGCGGTCGTGGAATTGCTGCACGAAGGCAAAACGGTTGAAGCGGTGGCGATGCGGATTGGCTTCCGGAAGGTTGAACTGAGGGACAAGGAATTCACGCTCAACGGTCGCGCGTTGAAAATCCGCGGCGTCAACCGGCACGATTGGAATCCCGTCACCGGCTACGTCGTGGACGAGGCGACAATGCGCGCGGACATCCGCCTGATGAAGCAGGCCAATCTCAACGCCGTCCGCACCTCACATTATCCGAACGACCCGCGCTTCGTGGAGTTGTGCGACGAAATGGGCCTGATGGTTTTGAGCGAGGCGAATCTGGAATCACACGGATTGTCCTACCACAAATGCGTTTTGCCCGGTGATCTGCCGGAATGGGAGCCGGCGTCCGTCGAGCGCATGCGGCGCCTGGTCATCCGCGAGCGCAGTCATCCGAGCGTCGTGATGTGGTCGCTCGGCAACGAGGCGGGTTACGGCAGGGCATTCGAGAGCATGGCGGCGGAAACGCGCCGGCTCGACAGCGAGCACCGGCCTATCCAATACGCCGACATGAACGCGCCGTGCGATGTGGACAGCCAGACCTATCCAACGCCTGAATGGCTTGAGCAACATGTCCTCGGCAAAGCCGTGCGCAAAGGCGAGCACAACGAAATCGCCGCATTGCGCCAGCACGGTCGCTATCCATCGGGGAAACCGTTCCTCATGAACGAATACGCGTGGGGCGGCGGCAACAATCTCGGCAACTACCGGGATTACTGGGACGTCATCGAACGCCATCCGATGCTCATCGGCGGATTCATCTGGGATTGGGCTGACAAAGGGCTGGCCACTTCACTGATGGACAACAAACCGGTTCCGTTCCTCAGCCTTAAATCCAAATCCGCCAAACCAACCTTCTACGCCGTCGGTGGCGACTACGGCGACAAGCCCAATGACACCATTTTTGTCCTCAATGGTTTATTAGAATCAGATCGAAGCCCGAAGCCGCAATACTTTGAAGTCGCCAAGGTAAATCAACCCATTCGAGTAAGCGCGGTAGACTTGGCGCACGGAATTGTCCACATCGAAAATCACCATGCCTTCACGGACCTGAAAAACTTTATCGCGTCGTGGGCATGGAGTGGCAATGGGGTTGCGGCTAAAACCAGCAACCTTCCGGTCTTGAAGTGTGCGCCGGGTGATACCTGCGAAGCATTGATTCCGTCAGTGCCGACAGCCGTCACCGGTCACGAGCGCCATTTGAACGTGTTTTTTTCACTCGCTAAAGCAACGGCATGGGCGGATGCCGGATTTATTGTAGCCAGGGATCAATTGTCCCTCGATGATGCTCCCTCCTTGATCGCTCCCGATTTGAAGCCGGGGCAGTTGAGCGTTGAGCAGACCGATCTAGCCATCACCATTCGTAACTCGGTGTTCTCCGCACGCATCAGCAAACAGAGCGGAATGATTGAGAACCTGCGCTACCGCGGTCGCGAACTCCTGGCATCCCCACTGCACCTTTGCTTCTGGCGGCCGCCGGTGACCAATGATCGCGGCTGGAAAATGCCGGCCGTTCTCGGCGCATGGCGGAATGCGGGCGAGCAAGCGGTGGCCAACATGGTTACGGCCACAAAAAACGTGGATGGCACTGTGACCATCAACGCTGAGGTCAAAATCCCCGGCTCCTCCAGCCAGGCGATGCTGAAATACCAAATTGATGCGGTTGGAAAAATCATTGTCAGCGCATCGGTCACAATTTCACCGCTGGGCCAATCGGCGCCGAGGAATGAAATCCCGCGCATCGGCATGCAATGTGGATTGGTTTCGGAACTGCACGCCGTTGAATGGCTCGGACTGGGCCCGGATGAAAGCTACCCCGACCGCAAAGATTCGGTGATCTTCGGAGATTTTCAGGCGGATGCGCGGACATGGAATCATAATTATTCGCCACCACAGGAAACCGGCCATCGCAGCGAAGTGCGCCACGCGAGTTTCATTGCGCCGGACGGTCACGGGTTAAAGGTGAGCGCTATTGGTGCTCCATTTGGCTTCAATCTCTGGCCTTGGACAGCGGCCGATCTGGAAACGACGACACATCCGTATCGGCTGAAGCCGCGCGATTTTCTCACCCTCACGATTGATTCCGCACAGATGGGTCTTGGCGGCGTACAGGGCTGGGGGGCGCGACCGCTCGACAAGTATTTGCTGCCGGCGAATCGCACTTATGACTTTTCTTTCACGCTCTCGCCATTGACCAACGAGCAAAGGTAATGCCATCGACGGCGCATAAATACTCACCCGTGATAAAAGCCTGCTTCCACTAACGGTGGCCCAAAATCACTGGAATTCAGATTCCGATTGAAACAAACTGTCCAGCCATTCACACATTATGAAACCATCACTGACCTGCCTGACGGCACTTGTATTTTTGACAATGCTGACTGTTGGCAAAACATCTGGCACGGAAACCAGCCGCAATGTATCGGACGCAATTTTGACACAGCCGATCTTTAAATGGGCAGATTCCTCGCGCCTCGGCCAGCCATTTTCCAAAGACCCCAGCGTGATCCGTTTTGGCGGGCGTTACCTGATGTATTTTTCACTGCCGCCCTTCGCCACCAATCTTGCGCCTGCCAACGCACCCCGCGGCTGGTCCATCGGCATCGCCCAAAGCACCAACCTGGTGGATTGGACCAAGATTAGCGAGCTGTGGCCGGCGCAGGAGTGTGACCGGAAAGGGCTTTGCGCGCCGGGCGCACGGATTCTTAACGGCAAAGTGCACCTCTTTTACCAGACCTACGGAAACTTTCCCAAGGACGCGATCTGCCACGCCGTTTCTGACGATGGCATCCACTTTCAGCGCGATGAATCCAATCCGGTTTTCCACCCCACCGGTGGCTGGAACAATGGCCGGGCGATTGACGCGGAAGTGTTTCCCGATGGCGACCGGCTGCTGCTGTATTTTGCCACGCGCGATTCGACGGGAAAGACGCAGGAACTGGGCGTGGCTTCCGCGCCGTTAAAATCGGATTTCAGCCGCACCAACTGGACCCAGCTGTGCGACCAGCCGATACTGAAACCTGAACTGCCGTGGGAAACCAAATGCATCGAAGCCCCCACGCTGACCCGCCGCGGGGACACACTCGTGATGTTTTACGCCGGCGGATTCAACAACGACCCGCAGCAGATCGGCGTCGCCACCAGCACTGACGGGGTGAACTGGACGCGCTCATCCGATGTGCCGCTGCTGCCCAACGGCGCGCCGGGCGACTGGAATTCCAGCGAGAGCGGGCATCCGGGCTTCTTTGCCGACGAGAACGGGCGGAGCTATCTGTTTTTCCAAGCCAACAACGACCACGGGAAAACCTGGCTGCTTTCGTGCGTTGAATTGGTTTGGCAGGGCGCCAAGCCGAAACTGTTGCTGCCCCTCGAAAAGACTACGGATAACAAACCACCGGATAAAAAGTGAAGTCAAGAATCCCTTCAAGTCGCATGCAAAACATTATTTCAAAATCACCAATTTTGGGGTGCCTGCTTCTTTTTATTCTGCCCGCGATGGCTACGGAACATTTTTTCACGCCTCCGGAATCGCCATTCATCACCGACCCCAGGGAAACAATCAGCCCGCTCAATGTTTCTGCTGGACCGGTGGAGAACGCGCAGTCGCTGATTGATTCGGCGCGCCAAGCCAAAGCCGACGCGGTTTTAGTGATCCACATCACCGGTAAGTTGCTGGTCGGCAACACGCCGTTGAAGCTTGGCTCGCGCATGTGCCTACTGCTCGAAGAAGCCGGAAGCATTGCCGCCAAACCCGATGCCGCCGCTCAAAGTCTGGTGCAGATTAACGCGGCGGAGTTTGTTTCGATTTCGTCCGCCGGGCCGGATCGCGGCGTGCTGGATGGTCAAGGGCGCGCACTTTCCGGCATCACCGTGAGCGGAAGCGGCAAGGTGAATATTGACCATCTTTCGATTCGCGGCTGCGGAGTTTCTGCCATCTCCTACACCGGTCGCGATGCGCAAGCGGTGAATGATGCCGGAAGCGTCACGCGCTGCCTCGTTCAGGATTGTGGCGATGGTTTGTGGGTGACGAAAACAGCCGGCTTCATGTGTCTGGACAATATTTTCCGTAAAAACCGGCGCACAGCCATCAGCATCGACTCTCCCCGCAGCATCGTTGTCGGCAATGATTCGATCCGAAACAAAACCGGCGTGGTCAGCACCAGCAATCATGGCGTGATTGCACGCAATACATTCGAGGACAATGACACGAGCCTGAGGCTGGAAACAGGCAGCACAGCAAATCTCGTCACCGGCAATCGCAGTATTGGCAAAGCCGGCTCGGTAATGGTGAGCGGGCGAAACAACCGGATTTATGCAAACGGACTGGCCTCGTCGGCAGCAACCATTCGCAGCGATGTAAATAATTTATTTGTTAATAATGCCGGATTGAAAATGGCCCCAATCGGAGGCGGGCCGATATTTTTCAATCCGCCCACTTCCACCAATCCCCATTCCAATGATGTTATTGTTCCCGGAATGGGACGTTTCAATCTGGCGATTCCAGGATCGACCAACAAATACCAGCCAGCCGATCTGACGGCGGTGCGAGAAGGCTTGCGCCGCGCCCGGGCGGAACATCCAAATAATGTCATCGTGCTGTGGATGCGCGGATATTACCTCTCGCATGAACCAGCAGGCTTGGAGTTGCCCGCCAATACTTGCGTCATTCTGGACGGGTCGATTCGCGCGGAGCTCGGCATAGCCCCCGATCCCGCTTTTGACAAGAAAGCCCCGCTCACACAGGTGGTGCGGCTGTCACCGGAAGGTTACTGCTCTTTTTCCGGCGGGACGCTCGATGGCGGGCGACAGGCGTTTCATGGCGTTGTCGCCACGAGCGCCAGTTGCGCGCTCATTGAGGGCGTGGATATCCGGGGCGCAGTTCGCGACGGCATCCACACGAAAGGTCGTGGGGCAAAATCTCCGCTATTCATCAATGGTTGCAGCGTTTCGGCCAACGGCGGGCGCGGAATCTGGCTGCATGTCGCCGGCGATGTTCACGCGCTGAACAATGTTTGTTCGGGCAACAATCAGGATGGGATTGATGTCGACGCGTTTGCGACGGACTGCACAGTGCTCTTCAACACCTCCGCTGGAAATCGCCGGCACGGCGTCTTTGTGGAAGAGGCAGTTACAAACAACATTATCTTCGGCAATCAGTTTTTGGGAAACAACCGCTCCGGAGTCCACGTCTGGAACGAAGAAGTTCCAGGCAACACGGGACAGAATGTCATCGCCGCAAATTTGTGCCGGGGAAACGCAAAAGGCGTCAGCGTAGGCGGTCGGGCGGCAAACCGGACCGCCGGCGGAAATTTGCTTTTCAACAATGTCTGCCTGGACAATCGCGACTTCGGCTTGGTCCCGGGAAATTCCAATGCAAACGGAAATTACTTTTCGCAATCTGTCGTCCACGGCAATGGGCTAGAGATCAGCGCTTACAAAACCACCGCCTTCATTTTTTCCATGCCTGCCAAAGATTCGAGGAATGAAGAATAAACAAAAACGGCCCTGAAACGTGAGTCTCAGGGCCGGAAATTGGTTGCGGGGGCTGGATTTGAACCAACGACCTTCAGGTTATGAGCCTGACGAGCTACCGGGCTGCTCCACCCCGCGATCAAGGAGATTCAATGTATCTGCCGCGCATCCAGGTGGCAAGCCATTTTCAAAACGGACTCACTCCGTAGCGAATCCAATAACCCGGCAACTTCAAAAACTCCAATCGCATCCGCCGGCCCAGCCCCGTGCGCGTCCACTCTTCACGGGCAAAACCAAAATACGAAGGGCGAGAATACCAGGTCAGTTCCGGAGCGAAATGTTTGAAGGTCACCAACGCCCGCCGGGAATGATACCAGGACGTCACCAGAATCACCTTCCGCACCTTCTCCGCCCGCAGCAATTTGATGGCAAACCTGGCATTCTCACGCGTGGTCGTCGATTCCGATTCGACTTCAATGGCGGCGGCCGGCACGCCGGCGCGGATTAAAATCTGCCGGTTAATTTCCTGGTCACCCGCCCCGGAGATGATGACGCGCGGGGCCGCGTGCTGGAGAAACAATTCCGCCGCCCGCTGCGGCCGTTCGTGCTGGCCGCCGCCCAGAAGGACAATCACATCGGCTGAAACCGGGCCGCTTTCCACGCACAGAAATTTTTCAGGGTAGAACCAAGCAACGACGGCCACAATCGCCATAAGCGCCGCCATGAGCAACGCAACCTTGGCAATCCGGAAAATCAGCTTGCAGATCACAATTTTATGCGACAACCGCGTGACCGCTTTTAAAGCAGCTCACTTGGACGATGAACAGTTTATCCTACCGGCAAAACCGCTGGTTTATCCCAGATGGTTCGCCGCCCCGGACAAACCGGTGACAATCTCATCCCGCGTCTTGGAATTACGAATGCGGACATAGGCGTCGTTTTCCAACCGCGCGGTATAGGCCACCTTTAATTCCTGGGCCCGCTTGAATTGCTTGTCGGGTTTCGCCGGCGTCAGCGGATACTCGACGGCGTAACCCGCCGCACGGAGGTCGTGGACCAGCCGCAACGATATCGGCCGCAGCGCCTCGTCCTCAATCAGCACAAACACATCCATCGGAGAATCAAATTTCGGGAGCAACCCGCGCGCCTTGAGCAATTCCAGCAGCACCACATCCCCCATGCCGAAACCGAGCGCGGCCAGACCCACTTTGCCGCCACTGATGAGTTTCACGAGGTTATTGTAGCGGCCGCCGCCGGCGATGGCCCGAAATTCACCCTTGCGATCAAAGGCCTCGAACACGACGCCGGTATAATATGCCAGGCCGCGGATGACCTGATAATCCACTTTGATAAAATCCTTCAATCCGCGAGCGGCGAGATTCTGCAGAATATTTTCCAACTCCGCCGTTGGCCGCCCGGCTTCGATAAACTGCGTGACATTGGCCAGCGAAAAACCGAGCGCGGATAATTTCTTTTCCGTCTCAGCCGGCGGGGTGCGCTCCAGTTTGTCAATGATCTGAAAGAACTCGTATTCATGCGCGTGATCGCCACCACCATGCTTGAAAAAATCCTGCCACGCATTGCGACTGCTCAACCGAATGACAAAATCCGCCTCGGTTAAACCAAAACCGCGCAGGGTGTCAATCAACAGGGCGATCAGTTCCGCATCCGCCGCCGGATCGGTTTCCCCGATGAGGTCGGCATTGAATTGAAAATGCTCGCGCAGCCGGCCTTTCTGCTGACGCTCGTAACGGAAGAGCTGCGGGATAGCGAACCACTTGATGGGTTTTTTGTAATTGCGCTCGTGCGCCGCCACCATGCGGGCGAGCGTCGGCGTCATTTCCGGACGCAAGGAGATTTCACGGTCACCCTTGTCCTTGAAATTGTAGAGCTGACCGACAATTTCCTCACCGCTCTTGGTGGTGAACAGTTCCAGCGGTTCCAGGGGCGGGCCGTCGTATTCACGAAAGCCATAGCGTTTGGCAACCGTGCGCCATTGATCAAAAATGTATTGGCGCGCGTCCGCGCTCCAAACGTCCGGGTGCGGTAGCGGTTCGGGATAAAAATCTCGAAATCCAGGCAGTCGTTCCATGCCCAAGAAGATAAGAAAAATATTTGATTAGGAAAGCAGGAAGCGATTGGAGACCAGAGGCTGGAGGACAGAAGTCAGAAGTCAGAAGTCAGAAATCAGAAGGCGGAGGGCGGTGGGCAGAAACTGGATGGGTGCTGGGTGCTTGATGCTGGATGCAGGCTGGTATCGCAGGGCAACGACAGCGAAAGAGCACGCAGGGCCCCTAGGATGCAGCCATTTACGCTTTGGGCGTGAGTTTCAGCACTTCGGCGCGCATTTCCTTGCCGGCTTTAAACTTAACCATTGCACGGGCGGGAATGGGCACGTCGGTTTCAGGCCGGTTCGGGTTGCGCCCGACCCGGGCCTTGCGGATTTTCACGTCAAACACACCAAAGTTGCGCAGTTCCACCTTGTCGCCTTTGGCCAGCGCTTCGGCAATGTGGTCGAGGGTTTTTTGCACCACATCGAAAACCTGAGATTGAATCAACCCAGTTTCTTCACTAATGCGGATAACGAGGTCGCGTTTGGTGAGAGTCATGTTATTAATTGATTAATGTTTTGGTTATAGTCAGCCGTTCAACATCCCATCAGCCAAAGAGTCACCAACCCACATAACGCCATAATCCGGCAATTCCCTTTTGCCAACCATTGCGGCTAATCTGAAAAAAAGAGTTTTCATGGGATAGGAATAAACAATCAACAGTCTTTTCCCGTTAAAAGTCCAGAAGAAAATTCAACCCACCAACCGCTAAAAACCGACACTTGGCCTGGAACCGGCAGAACACCAGCGCCTGAGAGACGGTTCCATCGGCCAATATCGGGGCGTGGTTCAATTGACCGAGCTGGGCATGATCACCCTGCAAAGATTAAGCGGCAGGAACACCCCAAGCGATCAGAGCAAAGCCAAGGCTATCCCAGCCCAGAACCCTCAAAGTGACCCCAAGTGGCTCAGAGGGAAATTTCAGGACTAAAAACAAGCTTGTTTTCAGCGCCTTAGAAAGTAAAAAACCCCTGAATATCAGGGGTTTAATAAGGTGGTGGCAGGAGCCGGAATTGAACCGGCGACACAAGGATTTTCAGTCCTCTGCTCTACCAACTGAGCTATCCTGCCAAACCACGGGGCGCGCATTGAATCAAACTTTCCCGTCGATGACAAGCGGCATTTCCGCATCAAACAATCTGCGGCGGCGCCATTTCAGGATCAACCCCGAGGTCCTTGATGGCTTGCGCCACCACCTTGCGGTCGATCAATTTTTTCTCAGCCAGGGCGTAAAGCGTGCCGATGACGGTGCATTCCACATCCACGCCAAAGAACCGCCGCAACCGCGCCCGCGTGTCGCTGCGGCCAAAGCCATCTGTGCCCAACGTGAAAAGACCGCCGGGCACCCATGGGGCGATCTGATCCGGCACCGTGCGGATATTGTCCGACACGGCAACGAAGGCCCCCGACTCTTTCGCTAACACCGTCTCGACATAGGCTTTCTTCGCGGGCTGCGTGGGGTGCAGCATATTCCAGCGCTGGCAACGGAGGGCGTCGGTGCGGAGCAGTTTGTAACTGGTCGCACTCCAGACATCGGCGCTCACGCCGTATTTCTCGGCGAGAATCACCTGCGCTTTCAGCGCCGATTGCATGATGGAGCCGCTGCCCAGAAGGTGCGCCTTAATTTTTCCACCTTCGTAACCGGACTTGAATTTATACAAGCCTTTCAAGATACCGTCTTCGACCCCGGCGGGCATCGGCGGCTGCGCGTGGTTTTCGTTGTAGAGGGCGAGGTAATAAAAAATGTCCTCCTGCTCAACGAACATCCGCCGCAGGCCGTCGGCGATGATGACGGCAAGCTCAAAGCCGAACGCCGGATCATACGGCAGGCAAGTCGGAATGGTGCTGGCGTGCAGCAGGCTGTGGCCGTCCTGATGCTGCAAACCTTCGCCATTGAGGGAGGTGCGGCCGGAGGTGGCACCTAGCAAAAAGCCCCGGGCGCGGATGTCGCCCGCCAGCCAAAACTGGTCACCGACGCGCTGCGGACCAAACATCGAGTAGTAGGTGTAAAACGGAATCATCGGCACGCCATGCGTGGCGTAGCTGGTGCCGGCCGCGATGAAGGACGACATCGCCCCCGCTTCGCTGATGCCCTCCTCCAAAATCTGGCCGTCCTTCTTTTCGAGGTAGTAGAGCAGTGATTTTTTATCCACCGGTTCGTAAAGCTGCCCCTTCGGCGAATAGATGCCGTAGTCTTTGAACAGCGCGTCCATGCCGAAGGTGCGCGCCTCGTCGGGAATAATCGGCACGACATTTTTTCCAACGGCCTTGTGCCGGAGCAAAATGGACAACAGCCGGACAAACGCCATCGTAGTAGAGGCGTCCGCGGCGGAACCCTTGAAGAATTCCGCAAAATAATCCAGCTTCGGCACGTCGAGCACCTGCGGTTTCACAATCCGCGCGGGGACAAAACCGCCCAACGCCTGACGGCGGGCCAGCAGATATTTGGTCTCCACACTATCCGCCGTCGGCCGGAAGAACGGCGTGTCCGCAATCACATCGTCGCTGATGGGAATATCGAAACGGCGGCGGAACTCGCGCAGCTCCTTCTCATTCATTTTCTTCTGCTGATGCGAAATATTCTTGCCTTCGCCCGCCTCGCCGAGGCCGTAACCTTTGACCGTCTTGGCGAGAACCACCGTCGGCTGGCCTTTGTGTTCAGTCGCCGCCTTATAAGCCGCATACATTTTCCGGACGTCGTGACCGCCGCGGAGCAGTTTGCTGATCTGCTCGTCGGACAGATGGTTGACCAGCTCGAGCAGTTCGGGATATTTGCCGAAGAAATGTTTCCGCGTGTAGCTGCCCGGCTCGACGACATATTTTTGATAGTCGCCGTCCACGCATTCCTCCATGCGCTTCAGCAGCAAGCCGGATTTATCGCGGGCAATGATCTCATCCCAGGCGCCGCCCCAAATGACCTTGATGACATTCCAGCCGGCACCGCGGAAAAGCCCCTCCAATTCCTGGATGATCTTGCCATTGCCGCGCACGGGACCATCGAGCCGCTGCAGATTGCAGTTCACGACCCAGACGATGTTGTCGAGATTCTCGCGCGCCGCGAGCGTGATGGCGCCGAGCGATTCCGGCTCGTCGGATTCACCGTCACCGAGGAACGCCCAGACTTTGGGCTCGCTCTTCCAATTCGTGAGACCGCGCGCCTGCAGGTAGCGGTTGAACCGCGCCTGATACAGCGACATGATCGGGCCGAGGCCCATCGAAACCGTCGGGAACTGCCAGAACTCCGGCATCAGATACGGATGCGGATAGGACGACAAGCCGCCGCCCGCCGCCAGCTCCTGCCGGAAATTCTGCAAATCTTTTTCGTCCAGCCGGCCCTCCATGTAGGCGCGCGCATACATGCCAGGCGCGGCGTGACCCTGAAAATAAACCATGTCGCCGGGGAAATCCTCCGTGGCCCCGCGAAAGAAATGATTCTGCGCCACCTCATAAAGCGTCGCCGAGGACGCGAACGACGCGATGTGGCCACCGACGTTCGTCGTGGAATTCGCCTTCACCACCATCGCCATCGCATTCCAGCGCATGATGCTCTTGAGGCGGCGCTCGATATTGCGGTCGCCGGGATACTGCGGCTGCTGCTCGAGGGAAATGGTGTTCAGGTAAGGCGTATTCTGGCCGCCGGACGGGCGCGGGGCGGAACGCAGCTCATGCGCCAGCTTTTCGAGCAATTGCGCCGTGCGCTCCGTGCCCTGGCTTTCCAGCGCCAGTTCAAAGACCGAACGGAAGGATTCCGATAATTTATTACCGCTGCCGCCGGATGCCGCAACGTCAAGGGAACCGTAAATTTCTTTTTTGGATGCTTTCACTTGGTTAAAGTCCTTTCGTGAACACGGAAACGATACTTACATATTAAACTGAATTTGTCTGCTTATCGCCAGCGAAATCAAAACCAAAAAATGCACCGCCTCGACCTCCATCTTCCGTCGCCCGCCGAAAATCTCGCGGCGGATGAAGCCATCCTGGATCGCAGCGAAGCCGGGCGCGGGGATGAAACCCTTATCTTTTGGGAACCGCGCGAAACTTTCGTCGTGGTCGGCTACGCCAACAAAGTGGCGACCGAAGTGAAGGTCGCCGCGTGCGAGGCGAAAGGCATCCCGATTTACCGGCGCTGCTCCGGCGGCGGCACGGTCGTCCAGATGGTCGGCGGGCTGAATTACAGCCTCATCCTGCGCATCACCGGAAACGGCCCGACTCGGAACATCTCGTCCGCCAACGCATTCATCATGGAGCGCAACCGCACGGCGATTGAATCTGAAGTCAGAAGTCAGAAGCCAGAAGCCAGAATCTCCGTGCGGGGCCATACCGATTTGTGTCTGGGCGAGGTGAAATTCTCCGGCAACTCCCAGCGCCGCCGCAAAAACTTTCTCCTTTTCCACGGCACCCTGTTATTGAACGGCGATTTGAAGCTCATCAGTGAACTGCTGCTGATGCCCTCCCTGCAACCCGACTACCGGGCCCGACGCCCGCATGAAGCCTTTGTCACGAACCTGCTATTGCCCGCTGAAACAGTGAAGGCGGCGCTGGCCAAAGCGTGGAACGCCGAAACGGAAATTCAAAGCCCGCCGCAGGCCGACATCCAGCGACTCGCACGAGAGAAATACCTGACGCGCGAATGGAATTTCAAGTTTTGAACCGCCAAGGCGCCAAGGGGGAGGCAAAGGATGAAATCTGAAACTTGAAACCTGAAGAGACCGAGCAAAGCGGAAAACGGGAAAGCAGCAGAAAACATCCAACATTCAACATTCATTGGGCATTAGGCATTAGGCGGAAGTTTTCAATTTTAAGTTTTTTGTTTTCAGCTCGAAATATGGACTCTCTCATTCCGGCCTTCTTCAGAAACGCGCCCCGCGTCCTGCAAAAACAAGCGTGAAGTTGAGTTTAACGGCTATAGATTTCCAGCAAGAAACAGCGCTGACACATCAATAGTAATCAACCATTCACCCACCCGATGACACCAGAACAAGGCGGCAGAAAACAGATTTGAAAAATTCACCGGCAAACGCTTCCGAACAGTCAAAATAAAAACAAGAACTTGTTCACCGTCGACGGCGGAAGAATTTTTTTGGGTGAATAACGTGCGCCAACAAATGACAAAAGCCACTGATTTCATTGGTGTTTTTATCTTGTTCACGCGTTGTTCACCGGCCGAATCCGGTGAATAACCGGTGGATATCAATTGATGGTCAGAAATCAAATCTATGCTAGACTGTCTACAGTTCATTGAAAGAACGTGGCGGGCAGCGGCGGGTAAAAGCAAAGTTGAACGTCACAGGATAATCCCAGGCGACTGGGGAAAAGTCAGGTCAGGCTGGTTGATCTGGCTCCTCTGAACCGGAGCGCAAGTTCCGGCGAGGCAGAATTCACCAGTTCCTCTGGCGATGTTCGCACATCGTCACATGCGAATGAGGGACTTGGCAGCGAGCCGCGATAAGAAGCCGCGGCGAGTTGAATCAAGTAGGTCAGGCCGGTTTCGGGCCTGATTGAATCGCAGTCACCCAGAGGGTGATTAGTTGCTACTGTGCATCAGCACGGTGCGGACGGCTCTGGCGGGTTTGAATAAAATTGAAACCGCCCAAAGAAAAACGCCGAAAGGCGGACAAAAGGAGCGCACGCATCGGGAAGAACACGGGAACTCGGCAGGTTCCGTGAAAAACTTCCAAGCGCCGGCGATGTTAAAAACGACACCGCTGGACTGTGAGATAAAAAGCAACTTGAGAGAGAAGAGGCGAGACCCGTGGCTAAGGGCGAACGCACCGTCACAAGCGGTGGCTGACCCGGAGCCAGTGGTCAAGACGCGAATGAAATTCGCAGGCGTGTCTTGACCTGGTTTGCAGGCCGGTGGCGCAACCACCAGCCGAAGCGAGCTGAAAAGCCTCACTCGAAATCCGCGCGGCGCAAGCCGTCGGACGGCCCTGCTACGAGGCCGATAACTCCGCTTGCCGTGGAGAATGGCGTCGGGAAGCCAGCAGCCCCTGAAATGGGTGCGCCAAATGCTGGTACGGGAAAGAGAGCATGGCGAACTCCCATCCCCCATTTGTCCCGGTTCGACCGCAAGGTCGGGCCGGGACTTATTGTTTTTGGCGAATTGTTGAAACCAATCCCCCCTGCCCGCCCGTCTGGTTCTTGTCCGCATCACCATCATCCATAACCTCAATAACCAATAACCATGAATATAAAAACCACCTCCCTTCTTGGCTGGTTAGCCGTCGTAAACCTGTGCGGTGCGGGCGATGCCTATCATCTGCTGCAAACCATCCCAGTGGGGGGCGAGGGCGGATGGGATTACCTGACGGTGGATGCCACCGGTCATCGGCTTTATGTTTCACATGCCACCAAGGTGGTGGTTATTGACACCACGAAGGATGCCGTGGTGGGTGAAATCACCAACACGCCCGGCGTCCACGGCATTGCCCTGGCGCCGGAATTAAACCGCGGCCTGGTGACCTGCGGCCGCGAAAACAAGGCCGCCCTGGTGGATCTGAAGACATTGCAGGTGCTGGCCAAGACCGAGACCGGCGCCAACCCCGACGGCATGCTATATGAGCCCGGCCGGCAGGAATTTTACACCTTCAACGGCCGCGGCCAGTCCGCAACGGTGATCGACGCCAAAACGGGAAAAACCGTCGCCACCATCCCGCTCGGCGGCAAACCGGAGTTTTGCGCCGTCGATGTCCAGGCCGGCCGGGTGTTCAACAATCTGGAAGACAAAAACGAATTGGTCGCGATTGTCACTCAGAAACACGCCGTCGCTAACCGCTGGCCGATTGCACCCGGCGAGGAAGCATCCGGCATGGCGTTCGATGAGAAAAACCACCACTTATTCCTCGGCTGCGGCAACAAGATGATGGTGATGGTGGACAGCACCAGCGGAAAAGTTCTGGCCAGCGTGCCCATCGGCGATGGCGTGGACGCCAACGCGTTTGACCCCGGCACGCAGCTCGCCTTCGCCTCGTGCGGCGACGGGACGGTGACGATTGCCAAAGCGGACGGCGACAAACTGACCGTGGTGCAGACGTTGAAAACGGAAAAAGGCGCGCGGACGATGACGCTCGATCCGGCCACGCATAAAATCTATCTGGCTTCCGCGAAGTTTGAAGAACCCGCGCCGGGCCAGCGGCGCGGCAAGATGGTCCCCGACAGCTTCAAAGTTCTGGTTTACGGCCCGGACAAAAAGTAAGCTGCGGAGGTGTCGCGATTGCATATCAAATTCTGGCCGGCGTTAGCGGCGGCCGTGGCGCTCGCCGGCTGCGCGCATTTCGAGTCCCGCCCGATGGCGCCGGAAAAAACGGCGGCGCAACTGGATGCGCGCCGGCTGGACGATGCGGGCCTCAGGCGATTTCTCGAACAGAATTACAGCCATGACTTAAAAAGCTGGCCGATCGAGATTTGGGATTTGACGACGCTGGCCTACGCCGCCTTTTATTTCCAACCGAACCTCGAAGTGGCGCGGGCGCAATGGCGGGTGGCGCAGGCGGGCGAAAAAACGGCGGGCGGGCGGCCGAATCCAACCTTGAGCGTCACTCCCGGCTACAATACGACGACCCTCACGCCGTCGCCCTGGTTTCCGTCCGTCAATTTTGATCTGCCGCTGGAAACCGCCGGCAAACGCGGCAAACGCATCGCCGCGGCGCAGGCGCTGGCCAGTTCCGCACGGTGGAATCTGGTCACGGCGGCGTGGCAGGCGCGGAGCAATGTCCGGGCGGCGCTGCTGGATTTGGCGATCGCCCGCCAGCGCGCGGCGCTGCTGGAAAAACAACTGGCCACCCAGGAGCAGATCGTAAAACGGCTGCGGCAGCGATTCGACGCGGGCGCCATTGCCCGGCCCGAACTGACGCTGGCGCAGATCGCCTGCAATAAAACCCAGATCGATGACGCCGACGCGGCAGCGAAATCGGTGGAAGCCCGTTCGCGGCTGGCCGAGGCGATCGGCTTGAGCGTGGCCTCGCTGGCCGGCGTGGAAGTGACCTATGATTTTTCCCGGATCGCGCCGGCGGATTTGACTTCGGCGGAAGCCCGCCGCGTCGCGCTGCAATCGCGCTCCGACATTCTCGGCGCGCTGGCGGATTACGCGGCGTCCGAGGCCGACCTGCGGCTGGAAATCGCGAAGCAATATCCCGATGTGCATGTGAATCCCGGCTACCAATATGACATGGGCGACAACAAATGGTCGGTCGGCATCTCGCTCGATCTGCCGCTGCTGAACCAGAATCAAGGCCCGATCGCCGAGGCCGGGGCGCGCCGGAAACTGGCGGCGGCGAAGTTCACGGCCCTGCAGGCAAAGGTCATCAGCGAAATTGACCGCGCGGTGGCCGGCTATGAAGCGGCGCAAAAACAGATGCAGTCCGGCAGCACCCTGCTTGCCGCGCAGCAGCAGCAGCAACAAGCCGCCGAGGCCCAGCTGAAAGCCGGGGCGGCAGATCCACTGGAGGCGCTGAACGCGCAACTGGAATGGTTCAGCGCGTCGCTGGTGCAGATGGAAAACGCGGCGCAAGGGCAGCGCGCCCTCGGCGCGCTGGAAGATGCGATCCAGCGCCCGGCGGAAGCCATCACCGCCGCCGAACTGAAATTGAGCCAAACGCCGGCCGGGCCGAAGACCGGTTCCCGTTGACAGAATTCAAGCCATGAAAACCAAAATCCATTTCACGCTGCTGGTGACGACGGCGCTGTTCGCCGGCTGCTCAAAGCCGGCCGCCGACCGGGCAACCGGGAAGGCGACCACGAATGAAGCTTCGGCCAATCCAGCCGAAATAACGGTGAAGCTCGACGCCGACGCGCAAAAGCGGATCGGACTGGAAGTTGCCAACCCGGTCACGACCGAGTGGCAGCGGGAGATCAGAGCCAACGGCAGCGTGCTGGACACCGCTCCGCTGCGAGATTTGCTGATGGATTTTTCCCGCGCCGAAATGACATTCGACACGTCGCATCAGGAACTCGAACGCGCCAAGCTGTTGAAAAAGGGCAACAACATTTCGGAACGCGCGTTCCAGGACGCCGAGGCGGCCTACCGGCAAAACTTCGCGGCGGCGGCGGCGATCCGTTTGAAAATCGAGAATGGCTGGGGAAAACGGATCGCGGAAATGACCGGCGAAATCGTCGCGCCGCCGGGCAAGCCCCGGAAAGCGGATCCGGTTTTGGAGCAACTGGCTGAAGGCGGCAGTTTGATCCGGATTGATTTGCCGGCCGGTGAACGCCTGCCGGATCCGCAAACGGCGCGCATCGTGCCCCTGGCGAAGCGGGAACAGCCGGTCTCAACGAGCTTTTTCGCCCGCCTGCCGGTGATGGATGCGCAGACCCAGCAGCAGGGACTTTTATTTGTGAACGACCAACCCAACACGCTGGACCGGCTCACGCCCGGCGAGTCGGTGACGGCGTTCATCAAATCCTCCGACGCACCGATCCGCGGCGTGACCGTTCCGGCGCGCGCGATCCTGCGGCACGAGGGCAAGGGCTGGATTTATTTGCAAACGGGCACCAACATCTTCATGCGCCAGGAAATTCCGCTGGAGCGCACGACGGACGGCGGATTTTTCTCCGCCGAACTGTCAGCGACCAACCGCGTCGTGGTCACCGGCGCGCAGACAGTGCTTTCCGCCGAATTGAGCGGCGGCGGTTTCAACGCGGGCCAACGCGACTGATTTTTAAACCACGAAACACACAAACCACACGAAATGAAACAAAAGATATTTTCAACGGAATTTCCCGGAAGAATATTCTTTGAAGTGATTCGTGTATTTCCTGGCTCCCAATAAAATGCTTCGCCGACTCATTGAACTTTCCCTCGGTTCGCGCGGCGTGGTCATCACGCTGGCGGTGGGCCTGATCCTCTACGGCGTCTTCGTCGCGAAGAACGCCAAGCTCGATGTCTTTCCCGATTTCGTGCAGCCGCAGGTGACGGTGCAGACCGAGGCGCCGGGACTCGCACCGGAACAGGTCGAAGCGCTCGTCACGCGGCCGGTGGAAAGCGCGCTGAGCGGCGCGGGGAATCTTGACTCGGTGCGGTCGGAAAGCATCCAGGGCCTCTCGGTCGTCACGGCCGTGTTCAAGGAGGGCACCGAAATCTACCGGGCGCGCCAGATGATCGCGGAGCGCCTCGCGCAGGTCGGCGGAGCGCTGCCAACGGGCGTGTCGCCGCCGGTGATGGAGCCGCTCACGTCGTCCACGATGGATCTGCTCAAGTTCGGCCTGACGTCGGACAAGATTTCGCCGATGGCGCTGCGCACGTTTGCCGACTGGACGGTGCGGCCCAAGCTGCTGTCGGTTCCCGGCGTGGCGGCGGTGAAAGTTTTCGGGGGCGAAGTGCGGCAGCTGCAAATCCAAGTGAAGCCGGACCGCCTGCTGGCGTTTCAAGTTTCCGTGCAGGAGGTGCTGACCGCCGCGCGCGCGGCGACCGGCGTGCGCGGCGCGGGCTTCATCGAAACGGCGGCGGAACGGCTCGTCCTCCAGACCGAGGGCCAGTCGCTCACGGCGGAGCAGCTCGGCGAAGTCGTGGTGAAGCAGCACGACGGACGCAGCGTGCGGCTGAAAGACGTGGCGAAGGTGGTCACGGCGGGCGAGCCGAAAGCCGGCGACGCGCTGATCAACGGCAAGCCCGGCATCCTGATGACCACGGCCAGCCAATACGGCGCGAACACGATGGAGGCCACCCTGGGGGTCGAGGCCGCGCTCGAAGAGATGAAGCCGGCGCTGGCGGCGGCGGGCATTGATTATACGCCCGGCCTGCACCGGCCGGCGACGTTCATCGAAATCGCCATCCACAACCTCAAGAACTCCCTGCTGGTCGGCGCGGTGCTGGTCGGCGCGGTGCTGTTCATTTTCCTGCTCGACTGGCGGACGACGCTGATCTCGTTCACCGCCATTCCGCTGTCGCTGCTCGCCGCCGTGATCGTGCTCGACCATTTTGGCACGACGCTGAACACGATGACGCTCGGCGGCCTGGCCGCCGTCATCGGCGTGGTCGTGGACGATGCGATCATCGCCGTGGAAAACATTCTGCGCCGGCTGCGCGAAAATCTCACGCGGCCGCAACCGCGGCCGCTGTTCAACGTGGTACTCGACGCGACGCTGGAAGTGCGGAGCGCGGTGGTCTATGCGACATTTGTCGTCGCGATGGTGTTTCTGCCGGTGCTGACGATGTCCGGCTTGCAAGGCCGGTTTTTCGCGCCGCTGGGCACGGCGTTCATCCTCGCCAACCTCGCGTCGCTGGTCGTGGCGCTGACCGTGACCCCGGCGCTGTGCTTCGCGCTGCTCTCCCGGATGAAACCGCACGCGGAACCGGGTTATCTGAGCCGGCTGAAACGTTTTCACCGCACGCTGCTCGAAAACATCAGCCGCCGGCCCAAGACGGTCGTGGCCGCGGGCCTGGTGATGTTCATCGGCGCGCTGGCGACGCTGCCCTTCTTTGGCGGCGAATTCCTGCCGGATTTCCGCGAAGGCCATTTTGTCGTCCAACTGACGATGGCACCCGGCACATCGCTGACGGAGATGCAGCGGCTGGGGGAAAAGATTTCGGCGGAGCTATTGACGATCAAGGAAATCCAAAGTGTCGAGGAACAAGCCGGCCGCGCCCAGGGCGGCGAGGACACCTGGGGGCCGCATCGCGCCGAGATGCACGTGGAGCTGAAACCGACGGCGGGCGAGGACCAGGAAAAAATCCAAAACGAAATCCGGCAGGTGCTCGCGAAATATCCCGGCGTGCAGAGCGAGGTGCTGACGTTTCTGGGCGACCGCATCGGCGAAACCATCGCCGGCGAAACCGCGCAGGTGGTGGCGAATATTTTCGGCGACGACCTGGACGTGCTCGACGCGAAGGCGCAGGAGGTTTCGGCGGCGCTGGCGAAGGTGCCGGGCGCGGCGGACGCGCAGATTTCCGCGCCGCCGGGCGCACCGCGCATCGCCGTGAAACTGCGACCGGAGCGGCTGACCCAATTCGGCTTCCGCCCGGTGGACGTGCTCGAAGCCGTGCAGACGGCCTACGAAGGCGAGGTCGCGGCGCAGATTTACGAAGGCGAAAAAGTGTTCCACGTGACCGTGATTCTGGAGCCCGCCGAGCGCGAAAAACCGGAAGCGGTCGGCGACCTGCTCATCGCCAACGGTTCGGGCGCGCTGATGCCGCTGCGCGAACTAGCGGAGGTTTCACTGGCAACGGGTCGCTATGCGATCCTGCACGACGGCGCGCGCCGCCGCCAGACCATCACCTGCAATCCGGCCGGGCGCGACGTGGCGTCATTTGTGGCCGACGCGAAAACCCAGATCGCGGCGAAAGTGAAATTTCCGGCGGGCGTCTATGTCGAATTCTCCGGCGCGGCGGAACAACAGGCCAAGGCGCAGCGGGAATTGCTGCTGCATTCGGTGGTGGCGGCGGCGGGCATCATTCTGCTGCTGGCGATGGTGTTCCGCAAAGCGAGCCACCTGCTGCTGGTGCTGGCCAACCTGCCGTTTGCGCTGGTCGGCGGCGTGCTGGCGATTTTTCTCACCGGCTGGCTCGGCGAAGGGCAGGCGTCGCTGTCGCTCGGCACGCTGGTCGGGTTCGTGACGCTGTTCGGCATCACGATGCGAAATTCCATCATGATGATCTCGCATTTCGAGCATCTGGTGAACGAGGAAGGCATGACCTGGGGGGTGGAAACCGCCCTGCGGGGAGCGACCGAACGGTTGATTCCGATTCTGATGACCGCGCTCGTCACCGCGCTGGGACTGCTGCCGCTGGCCATCGGCTCCGGCGAGGCGGGCCGCGAAATCGAAGGCCCGATGGCAATCGTGATCCTGGGCGGCCTGTTCACGTCCACGTTGCTGAACCTACTCGTCCTGCCGACGCTGGCGCTGCGCTATGGACGGTTCGGTCGGCAGTGAGCAGTCAGAGGGCTCAAGTCGGAGGGCAAGGGCCCAAATGGAAAAGCGGAAAGTGGAATTTAACCGCCAAGACGTCAAGGGAGGAAACCTGAAACCTGAGCTGCCCGCAGATGGCGCAGATTAGCGCAGATAAAAATATCGGCGTGAATCAGCGGGTAACCGGACGGCGTCAGTAAGAACCAACCGATTTTCCATCTCTAAAAACGGGAGTGAGTTTGTACTGCAACTCCCCATGAACCCCAAGATGGTGGGACGAGCACCTCACCCCTGCTCCCCATCGGCTTCGCCGACTCCGCCGACGCGGAGAGGGGGAAACGCTCCCGGCGTCATGACGTTTGAAGGCAACTGCTGGTTCAAGGGTTCAAGGTGCGAATTTCCAATTGGGAGAATTCTCACCCGGACGGCCGCCACCGCTGTAACTTCCGAGTTGCAATCCGGCTGGCGGGTTGGCCTAGAACCAGGTTCACACCTATTCGCCAAACCAACAAAAAACAAAGTGCGGGCGGGCTTCTGGCGAAACCCGCCCGCACCACTTTAGGAATGGCCAAATATCGCTTACGGCTGGCGCAGGAGATAGAACAGTTGCGCGTTGGTCGCCGTTACCGAATTGGTATATTGATAATTACCGGAGCCGACCGGAGTTTCAATCGCCTGTCCCACCACGGGCCAGGTCGACATTGGCGCGGCAAGATTATTTGTTGCCAGCACCGAGAAGCTCAAACCGGTGGCATTGGTGAAGGAGAATTTCAGCTTGCCTCCGGTCAGGATGGCCTGGCCCAATTTCGACTGAATGGGGGCGGGAATATTAAATCCCGGAGAGGAGTCCACCGCCGTCAAACTGCCCGAGATGAAGTGAATGGTGACACCCGTCAGAGCATTCGTGCTGAATGCGGTTAGATCGGTAAAGGCAGCCACGCCGGAAACCGCGGCCTTCGATTTCGTGCCGCCCAAAGTCCAAGTGCTCTGGTTGGCCGTATTCGTAATGCTGGCAGTGCTATTGGTGACCACGTTGCCATAGATATCTTCAACCGTCACCACCGGTTGCGTGGTCAGGAGAGCGCCATCCGCTGCGGGAGCCGTGGGCTGCGTGGTAATGACCAGTTTTGCCGCCGTACCACCCGCGAGCACCTGGGTGATGGAGTTGGTGCTATAACCCGTGGCGCTAATGACGATGGTTTTGACCCCGGCGCTTTGCAGGAGGGCGGATTGAGCCGGCTCAAACACAAGCTTGCCCGCAATCGTATTCGTATAAGCCGCCGTCGGCAGAGTTGAACCGTTCACGGTGATGCCAGTGATGGAAGAACGCCAAAGCGGATCATCCGGAGTATTCGTGACAGAGAACGAACTGGTTACCGAGGCGCCATTCTGCGGAATGAGGATGGGCGGCGGTATGAGGAAGGGAGTGCTGCCATTCTGCCGAGGCACAAACGTGAGACCTTTCAAATAGGCATTGCCGGAGGCCGTATAAATCACGTTGCTGGAGGTGATGTTGATTTTCTGATTCCAGCCCGCCGCGTCCGTCACGCGAACCACACTGTTGGGGCCGGACGCAGGCGCCGTCGTGAAATAGAGATAAACGCCGCCGTTGCCGTTGGTGGTGGCAAACAGGCTGTCGCCGCCCGTGCGGTTGGTGAAGGAGCCATTGGCGGTCCAGGAGCCGCTCACCAATGAATACTTATTGATAATCCCATTGGTGGAGACGGCGTCCATGATATAGAGCACGTCATAGCTGGTGCCGCCGTTGGTGGAGATCAAATAAAAGTCCGTCGCGTTGGCATCCGAGCTCAAGCCGGGAGTGTAGGAAGTGACGTCGTGTAAACCGGTGTCGTTGTCATAGCTCAGTTTATAAATCACGGGCAAGGACGGCCCGACCGCCTTTTGCGTCTGGACATAGGTAGTTCCACCGAAGGTTTTAACGACCACGTTATTGTAGGCGTTCAAATTGGGCTGCGTAAGGTTGGCACCAGAGTTGCCCTCGTATAATCCACCTTTGTCATCCACAATCCAGTTGTAATTGTCCAATGTGGTGCAGGAGCGGGCCTGACTCCCCCCCAGCGAGGTGGAGGTGTAGCTAAAACCAATATTCAACAGATTGGTGTAGTTCATCCCCACCGCCGCCCGATTGAGAATGAGCGTTTCGTCGGCCGTGGCCGAACTGCCGTCGGCAAACGCGGCAAAACACAGCAGCGTTCCATCATCGCTCAGCGACATTTTGCCGCAGGTGGCGGAACTGGCCAGGCGCAGGGCGTTCGCTCCCGTGGCACTGACGGGATTAATGTTCACCGCATTGGTCTGCCCGGCCGCCGAGGGCTTGATTTCGATGATGCTAAAAGTCGTGTTATTCGCCGACTTGTCGAGCTGAAGCACGGCCAGGTTGCCTTGGGTGAAATTACCAGGGGCCGCGCCAATGTTGAAAGCGGCCGAATTGGTGACCGTGAGCGGAGTATAACCGGTGATCGTGAACGTAATGGCCGCACCGGAAAGATTGGTGCCGCCGATGACCGTCGCCGTCAGGTTGGAGAAGACAATCAGGCCGTTGACCGACACCTGAGTGGTGTCACCGCCCAAAGTCCAAGCCGCGGAGTTGCTGACGGACGCGATGACCGAGACGTTGACATAAGGATTCGTGGTGCCGTTGCCGTATTGGTCCGAAACCAACAGAACAGGGTTGGCAACCAAAGTTCCACCGCTGGCCGAGGGGCCGGAGGCCTGAGTGGTGATGGCCAGTTTGGTGGATAAACCGGCGGCGAGCGGCTGGTCAACCTTGGCTGTGCCGTAACCGGGTGCCAAGATGGAAATATTTTTGAGACCGCTTGACTGGAGCAGGCTGGAATTCGCCGGGGTGAAGATAATCTTGCCCGGGGTATTCGTGGTGTAAGCCGTATTCGTCAAAGCCAGACCATTCACATAGATGGCCACAATCTTACCGCGCCAAGTCGGATCATCCGTGAAAGTATTGGTGAAGGGGCCATCCACCGTGGCATTGGGATCAAAGGTAATCGCCGGCGGCGGAGTGCCAGCGGTGCCAGCGACCGTCACGTTGTCATAACGCCAGTTGCCGGACGCGTTATTATAAGTGCCGCCCGATAAGTTCAGACAGTCGGTAGACCCAGTGGCAGCATTGACCACCCGGAAGGAAAACAGCGGATTGTTGTCCACGCCGGAAACGCCCGTGAAATCCACGATGATATTGTTGTAAAAACCCTGGCTGTTGGGGGCCACGAAGTAAGTGCCCGTCACGGTATCAGGACTGCCGCCCAAGCCGACGGCGGGGTTGGTCTTGATAGTCGCCGGATTGGCTCCATAGAACAGCGTGTTGGCCACATTGGTCGTCGTCCACCCATCGGTGGTGTAAAGCACGCACATCCGCGCCTCGGCAGCGCTCGTAAAATAGAGATCGAAGGAGCAAACAATATTTGAGTAGCCCGCGGTGCTGGCATCGAACTGGGCACCCTGAGTGCCAATGGGGGCATTATAATTCCAGCCGATACCGGCCACCCCACTGGCGGGAATGGCTCCGCGCACCCGCCACGCATTCGGGCCGGCGGTGCCGGAAGAACTGCTGCCGGTGTTGTTGATATCGGAAGCATCAATACTGCCGGTGCCCAAACCCGTGTAGGTGTAGTTGTTATTAAAACCGAGCGAACTGGCTTTGCCGGCACTGGTTCCGCCGATTTCAGCCACGGGGTTGGTGATGATGGTAGCAGCGCTTGGATAGCTCTCAAACGTCCACTCGACAATGGTGTCCAGGCTCGTGCCTTGAATCACCACGTTGTCAAACGTCCAGCTTCCGGAGGTGTTGTTATAGACCCCCCCGGTGGTGTCCACGCAATCCGCGCCCTTGGAAGCGTTCACCAGACGGATGGCGAAAGCGGCGTCGTTGTCCACGCCAGAAAGACCGCTCAAATCCACCGTGATCTGATTATTCCAACCACTCACCAACGTGACATACGAGCCGATGACCGTATTCGCGGAAGTGGTGTTGTTGCCGATGACATCCGATCCCGCCGAGGTAATCGTGGCATTGCGCCAGTTCGTGCCCGAGGTGTCCGTGGAGTATTGCACCTGCAATCTGGCTTCCGCGTCCGCCGTGGCATAAACATCAAAGGTGACTTTGACCTTATTATAGCCAAACGTGCTGCCGGAAAACTGCGCGCCTTGCGAGCCCAAGGGAGCATTCGTGGACCAGCCGTTGCCGCCACTGCCCGTGACCACGCTGCTGCCACGGATCCGCCAGCTATTGGCGCCACCCGACGAGCTTCCCACCGGAGCCGCATAGACATCGGGGTTGCTGACGCTGTTGGTGCCGTTATAGGAATTGTCCAGGCCCACGGCGCCGGCGGCACCAATGCCGGTTGAGGCCTTCGGGGCGGAGTTGAGGCCGCTGGACACATTATCAAAAGTCCAAGCGGTCAGGGTGGTGGCGGCTTTTGCCCCAGCCAAAGAGGTCAGTAGCAATCCGGCAATGCAGGCGATGTTTTTTATTTTCATTTAACTGTGGTGGTGGTTGATCTTCCTAAATCTGGCGCACTTCTTATTGTGCTAAGCGGAGTATTTCTGAAGCAGGTTACAAACAAATGGCTAGCGAGTGACGATTAGGTGACAATATTAGACTGCAAGATGGATTGATTCGATTTAGCTAATTTTAACAGGTTTGTAACACTGCCGACATCCATTCGTAACTTTAAACTGGCAGGCTAAATGGTGTGAAAAGGACATCATATTCAAAAACAGTCAATCCCAACGGCGGGTTCACGCTCATTGAATTGCTGGTCGTCATCGCCATCATCGCCATTCTGGCCGCGATGCTCCTGCCCGCGCTGGCCAAGGCCAAGCTCAAGGCGCAGCAGGTGGTCTGCCTGAACAACATGAAGCAATGGGGGCTGGCTGACACCATGTATGTGGATGACAACCGCCAGACATTTCCCTTCCCGAAATTTCAGCAGACCTTTGCCTCAACCCTGGAGCAAGACAACCCGGACTGGCTGTCGATCGGGAGTTATCATGATCAAGGCAATGGCAACGATGCCTGGTTCAACGCCCTGCCTTCCTTCGTCGCCGACAAGCCCCTTTATACCTGGGCTTTGAACCCGACAAGCTTTTACGGTTCCAAGTCCATCTTCACCTGCCCGACCGCCCGCTATCAAGGCATCGACGCGGTGGATCAGCAGGTCACCGTTCAAGATGCCTATAACATGAAGCCGGGGAGCCGCCCGCTGTTCAGTTACGCCATGAATTCAAAATCAATGGCCAGCTTTCAAGCCAGTGCCTACCTAAAAATCACCATGGTGGCTCATCCTTCGGCCTTGGTGCTCTTTTCCGACGTCCGCAACCGTTCGGCGGAAACCCCCTACTGGGGCACCGAGGCTAACCGGGTCAAACTCGCCACCCCGCAGGGTTACACCACCCGTTTCTCCTCCCGCCACAATCGGGGCGGCAACCTGACCTTTAGCGACGGCCATGCCGCATACTTCAAATATGATGCCGTGGTGTCCGACGGCAAAGCAAACCCCAGCATCAGTGCCGGCTCCGACCCCGGCAACGCGGACATCAACTGGGATGCCACCGGCACGCCGGTGCCGTCAGCATCGACGGGAGGTTAGAGCACATCCATCAAATATGAAACAATGTGATGGTTATCCTGATGTCAGCGGTCTTTTTGGCTTTGGGCTTCGTTTCCGCTCAGTTACAGGGTTTTCAAACCTGCGCCTTCACGGAAGCCTCGCCAAAAACCAAAAATCCTCGCTGCCCACCGCTACATCTTTTTTATCAATGCTCCAAGCTCTGAACTTTTAAAACTCTATCCATCCCTCCATAATCCTAAAAATGAAATTCACCATCAAATCTCCCGCCTGGCTGCGGATCATCGCGCTCGCCGCGATTTTAGCCGCCACCAGCATCGCCACCTTCGCCAAGGATGCGGCACTAACTTATCTGGACCCCGGCAAGCCCGCCGCCGCCACCCTACTCACCCCGCCGCCGCTGCCGGATTCGGCCGAGCAGACCGCGGATATGGAAACCGTCCGATCGGTTTATCACGCCGCGAGCAAAGCCGACCAGCAGGCCGCCTACGACGAGAAGAAATTTTCCGTATTCAACTTCACCGCCGCCGTCGGCAGTTTTTTTGTCAAAACCAATCTGCCCAAGACCGCCGCGTTTTTTGAAAAAGTCCAGCAGGATGCCGAAGCGGTGACCGATCTCGGCAAGGATTATTTCCACCGCCAGCGCCCGTTCACCACCGACACCAATCTCGCCAACGGCAAGCTGGAAAAATCCTTCAGCTATCCCAGCGGCCATTCCACCGAATCCATGGTGCTCGCCCTCGTGCTCGCGGAAATGCTGACGGACCAACATGACGCCATTATTGCCCACGCCCGCCTAATGGGCTGGCACCGCATCCAGATTGCCCGGCACTACCCCACCGACATCTACGCCGGACGCGTCCTCGCACAAGCCATCGTCAAACAATTGAAGAAGAGCGAGTCATTCGAAAAGGATTTTGCGGAGGCGAAGGCGGAAATCATCGCCGCGCAGAAATAGCCGGACCGGCTGGCGCCGGCGTTGGTTTTAAACCGAGATTCAATGGCCAACGGCCAGAGGGCGGAAGTCAGAGGTCCGAGGGCGGAGGGCATGAGCATGGACCGAGCGGGAAGGTCCCGGAATTGTCCGCAGATGACACAGATTAGCGCAGAATATAGTGTCGGCGTGAATCGGCGAAAACGCGGGTAAACGGACGGGCGTAAGGAACATTCAACGTCCAAGGTCCAAAGGCCAATGGCCAACATCCCCAAAAGCGGGGTCGGGCTGGCGAACTCCCCTACCCTTTGGTTCCGGTCCAACCGCAAGTTTGAATCAGCGACAAAACAGGAGCGAAGGGTTGACGAGCCTCTGTTTTTGAGTTTATGTCGGGTTCATGAAATTCATCCGGCTTGGACTCATCACCCTCCTCCTTGCCCCGGCGGCAATCACTGGGGCGCAAACAGATATCGGCAACCCCTTGAATGGACTGGAGACGCTCAAGGATTTTCAGACCCTGCGGGTTTCTTCATCAGACCCGAATTGGAAGAACGGCAATGCGGATTCCCGCCCCATCGCGCCCGGCGATACGCTCACCCTGGCGGAAATCAGCGGGCCGGGAAGAATTGCGCACTTCTGGTGCACGATCGCGGATCGCGAGCCATTTTATTCCCGCCTGTTGACATTGCGAATTTATTGGGATGGCGAAAAAGAGCCGAGCGTGGAATGTCCGATCGGCGATTTTTTCGGCATGGGAAACGGCGTTGATCAATCCTTCACCTCGCTGCCCATCCGCGTGAGTTCCAACGGCCGGGGCCGCAACTGTTACTGGCCGATGCCGTTCAAGAAATCCGCGCGCATCACCGTCACCAACCAGGGCGAGCAGCGCTGCGATGCCTTTTATTACTATCTGGACTGGCAAAAGCTTCCCGCCCTGCCCAAAGACAGCGCCTATTTTCACGCGATGTACCGGCAGGAATTCCCCGGGGTCATGGGCCGCAATTATCTCATCGCCGACATCGAAGGCCGCGGCCAATATGTCGGCACGGTTTTAAGCGTTTACCATGCTTCGCCCGGCTGGTTTGGCGAAGGCGACGACTTTTTCTTCATTGACGGCGAAAAGGAACCCAGCCTGCGCGGCACGGGAACGGAAGACTATTTTTGTGACGGCTGGGGATTCCGACAGCAGGACGGACCGTTTTATGGCACGCCGTTTTGGGAAGGCGGCAATACCGGCGACCGGGGCAGCGCCTACCGGTGGCACATCCCCGATCCGGTGACATTCAAGAATTCGCTCCGCGTCGAAATCGAGCACAAAGGATCGCAGGTGTTTCCGGATGGCACCAAATCAGGCTTTATTGAGCGGGACGATTTATTATCCAGCGTCGCGTTCTGGTATCAGACCGAACCGCATAAAACGTGGCCGGAATTGCCGCCCGGTCCGGCGCGCCTGCCGTTTCACGATCACCTCTGGCTCAAGGGCCATGAAGCGGTCAGCACGGCCAAACACTCGGACGCTCCGATGACCGTACAGCCGCTGGGCGGGGTCACCGATGGCAAACAACTTTGGTTCAAGCCGAACAGCGACAAGGGCTGGGTGGAGGTCACTTTTCAAACCGGGCAGGAGCCGGCGGTGGATCTGGTGCTAAAAACGGTTCATTCGTGGAATTACGGCATTTATCGGGTCCTGCTCGACGGGAAACAGATTGCGCAACTCGACCTCTACTCGCCCGAAGTCAAACCCACCGCCGACAAATTGGGCCGGCACCCGCTGGACGCCGGAACACACACGCTGCGCTTCGAATGCGCCGGCAAATCTCCGGCCTCGACGGGCTATTTTCTGGGGTTTGACGCCCTGGCTGCGCGGGTTCCCGCCTACAGCCGGGATGCGAGCGTCGACTTGCGGACGCTACAGAAGCTGAATCCATAGAGATCTCCCGGTGGCGGGGAACTTCCGAAGTCTGACTTGAATCCGGATTACGACGGCGGTCACAACCGGGTTCAAGGAAACAAAAAATGCTTGCCCGTTGGTTCCTTTCCTTTCAACCTTGAACCACAAGGTCTATTAACCAAGCTCTGAACCAAATTTTATGGGACGCATTTATAACAACATCGTCGAAACCGTCGGCCGCACGCCGCTGGTCAAACTGAACAAAGTCACCGCCGGCGTGGACGCCACCATCTTGCTGAAATGCGAATTTTTCAACCCGCTGAGCAGCGTCAAAGACCGGATCGGCGCGGCGATGATCGAGGACGCCGAGAAACGCGGCATCCTCAAGAAGGACACCGTCATCATCGAACCGACCAGCGGCAACACCGGCATCGCACTCGCGTTTGTCGCGGCGGCGAAGGGCTACAAGCTGATTCTGACGATGCCCGAGACCATGTCGCTCGAACGCCGCACCCTGCTGGCGATGCTCGGCGCGAAGCTCGTTTTGACCCCCGGCGCGGAAGGCATGAAAGGCGCCATTGCCCGCGCCGAGACGCTGGCGAAGGAGACACCGAACTCGTGGATTCCGCAGCAGTTCAATAATCCGGCGAATCCGGCCATTCACTCCAAGACCACGGCGGTGGAATTATGGGAAGACACGGACGGCAAGATCGATATTTTTGTCGCCGCCGTCGGCACGGGCGGCACCCTCACCGGCGTCACCGAGGTCATCAAGCCAAAGAAGCCATCGTTCCAAGCCATCGCGGTCGAGCCGAAGGATTCTCCCGTCATTTCCCAAACGCTGGCCGGCCAGCCGGTGAAGCCCGGCCCGCACAAGATTCAAGGCACGGGCGCGGGTTTTGTTCCCGGCAATCTGCATTTGAAGGACAGCGCCGGCAATCCGCAGATTGTCGAATGCGTCCAGGTTTCCAACGACGACGCCTTTGCGATGGCCCGCCGGCTGGCGAAGGAAGAAGGCATTTTGGTCGGCATCTCGACCGGTGCGAATGTCATCGCGGCCATTGAAGTGGCCAAACGCCCTGAAAACAAAGGCAAAATCATCGTGACAGTCGCCTGCTCCACCGGCGAACGCTACTTGAGCACCGCGCTCGCGGCGGAGGCCCGCGCGGAAGTGGGCGGCTGATGATTGCGGATTTTCCCGGCGCGCCGATTCAAATTGAATCGGCGCGCTTTTGGCTTTTGGGTTAAGGCGAAAATTAGTGTTGCATTCCCTTATTTTTAGGCGTATTCAATCGTCCGTCGAAGGGTTAGTCCCGCTGCGTTCTGCGCGGCGGCAATTTCCAAAGTTCACTTTTCCAACAATTTTCAGGAAGGGTTTCAGCCTTCGGCGCAATATTTTATGAGCGAAACGCAAGCAAACAGCGACAAGCCAGCCAATCCAAACTACGGTTCCGGCTTTCTCGAAATTTCCGAGAAGGGCTTTGGATTCCTGCGCACGGCGCAAAATCATTTTCATCCGAAGCCGACCGACATCTTTGTGACGCCCGACACCATCCGCCGCAGTTTTCTGCGCGAAGGCAGCTATATCGAAGGCGCCACGCAGCCGCCGCACCGGGGGACCAGCCCCCAGCTCAAGACCGTGGACAAGGTCAACGAAATGCCGTTTCAGGAATACACCAAGGCCGTGCGCTTTGAGAACCTGACCTCGATCGACCCGATTGAGAAATTCAAGCTGGAGACCACGCCCGAGGCGATGGAGGCGCGCATCATCGACCTCGTCACCCCCATCGGCAAAGGCACGCGCGGACTCATCGTCGCCCCGCCGCGCACGGGCAAAACCACCATTCTCAAACAGATCTGCAACGCCATCACCACGAACCATCCGGAAGTGCACTGCATGGTGCTGCTCATCGACGAACGCCCCGAGGAAGTCACCGATTTCCAGCGCTCGGTGAAAGCCGAAGTGGTCGCGTCCTCGAACGACATGGAAATCGACACGCACGTCCGGCTCTCGCGGTTCATGATCGAACGCTGCCGGCGCATCGTGGAATCCGGCAAGGACGTTTTTGTTTTGATGGATTCGCTCACGCGCATTGCCCGCGCCTACAACAGCGCCCACGGCGGCAGCGGGCGCACGATGTCCGGCGGCGTGGACGCCCGCGCGCTGGAAATCCCGCGCAAGATGTTCGCCTCCGCGCGCAAGATCGAAAACGGCGGCTCGCTGACGATCATCGCCACGGCGCTGGTGGACACCGGCAGCCGCATGGACGAACTGATTTTCCAGGAGTTCAAGGGCACCGGCAACATGGAACTGATACTCGACCGCAAACTTTCGGACCGCCGCCTGTATCCGGCACTGGACATTCCGAAGTCCGGCACGCGCAAGGAGGAAAAGCTGTTCCCGGCGAAAAACCTCGAAGCCATCCGCAAACTACGCCGCACAATGGTGGACTTGAATCCCATCGAGGCGATGGAAACGCTGACCTCCGCCCTGAAGAAATTCAAGACCAACGACGAGTTCCTCGCCAAAATGTCGGCGGGCACCTAGTTTTCCGCCGTGGCCAACTCCCCGCTCCAATCGCGTCCGCCGCTGGAGCGGATGCTGCGGATCCATCAGGCTTTGCAGGCCGGCGGATTCCCCAATGCCAGCAAGCTGGCCCGGGAAGTTGAAGTCTCCACCAAGACCATCCATCGCGACGTGGAGTTCATGCGCGACCGGCTGAATCTGCCCATCGAATACGACGCCCGCCACAACGGGTATCACTACACCGGCGAAGTCAGCGGGTTCCCCACGATGCAGATCACCGAGGGCGAAATCTTCGCCCTGGTGGTGGCCGAAAAAGCCCTGCAGCAATATCGGGGCACGAGCTTTGAGAAGCCGCTGCTCTCCGCGATCAAAAAAATGGAACAGGCTTTGCCCGACACCATCTCGCTGAACCTCGCGGACATCGAGCAGACCATCTCCTTCCGCACCCGCGCCGAGCCGATTCTCAATCTCGAAATTTTTGACGTGCTGGCCAAGGCGGTCGCGCAGCGGCAGCAACTGGAATTGCATTATCGCAAGCCCGGCCACACCGCCGAGAAGCGGCTCGTAGACGCATATCATCTGGCAAACATCAACGGCGAATGGTTTCTCTTCGCGTTCGACCACGCGCGGAAAGACCTCCGCACCTTTGCCCCGGCGCGGATCCAATCCGCCCAGCCGACGGGCAAAACTTTCGAGCGCTCCCAGAAATTCTCGCTGGAAAAGCGTCTGCGCGACAGCTTCGGCGTCCACGCGGGCGAGGGAAAATTTGAAGTCGTCATCCGCTTCGCACCGCGCGCCGCCGACTACATCCGCGAAAAGAAGTGGCACGCCTCGCAGACCTTGCGCGACCTGAAAGACGGCGGCGCGGAACTGCGCATGAAGCTTTCCAGCCTCGCCGAGGTAGAACGCTGGGTTTTGAGCTGGGGCGGCGAGGCAAAAGTGCTGAAGCCGAAGGAACTGGCCGAAACCGTCCGCAATGCTGCGAAAAAGATTCTTGCCGGCTAGAGAAATTTGCCGGGATTCAAGATGCCGTGAGGGTCGAGCGCGGCTTTGATGGTGCGGTGCAGCTTCTGCGATTCTTTGGAAACCGCCGATGGCCACCAGCGTTTTTTGGCAAGGCCGATGCCGTGCTCACCGGTGATGCTGCCACCGGATGCAATCACCCAGCGAAACAATTCATCGAGACATTGCTCAGAACGTTTTCTGGCGCCGGGCTGCGTGTAGTCCACCATCACGTTGGTGTGAATGTTGCCGTCGCCAGCGTGGCCGAAGCAGGCGAGCTGGAGGCGATGCTTCGCTTGTAACTTTGCCGCGAACTTGAACAGGTCTTCCAGTTTTCCGCGCGGCACCACGACATCTTCGTTCAGCTTGGTCAGGCCGGTGTCGCGGAGCGCGTAGGAGAATTCGCGGCGGATCTGCCAGACGGCCTCGCATTCGGTCGCGCCGAAGCCGCGCTCGACGAACAGCGGCTTTTGCTTCCACACAATTTTTTCCACGGCGGCGATTTCCGGGCGAACCGATGGTTCCTGTCCGTCCAGTTCCACGATGAGATGCGCCTGGCAGCCGAGGAGTCGCTTGCTGCCGGTGCGCTTGGCGGCGGCGGCGAGGGTAAATTGATCGGCCAATTCAGCGGCGCAGGGCAGAAAGCCGGCGGCGAAAATGGATTGCAAGGCGCGCACGGCAGAATTCATCGAACCAAAGCCGACCGCGAGATTGGCACGGAACGGCGGAAGCGGAATGAGCTTCAGGGTGGCCTCGGTGATGACGCCGAGCAACCCTTCCGAGCCGACAAAAAGCCGGTGCAATTCGAAGCCGGTTTTATTTTTGTGGGTGCGCCCGCCGAGTTTGCAGATGTCGCCGTTAGCAAGGACGACTTTGAGGCCAAGGACGTAATCGCGGGTGACACCATATTTCAAACAGCGCGGGCCACCGGCATTGGTGGCGATGTTGCCGCCCAATGAATTATCCTTGCGGCTCGCGGGATCCGGGGGATAGAAAAGCCGGCGGCGCTCGCACTGTGCTTGAAACTCAGCCGTATTCACCGCCGGCTGAACCACCGCGACAAAATCTTTGGCGTTAATCTCCAGGATCTGCTTCATCCGCTCGGTCGAGAGCGCGATACCGCCGTGCATCGGCACGCAGCCGCCGACGTAGCCGTGGCCGGCGCCGCGCGGGGTGACGGGAATCTTGTAGCGGTGGGCGAACTGTAAAATCCGGGACACGGATCGAGCGGAGCGCGGCAGGGCGACGGCATCCGGTTCGTGGGCGGCAAACCATTTATCACCGGCATATCGGGCCAGCGTGGCGGGTTCGAGAAAGATTTCGCCGGGGAGAAGTTTTTTTAGCCGGCGCAAATGAGGCTGATATTTCATTCGGCGGGATCAGCTAAAAATTCCCTGGCGGCAGCGACTTCGGCGGCGGGAACCTGGATGCGCAGCAACGTGGCGGTGGAAATGCCGCCCAGCCAGCCAGCAGCCATTTCATTGGCGATGAAGGGATGAAAATCGGCAGCTTCGAGCCGCGAGCGCACGAGCTCCGCCTCGGCGAGAAAAAAACTGGTGGCGATGGTGACGAGGCTCATTTGGAGATTTCGAGGCGGACTTCCGCGAAGACCAGAACGCCCGCCCCTGTTTGAACCGAGCTGACAATCTGGGCGTCAACCGTCTGGCCGACATGGGCCTGGCCGTTGTTGATGACGACCATCGTGCCGTCAGGCAGATAACCGATCCCCTGCCCTTTATCGCGGCCTTCGCGGACAATTTTGATCTGCACGGTTTCACCGGGAATCATAGCGGCCTTCATGAGGCGGCCGACCTCATGGAGGTTCACGCAACCGACGCCTTGCAGGCTGGCAACCTTGGCGAGATTGAAATCGTTGGTATAGAGCTTGGCACTGAGGTTGCGAGCGAGGCGGACGAGCTTGGCGTCCACGCCTTTTTCCTCCGGAAAATCGCCGTCGTGAATACGCACTTCAATTTTGGTATTGTGCTGGAGGCGATTGAGCATTTCAAAGCCGCGCCGGCCGCGCGCACGCTTGATTTCGTCGGCCGAATCGGCGATTTGCTGCAATTCCAACAGGACAAAGCGCGGCACCACGACCAGTCCCTCGATGAAACCGATTTCAATCAGGTCAGCGATGCGACCGTCAATGATGATGCTCGTGTCGAGGAGCAGGAGGTTGTCCGGCTTGTTTTGCGGCGCGAAGCGGACATAGGGAATGATGAGGGAAAAATCTTCCTTGTTACTGCGCATGGCCAGCACCATGCCGATGTAGCCGAAGCTGAGGAACAAGCAGAGGCGCACAAGCCAGCGGACTTTTTCCTCGGCATTCACAAACAGCCCAGACTGATCGATCAGCAACGCCACCAGAAAACCGAGCAGCAACCCAAAAGTTATGGCGGAAAAGGCGCGAAGCGAAAAACCTTTCAGCATTTCGTCCACCGCGATCAGCAAGCCGCCGAAGCCGAAGCCGATGAAAAGGCCGGCCACCGCCCCATGATATTGACCGACATATTCCGGCCGCACCTGACTGACGGCGTAACCGGCGAGCGTGCAAAGGCTCAAAAACAAAATGCGGATGACCCAGAGAGGTTTCATTGGCGGGTGGTGGATCGGGGGCGGTTGGCGGAAACGGTGTTGGTGTACATCGGCGGATTGTGCGACCACAATATGCCCCAAAGTCCAAGGCGGTTCAAGTTACTGCTGGTAACCGCGAGATTGGCGGCCAGGACCTGAAAGTTGGTGGCGAGTTCCGGATTTTGCAGCACCGTTCCCGCGAGCCCCTTGCCGGCCTGCAAATCGCCGGCGATTTTTTTGAAGGTTTCCGTGGTTGCGGCAAGGTTTTTGGTGGCGACGGAAATCGTCGCGCCATTAGAATCCAGCAGGGCTTGAGCCGAGACGGACAGCCGGGTCAGGCCCTCGGAAAATAAAACCGCATTACTCACAGCCAGACTGACCTGCATGCTGTTGGTCGCCACGATACTGTTGATATGTTTCACAGCGCCGAGCGCCTCTTCAGTGAATATTTTCAGGTTGGTGATGGAAGTGCCAAAATTGGCGAGCGTCTCAGCGTTCAACACTTTGGCGCGCAAATCCGTCACGGACGCATCGAGTTTTCCGGCGGTCTCGTCAATGCGATGAATAAAACCCGCCGCGTCCTGGGCGACCTGCTGGAGATTGAAAGGCTTCTGGCAGTCCACTTCCGCTCCGTCGGCGAACTTCGCCGACGCCGCCATGGCCAGGGTATTGGTTGCGGGCGTGATCGACACAAACTGGTCGCCCAAAAAGCCGGCCGACTCGATGGCGAACGTCGCGTTGGTGTAGACGGGGTAATCCCGGTAGATTTTCAGAAGCACGGTCACAATTTTGCCGTCGGGGGAAAGCTGGATTTGCTGGACCGAGCCCACGGGCACGCCGGCCAGCAGCACGGCGGATTTCTGTTTGAGACCCCCGACGTTTTCCGTGTGCAACTTAAGCTGATAGGTGCTGCGGAACAGGCTGGTGCCCTTGCTGAATTGCACCATCATCACCCCCAGCAACACCAGACCGATGAGCACAAATATTCCAACTTTGGTTTCCAATCGTGAATTTTCCATGGCTATAAAAAGTTTTCTTTGGCGTCGGCCACGCCGTCAATGAACTGCCGCACCACCGGGTCCGGCGAGGCAAATATTTCCTCCGGCGTGCCGGTCGCGTAAATTTTCCGGGCGTGCAGCATCAGGACCCGATGGCCGCAACGCCGCGCCGTCCGCATATCGTGCGTCACCACCACGGAGGTCACATTGAGCCGGTCGCGAACGCGGATGATCAGCTGGTCAATGCTGTCCGACACAATCGGATCCAACCCGGTCGTCGGCTCATCATAGAGCACAATCTGCGGTTCGTAAATGATGGCCCGCGCCAAACCGACCCGCTTACGCATCCCGCCGGACAGCTCCGCCGGCTTCTTCTTTTCCGTACCGGGCAAATCCACGACTTCCAGCGCCGCCGCAACACGGCGATTGATTTCGGCGGCGGTACAGGTTTTTTTACGCAGCAAAGGAAACGCCACGTTTTCCGCCACCGTCATCGAGTCAAACAGCGCCGCGCCCTGAAAGACCATGCCGAATTTTTCCCGCACCCGGAGCAACTGGCGCTCATCCATGCGCGTGATGTTTTCGCCGTCAATCAGCACTTCCCCCGAATCCGGCTGCAGCAGGCCGATGATGTGCTTGAGCAAAACGCTTTTCCCGCCGCCGCTGCGGCCGATGATCACGGCGGATTCCCCGCTCTCGATGCGCAGATTCACGCCATCCAGAATCGACTGCGAGCCAAACTGTTTTTTCAACTGGCGCACTTCGATCATAAAAGCATCAACGCAATCCGCTGCAACACCAGCGTGAGGAAAAAGTTAGCGATGAGAATGGAGATGGAGGAATACACCACGGCCTCGGTCGTCGCCCGGCCCACGCCCTCCGCGCCCATGCCGCAATTCATGCCTTTGTAACAGCCCACGAGGGCGATGATGCCGCCATAGACGAACGATTTTACGAGGCCGATTTCGAGGTCAATGTTGCCGGTGTATTTCAGCATATTGAACCACAGATAAGTCGGATCAATGCCCAGCAAAAACACGCCCACGAGAAAGCCCGAGCCGATGCCGAGCACGATGGATTCCAGCGTCAGCAACGGCAGCGCGATCTGCGCCGCCAACAAGCGCGGCACGACGAGATAATCCACCGGATGCGTCGCCAGGGTCCGGAGCGCGTCAATCTGCTCGGTCACGCGCATCGTGCCGATTTCCGCAGCAATGGCGGCCCCGACGCGGCCCGCGACCATCAGCGCCGTCAGCACCGGGCCCAATTCGCTGCACATGGAGACGCCGACCACCGCCAGCGTGGCGGTGTCCATCTTGACCTTGTGAAACTGGAAATACGTCTGCGCCGTGAGCACCATGCCCGTGAACGCGCCGGTGACCAGAACCACTGATTGCGATTTGATACCGATGAAATAAATCTGGTAGAGCAAATCTTTCCACGTCACCCGGAACGAGAGCAGCGACATCACGGCGTCCCGCGACATCATCGCAATACGCCCCAGTCCGGTGAGCCATTCACCCACCCATGTACCGGCCAGAAAATTCATGTCCTCCAATCCTAACGAATCTCCGGGTGGTCGCCAACGCCAGATTTTGGCGGTCCGCCATCCGATGCATTCAGGTTTTCCACGGCGCGAATACCGGTTTTTCTCCAAAACAAGACTTGCAAAGCATCACTTGCGCCGGTAGTCTCCACGCTCTTTTGATAAATTTATGTCTGTAAAAATTCGCATGAAACGAGTCGGCACGAAGAACACCCCGGTGTTCCGCATTGTGGTCGCCGACAGCCGCAGTCCGCGTGATGGCAAGTGCATCGAGGAAATCGGCACCTACCAACCGCTCAAACAGGGTGAAAATTTCACGCTCAAGCTTGACCGCGCCCAATATTGGGTCAGCAAAGGCGCGCAACCCAGCGACACCGTGGCCAGCTTCATCAAGAAGGCGGTCAAGGCGGTTCCGGCGGCTTAAATTTTACCTTTCCCGCGCCATGCAGGAGTTCCTCGAATACGTCGTCAAAGGACTCGTGCAACACCCGGATGCCGTCAGCGTCACGCCGGTGGAGCGCGCGGGGACAACCGTTTACGAACTGCGCCTGAACCCGGCCGATGTCGGCAAGATCATCGGCCGCCAGGGTGTGACGATCAACGCGATCCGCTCGTTGCTGCTCGCCGGCAGCGCGAAAAAAGGGATTCGTTGCTCGGTGGAGATCGTGGAAGACCAGCCGGCGAAGTGATTCATTTTGGGGCACGCATGAAAATTGACGTGCTGACGTTGTTTCCGGCGATGTTCGCCGGGCCGCTCGATGAAAGCATCATCATGCGGGCGCGCAAGAAGGGTTTGCTGGATTTGAAAATCCATCAACTGCGCGACTGGACGCATGACCGGCACAAGACAGTGGATGACAAGCCGTTTGGCGGGGGGCCGGGGATGCTGGTGAAGCCGGAGCCGCTGTTTGAAGCGGTGGAAAGCTTGAAGCGGACGGAAACGAAAGTGATTTTGCTTTCGCCGGCCGGAAGAAAGTTCGACCAGTCCATCGCGCGGGAACTGGCGAAAGAGCAGGATTTATTGCTGGTCACCGGCCATTACGAAGGCTTTGACGAGCGGGTGCGGGAAGCGCTGGCAGATGATGAGTTGTCCATCGGCGATTATGTGCTGACGAACGGCGCCCTGCCCGCGATGGTTGTAATTGACGCGGTGGCGCGGCTGCTGCCCGGAGTATTGGGCGATGATGCGAGCTCGGCGGACGAGTCATTCAGCCACGGATTGCTGGAGTATCCGCAATACACGCGGCCGGCGGAATTTCGCGGGATGAAAGTCCCCGAAGTATTGCTGAACGGCAACCATGCCGAGATCGAGAAATGGCGGCGGGAACAGGCAAAGTTGCGGACGAAAGAACAAAGACCGGATCTGTTGTGAGTTTTAAGTTTTTAAGGCTGAGTTTTTAGTGAAAAACCCGGCCGCTGATAATTAAGAATAAAAACCGAATATTTATTTATGAACCAGGCACTATTGAAAAAAATCGAATCGGGGCAGTATCGTAAAGACGATGCGAAGTTTAACGTCGGCGACAGCGTGCGCGTGCACACCAAGGTCGTCGAAGGCGACAAGGAACGCATCCAGATTTTCGCGGGCGTCGTCATCGGCAAGCGCGGTGGCGGGCTGAACGAAACCTTCACCGTCCGCCGCATCAGCTACGGCGAAGGCGTGGAGCGCATTTTCCCGCTGCACTCGCCCCGCGTGGACAAGATTGAAGTCGAGCGCCAGGGCGATGTCCGCCGCGCCAAGCTGACCTACCTCCGCAAACGCATCGGCAAGGGCGCGACGCTGGTCAAGGAGCTCGAAGAAAAAGTCACGGCCACGGCGAAATAATCCGCGCCGCACAGTTTCCAAGGCGAGGCGTAAGGCCTCGCCTTTTTTATTGGCCGATTTTCGACGCCAAATATATCAAGCCGTGATTAAACGCGGAGGCCTCCCCAGCTGTCAGAAGGTCAGGCAGGGGAACCCATCCGCCAAATTTTCTAGCGAGCGGGGCAATTTTCGGCAATATGAATTGAGTTCCAATTTATTCAACATGAAGACATCTCGTTTAATGAAGCGCGGATTTTATTTTTTAATCGCGCTGACGCTGGCGATAACGCCCGTTCACGGCAGCACGGAGACCAACCGTTACGCGGGCAGCGACTGGGCGTTTTGCGATGCCAAAAAAGTTTTCACCGCAGCCACCGAGGTCACGCTGGAAAGATATCCTGATTCCGACACGGCCACGATTGAAGGCAAAATGGTGCGGGGGTATCGCGCCGACGGCACCGGCGAAAGCCAGGATGAAACCTTTGTCAAGGCGCTGACCGAAAAAGGCAAGCGCAGTGTCCGGGTACTGACTTTGAGCTACATGCTGCCGTATTCGACCGTGGAGGTGGTCAAGCTGGAGGTCATGAAACCCGACGGCACGGTGGTGCCGGTGGACGTGGCCGCCAATTCCAAGGAGAGCATTGACAACGGCCAGCTGGACATGAACATTGCCGACCCGAACAGCCTGGTCTTGCAGGTCAACCTCCCCAGCGTGGAAATCGGCGACGTCGTTCATGCCATCACGAGGCAGAACACCCAACGCGCAATCATTCCCGGCACGTTCGCCGAGGAAAATGTTTTTGAGGGCACCGGCTACATCCGCCATTTATCCTACGAAGTCCGGGCCCCGGCAGAGCTTCCGCTTAAATGCATCAAGCTGCGGGATGAAATCCCCGGAACCATCAACCACCTCATCACCACCAACGCCGACGGGGCGGTGATCCATCACTGGGAAATTGCGAACGTGCCGCGGATGTTTGAAGAGCCGGCCATGCCGCCGGGATCAATGGTCTTGCAGCGACTCCTGATCAGCACCCTGCCCGACTGGGAAACGGTGTCGAAATGGTATTGGGATTTGAGCAAGCCCCACCTCGACGCGACCACACCGGAAATGAAAAAAACCAACGCCGTCCTGACCGCCAGCGCGAAGACGGACATGGATAAAATCAAGGCGGTATTTTACCACGTCTCAAAAAATATCCGCTACATGGGACTCACGCCGGAAAAAGACCGGCCCGGTTTCGAGCCGCATGACGTCAAGCTCACGTTCGAGAAAAATTACGGCGTCTGCCGCGACAAGGCGGCGCTGCTGGTGGCGATGCTGCGCGAGGCGGGCTTGCACGCCTATCCGGTGCTTATCAACGTCGGCACCAAACGCGACGCAGAAGTGCCTGATCCGGGCTTCAACCACGCCATCGTCGGCGTGGAACTGGAAAAGGGGAATTACGTCCTGATGGATCCGACCGACGAGAACACGCGCGACCTGCTGCCCGCCACCGACCGCAACCAGAGTTATCTCGTATGCCGGCCGGAAGGCGACCAGCTGCGGACCAGCCCGGTGGAATCACCGGACCAGCACCTGATGCGCGTCAAAACCACCGGCACTCTGAGCGCCGTCGGCCGGCTGGAAGCGAAAACCGAACTGTCCTTTGAAGGCGTCAACGACAACGCCTACCGGAACGCCTTTGTGAAAATGAAGCCGGATGACCTCCGCCGGTTTTTTGAGCGCGACATCAAATCCACACTGCCGGGCGCAAAACTGAAATCGCTGAAGCTGCACCCGGAAAACATGCTCGACATGTCCGCCAGCCTCCGCGCGGAACTGGAATTTTCCGCCGAGGGTATGACCGCCGACGGCAACGGCAAATCCGTCGTCACCGTGCCATGGATGGGGCGCGGACTGGGCGTGGTGAATTTCATATTGCGCGACACCGGACTGGAAAAACGGAAGTATCCCCTGCAGACGTGGGTGACTTGCGGACTGGAAGAAACCGTTCAGCTCAAGCTGGACCGCGGGTTTTCCGGCGCGGAGTCCCTGCCGGTCTGCCAGCCGGTGGACGACGAAAGTTTAACCAGCCGGCAGCGTTATGGTTTTACCAACCAAACGCTGAACTGCTCGCGCGAGTTCAAATTGAAAACCGTTGAATTCAGCCCGGCCCAATATCTTAAACTGAAGCAAACACTGAAAGATCTGGAACATGACGGGCGCAAAGATCCGGTACTGGCCATGGCCAAGAACAGCCCGAAAACAGCCGCCCCAACCGCAGCCGAAGCACCTGAAATCGCGGTCCAGTCCGATGCAAAAATTCTTAACGCCAGCAAGCAGCTCGAGGTAATCGACGCCCACACCGCAATTTACCGTGTGAAATACTCAAAACAGATTTTGAGCTACAACGGCAAGAAGCGCGAGGCGGAGCTGAAGATTGATTACAATCCGTCCCGCCAAAGCGCGAAACTCATTCACGCCGCCGTGGTTTCCAGGACCGGCGAGCGCCAGGAGATATCACCGGGCGAAATCAATCTCATGGATGCGGGCTGGAACGCCTCCGCCAAGCGTTACACCGGCGGAAAAATCCTCGTCGCCAATCTGCCAAACGTGGAAATCGGCTCGACCATCGAGGTGGTATTTGAAATCGCCAGCACCAACTCGCCGTTTCTGGCCGGCTTTGAGTCGTTTCAGCTTCCCGACGCTCTGGAGCAGAAAGTTTTCCAAATCACGGCGCCCGAAACGATTCCCGTCCGAGATTTGGTCAGCCACGGTTCCGGCATCATTCAGGGAGCAGGTCAAACCAACAACGGCAGGAAGCAGTTCATCTGGTCAGCCAGCCGCGTCCCCGCGCGGCCGGCGGAATCCCAGCTGCCGCCGGATTGGACTTACCTGCCCAGCGTCGGCTATTTCATCGGCGAGGCGGACGATTATTTCAAGCAGTTGAGCGCGACGCTGCTCAATCGTTCACAGCAGAACACCAAGGCCGCCGAACTCGCACGCCAGATCACGGCCACGTCGAAAGGCCAGATGGAAACCCTGAAGGCCATCCGCGATTACATTGCCAAATCCATCCGCATGGCCGGCCCCTCGTTCACCGAATTGCCGCTGGAAGAGCTTTCCGCCGCCGACACGACGCTGGCGGACGGCTACGGCCATCTGGCGGATCGAGCGATTCTGCTGCATGCGATGCTGACCGCCGCCGGGCTCAAACCGGAGTTTGTGCTGGCGTCCGATTTGCCGCCGCTCAAGGAATTCACTGGGGCGATTAAAAAACTTCCGCAGCCGCAAAACTTCCAATGGCCGCTCGTCCGCGTGACCGTGAACGATGAAGCCTATTATTTGAACGACACGGATCAATATTCCCAGCTTGGCACCACCGCACATGACGGCAAGCTGGGCCTGAGCCTCGACCATCGGCATGTGGAAACCATCCACGCGGCGAAAGATTGCGGCAATCGGGCGGAAACCTTCTGCCACCTCTCGCTGACGGACAACGGGCGGGCACGCATCCGGGTGAAGCAGTGTTATTACGGCACCGGCTTCAATGGCAAAAACCGCTATTTTTCCGAGCTACCGCCGGAAGAACGCCGCCGGTATTTCCAGGAAATCGTCTCCCAGGTATCGCAAGGCGCACGACCGATGGGTGATTTGACCACGCGATTTGACACGTATCCGGGCACCGAGGAGTTCACCGTGGAGGTGGATCACTATGCGGTGGTGGACGGAAAATATTATTACTTCAACCTGCCCGCGCAGTCGCTGTTCCAGGCGGGAACGGATCGCCGCGTGCTGCCGCTGTATATTGGGCAAGGCAGCCAGTCATTGGGGCGGACGGAAATCGACCTGCCCTCCGGATTCCGCCGGATGATCATCGCGCCCAAAAACAACACGCTGAAAACGGCCGGCGGCACGGCCAAAACCACCGTGGCCAATCGCCATGAAGACCAATGCGTGATCACCTACGAATTGGCAACCCAGCCCGCCATCGTCAGCCCGAAGGAGTACCCGGCCCTGCTCCGGGCGGAATCCGCCTTGTGCCAGAAATCAGCGCGCGTTTTCCTTTTCGAGAAAACGGGAAAGTGAAAGCGAGCCACGGACGCCGTTCCCTGGCGGAGAGCTCGCGAAGCATCAGACAGGAGAAGAAGGTGTGCATGGTGGTTGCAAAATAATAATGTCCTCGGAAATGGCCAGTTATGGCTGGGCTATTTTCAACAACCAAAATGAAAGCCGCAATCGGGTTAATCACCTTTCACACCAACTTCATCGCCATCTGCTCGCCGAGGATTTTCTGCACGGTCAGGGCCACAATGCCTTTGTGGGCGCGTTTGAAATTCAGGTTATCGTTCGCAGGACGGATGCGTGGGAATGACATGCTTACAGTCTGGTGCCACGATAAATTTTATCCGTGCCAGGCGACGCCAAAGATTCGCGCCAGCAGATTCAGCGTGCCGTAAGTCACCGTGCTTAACGCCCAGCGAACCGGCGGGAATTGGAGAAGAATGATAATGATAACAAACCCGAACCGCGCGAAATTGGCGTAGGTCTCGTGGCTCATGTTAATCGCCACCCGCAAAATATGTGAACCATCCAGGGGCGGCACGGGAATCAGATTGAAGAAGCAAAGAATCAGGCTCAAGCCCGCCGCCTGCAGACAGTATTCCGCCAGCGGGACGGAATGGAAAATCAAGCCCACCTTCGCCAAGCCGACCAGGCTGACGGCCAAAATCAAATTCATCCCCGGCCCGGCCATCGTCACGAGGATGTCGTCGCGCCTGGGCTGGTTGAGATTGGACGGATTCACGGGCACGGGCTTCGCCCAGCCGATGAGAAAACGCCCGACCCCCGGCATAAAAATCATCAACAACGGCAGCACCACCGTGCCGATGGGATCAATGTGCACAATGGGATTGAGCGAGACCCGACCCTGCAGTCGCGCGGTGTCATCGCCGCATTTCCACGCCGTCCACGCATGGCCGAACTCGTGAAACGTCAGCAGCGCAATCAGCATCAAATACTGGATCAGGCCGTCGGCGATTTGATTGGAATCCATGGGCGGAGGTTAAATTGTCCGGGACCGCGAGTCGAGACTGGACGCGGCGACATTTTTTAAAGATACTAATCAGAGTTATTTTTATTTATGCCACTACTTGAAGGAAAAACCGGGGTTGTATTCGGCGTCGCCAACAAACGCTCCATCGCCTGGGCGATCGCGCAGGCATGGGCCAAGGAAGGCGCGAAGCTCGCCTTTACCTACCAAGGCGACCGCGTGAAGGAAAACGTGGAGGAACTCGCCGGCACATTCGGCGCCGACACGCTCATCACGCCGTGCGACGTGACGAAGGACGAGGATATCAGCCGCGTGTTCAAGGAAGTCGGCGCGAAGTTTGGCAAACTGGATTTGCTGCTACACTCCGTGGCCTTCGCGCCCAAAGCAGCGCTGGAAGGGCATTTTGTGGACACCAGCCGCGAAGCCTACCTGCTCGCGCACAACGTGAGCGCCTATTCGCTCGTGGCGCTGGCCCGCGAGGCCGCGCCGCTGATGCCGGATGGCGGCAGCATCATCGGCATGAGCTATTACGGCGCGGAAAAAGTGGTGCCGCACTACAACGTCATGGGGGTGGCCAAAGCCTCACTCGAAGCCAGCACGCGGTATCTCGCCTATGATCTCGGCCCAAAGAAAATCCGCGTGAACTGCATCAGCGCCGGCCCGGTCAACACGCTCGCCGCACGCGGCATTGCGGGCTTTAGCGAAATGCTGAAGACTTACGAACAACGCTCGCCCTTAAAGCGGAATTTGATCCCCGAAGAACTCGGCGCCACCGGCGTGTTTCTCGCCAGCGACGGCGCGGCGTGCATCACCGGCCAGGTCATTTACGTGGACGGCGGATACTGCATCATGGGGATGTAAGCCGCATCGGATTTAAAACCGCCGCCCCCGGAAGCCACCGGGGGCGGCTATTTTCTTTGAAGACGGGCCACGAACGCGCCATCCACGCCATCCACAAACGGCAGCAATTGGCGTTCGGTTTCCAGTTCAAAATCGGGATGCGCAGCGAGAAAAGCCTTCACGACTTCGGAATTCTCCTCCGACTCCAGACTGCAAGTGCTGTAAACGATAACGCCGCCGGCTTTCAATTTTGGCGCGGCCTGCCGGAGCAACTCCAATTGCGTCACGCGCAGGCGTTCGATTTCGGCCGCCTGAATCCGCCAGCGCAAATCCACGCGGCGCCGCATGACGCCGGTATTGGAACACGGGGCGTCCAACAAAATTCTATCAAATTTTGAGTTTTCAGTTTGTAGCGGTGGTGTTTGAGCGGTGGCCACACACGTCACGCCAAGGCGGACGCAATTTTCATTCACCAGTTTCAACCGACGGGGATCGAGGTCGCAGGCGGAAATCCGGCCCTCGTTATTCACCAACTGCGCGATGAAGGTGGTCTTGCCGCCGGGCGCGGCGCAGGCGTCGAGAAGGTCTTCCCCAGCCAGCGGCGCGAGCAACACCGGCGCGAGCAGCGTGCTGGGATCCTGCAGGTAAAACCCGCCATCACGAAAACTGCCAAGCGAAGTGAGCGGCGGATGCGATTTCAGCTCGAACGCAAGATTCTCGCCAGTCCAGTCGCGGGTCACAAAATCGTATTCGACATTTTCTTCGCGCCACCGCTCCACCAGCCGGGCGGCGTCGGTTTTCAGCGTGTTGACGCGGGCATAAGTTTTCGGTGGCGTGTTGTTCCATTCGAGGAGTTGCCGTGTTTTTTCGTCGCCGAATTGCCGGCGCCATTTCTCCACCAGCCATTCGGGATGCGACCAGCCGAGCGCCGGCTGGGAGGTTTTCATATCCGCGAGAATTTTTCTGATTTCGTCCGCCTCCCGCAGATAGCCGCGCAGGACGGCGTTGATGAACCCGGCTTGAGAACTGTAGCCGGAGCGTTTGGCCTGTTCGACCGTCTCATGAACGGCGGCGTGCGGCGGAATGCGATCCAGCCAGAAAATCTGGTAAAGGCCGAGGCGCAGGAGATTTTTTAAAGCGGGCCGCGGCTCCCGTGCCGGGTCGGTTTTGCGGGCGATGAGCCGGTCGAGCGTAGCCTGCCAGCGCACGACCCCGCAGACGAGTTCGTGACAAAGCCCGCGATCCACGGGCGAAAGCCGCGCGGTGGCGAGGGCGATATCGAGAAGATTCTCGGTAAATTCGCTGCTGGTCTGGCGTTGCGAAAGAACTCGCGCCGCAATTTGTCTTGGATTTTGGTCGTTCAACAACTTTAATATAAAGAGATTCATCTTGCGCGAAGCGAGATAAAAAATTTATGAAAGAAGAATTCGAGAAATTAGCCGCCACCGGAAAAATCGAAGGCCGTCATGTAGCGGCGCTGACCCAACTGGCAGAAGCCGGCTGCTGCATCCACCGGAGCTGGGGCTTCGGGCGCATCAAATCCGTGGACACCGTGTTCGCCCGGTTTGCCATCGATTTTTCGGGCAAGCCGGGACATCCGATGGATCTGTCATTCGCCGCCGAGTCGCTCAAGGCGGTGCCGAAGGATCATATCCTCGCCCGCAAGGCGACGGACCTTGACGCCGTCCGCCATCTGGCGGCGCATCACATTGATTTACTCAAGCTGGTATTGAACAGCTACGGCGGCAAGGCGACCACGGATCAGATCCAACAAGTCCTGGTTCCCGACGTCATCGCCGACGACTGGAAAAAATGGTGGGAGACCGCCCGGCGCGAAATGAAGAAAGATGGACACTTCATTGTGCCGCTGAAAAAAACCGAGCCGGTGGTTTATCAAGTCCAGGAAACCTCGCTGCAGAACCGCCTGCTCGCGGATTTCCGCGCGGCCAAAGGTTTGAAAGCGCGCATCGTCGTCGTGTCGGAAATGCTCAAAGGCCTTTCCGACATGAAAGACAAAGCTGCCCTGGCCACCGAAGTCATCGCCGCGCTGAACCCCGACATAGCCGCGTATCAGCGGACCCAACCGGCTGTGGCGCTGGAAGCCATCTTTGCGCGCGACGAATTATGCGCCGCGTGCGACCGCCAGTCCGCCCCCGACGAAATCACCGCAGCCCAAGTGTGGCTGCAGGACGGCATCCGCTTCGGCGCCTTGCTGGAGGCGATTCCCGCCGCAAAGCATCATCGCGCGCTGGAATCGTTCAAAGCTGCCAACCCCGACCGCTGGGCGGATATTTTGCGCAGCGCGATCAATCTGGTTTCCGCGAAACTTGCCAAGGAAATTGCGAGCATTCTGATCAGCAACGGCAAATTGAATCTGCTCAAGGAAACCCTTTCCAAGCTCATCAGCCAGCACACGGCCAGCAGCGAACTGCTGCTGTGGTTCAGCCGCGAACGCACGGAAGACTATGTGGACATTCTCGGCCCGGAAGTGTTTCGCGCCATGCTCACTTCGATGGAACGCGACCAGTTCAACGAGAAGCGCTCGAATCGCCTGCGCGATTTCATCCTCGAGGACCAGGCGCTGATCGCCGAACTCACCGCCTCCGCGGACATCGAAGTCATCAAAGATTTAACCCGCGCCCTGAAACTTTCGCCCGTGTTTGACGACATGGACAAACGCTCCCTGCTCGCCCGGCTCGTCAAGGCGCATCCCGCCGTGCAGTCGCTCGTCAGCGGCGAACAGACCAAACAGGAATCCGCCCTGCTCGTCTCCTGGGAAAGCCTCGAACGTCGCCGGCTGGAATATCAGGATATTGTGGAAAAAAAGATTCCGGCGAACTCCAAGGAAATCGCCATCGCCCGCAGCTATGGCGACTTGCGCGAAAACCACGAATACAAGGCCGCGAAAGAGATGCAGAAAATCCTCATGCGCCAGAAGGAAGATCTCGAAGCCGCGCTCACCCGTGCACGGGGAACAGATTTTTCCAACGCCAAAACCGAAGTGGTCGGCCCCGGCACTGTGGTGCAGGCGACGGATTTAGCATCGAATCAATCCGAGTCCTTCACGATTCTCGGCGCGTGGGATTCCGATCCGGACAAGGGCATCATCAGCTACCTGACGCCGGTGGCGATGGCGCTGCTTAACCGCAAGGTCGGCGACGAAGTGGAATTTGAACTGCACGGCAGCAAACGCCGCCACCGCATCGAGAAGATTGCGGCATGGAAGATGGAAGCGGCACCGGTGTAAAAATTCAACCGCCAAGACGCGAAACGCGCCAAGTAAAAACAAATTAAGAAGGCAGGGAATCAGGAGAAATCTGATTCCTGCCTTTTTGCTTTACGGATTTTATTTTGGCTCGACACAGGCACGGAGCAGAAATAGGGTCTGGCGATAAGAATGGATAGGCTGCAAACCAATCCCCCATATTGGTCAGTCATCACTATGCGTCTATGACTAAATTCATATTTTACTTTATTGATGGCGTCGCAATGACAATCTCGATGCTCATGGGTATTTTTGGTGCTGCCGGACTTTGTGCCTTAATTTGGGGACCATCCATTCTGGTTACGGCTCTGGGAAATCATCCTGACTGGACACACCCAGCTTTCATAACCTTTATGCTGGTTTCGATGCTAGGGATGTTGATGGGGGCTTGCGGCGCAATCAGCGGTATTATTTTGCCATTGCACATACGCTTTCGCATACCACTTCTAAAGTCACAGGGCTTTGAGTCGAAATTTCTGAAAGCTTATGCCAGCAAAATTATTGAGTTTATAAGCCGTGATGCCCCATAACAGAATAGCTGAAAGTTCGCCTCACAACTTTGCATAAAAAAACGCCCCGCGATTTCTCGCCGGGCGTATTTGTTTATGCCGTTCGATCAAGCCTTGCCGCCGTAGCTTGCGAAATCGTCCGCATCCAGCACGTCAAACCACGTAGAGATATCCGTGCGCGTGGGCGCGATGGCCTTGTGAATGCCGTTGAAATACTCTCGGCCGTCGGGATTATTCGGCGCGCGGTTTTCCTGCCACTGCGTCCATGCAGTGATTTCCGGCGCGGTGCGCTTATGCTTGGCGTATTTGGCGATCCATTCGAGCACTTCGGCATCGCTTTTGGTCAGTTCTTTTTTCAACGCTTCCGGGTCAATGCCGGCAAATTCCAAGAACTGCTGGTCTAGCGGGCAGGCGTAATGATATTCGCCGTTTTTACCGACCAGCGTGGCGCGGCCCTTGTCCAGCAGGCGCGGCAAAATGGCGTAGCCGCCGAGCCGCACGCGCGGGCTGCGTGGCGGGAATTTGGTGAGGTCAGGGGTATGGAGTGACATGATTTTGTTTTGTTCCGGTTTGGACGTCGCCTTTCTTTGCGACGGCAACCAAGTTGCACCGAAAACGCCGAATTGCAAGTCAGGGGTTTGCCGTAGCGGCGTTCCGGCAAAGAACCGCCAGAGAAATGCGGAACACGGCCGTGGAGCCGCCAGGCCGCATCAAAAATGCCGAATTGCAAGCGGCCGGAAAAAATTTTACTGTTCCGGTGTGAAACACTCTGGAAAAGCCTCAAGTGCGGCCATGAAACTGATCGGCCTGTCCGGCCTGGCCGTGCTGGCGCTGCTGGCGGCCGCCTGGCTGGCGGCCAAGATCGGCACTTGCATTCTGACGGTGGGCGGGGTGCTCGGGGCGTTATGGGTACTGTTTGTTCTTTTCACCTTTTATTTTTTCCGCGACCCCGAGGCAATGACGCCTTCCACGCCAAAGCTCGTCGTCGCGCCCGGCCACGGCAAAGTGGATACGATCGACACCACGACCGAGGAGGAATTCATGGGCGGCGAATGCCAGCGCATCTCCATTTTTCTTTCGGTATTTGACGTTCATGTCCAGAACGCGCCGGTCGCGGGCCGCATCGCTTTTTTCAAGCACTCACCCGGCCAATATCTGAATGCGATGCGCGCCGACTGCGCGAAGTTCAACGAAAACGTTTTGATCGGCATCGAGGCCGTCGACCCGCGCGACCAGAAAATCGGCCTGCGCCTCATTGCCGGCCTCATCGCGCGGCGCATCGTGCCATTCGTAGCACAGAATGATCCGGTTCAGCGGGGCGAACGCATCAGCCTGATTCAATTCGGCTCGCGGGTGGACGTTTACCTGCCGAAGACGGCGAAAATCAAAATCCAACTTGGCGACCGCGTGGTCGGCGGGCAAACGGTGCTGGCCACATTTGACTGAATTCATGGCTGAAACCCCGCAAAAAAACGCGCCGCCCAGCGAGGGCGAGAAGCTGAGGATCTATTTCCTGCCGAACCTGTTGACAGCGGGGAATCTTTTCTGCGGCTTCGTAGCGCTCACCCAGATTGTCGAAGCCAACCTCACGCCGAATGCCGAAGGTCACGTCAACTGGATGCCCATCAAGTTTGCGCTCGCGTGCATTCTGCTGGCGTGCATCTTCGATTTATTCGATGGCCGGGTGGCACGCATGGGCGGACACGAAAGCCCGTTTGGCCGCGAGTTTGATTCGCTGGCGGATTTGATTTCGTTCGGCGTCGCGCCGGCCTTTCTGGTGCATCGCGTCGTGCTGCGCAGCGCGCTGCCCGACGACTATGCGGAGCTCGGCTGGCTCATCGCCTCGATTTACCTCATCTGCGGCGCGTTCCGGCTGGCGCGGTTCAATTGCCTCGCCGCAATGAACCTGCCCGGCGCGGGCAAAGATTTTCTCGGATTCCCGATTCCATCCGCCGCCGGGCTGGTCGCGTCGCTAACGCTCTTCATCATCAAGTTAAACGAGAAGAACAAGGATCTCGGCCACTGGGGGTACCTGCTGCCGGTGGTGCTGATTTTTCTTTCCGCGATGATGGTGAGCGAGGTGCGGTATCCCAGCTTCAAATCACTCGGTTTGCGTTCCACCACCACCTTTTTGAAGCTGGTCATCGCCGCATTGTTCGTCGGCTGCCTGTTTATCCTGAAAGAGAAGATTTTGTATTACGTCCTGCCAATCTTCTTCACGGGATATCTGCTTTACGGTTTTATCCGGCCGCACATTTCGCGGGCCTGGCGCAAGGAAATCGAGGAAGACGACGAGACCGAGGCGGAAAACTAATGGCTGAAACCCATCCCATTTTGGTGGCGGCGTTAGCAGGCTTTGTCTGCGCGCTATTTTTTTCTTCACTGCCCGGCCCGATCAACCTGACCATCCTCCACGAGGGCACCCAACGCGGCTTCAAATGGGGGTTGTTCATCGGTCTGGGCGCGGTGGTGATGGATGTCATTTATTGCGCCATCTCGTTCACCGGCATTTCGCAATTAATCGATCATGGCATCGCCCAGACGATGATGCGGGTGATGGGGTTCGTCTTCCTGCTATTTATCGGGTTTAAATTCCTGCTAGCAAAACCAGAGAAAATCCCCACCCGCCTCAATCTCGCCATTGAAAAACTGGAGGAGCGCATTGAGCAGAAAGTCCATCCGCACTCCGCCTTTGCCACCGGGTTCGTGCGCGTAGCGGCAAACCTCGGCGTGCTGGTCGCGTGGGTGGCACTATCCGCCACGCTGCTAAGCACCAAGGCGTTTTTCAGCAAAGAGGAATGGGTAGATGACTCGACGCCGGCAAAAGCGGCTTGTGTGGGAGGGGTGTTTACCGGGGCATTGCTGTGGTTCTTGTTTTGGAGCTTTATCGTGTCCCGCGGCCACGGAAAATTCAGCGACAAGTCATTGCTACGCCTACAACACATTTCGGGACTTTGCCTGATCGCCACCGCCATCTATGAAGGGGTGCGAATCGCGTGGCATCTGACCAAACAAACTATTTAATTATGCTCAAAGCTGGAATCGTCGGATTGCCCAATGTCGGCAAATCAACCCTGTTCAACGCGGTCACCCGCACCCGCAAGGCCGAAGCGGCGAACTATCCGTTCTGCACCATTGACCCGAACGTCGGCATCGTCACCGTGCCGGATGAACGGCTTTACGTGCTGCAAAAAATCGCCAAGACCGGGGTCGTGATTCCGGCGGCGGTGGAATTCGTGGACATCGCCGGGCTCGTCAAAGGCGCGTCGCAAGGCGAAGGTCTCGGCAACAAATTTCTCACGCACATCCGCGAAGTGGACGCCATCGTGCAAGTCGTCCGTTGCTTTGAAGACGCCGACATCCACCACGTGGCCGGCTCCGTTGATCCCGTGCGCGACATTGAAACCATCACCACCGAACTGGTGTTGTCGGATTTGGAAGCGGTACAGAAACGGCTCGCCAGCGTGGCCAAGGACGCCAAACGCGGGGACAAGGAAGCCCTCGCGCAAGAAAACATCCTTAAAAAAATCGAGCCGCATCTGAACGCCGGTAAACCCGCGCTCACGCTCGAACTCGCACCGGAAGAAAAAGCGATTTCCCGACTGTTCTGGCTGATGACCGACAAACCCACCATTTTTGCCTGCAACGTCAAGGAAGGCGACCTGGCCACCGCCGCCCAGAATCCCCACGTCCTGAAAGTCCGCGAATACGCCAAAAACCATTTCGCGTGCGAGGCCGTCGTTATCAGCGCGCAGATCGAGAGCGACTTGATTGATTTGTCCGATGCGGAGGCTAAGGAATTTCTCAAGGAACTCGGCGTCAGCGAATCCGGCGTCGGGGCACTCATCCGTGCGACGTATCATCTGCTCGGTCTGCGGACATATTTCACGGCGGGCGAAAAGGAAGTCCGGGCGTGGACGATTCACAACGGAGACACCGCACCGAAAGCAGCGGGGGTCATCCACTCCGATTTTGAACGCGGTTTCATCAAGGCCGAAACTGTGGCGTACGACGATCTGGTGAAACTGGGCTCGGTGGCCGCCGCGCGGGAAAAGGGGCTTTACCGCATGGAAGGCAAGGAATACGTGGTGAAAGACGGCGACGTGCTGCTGTTCAAATTCAACGTGTGATTGGCAGATAACTAAAAAGGCCACAGAGCAATACTCTGTGGCCTTTTCGTTTCGGCGGCAGAATTATTGCGCAAAGAATTTCTGAATCTCTTTGATGACAGCGATGAAGACATCCACTTCCGCCTTCGTATTGTAAAAGTAAAAACTGGCGCGGGCGGTAGATTCCACGCCGAGTTTGTGCATCAAGGGCTGGGTGCAATGATGGCCACCCCGCAAAGCGACACCGCCTTGATCCGCCAGGGTAACGACGTCGTGGGCATGAACATCCTTGAGGAGAAAACTCACAAGCCCAGCGCGGTTCTGCCTGGGGCCGAAGAGACGGATGTTCTTGAGCGCGGAAAGCTGTTCATAGGCATAGTTCGCCAGTTCCTGATCGTGCCGCCATATATTTTCACGACCGATGGCGTCGAGATAATCCATCGCGGCGTGCAGACCGATGGGGCCGGAAATGTCCGGCGTACCGGCCTCGAAACGATGCGGGGCGGGTTTGAATTCCGTTTTCTGGTAACCCACGGTCAGGATCATTTCGCCGCCGCCCTGATAGGGCGGCATCGTTTCCAAGATTTCCGTGCGCCCGTAAAGCGCGCCAATGCCGGTGGGCCCGCAAATCTTATGACCGGAGAAGGCAAAGAAATCGCAGCCGATAGCCTGCACATCCACCGGCAAATGCCCGGCGCTCTGCGCCCCGTCCACGAGCGTGACAATGCCGAGCTGGCGCGCGCGGGCGCAGAGTTCAGCGACGGGATTCACCGTGCCCATAGAATTGGAGATGTGCACCATCGAGAGCAACTTCACCCGAGAGGTGAGGAGTGACCCAACCTTGGTGAGGTCGAGCGCACCATCGTCGCCAGTGACGGGAATGTAGGCTATTTTTGCGCCCGTGCGCTGGGCAAGCAATTGCCACGGCACGAGGTTGCTATGGTGCTCGACTTCGGTGAGCAGGATGACGTCGCCGGACTTTAAATGCCTGGCCCCCCAAGTGGCGGCGACGAGGTTAATGGCTTCGGTGGTACCGCGAGTCCAAATAATTTCGTCGGCAGATTTGGCATTGAGAAATTTTGCGGTGCGCGTGCGGGCGGCCTCAAAGGCGATCGTCGAGCGATTGCTCAATTCGTGGATGCCGCGATGGACATTGGCGTTGTCGCGCTCGTAGTAATGCACGAGGGCATCGATCACGGAGCGGGGCTTTTGCGACGTGGCAGCATTGTCAAAGTAGACCAGCGGCTTACCGTGGACTTCCTGATTGAGAATCGGGAAGTCCTTCCGCAAAGCTGACCAATCAATGGATTTATTCATTGGAATTTATTAGCCACAGATTTTCACGGATGAAACACAGATAAAATCTGAATTTCAAAATCTATGGCCGGCTTTTCTCCATCTGTGTTTCATCTCTGCCCATCTGTGGCTCAAAGTAGTCCCAGCTGCAGTTTGGCCGCCTCGGTCATCATGCTCTGATTCCAGGGCGGATCCCAGACGAGCTCCACATTGGCCTCGTCAATCGGCTCGATGGAGACGAGCTTGTTCTGCACATCCTGCGCCAGCACCGGCCCCATGCCGCAGCCCGGCGCGGTCAAAGTCATCTTCACGTCGGCCTTAAAATTATCCACGCCGATCGGCGTAAGGTGACAATCGTAAATCAACCCCAGATCAACGATGTTGACCGGAATCTCCGGGTCATAGCAGGTCTTAAGCGCCTCCCAAACTTTCTTTTCCAACTCTTCCGGCGTAACCGGTCCACTGGCGGTCACGGGCGCGGGGGCAACTGTCACTTCCAGTCCAAGTGCGTCGGCGTCCCTGGATTCGATGCGAAACATATTGCCATTCACGACGACCGTGTAGGTGCCGCCGAGCGATTGCGTGATATGCGCGGCCTCGCCCTTCTGGAGCGTGACCTTGGTGCCGATGGGAACCACCGAGGCTTCCACATCGCGGGTTAAAATCTTTGGTTCGGAACTCATATTGGAAACATCTTCGCCGTTATGGCGGTCAAAATCAAATCAGGTCTGCTCGTTTTCCGTGCTGACCGGAGCCACCTCGCCCTTGATCGCCCCCATGAGCGCGTGCCAGCTGAGGATCGCGCACTTCACACGCGCCGGGTATTTATAGACGCCGGCAAATACCGCCAGCTTGCCAACATCACCGGTCGTTTTACCAGTCGTCACCAAATCGCGGACCCGCTCAAACATCCGGCTCGCTTCGGACTTCGATTTGCCAATGACATTTTCCGTGAGCAGCGACGCCGACGCCTTGGAAATGCAGCAGCCGGAGCCGACAAAACTCGCGTCCTTAATGATTTCGCCGTCCAGCGTGAGAAACAGCTTCAAGTTATCACCGCAAAGCGGGTTAAAACCCTGCGCCGAGCAGGAGCACTGCGGCATTTCATGAAAATTCCGAGGCTTCTTGCAATGATCAAGAATGACCTGCTGATAAAGGTCGTTGATGTCGTCAAACATAGTCGGATTTTAACCACTAAACACACTAATGACATGAAAGCAATCAAGTTTCATTTCGGGTGGTTCGCGGATTACGTGGTTTAAAAATCATTTCCCCAGCAAATGGGGATGAGCTTCAAGGCGATCCCACACGAGCCGGTCGATCACCGCGCGCGCCGGCTCACACTTGATACGGTCAATAATCTCGCCGGCAAAAGCGTGGATCAACATCTGTTTAGCCGCATCCAAGCTCATCCCACGCGAACGCAAGTAGAAAATACTTTCGTCGTTCAACTGGCCGATGGTCGCGCCGTGCGTGCATTTCACGTCATCGGCATAGATTTCCAACTGCGGTTTGGTATCCGCCGTGGCGTCATCGGAAAGGAGCAGGTTTTTGTTCGTCTGCTTGGCGTCGGTTTTCTGCGCAATTTTCTGAACGAGAATGCGCCCGTGAAAAACCCCCTTCGACTTATCGTCGAGAATGCCGTTAAAATATTCATGGCTGGCGCAATGCGGTTGCGCGTGTTCCACAATCATATGGTGGTCGGCGATCTGCTCATCTTTTGTGAGGTAAAGGCCGTTCAAAATGCACTCCAAGCCTTCGCCAGCGAGTTGAGTCCGGATGTTGTTGCGCGAGATTTTTGCGCCGAGCGCGAACGAGTGGACACGCACGTTGCTGGCGCGGCTGAATTCGCCCGCGATCGTAGCGATATGAAATGCCGCTGCCGCCTCGTCCTGCACCTTGACGTGTTCGATGGCGGCGTTGTCACCGGCCACGATTTCTGTCACCGCATTGGTAAAATACCCAGCATTGACGGTGCTGATGTAACTTTCCACCACCGTCAACCTGCTATTCGCCTCCGCGATCACCAGATTGCGCGGCACAATGGTTTCCCCATTTTGTTTCGCGGATGAAATATAAATCAACTGCACCGGCCCGGCAACGGCGACACCCGAGGGCACAAAGATAAAGGCCCCATCGGAGAAGAGCGCCTGATTCAGGGCGGCAAATGAATTTCCCGCTGCGTGAGCATATTGCCCGAGGTGTTTTTCGATGAGCGCGGAATCTTTCACCATGGCCGAGGCAAGGCTTTCGATCCGCACGCCGCCGGCAACCGGCTGGATACGGGAAAGTTTTGCGGAGAAAAACCCATTCACGAACACCAACCGATGGCCAGTCAAAGCAGCGAAGACCGACTTTTCCAGCGCCAAGGTTTCCGCACCATTGACCACAGCCGGGCAGGCGAGCTGAAAAGGCAGTTTGGCAATCGGCGAGATATTGGTAAAGCGCCAGTCTTCGTCCTGAAGCGTCGGAAATCCCTGCCCGGAAAAACTTGCGAGCCCAGCCTGGCGCAGGGCGGTCATCCATTGAGACGGTAGCGCAGCAGATTTGAATTGCGCACACATTTCCACCGCCAGGGCCGTCCCGCTGTTAGCTTTTTGCGTCATGTTTAGAATGATTCTAATTATAAATTGGACATTAATTTCCCATTTTCACCCGCTTTGTGCAAATCAAAACCACGAGAATAAATTCGCTGGGGCGGTAAATAAGATGCCCGCGGCTTTAACATAAAGAACCGCCCCCTGCCCGCTCAGGCGCATAAATAAATTTTGCGTTCGGGTGAATGAATGGCATTTTGTCCGCCATGCTTTCGCAAGACGACATCAAGCGGGCCCTGACCGCAGTGAAGTATCCCGGCTTCTCCCGCGATATTGTTTCCTTCGGTCTGATCAAGGACATTTCCATCGCGAACGGCGCCATAAGCGTGGCCCTCCAACTGACCTCGCCAAACCCTGATGCCGCCGGGCAGATCAAAGCGGAGGCGGAGCAGATACTGAAAAGACTTCCCGGCGTGAGCCACGCCGTCGTGGAAGTCCGCCAGCCGACTCCCGGCCAGGCTGGAACCGGCAAATCCTTTACCGAGCAGACGAAAGTGCCGGGAGTGAAGCGCGTCATCGCGATTGCGAGCGGCAAGGGCGGAGTCGGTAAATCCACCTGCGCGGCAAATCTGGCCTGCGCGCTAAACCATCTGGGCGCGAAAGTCGGCCTGCTGGATTGCGACATCTACGGCCCGAGCATCCCGTTGATGATGGGGGTTTACGAACGGCCCACGGTCAGCGCCGACGAACGGCTGGTTCCGCCAACGGCCCACGGCGTAAAAGTCATGAGCATTGGGCTGCTATTGAATGACGACCAGCCGGTGATCTGGCGTGGACCCATGATCACCAAGACCATCCAGCAATTCCTGCTCGCCGTGGAATGGAACGACTTGGATTTCCTGCTCGTGGATTTGCCGCCCGGCACCGGCGACGCACAGCTATCGCTCTGCCAGACGGTTCCGCTGGATGGCGGCGTCATCATCAGCACACCGCAGGAGGCGTCGCTCGGCGTCGTGCGCAAAGGCATTGCCATGTTCCACAAAGTAAACGTGCCAATTCTGGGCATCATCGAAAACATGAGCTACTTCACCGCGCCAAACGGCGACCGCGTGGAAATCTTCGGCCACGGCGGTGGCCAGGAAGAGGCGGCGCGGCAAAACGTCCCGTTCCTCGGTGAAATCCCCATTTTCTCGGAAATCTGCGAAGGCGGCGACCGCGGAATGCCGATTGTGGTTTCCACGCCGAACCACACGGCGGGCAAAGCGTTCATCCAAATCGCAGACGGGTTGAGGAAAAAGTTAAAATGAATTTCATACGGCAGGCGGCCCCAGATTTCATTTGCCAGAACCGATTCGAGGATTTAAGGTAATCGCCACAGTGACAAACATTATGTCGAACGCTGGAAAAGACACATCTGCGGCGAACGATTTGCTTAAAAGCTCGTCGCTTTATCGCGAATTTCAGGCTGAACGTGAGGAGATTCTCAAACACAAGTGGATTGAGTCGGAAAAGCTTGGCTATGACATAGGTTTTGAGCGGGCCCTCACCGATTGGATTATCCGACACCGCGCCAGCTGGCGTAAATCACGTCAAGCCGGCACCAACTAAAACCGTTCCTTTAACGCAGCCCTGCGAGGCAGCAAAGGATAAATGAAGAACAGATTAAAAACGCGAGCCAGCTCCGCCCGGCGGAAGCGGTTCGCGATTTTTTATGCCTGAAACAACCATCATCCTCGACGCCACCGCCATCCAACGGGCGCTCACGCGCATTGCGCATGAGATTGCCGAGCGCAACGAACAGGGCACCGAGGTGGTGCTCGTCGGCATCCCGGTGGGCGGCGATCATCTCGCGGCGCGGCTGGCAACGATCCTTGCCGGCATCTGGAACCACATCGTGCCCGTCGGCATCCTCGATGTGACCATGCACCGTGACGACCTCGACAGCCGAGCGGCCCCGACAGTGCACCCGACCGAGATCCCATTTGATGTCAACAACAAGACGGTGGTCCTGGTGGACGACGTATTATTTAGCGGCCGAACAACGCGCGCCGCGATGGATGCCCTGAACGATTTTGGCCGGCCAAGAAAAATCCAGCTCGCGGTGCTCATTGATCGCGGCCACCGAGATCTGCCGATCAAGGCGGATTTCGTCGGTAAAAATGTGCCAACGGCGCTGGATGAAAAGATTTCCCTGTTGCTCACCGAAGGCGGCGCAGCGCAGGACGAAGTGATTTTGAAGAAGAAGTGAACCGCCAATCGTTCAATTGTTGCCTTGTGAATCGGAGCCTAATTCCAACAAACCACGATTAAACGATGCAACCAACCAATATGAGCTGGCATCGCAAACATCTGTTAGACATTGAATCGCTCACCGCCGAGGAAATCCTCACCGTGCTCGACACCGCGCGCGGCTTCAAAGCCGTCGGCAAACGGGCGATCAAGAAGGTCCCGGCCCTGCGCGGCAAGACTGTGGTGAATCTTTTCGTCGAACCCTCCACGCGAACACGCACCAGCTTTGAACTGGCCGCCATCCGCTTGAGCGCCGATGTGATTAATTTCACCACCGAAGCCTCGTCGCTAAAGAAAGGCGAAACGCTCAAGGACACGGCACGCAACCTCGAAGCGCTGAATGCCGACTTCATCATCATCCGCCACAGTGCGAGCGGCGCGCCCCATTTTCTATCCCGCGTGCTCGACGCCCACGTCATCAACGCCGGCGACGGCGCGCACGAACATCCGACCCAGGCATTGCTCGACACGTTCACCATCCGCGAAAAAAAAGGGAAAATCGCCGGGCTAAACGTCACCATTCTCGGCGACATTCTTTACAGTCGCGTGGCCCGCTCAGACATCTGGGCACTGACCAAACTTGGCGCCAACGTGACGCTCTGCGGCCCCTCCACACTCGTGCCGAAAACCTTTGAAAAAATGGGGTGCCGGGTGACGTATGATGTGGATGAAGCCATTCGCGACGCGGACATCATCAATCTGCTCCGCATCCAGCACGAGCGCCAGCGCAAAACAATGTTTCCGAGCATCGGCGAATACACCCAGCTATTCGGCCTCAATAAAGCGCGACTGGCCAAGACCAAACCCGATGCCATCATCATGCATCCCGGCCCGATCAACCGGGGGGTGGAGATTGACAGCGAACTGGCGGACAGCAGCCGCTCGGTGATTCTAGAACAAGTCACCAACGGCCTCGCCGTGCGCATGGCGGTGCTATTTTTGGTGAACGGCGGAAAAGAACTGCACGCGACGGCGGCACCTTAGAATTCACTTTTTCTTCCAGAAAACCAGGAGCAATCCGAAAAGCCCAAGCCCAATGCCGACGAGATAAAGCTTTATCGCCTGGTTCACCGGCGCGCCAGTAAAAACTGTTTTCACACGGGAAGCGACGGAATTAGCGACATCGTGCCCCTTGACGATGAGCAGCACACTGATGACAACGCAAATGATGCCCATTCCTTTACGCATGACGCATGAACCAGTTTCGCCCCAGTCAATCCTCGTCCACAATTTTCACCGCCCATTCAGGAAACGGCTTGCCGCCCATCATGGCACGCCAGAGGATGCGGTTCAGCGCGTTTTCGGGACAGCGGTCAGGCTGGTCCAGCGGCAGCCGCGCGGAAACGTAGGCGTCCTGACGTGATTGCGCGTCAGCCACTTGCTTCGGCGGCGGATTCATCTCGTCCAGCGGAACGTTGTTCGTCACGGCGGTGAACGCAGTAAAATCCGGTTGATTGGTAAAACAGTCAAACATCGGCGTGGCGGTGGCATCCATCTGATTCATCGGCGGCAGGCCGAGCATCAATTCCATCGTGCGCAGCAAACCGGTCTGATTGTATTGCGTGCCGACAACGGTGTGGCGCTTCGTATAGGGGCTGATGACATAAGCCGTAGTACGATAGCCGCTGACGTGGTCCCAGCCGTTCTGCGGGTCGTCCTCGATGATGAAAATGCAGGTTTCCTTCCAGAATTTGCTATGACTCAGAGCCTCGACGATCTGTCCGACGGCGAGGTCATTGTCGGCCACCTGTGCGGCGGGGGTGGGTTTGCTAGCGCCGGTGCCGCTAGTGTGGTCGGTATTCAACCACACGATGGTGAAGTCGGGCATAGTGCCGGCGGCTTCGTCCTTTTTCAGGTATTCAATAAATTTCGCGGCGCGCACGATGTCAGGCACGCTCAAATCCCACCCCGGGAAATCCGGCACGATGTAGGACCGGAGGGATTCGAGATCGGGTTCGCTGCGAATGGCAATCGCCTGGGACCGGTTGATAAAATCCTGATAACAATCCGTCCAAGTTGGCTTACCTTGGCGGCTGGAATTTTTCCAAAGCCGGAAGTTGGTGCAGAATTCACCAAAGTCCCGGAAGGTTCTGCCATGCGCGAGGGCGTTGTCCCAAATAAAACCAGCGGTAGAATAAGCAAGGGCGTCCCGGCTCTTCTCATCGCCGCCGCTGGGATAGCTGCGCGGCCAACTCCCAAAGGAGCGCTCGACATATTCTGTGGCCATCGCGGTGTCGCTCCAGTTATGGCCGTCGGCGCTCAGAATACCGGAGCAATAGGTGTTGTCGAGCAGCGCGAACTCGCGGGCTATCCGATGCTGGTTGGGCGTAATGCGTTCACCGAAAATGCATAAATCGGCAGCGCCATTTCCTTCCGGCACGTCGCCGAGGATCTGGTCGTAGGTGCGGTTTTCCTTGATGATATAGATCACATGCTTAAACACGCTCGGTTCGCCGACGCGTTCCGGCACCGGCACGGGGGAACGGCCGGTACGCGGCGGCAGCTTCGCCTGTGCAAGCAGCGGGTAACGGAGATTGCCCAGCGCCTTTTGCGTGAACATCACCAGTTCAGCCTTGGTCGGCACCGGCACTAATGAGACCGTGCCGCAATATTGATGCGTATTGAAGCCATAGCCGGTCGCGCCCTGCTTGCCCTTTTCCGTCTTCGCAGCAATGTCTTTCAGGTTCGCCACACAAAGCTGGCTTCGCCTGGCATCAAACACAATCGCACCGGGGAACCAGCCAACCGGCACAAGGCCGAGCAATCTGGTTTCGCGCGGGCGGAATTGAAACACGGCGACGGCGTTCTGCGTGCCGTTGCAGACAAACAGTTTTTTTCCCGACCGGTCAAAGGCCAGCGCATTGGGCTGCGCGCCGAACAAATCGCCGGGATGCTGTCGCGCACTGAAGGTTTCCACCACCTGGTCGCTGCGCGTGTCAATCACGCTCAACATATCCGCGCCCGCGCTGGCCGCGACGAGCCAGCGGCCTTTTGGCGACAGCGCCAGCGCACACGCATGCGGACCGGTGATGATTTGTTTTTGCATTGAGAACACCGCCGGCTGCGCGAGGTCAATCACCGTCACCGAACCTTCACTGGCAATGCTCCGTGCATCCACGCGGACGCGGGTGCCCTGCCCCGCCGGGCCGGTGATGCTGCCGGCGTCGGGTCGACAACCACCCCAGTTGCTGACGTAGGCCTTGGGTCCCGCCAAAACCACGTCAAATGGGGCAAAACCGACATTCCATGACCGCAAAACTTTTCCCGTCGCCGCGTCAATTTCGATCAGCCGGTTGGAAAGATTGAGCGCAACGTAGATATTCTTGCCATCCGCCGATACGGCGAGGCCGGCGGGGATTTCCTCCGCGCGCGACGGCGCGTCGGCCGGTGGCAGGGGAAACGAAACGCGCGGAGAAACTTTATGGTCCCGGCCCACATTGAAAACCTTGATGTCGCCGTTGACGTTGGCCAGGTAAATCCGGGTGCCATCGGGCGAAAAAGCCAGGCCGGTGAAGCTCACCCGCGCCTTGCCATCCGGCGAAAGAATTTCGGCTGACACGGCCGCCTGTTCCCGCGCCTGATCGGAAGGCAAAGCGACATGCTGCAGAATTTGTCCGGACGCGGGATCCAGCACCACCAGTTCATGCGACAACCCGGCTGCGACCAGGATTTTTCCATCCGGACTTAACGCCAGCACCTGGGGGCGCATGCCGGGCAGATCAACCATGATGCCGGCGGGGGTGACGATTTGATTGACCGGCGTGACAAGCGAACCGCCGTCGCGCCCGACCGGTGCCGGCGAGGTCGGGAAATTGTCAGCGTAAGCATTGGAAAAGCAAAAACAAGCCAGGGCAACCAGACCGGTACGGGTTAACAGGCGGTTTATCATTTTAACAGATATATGAAACAACAGGTGCCCACCGCACCAAGTCGCGTTACAACGATTATTTATGCAACCGAAGGATCCAACCGCTTATCCAACACTAGATATTTGCGAACGTAATCCACAACGGCGTTTTCAAGCGAAGTGACGGGCGCGGCGTAGCCGGTGCCACGCAATCGCAGCAAGTTGGCCTGGGTAAAATATTGGTATTTGTCGCGGATGGCCTCCGGCATCTCGATGAACTTGATCACCGGTTTTTTCTTCAACGCGGTGAATACGGCGTTCGACAAATCCACCCATGTCCGCGCCTGCCCCGAACCGATATTGAAAAGCCCGTTCGCCTTGGGTGTCGCGGCAAGATGCAGCGTCATCGCCACGCAGTCCTTGACATAAAGGAAATCCCGTTTCTGCTCACCGTCTTTGTAATCCTTGCGATAACTTTTGAACAACTGGATGACACCCTTGCTCTGCACCTGAGCAAAACTTTTATGAACGAGCGAACGCATGTCGTGCTTGTGATCCTCATTCGGACCAAAGACGTTGAAGAATTTCAGGCCGACAATCCGGTTCAGGAACCCGGCGCGCTTGGCGTGCAGATCAAACAGATGCTTCGAGTAGCCATACATGTTCAGCGGCCGCAGCGTATCGAGCGCGGCCTCGTTGTCTTCCATACCTTGCTCGCCATCGCCGTAAGTCGCGGCGGACGACGCATAGACAAAACGCACTTTATTTTCCAACGACCAATGGGCGAGGTCCTTCGTGAACTGATAATTATTTTTGGCCAGATACGTCGCGTCTTTTTCGGTCGTGGCCGAGCACGCGCCCATGTGCAGGACCAAATCAAATTTTCCCAGCGCCCCGTTTTGCAAACGCACCTGCAAATCGGCGGCCTCGACATAATCGGCGAAGCGGAGCGACGTGAGGTTGCGCCATTTTTCGTCCGTGCCAAGAACATCACTGACGACGATGTTATCGCAGCCGCGCCGGTTCAAAGCCCACACCAATGCGCTGCCAATAAAGCCCGCGCCACCGGTGACAAGGACACGCGTGTCAGAGAAATCGTTTGGTTTCATATGAATATTTATTTCGTTGCGACCGCCCAGGCGAGGCCATCCGCACCTTTGCCGGCGGCGATGGGGTTTTCGACGGTAAATTTTTCCAAGTTAATCACGGCGACCAGCCCGCTCGCACTGCAAGAAACATAGGCAAAGGCACCGTCAGGCCGAATCAAAACTTCCTGCGGCGATTTTGGCACAGCGAGAACGCGTGAAATTTTCATCGTCTGTAAATCCACAATGCCGATCTGACAGATCCCACTCATCGCCACGACCAGCCAGCGTCCATCCGGCGTGACCGCCGTGCCGTAGCCGACGCCCGGCAGTTCAATCCAGCGGGCGACTTCATTTTTCGCGGTGTCAATCACGGCGAGCTGCGGCTTGGTTTGGTCGGCGGTAAAAATCCATTTGTCATCCGGAGATAGGGAAATGCGCTGGGTAGTTTTGCAAACAGAAATAATCTTGCGCACCGTTTTTTTCTCCAAGTCAAGCACAGAGACCGTTCCCGGCGCGACATTAGCGGTGTAGCCGGTTTTGCCGTCGCGGCTGATGGCGAGCATGTGCGATTCCCTCTGGCCGGTGGGAATCGCGCCGATGAGCGTGAAAGATTTCGGATCAATGACGGCAATGGAATCATCCAATTCGGTCGTGACGTAGAGCAGATGATTCATCGGCCCGATGACGGCGCAGTGCGGCCGCACACCTTTGCCAAAATCCACCGTTCCAATCACGATGTGTTTTTTAAGATCAATGATACGAATCAGGCTACCATCCGTCCCCGTACGACCGACGCCGGCGTTCCCGAAAATGGGCACAAAGGCAAGCGATCCGTCCGCCGACGCCACAACCTCATGACCGGTGATGCCATCCTCGGCCACGGCGGCAAGTTGCACGCCGGTGGTTGGATTGATAATCGAAAGTGTCTGGTCGCCTTTGTTGGCGACAAGCAGCAGCCCCTCAGAATTTTCTGCACGCGCGGCAATCGCACAACCAGCGACCCAACCGACGGCTAGAAAAAAAAATTTAAATTTCATACTCACCATCCGAGGACGTGCGCAAAAATCAGCGGCGCGACTATCGTCGCGTCGGATTCGATGATGTATTTCGGGGTTTTCACACCAAGCTTACCCCAGGTAATTTTTTCGTTCGGCACCGCACCGGAATAGCTGCCGTAGCTCGTGGTCGAATCGCTGATCTGGCAGAAGTAACCCCAAAGCGGCACACCGGTGCGACCCAAATCCTGATGCAACATCGGCACAACGCAGATCGGGAAATCGCCCGCGATGCCGCCGCCGATCTGGAACATGCCGAGCGGACTTTTCTTGGTGGTGCGCGTGTAAAAATCCGCCAGCCACGTCATGTATTCGATCCCCGTGCGGACGGTGTGGACGTTTTTCACGTCGCCACGGATGACGGCGGCGGCATACATGTTGCCGAGCGTGGCGTCTTCCCAGCCGGGGACGACAAGCGGCAGATTTTTCTCGGCCGCGGCGAGCATCCACGAATCTTTCGGGTCAATCTGGTAATACTTTTCGTATTTGCCGCTGCGCAAAACCTGGTAGAAAAATTCATGCGGGAAATAGCGTTCACCCTTTTGGTCGGCAGCCACCCAGACTTCGAGCATGGCTTTCTCCATGCGGCGCATCGCTTCACCTTCAGGAATACAGGTATCCGTCACCCGGTTCATGTGGCGGTCCAGCAACGCTTTTTCGTCGTCGGCTGAAAGATAGCGATACTGCGGCACGCGCTCGTAAAAATCGTGGGCCACGAGATTAAAAACATCCTCCTCCAAATTCGCGCCGGTGCAGGTGATGAGATGCACCTTGTCGCGACGGATCATTTCAGCAAGGGATAAACCCAGTTCCGCGGTGCTCATCGCGCCACCGAGGGTAATCATCATGCGACCACCCTGGTCGAGGTGCGCGGCATAGCCTTTGGCAGCATCCACCAAAGACGCGGCATTGAAATGCCGATAGTGGTGCTGGATGAACCGGGAAACCGGCCCGCCGGTAAGTTTGGTCGGCTTATGCTTGGGCATGACGATTATTTTCCGGAGTTACAATACGCAGCACCCTTGCGATTGCCAATCAAAATCAGGGTTTTCCACCGGTCATAAGCAATTGAATCTGTTTCGCGACGTCCGCCGCCTTGGCGTTGGCCTCGGCAAGCGGCAGCCCCGGCTTGGCTCCGGGAGCGCCAGCCACGCCGGGTCGTTTGTGGCCAATCTGCGTCATCCACGAATTGAACCGCAGCACCATCCGCTCACGAACCAGCTTGCGGATTACGGTCCCGTGCGCGGGGAATAAATCCTCCGCCGCCGCAACTCCGTCCAACTTCGCGCCCAGGAATTGCGAGAGAATTTCAGACGCCATCAGCCAGTGACCTTCGCGCCCCGGATGCACACCATCCTTGGCAAATTGAAACGCCGGATCTTTCAGTCGCCCTTCGTCCAACGCACGGCGCATCGGCGTGTAGATATCCACCACATCCCAGCCGTCGGCGCGCTTCGATAAAAGCCAAGCCGTGTAGCGAGCCAGATTCTCGTCATGATTATTCATTTTTGAGTTACCCTTGGCATCCTGCACCGGGGGCGTACAAATCACGACGCGCTTAACGCCCGACTTCGCCGCGGCGGCGCGCAAATGCGTGATGGCTTCCGCAAAACGTTTGGTTCCGGCAGCGTCCGGCGGGAGACTGCCGCCATCATTCATGCCGTAACAGGCAAACAACAAATCCGGCTTGGTGGCCGCCAGGGCTCGCTCCAGTCGCTCGCTGACAAACGGCCGGCCAAAGCCATATTTTTTCAAATGCCCCCCGTTTTCCTCCGGTGTCAGATCAGAAGCGGTTTCACTGCCAAGACCAAGATTCAGGACTTCGAGCTGAATGCCATGCGCGAGCAACCAGCATTCAACATCAGTGACGTAATCGCCGCCCTGCGTGATGCTGTCGCCAAGAAAGACAATGCGATGCACACCCGGCAACACTTCCTTGGCCCGGGCGGGAAGGGGCGCTGAGTTTTCCGCCGCGCGAACGGAGTCAGCGAGAACCAGCACCAGAGCCAAAGCGAGCGAGCCAGACAAGTGGAACAAACGATTTATTTTCATGGGAATGATGACGACAGAATGCCAGCGAAGGTGACCATTGAAAAGAATAGCCGCTGCGAATTTACACAACGGCGGGCAGAAAACATTTTTCCACCCGGAATTATTCGTTCACGTGAATCACGACCGCCGGCGGAAAGCCGTTGAAATACGTCGAGGACGCGTGGCTGTAAGCGCCGATTTGCTCACTGTAAAGCAAATCGCCGATTTCCAGATTTTCCGGGAGATTTTCCGCCATCGAAACCACGTCAAGCGCGTCGCACGTCGGGCCAAACACGGAGCAAATCTGCGTCGGGCCTTTCTTGAACGCCTTGAGGTGATAATGACAGTGGTCAAAAATGACACCGGAGAACGTGTGATACACGCCATCGTTGATATAGTAGCACAGTTTGCCATCGCGCACGGCTTTGCCAACGATTTTGGAAACAGCGGTGGCGGCGGTCGCACAGAAAAACCGGCCTGGCTCCGCGAGAATCTGCACGCCTTTCGGAAACAGCCGGTCAAGCTCGCGATTGATGACGTTGGCGAGTTCGCGGAACGGTTTTACACTCGCGTCATAAGGCGCAGGAAAACCGCCGCCGATGTCCAGCAAGTTCATCTTGGTGTAACCACGATCGCGCGCTTCCTGGTAGATGTTTGCAGAAAGATTGATGGCCTGGACGTAGTTCTCAAAATTTGTCGTCTGACTGCCGACGTGAAAACTCAAGCCTTCGACGGTCAATCCCTGCCGGTCGGCTTCGAGAATCATGTCCACCGCTTCACCGGGTGACGCGCCGAATTTGGAGGACAGTTCCACCATCGCGCCGGTGTTGGCCACTTTCAGACGCAGCACAAGACCGGCCTGCGGCGCGTGCTTTTTGATTTTTTTTATTTCCTCAAAATTGTCGAATGTGACGAGCGGCTTGTACTGATTCAGCTCGCGCAACGTCTCAATCGGCTTGATGGGATTGGCATAAATGATTTTATCCCAAATCCAGTCCTGCCGCGCCTTCGCCGGCAGATGCTTGATGTTCTCGTGGACGTTCTCGAACTCCGGCATCGAGGCGACGTCAAAGCTCGCGCCGGCCTTATAAAACGTCCTCACGATGGCCGGATCGGAATTAGCCTTCACCGCGTAGTAAGCCTGCACGCGCGGCAGATATTTTTTAAACATCGCATAGTTCGCGCGCAATTCGGAGTGATCCACGACGAACAGTGGGGTGCCATGCTTGGCGGCCAGTTTTTTCAGCGCAGTAGGCGAAATCATTTTCAGGCGGCGTTGTTAACCAGGAAGTTCTTGAACTGCCATGGATCCTTCGGATCAAGGTTCGGCTTATTGTAGCCTTTGAAAACATTGGTGTAATGCTTCAACGGCGTCCAGTCATGCGGCTTAGAAATCCACTTGCCGAGATACGGCTTGGCGATTTTCAAGATATATTCGTGTGGGAGTTCGTCCGGCACAACAACACCTTGCCGCGGATTTTCAATCATCCACATCACGGCTCCAACGACGGAAATCGCCACCTGCATCGTCGTCGCATTTTGATGCGGCACGAGCCGGCGGGATTCCTCGATACTCAAGTCGCTGCCAATCCACCATGAATTATAACCGTGGCCCATCAGCAACGCGCCAAGGATATCCGAGCCACTAGTAATCTCGTCGTTCAAGATGCGCGCCTTCGGCTGCAATTTGTAATCGTAGCCACGCAGTTCGTTCAACGACGCGATGGCCACGTCCGCCGGGCAATACGCATAGTGAACCGTCGGGCGATACACGGCCTTACCGTTTTTCCAAACGGTGAGCTTGTCGGAAATCGTGAACGCCTCGCCGTGGCGCACCACCATGCCGTGAATCGTGTAATCCGGCACCCATGAGCGCACCCAGGTGTTCATGCCCATCTGCGCGAGGCAGATTTGATTGCGCGGGCCTTCCTTGTGCTCGTAGGCGAGCGGGGGCAATTCCTTTTCGTGCGTGCCCCAGCCCATTTCGGCGGTCGTCGTGCCTTCCTCGCGGAAACCTTCGACGCTCCAGGTGTTGGTGAATTCGTCCACCGGCTTCGGCACATTCGTGATCTGCGTGTCGCGTTCGCTGCAATGAATGACCTTCACGCCGAGCTTTTGCGCGAGGACGTTGAATTTCTGGTCGGAAATCAACTGCTGCACTTCCTCCGCCGTGCGCCCAGTGATTTTCCGGTCCTTGATCGAACGGCGACCGATGTCGATCAAGCCCTGCTTGGTGAAATGTGAAATCAAACCGGGATTTGCGCCGTGCTCCAATACCGCGGTCGGACCGGCTTCCGCCCATTTGACGATCATCTTGCGGAGATTCATGTGACGCCAGTAGAGCGTGGATTTCTGCGGGGGCGCGCCCTTGGAATTTTCATACGGGTCCCACAGCTCGACCGATGTGTTGATGTAAAGCACGCCGTGGTCGTGGCACCACTGGAGAATTTCCGCCGCATCAATATTCCACGCGAGGTCAATCAGGACGTCGCCGCAGGAAAGATGTTTCCCGAGCAGCGTGCCCATATTTTCGCGCGTCACGCGGGAGCGGGCGAACTTCACGCCGCGCTTAATCCACGGCGCGAGCGCCGCCTTGCGGTCCTCGAAATCCATCACCGTGATGTGCTTCGCGGGGACGTTGATGTGCTTGACGAGAATCGGCAGCGCGCATTGCGCCACCGCGCCGTAGCCGACGAACAGGATTTTGTTTTTGAATGTGAGCATGACTAAAAAAGTTTGCGCCGCACTGTGTCGAAAAAATTTTCTCGTTACAAGGATTTATTGTGAAATTGAAGATTCATTTTCACCCCCGGCAACGCCCCCGTGACCCGCATTGAAAAAAATGAAGCGTTGCGGATAAGATTGAGCCCACATTACCGAACCGTGACCAAATCCGGCTGCGCCAGAGAAAGCCCGCCGCGATGATTTTTACCGAAGCTGGGGCGAATAATCACATTGTCTGTACAAGTGGAATTATTTACGCGAAACGCCGCGCCGCCACAATTGATGGCGACCAGATTCGTAAAGGCGTTGCGAACACATTCCGTTTGGGGTGCCGGACGCGCCACGCCAGTCCCATATTCTTCCGCATGTGCCATAAACACACCGAAGTGCCCACTATTGCGGATAGAAACGTCGTAAAACACATTCTCGCGGCTCGCTCGCATAAAGATGCCCAAATCATTTCGCGCCAGCACCGCTTTGCGAATAACATTGTTATTAAAAGCAAGATCCAGCGAAATTCCCGCGCCGGGGTTATCGTGCAAATACAGATCCGTAAACAAACTCTCAGCAGTGAGGTAACAGGCAAGACCGTCGAATTCATTGTCAAATGCCTCCAAATTGCGCACCGTCAACCGTCGCACCCCAAGCGTCGTAACCACGCCACCGGAACGGCATCTTGAGGTAATCACACGCTCTACTGATGAATCACACACGCTTTGAATCGTAATGCCGTTGTTGCGAATCTCCGAGCCTTCGCCCTGCTCGCGCCAAAGCTCGCGTTGCTGATGACTGCGGTTGCCATCTATCGACAAGTCTCTCACCTGTAAGTTGGCGAGCGTTTTTTGAGGATGGTTTACCGGCTCCCCCATAATGACCACCGGGCAATTGGCGTTATCCATCAACCTCAGGACAGTTGCCGGACCAACCCCGCGCAAAGTTTGATGGTCGCGTCGCAATACGACGGGTTGCTGGATGTCAAATCTTCCGGCAGATAAAACCACTTCGCCACCGGAGTCGGGCAATGAATCCAAAGCTTGTTGAATTTCCGCACTGGAAACCTTAGCTGACAAGTAAATCACTGCATTATCAAAAACCAAATTTTCCGAAGCGAACTTGATGGCAAATAGAAGTGTAAAAAGACATATCAACGCGGCATCCTTGGATGCCACCCCAAATGTCCCGTTCTGATTTAATTTCGTTCTCATAACAAACGAGGTCGGTGGACCGATCAGAGGTTTCTATTGCTAATGTCCTCGAAATAAATAATTCGTCCACTAATATTTTTAATTTTCTGCATTATTTTTTGAAGCGGCACATTTATGGTTATTTAGCCGTGCGGCATGCGTTTCAGCATTTCCAAAACAATCTGACCCGTTATCCTGCCTTTGAATTTGAAACCGGCAAGCACATCGAACCCCAACGAACTCGGATATTCTCTCCCCGCCGAGTGGAAGCCTCACGCCGCCACCTGGCTTACCTGGCCGCATAACGCCAGCGATTGGCCGGGGAAATTCCAAGTGATCCCTTGGATTTATGGCGAGATGACGCGGAAGATCTCGGCCGGCGAAAAAATCAATCTCATCATTCGACACAAAAATGACGAAGCATTTGCACGGCGTGTTTTCCAGCACGCCGGTGTCGATTTGCGAAAAATTCATTTCGTCACGCATCCGACAAACCGCGGCTGGACGCGCGACACCGGGCCGATTTTTGTGAAACGGAAGCAGGAGACGGCCATCGTTCATTTCCATTTCAACGGCTGGGCCAAATACGAGAACTGGCGCAAGGATACCAAAGTTCCCGAGGCAGCCGCGAAGCTGCTCGGCAAAAGACTTTTCCACGCGGAATCCGGCGGCAAGCCCTTTGTCATCGAAGGCGGCGGCATTGAAGTGAATGGACGCGGCACACTGCTTTCGACTGAGCAATGCTATCTTCATCCGAAAATCCAAGTCCGCAATCCCGGCCTCGGCAAAAGGGAAGTCGAAGACACGCTAAAGAACTATCTCGGCGTGAAAAATATTTTCTGGCTGGCGAAAGGCCAAATAGGCGACGACACGCACGGGCACATTGACGATATCTGCCGCTTCGTCAACGCCAAGACGCTGGTGCTGGTGAAGGAAAAGAACTCCAAGGACGAAAACTACAAACCACTCGCAGAAAATTGGGAGCGTATCCGCGATTTGCGACTGGAAGATGGCAGCCAGCCGGAAATCATCGCATTACCGATGCCGTCACCACTGTATTTTGACGGCGTGCGACTGCCGGCAAGCTACGCGAATTTTTATATTTGCAACGCCGCCGTCATTGTTCCGACGTTCAATGATCCGAATGACCGGGTGGCCCTCGGCATTTTAGGGGAATTGTTCCGCGACCGGCCAGTCGTTGGAATTCATGCCGTGGACTTGGTCTGGGGCTTCGGCTCGCTCCACTGCCTCACCCAACCGCAACCGGTATAGCCGGAACCCTTCAAACTTGGATCGGCAGAATCAGCATTGCCCGGCCGTTCTGGTAAAGACGACGCTGCAGTTCAAACACAGTATGATTGTGCAGCCAGCGGGTGGCGAAGCTTTCATCCTTGAAAACCAATTGTCCGGCAAAAAACTGCGCCTGCGGGAATTTTTCGGCAATGTCGCGACAAAGGTTCGCCGCCTCTTCCACAATATCCGTGCCGAGCGCAAAGTGCGCCTCGGAATAAAAACCGCGTTTGCCCATATAAGTGACAAATCGCTGAACTTCTTGCCGCGAGTAGTCACGCAGATTTTCCACCTCATCGGCGCCCTTGAAATTTCCGGCATCCAGCACACCGACCTGCACAAAAACAAAATTCTGATAAACTTTCGGAAACATCCGCACGACGGCCAGCAGGGTGTGGAGACCCAGACCGTTGAAGCCGTTGACGAGAAAAACGGCGGTGCGCGCATTGGCATCGCATGGAGGCGGAATCTTTTCCTGGACAATCGCATCATCAGCCAATGCGGCAGCCACAAGCTCGTTGAGGCGGTGTAATTTTTTCTGCGTCTGGCGGTAATGGTTTTTTACCCAAAACGCCACGCCCACCAAGGCACCGGTAACCACCAATGTAATCCAGCCGCCTTCAAAAAACTTGGCCACACACAGCAGCACCAAGATTCCACCGGTCAGCAGTAGACCAAAGCCGTTGACGGATATTTTCTTTTTCCAACCCGGTTCCTTGGCGCGAACTTGCCACCAGTGACGCACCATGCCAAGTTGCGAGAGGCTGAAGGTGATAAACACGTTGATGCTGTATAGAATCACGAGTTTTTCCACCAAGGCACCGGTACAGAGGACCAGCAATAGCGCTGCCACGCCCATGATTATCACTCCGTTTTGCGTGACGAGCCGGTCGCTCAAGGTGGCAAACCGTGTGGGCATCCAGCGATCCACAGCCATGTTGGCCAGCACGCGCGGACCGCCGAAAAATCCGGTTTGGGCGGCGATGACCAGCAGTGCCGCCGAGGAAACCATGGCAGCAATGACAAATCCTTTTCCGAGTGTCGCCGGCCAGCCCGCGCTAATTTTTTCAAAGAGAATGGCATTCAGTGTTTTACCAGGGACGTGTTCGACATGGTAGAGCAGATACGCCAATAACAATCCGCCGACAACGAATGACAGCGATACCGCCATGTAAACCATCGTGCGTTTGCCGGTCTGGACACGCGGTTCACGCAGAGTATTCAGGCCGTTGCTGACAGCTTCAATGCCGGTGTAAGTGCCTGCGCCGAGACTATAAGCCCTCAACAGCACGGCAAATAATCCAAGCAATCCAATGTGAGGATCCAGATAACTTGACCGCACATCGGTTGCCACGCCGCTGACGATGCCTGGCAATTCGCCAAAATGCGCAGAAATCGCCCAGACAATGGCAAACGTATAAGTCCCCACAAACACGAAGAAAACCGGCACCCAAAGGATGACGGATTCTTTCACCCCACGCAGGTTGAGCAACGTGAGGAATACAATGACGCCGACGGAACAGGAAATTTTGTATTTCAACAGCTCCGGCGGCAACATGCTAAACGCGGCATCCGCACCACTGGAAATACTCAACGCAATCGTCAAAATATAGTCGCCGATGAGCGCGCAGCCGGAAATCACACCGAGGGTCGGTGAAAGCAATTTGCTCGCGACCAGATAGCCACCGCCGCCGGTCGGAAATTGTTCGATAATCTGCGAATAGCTGGCACAAACGACCACAATCGTCAGCACCGACGCCAACGCCACAAACAGGCTCAGGTAAGTATGGCTTTTTAGCGCAAGATATGCGGCTTCCGGACCATAGCACGAAGAAGACAAGCCGTCCGCGCCAAGACCAACCCACGCGAGCAGCGCCACGAGCGACATGTTGTGGAAAATGCGCTTGTCGGAAAAATTCCGCGCCCGGCCGATGACCAGGTTCTTGAAAGCACCAAAAACATTCATAAAATTTCGCCTGACGACGTCATTCAAACAAATTTCCCGCGCCAGCTCACGCCTTAAAACCCGCTGGTTTATTCTGCTGAATCACTTCGGCAAGACGCGCGGCCAGCGCCTGCGGTTCGTCGGTGCCAAGCGTGAAGCGTTTGCCGCTGCGCAGCGTAACGGCCACGGCACCGAAGCCGGACACGTTATAAAGCCAGCCGGTGCGCGGACTCCAGTGAATGCCCCAGCTCAGCCCGGTGCGCACCGGCCCAACGGAAACGATTTCCGTGAGCGGGACACAGTTGCGGATCAGTCCCGGTCCGAAGCGCCAACGGAGTTCGCAGTCGGTAATTTCGATGGTAAGCGAATGAAACAGCCAAGCGCACGCCAGCAGGATTGGCGCGGAAAACGAAAATGATTTTAGCAGGGTGAGTCCCAAAATAATGAATAGCGCCGCCACTCCAAGCAGCACGATGAGAATCACCGTTCCGCGCTGCGTATGTTTATAGCTGCCGCCAAATGTATTTGATGTCATAACCAATTTAATTTTTGCCGCCTACGCACCAGCGTTTTTCCGGTCCGAACAAACGACACATTTTAATCGGGGTGACCTTGGTTTCCCGCACACGCAGGAGCTAGAGGATCGCCCTTCCAATTGCCGACGAGGTTAGCTGACGGGCTTGGCCTTGAAAGTGACCTTGCAACCGGTTGCCCGGCTGCGTTCGCCCCATCCCGTTTCCGGGAATTTGGTTCCCCCGCATCCGGCTTCAGGAAGGAGGCCGGATTTAGGCTGCAACAATCAGATTAAATCAAATCCGCCCAGTTTTGTCAATTTGCGGGCAAAAACGGGATTTCTTAACGCGAAAAAATCTGCCGGATGACGTCTTCGATAGGTATTTCCTGAATATCAATATCCGTCACCGGCAATTCATCCAGCAGCGCTTTGCAGGCGGGAATCACACGATCGCGTTTGACCTTGAGCGTGATGCTGCCGGGAGTTTTGCCGGTGACTTCGCCGTAACACGCCAGATTTTCCGCCGGATACCGCTCCGGATTTTCACATTGAATCGTGATCAGCTTGAAATCAGCAAAGCGATCCACAATGTCGCTAAGTTTTCCGTCAAAGAAGATTTTACCATGGTCAATGATAATGACGCGCTCGCATAGCGCCTGAATATCGGCCATGTAATGGCTCGTCAGCAAAATGGTCGTCTGCTGTTCCGCGTTGTGCCTGCGGATGAATTCGCGAACTGTCTTCTGCGAAACCACGTCCAGCCCGATGGTCGGTTCGTCGAGGAACAACACCTTCGGCTGGTGCAGTAAAGACGCAATCAATTCCATTTTCATCCGCTCGCCGAGGGAAAGTTCGCGGACGCTGACGTTCAACTTTTCTTTCACCCCAAGGAGTTCCGTCAGTTCGCCAACCGTGCGTTGGAAACGGTCGGTGGGGATGCCGTAGATTTTAGCGTTCAGTTCCAGCGATTCGCGGGCCGGCAAATCCCACCAGAGCTGGTTTTTCTGGCCCAGCACAAGCGCGAACTGGCGGCGGTAATCGTCATGTCGTTCCCAGGGCGTGTGGCCGAGCACTTTGGCCGCACCACTGGTCGGGTAAAGCAAGCCCGCCAGCATCTTGAGCGTGGTGGTTTTGCCCGCGCCGTTCGGGCCGAGAAACCCGACGAGTTCGCCGGGTTCAATTTTGAAACTGACCCCGTTGACGGCGACGGTTTGCTCGTATTGACGGCGGAAGAGACCTTTCACCGCCCCCGCAAAACCAGGCTGCTTTTTATAGGTGCGGAAATTTTTAGTGAGGCCGTTGACTTCGATTACGGGCATGAAGTTTTCAGTTTAAAGCTTTGAAACTTTAGTTAGAGAGCAAAACAACCAAAAACTCAAAATTAAGAATTAAAAACAGCGGTCACCGCATCAACTGTTTTTCCAAATAACTGACGCGCTGACGGACGTCGGAATCCACATCCATGCGATCTTTGACCAAGCGACAGGCGTGCAGCACCGTGCCGTGGTCACGTCCGCCAAATGCCTCGCCAATGGTGTTGAGTGAACTTTGAGTCATCTGGCGGGCTAGATACATGGCGATCTGACGCGGGAAAGCGATATTTTCGGGGCGGCGCTTGCTGGTCATGTCAGCCAAACGAATGTCAAAGGATTCAGCAACTTTCTTCTGAATGACTTCGATGCTGATGGTCAACCGACCTTCTTCGTGAAGGGTTTCACGCAGCAAATTTTCAACAACTTCTATGGTCAGCTTCTTGCCAGTAAGCGAAGCGAGGGCGGCAACGCGGGTAAGCGCACCTTCCAGCCGGCGAATGTTGGTGCGGATGCGCATGGCCAGAAAATCCATCACATCATCCGGCAAGGTAACGCCCATGACCTGGGCTTTTTTCTTGAGAATAGCCAGCCGTGTCTCAACGTCGGGAGGCTGCATATCGGCGGTTTGACCCCATTCAAAGCGGGAAACCAGACGATGTTCCAATCCCTGGATTTCGCTGGCCGGACGGTCACAGGTCAGGACGATCTGACTGTGAGCTTCTTTTAAGGCATTAAACGTATGGAAAAACTCCTCTTGGATGCGCTCTTTGCCCGCCAAAAATTGGATGTCATCGATCAGGAGAACTTCACTCTGCCGGTATTTTTTACGGAAGGCGACCAGTTTGTTGTTCTGAATGGCTTCGATGTATTCGTTGGTGAACTTCTCAGAAGAGACATAGGCCACGCGTGCGCCTTTTTTGGTGCTTGCGATATGCTGACCGATGGCTTGCAACAAGTGGGTTTTGCCAAGGCCGACGCCCCCATAAAGATATAGAGGGTTATAGGCTTTACCGGGCGCTTCCGCCACGGCTTTGGAGGCGGCATAGGCGAGATTGTTATTATTGCCGACAACAAAAGTATCGAACGTGTTGTTGGGATTAAAACGCAGGTCACCGTTGACAGGGGCGCGTTCGCGCGGCGGTTCGGTAGTTTTGGTTTTGGTCGGGACGGCCCCCGGCACGGTTGCCGGCGGAGGCAATAAACTGCCGTCAGCCACTTTGAATTTCACTTGCAACTTGCTACCCGCGGCCACCGCCACGGCATCTTGCAATAGGCCAATGTAATTGTCCTTGAGCCAGACCTCACAGAACTCATTGGGCACTTCCACCGTGATCTGGTGCCCATCCATTGCGCATGCGCGCAGCGGCGCGAACCACATGTTGAAAGTGTCCCGACTTAACTTGACGCGGAGATGCTCCTGCGCCGTGTTCCAAATTTTTTCCACTGAGATCTGCATGATTTGCCGTAAATGCCCGATATTAATGTTTTATTCACTCCGCCAGCCAACCGACTTTCTTCACGTCAATGTTATGTCAGTCAACTGCGTGGCGACTGGTGATTCAAGTAAAAACATAAAATGTTTCAACCCAGCGATCTTTCAGCCCGCCTGAAATATTGTTTAACTATCTACAAACAAGCGGTTTGCGAATTTTATAAAAACTTAGGATTCAGATTCCTGAAAAAAGTTTCGCAGCGCAGCGCACAAGTTCTGAATAGCGACTCAGTTTTTAGGGCATTGTCCCCAGACTTACGAGGACAACATATTAACATTTATTCGCGAGTTATTCACAATCAAAAAAAACTCAATAAAAACAACCGTTTTAGATTGGTTTAAACAAAAAACCCGATCTGAACCGGCTCCCCAGCACCGAGCGTTTGGCCGCCTTTTTCATCCATCTACAATCTGATTTCTCATTTCACCAGCACCATGGCAACGGCCACTTCATGGCACTCCTCTCGGCCACTTATCATCTGCGCACACATTAGCAGGCTTGCTTATACTTCTGTATTCGTGTTGACAATGATAAGGGTTGATGATTTAATTACCACAGTTGCAGGCGGAGTTAGCCCGCAACTTGTTCTTTGAATTTAAAATTTCGGCCCCGGCGTGAGTGCAGACCGGGGCGCGAGTTCTCCGTAATCTTACGTTGTGCTCATTCTGAATTCCCCGGGTCTTTTGGCCATCCTCTGGCTGACTGACCCGGTTTTTTCTTTTTATCGGGGCTTCCGTTCTGATTTTCCGCCGTGACACTCATTTTTCCCGCTGTTAACGTTTCCCTTCATTTTTACGATGGAATACAAAGATACATTGAATCTGCCGCGCACGGACTTTGCGATGAAGGCCGATCTCGTCACGCGCGAGCCGGAGCGTTTGAAAAAATGGGAAGCCGCTAATCTTTACGGGAAGATTCAGTCCGCCCGCACCACCGCCGAGAAATTCGTTTTGCACGACGGCCCGCCCTTCGCCAACGGCGACGTCCACATCGGCACGGCGCTGAACAAGATTCTCAAGGACATCATCATCAAGTATCAGACCCTGCGCGGCAAAAGCGCGCCCTACATCCCCGGCTGGGATTGCCACGGTCTGCCCATCGAATTCAAGGTCGCGCAGGACATGCGCAAAGCTGGCGATACCAGCGCCGACGCCGCCACCATCCGCAAAGCCTGCGAAGTTTACGCCCGCAAATACATCGACATCCAGCGCGGCCAGTTCAAGCGTCTCGGCGTCCTCGGCGATTGGGAAAAACCCTACCTCACGCTCAACAAGGAATACGAGGCCGACGAACTCCGCCTGTTCGCGGACATCGTGGCCAAGGGCTTTGTTTATCGCGGCAAAAAGCCGGTTTATTGGAGCATCCCCTGCCGCACCGCGCTCGCTGAAGCCGAAGTCGAATACGCCGACCACGTCAGCCAGAGCGTGTTCGTAAAATTCCCCGTTATCGGCCAGCCGAAGACGTTCATCGTCATCTGGACGACCACGCCATGGACGCTGCCCGCGAACCTCGCCGTCGCCTACAACAAGGAATTCCAATACGTCAGCGCTAAGGTTGGCGACGAAAATTATATCGTCTTCCGCGGTCTGCTGCCCGCTGTCGCCGCCAAATGCGGCTGGACGAACATTGTCGAAACACCGTTCCCCACCGAACAGCTCGCGACGATTCAATACCAGCATCCGTTCTGCAACCGCACCGGCAAGGCCTTTGCCGCCGAGTTTGTCACCGCCGACACCGGCACGGGCTTCGTGCACATCGCGCCCGGACACGGCCTGGATGACTACAATCTCGGCCGCGCCCAAGGCCTGCCGATCTACTCGCCCGTCAACGACGACGGCGCACTCGCACATTCCAGCGAATTGCCCGCCGAACAGCAGATGCCAGCCGAGATGCTCGGCAAATCCATATTGGAAAAGCACGGCAAGAGCGACGCCAACGAAGCCGTGCTGCACGAGCTCCGCGTCCGCCATGCGCTGTTGCACCAGGAAAATTACCACCACAGCTATCCGCACTGCTGGCGCAGCAAGACGCCCGTCATCTTCCGCGCGATGGATCAATGGTTCATCAAGATCGACCACGATCAATTCCGCCAGCAGGCCGTCGCCGAGATTGACCGCGTGAAATGGATTCCCGACTGGGGCGTGAACCGCATCAAAGGCGCCGTGCAATCCCGCCCCGACTGGTGCATCAGCCGCCAGCGCACCTGGGGCGTGCCGATTCCCGCGTTCTACGACGCCAAAGGCGAGGCGATTCTGGATGCCCAAATCGTCCGCAACGCCGCCGAAATCATCGAGAAACACGGCTCCAACATCTGGTTCGAGAAATCCGCCGCCGAACTCTGGGCGCTCGTGAAACCGGCGAATTGGAACGGTGCCGACGCCGTCGCCAAGTCCAGCGACACGCTGGACGTGTGGATTGATTCCGGCAGTTCCTCGCGCGCTGTCATCGCGCGCCGCGAGGAGATTCGCGGCCAGGCCAAGCCGTTTCAAGCCGATGTGTATTTGGAAGGCAGCGACCAGCATCGCGGGTGGTTTCAATCCTCGCTGCTGCTCTCGCTCGCGGGGAACGGCGCGGCGCCGTTCAAGACCGTGTTGACCCACGGCTTCATGGTGGACGCCGACCGCGAAAAGATTTCCAAGAGCAAACAGGGCGGCTACGAGAAGCCGCAGACCGCCGAAGCTTACGTCAAAAAATATGGCGCGGACGTCGTGCGGCTATGGGTGGCGTCGCAGGATTACCGCAGCGACATCGTCGTGAGCGAGGAGCGCATCAACAAAGTCGGCGAGACCTACCGCGGCATCCGCAACGCCCTGCGCTACCAGCTCTCGAATCTTTACGACTTCGATCCCGCGAAACACAGCGTGGCCGACGACCAGCTCACCGGCCTGGACCGCTGGATTTTCGGCGAATTCGCGAAGCTCGAGGCCGAAGTCCTCGCCGCCTACGACCAATACGAATTTCACGTCGTCTATCAAAAGCTCAGCCAGTTCATCGCCGTGGAACTCTCGTCGGTTTATCACGACGTCATCAAAGACCGGCTCTACACCGACGCCGCGAATTCGCCGCGCCGCCGCTCGACGCAGACCGCGCTGCACCGCCTCGTGACGGGCCTGTGCCAAATGCTCGCGCCCATCCTGGCCTACACGGCGGACGAAGCGTGGGAATTCATCCCCGGCAAACCGACCGGCTCCGTGCATGAAAGTGAATTCAAGCCGAGTTGTTTTTTAATTCCAGAAAATGAACTTCTGGTTTGGAAAAATTTATTTGGCGATCGTGAATTTGCTTTAGTGGCACTTGAAGATGCGAGAAGGGTTAAAACTATTGGCAAGGCACTCGATGCTCATTTCACCATAACGACGGAACCTGAAAAAATAGCCGGGCTTCAACCGCATCTCGAAATTCTTCGCGAAATCCTCAATGTGTCGCAATTATCCCTGAAGCCAAAAGCTTTGGAGGTTAAGCCCGACGGAACAACGATCCATGCCACATTCAGCGTTCGTAAAGCCGATGGCCAGAAATGCGAGCGCTGCTGGCATTGGGAAACGGACATTGGCCAGAACGCCGAACATCCAATGATTTGCGGCCGTTGCGTCGAGGCGGTGTTGCAATTCAAGGCATGATCGGTTTTTAGCTGCGGAGCAGCGTCCGGTAGTAGCCCACGGTGAAACCGTGGGTTTCATGTCCGAAACAAATCAAGCCCCGGCCGGGGCGAAAGAAAACCGGCGAAGCTTGTGCAAACATTTTCTGCCGCCCCTGCCGGGGCTGGTTCCCTTTTATCCGTTTAACCCACGGTGAAACCGTGGGTTTCATGCCCGAAACAAATCAAGCCCCAGCCGGGGCGAAAGAAAACCGGCGAAGCTTGTGTAAACATTTTCTGCCGCCCCTGCCGGGGCTGGTTCCCTTTTATCCGTTTAACCCACGGTGAAACCGTGGGTTTCATGTCCGAAAACAAATCAAGCCCCAGCCGGGGCGAAAGAAAACCGGCGAAGCTTGTGCAAACATTTTCTGCCGCCCCTGCCGGGGCTCATTCCCTTTTATCCGTTTAACCCACGGTTTCACCGTGGGCTATTTTCTTTCGTCGCTCCGCGACTTTCCGGCCGGCATCACGCTTTTGTTTTGCGCCCGCCAAACATTTTATAAAGAAAAACCACCCCGGCGGCGCTCCGGCGCACCCGGCGCGCGACCCGTTCATTTGTAGGAGACGACGTGAGGAGTCTCATTATAAAAGTTTGAGACTCGTCACCTCGTCTCCTACCTCATTTGCGCCGGCCCCAAAGCGCCAGAGGACTGGCGCACTCCACGACGCTCCGCGTTCGCTCGCAGGCCGAACCCGTTCTCCAACGCAGGCAACCGGTGGTCTGCCGGAACGAATCGGTTGGCAAAACCCGCGAACTGGTTGCCTGATGAGCGAACCGGTTCGTCCGGTTTGGCAACCGGTTGTCTCGCGGAGCGAACCGGTTGTCTTGGGGAACGAACGGGCTTCCAAATTATTGAACCCAGTTTAATAAAATTCGAACTGGGTTTCCAAATTATCAAACCTGGTTCCAAATTTATTGAACTGGGTGCTAAAATTTAAGAACCAAGTTCCTTGTTTTTGGAACTTGGTTCTCTTTTTTGGCAACGGGTTGCCCAAGGATTGAACCTGGTTCGTTCAGGGCGTGGGCGTAGTGGTGGTTTTCTTTTTGCCCTGGCCTTCAAAGTAGGAGCCGAGGTTGCTCACCACGTCCTTGTATTCGCCGCTGAAATTGGCGGCTTTGAAGAAGTTATAGACCTTGAGCGCCTGGTCGTAGCCGTCGCTGTTGGCCAGGGAGAAGGCGTCTTTGACCTTGTTGTGGAAGTTATCCTCGGCGTTGACGATGGCGACGAATTGGGCGAGGAAGGTGACGTCCTTGGTGAATTCGGAGAGGTTGAAGTTGGCGGGGAGGACGCCGGGAAATTGCTGGGCGTATTGGCAGGCCTGCTGGATGAAGGGCAGCCGGCCGTTGGCCGCCTTGTTGATGCGTTTCTTCTCCTCGTCGGTGAGGTTGCGGAGAAAGGTGAGGAGGGTGAGCAGTCCCTGAAAATGGGCCAGGGCGGCGGCTTTGTCGGTGTCGTTCAGGGTGGCGCTGATTTTGTTTTGCATATCGTTGTTGTTGTTTTGCTGGTTGATGGCCGCCATCACTTCCTCGACCGTTCCGCCCCAGCGCGCCCCCGGCGTATCCCAGCGCAGCGGCTGTCCATTGGGCAGAATCATGTCGAGACGAAGCGGTGTGGCCATATGTTTATTTGTCGTTTTATCCGTTGGGGATTCGCGATGAAGCACAGCCCTCCCCATGGCCGCACTACGGTTTTAATCCCGGTGCGAAAAAATTGGAAGCGGGAAATTGCGCCGGCGAAAGTTTTTATCCAGGTTGAAGGTGAAAATTAAATTTCCGAATCGTCGCGCGCGTCAGCGGCTCACGGCAGGCGGGTGCTGACGCCCGCGCCATTCATCGCGATTTCAAAAACGGCATAAAAACGGCAGGCGGCGCATTTTATCGTTTTTATTTGTCCGGATTTGATTTTTAATTGGGGATGCTCAAGCGAACCGCTCTTTTTTCAGCGCACCAGAAGCTGGGCGCCAAACTCGTGGATTTTGGCGGCTGGGAAATGCCCGTCCAATACACCAGCATCACCGACGAACATCTGGCTGTCCGCAATGCCGCCGGCCTTTTTGACATTTCGCACATGGGCGAAGTGACGGTGAATGGCGCCGGGGCGGTGGAATTTCTCAATCGGACGCTCACCAATGACATCCGCAAGCTCGGGTCCGGTCAGGGGCAATACACGCTGATGTGCAATGAGCGCGGCGGGGTGGTGGATGATCTTTATGCCTACCGGCTTTCGGTGGATGTCTATCTGCTCATCATCAACGCCTCGCGCATCGAGGCCGACGTGGCGTGGCTGAAAGCACAGGCCGCAAAATTTTCCGGCGGCGAAGTCAACCTCACCGACGCCTCGCATCACTATGCCGCCATCGCGCTGCAGGGGCCGCGCGTGAAGGAATTTATTGCGACCGTCATTCCCGGCGCGTCCGGTTCGGTTTTCAAAGTGGGGGCCGTGACGGACTTGAAGAAAAACCAGATTGCCGGCTTCCATTTTGATAACAGCAATATTCTGGTTTCGCGCACCGGCTATACCGGCGAGGACGGCTTTGAGATTCTGGGCCCGGAGTCCGCCGCGCAGCATCTCTGGGACAAGTTTCTCGCCGCCGGCGCGCCGTTTGGCATCAAGCCCTGCGGCCTCGGCGCGCGCGACACCTTGCGCACGGAAGTTTGCTATCCGCTTTACGGGCACGAACTGGACGAACAGACCACGCCCATCGAGGCGGGGGTTGGCTTCTTTGTCGCGCTCGACAAGGGGGAATTCAACGGACGCGCCGTTCTGGCCGACCAGAAGGCTGCCGGCCCGAAGAAAAAACTCGTTGCCTTCAGGATGACCGACAAATCCGCGCCGCCGCGTCCGCATTATCCGATCTGGGCCAATGGCGAAAGCGTGGGCATCGTCACCAGCGGCACGCAAAGCCCGTCGCTCAACGTCGGCATCGGTATGGGCTATGTCCCGGCGGCGCTGGCGAAGGCGGACACGAAGATTGAGATTGAGATTCGCGGACGTAGATTTGCGGCCGTGGTGGTGCCAAAACCGATTTACCGGAAAGCATGACCGCCGCGCCGCCAATTCATCGAACTACCCCAGCGCAAAAAGCGCTGGAAGGGCGGCCCCATCAAATATCGAGGCCTTAACTAACCACCATCCGGGCTGGTTCCCTTTTTGCGTTGAACCCACGGTTGCATCGCGGGCTGCTTTCTTTCGTTGCTCCGCAACTTTCGGGATGGCTCCTGCCATGTGCGGTGACGGCCCGGTGCCAACCGGCGAACGCGGGCGTTGTTTTGCAGTTGCCTCGAACGCGTGGCGGGTTAACTTGTCAGACATCAGATGAAATATTTTTTCGCATCAATCGCCCTGGCCATGGCCGTGCTCCGCGCTTCGGCGCAGGTGAGCGTGGAACTGGTGCTGGATCAGGAACAGTTTCTCCCCAGCGAATCGCTGCCGGTGGCGGTAAAGATCACCAACCGCTCCGGCCAGCAGCTTCACCTCGGCGCGGAGGCGAACTGGCTCACCATCAATGTTGAGTCGCCAGAACGCGGCGCAGTCATCAAAACCGGCGAGGTGCCGGTGCTCGGCGCATTTGATCTGGAATCCTCCCAAATAGCGACGAAGCGGGTGGATTTACAGCCCTATTTTGCGCTGAATCGTCAGGGCCGATACAAAATCACCGCCACGCTGCGCATCAAGGACTGGGCGATGCAGGTGCCGAGCGCGCCAAAAAATTTCGATGTCATCGGCGGCGCGTTTTTGTGGTCGCAAGAGTTCGGCGTGCCTTCCACCGCCAACGGCACGCCGGAAGTGCGCAAATACACTTTGGAACAGGCCAATTACCTGCGTTCGCAACTCCGGCTTTATTTGCAAGTCAGCGACCCGGCAGAAACCCGGGTCTATAAGGTCGTGGCCCTGGGACCCATGGTTTCATTCAGCCAGACGGAGGCAAAGGTGGACCGGTTAAGCCAGTTGCATGTTCTCTGGCAAACGGGCGCACAGCGGTTCATCTACTGCGTCGCCGGCCCGAACGGCACGTTGCTGAAGCGGGAAGACTACGATTGTTTCACCTCGCGTCCGCGCCTGACTGTCAACGACAGCGGTGACGTGCAAGTGACCGGAGGCACCCGTCGGCTGCAACCGGTGGAAATGCCCGTAATCCGACCGCCCAATGAACTGCCCCCGACGACGAAGTGAAACGGCCACCCCGAAGGCGGCACGGTTTAATTTGCTTTCACGAACCGGCTGCGTTTGCTAGAAAAACTCCGTGCGCAAAACCCTTTTTATTTTAAGTCTGTGGTTCGCCACAGTCGCCGGGATGATCGGCGCGGAAAATCTGGTGTTAACGGATGGCTCCACGGTGAGCGGCGAAATCGTAAAAGCCGATGAAAACATTTTGATCCTCCGTCTGCCGGGCGAAGTTTATTCGGCCACCAACCTGTCCTGGCTGCATTTATCGCAAGCCGCTTTGAAGTCACTCGCGGACAATCCCAAGACCAGAGTCTACGTCGCGCCGTTCATTGAACATCCGGCCGCACCGGAAATCAAAATCAACCCCATCACGCGACTGACGCGGCCGGAACAACCGTCACTATTCGGCGGGCTGGCCAAATCATCCGTCGGATTGTTCATCCTGCTGGCACTTTATGCAGCAAACCTCTATGCCGGCTACGAAGTGGCGTTGATGCGCGGCCGCCCCCTCGCGGTCGTAATGGGACTGGCGGCACTGCTGCCGGTGGCTGGCCCGATCATTTTTCTGGCCATGCCGGTGAAAATAAAAACGGCGCCGGAAGAAATCGCCGATGCCGAAGCCGCCGGGGAACCGCCGCCGGAGGAGGAAATTCAGATTTCCGAAGCGTCATGGCAAAAGCCGGAACATACGCAGGAGAAACCGCAAATTTTTGCGCGAGGCAAATTTACTTTCAACAAGCGCTTCATCGAGACGAAATTTGCGGCCTTCATTGGCGGGGCAACCGGTGAAGCGGCAAAGAAATACACTTTGGAAATCGCCACCCATGAGGACCGTTTTGTCATTGTACGGATCATCCAAATTAACGCCGACACGGTGGTCCTGGATGCGGTTCAACGCGGAACGGTGACGGTGCCACTTGCGGAAATTCAGGAAATCATCCTAAATCCAAAATTCGCATGAAGCAGCGCATGTTTTTTTGCCTGGCGCGCCCGGTTCCGGCATCCTTCAGCACGCGTTCAAACTCTAAAGCCTAGTTTCTCAAGGCTCATTTTTCGCATGGCGGCATTGAAAATCATCTTCATGGGCACAGCGGAACTGTCTTGTACCAGCCTCGAAAAACTGACGCAGGATCAGCGGTTTTCCGTTTGCACCATCGTCACTCAACCTGACAAGCCTAAAGGCCGTGAACTCCAGCTCCAGCCCTCGCCCGTCAAAATTCTCGCGGAAAAATTAAATCTGCCCGTGCTGCAACCGCTCCGCGCCCGCGACGAGCTTTTTATCGCCAAACTGCGCGAGCTAAAACCGGATTTGATTGTCGTCATCGCCTACGGTCAGATTTTGCCGGCGGAGATTTTAGATTTACCACCACACGGCTGCCTCAACGTCCATACTTCCCTGCTGCCAAAATATCGCGGCGCGGCGCCCATCCAGTGGGCCATTGCCAATGGTGACGCGGAAACCGGCGTGACGATCATGAAAATCGATGCCGGTCTCGACACCGGGCCAATCCTCGCCACACGCCGCACGCCAATCCTGCCAGCCGATGATTCACGGACGCTGCACGACCGGCTGGCCCGGCTCGGCGCAGAATTGCTCGCGGAAACCATCCCCGTTTACGTTGCCGGAAACATTATGCCGCAACCTCAACCGGCGGAAGGCTCCAGCTACGCAGCAAAGATAAAAAAGGAAGACGGTAAAATTGACTGGCAACTACCAGCGGAAATCATCCTGAACCGCCTGCGCGCTTTCACGCCATGGCCCGGAGCTTTCACGTTCTTGAAATCCGAACCGAAACCGCAGTTGCTAAAAATTTGGAAAGCCGAAATCGCCGGTCAATCCGGCAAAGCGGGCGAAGTTTTGGCAGCGGACAAACACGGGCTCATCATTGGCTGCAGCGGCAACTCCCTGCGGATTTTGGAATTACAACGAGAAGGCGGCAAGCGGCTGATGACAGAGCATTTTCTGGCCGGCTGCCCAATCCAGCCGGGCACAACCCTTTAAGAAATCTCTGCAAAAGCCGCACGCCGCGCGGTGAAGCGTCTGGCCGGTGGCCGGAATGCACCGGTTGGCCACGTTGCGGTCGAGCCACAGGCTCGACACTACTCCTGTTGCAGAGATTTCTTCAAGGATAAGGGTTTCATCCATCAAACCGGCAATAATCGGACGCATCGCCCGATTAGCCATTGTCAGGGCGTTGAAGGATTAATCCGCTTTTTGAATACGGCTCCGTTCGGGCTTTGAAAACAACACGGTGTCCAAAGAAAACAATCCGCCGCCCGCAATCAATAGCACCACGTAGCCCGCCAGATACAAGAACGCCAATTCGCCGCCCTGCGGCCCGGTCATTGTCGTTTTATGCACCATCAGGAACGCCACAAACATGTCAATCACCAGAATTGACGCCGCAATTCGAGTCATAAACCCAGCCGTCAGCAGCAACGAGGCCCCCACTTCGGCAAAAATAACCAAAATCAGGCCGGCTTCCGGCCCCACCCCCAGCGGATCTGGAAACGTGCCCACCTTGTCGTTAAAATGCACCAGCTTGTCAAAACCATGATTGAACAGCATGGTCAACCCAAACCACATCCGCGACACCAGTAACGCCATGCTCGTCAAATCCGAATCGTCCGAAGGTACAAATAGTTTTTTGAACATGCAGACATATTAGCCAAGCTCGTTTTTTGCCGCCAGTCAAAAAACAAAACTTTTACAAAAACCGACAGGATTGTAACAACAAAATTACAAACGGTCAAACGGTGCGCACCAACTCGGCATGGCTGTAGCGGACTTTCTTCAGCCGCGCATACTTGTCGCCTTCAGCGCGATAACCGAGAGCCAAAGCCACAACCGTTTTATAACCGCTGCCGTTCAAGCCTAGGAGGTTATCGTATTCCGCCGGATTGATTCCCTCCATCGGGCAAGCGTCCACGCTTAACACCGCCGCACAGGTCATCAAATTCCCAAGGGCGATATAGCATTGTCGCGCCGCCCATTCATGCGCCGCTTTGCCGCGCGGGCCATTCACGATGTCGCCCAGCATCATGTCGCGATAAAAATCCAGCGAGCCGGCCGGAATTCCGCGGACTTGGACCGTGTGCGAAATCAATTTCGCCACATCCGCGGGCGTCATTTCCGTCCGGGCTGTGAACACGATATAATGCGAGCATTCCACCACTTGTTTTTGCCCCCATGAATGCGGTAACAAGGCCGCGCGCTTCGCCGGGTCCTGCACGAGGATAAATTGATACGGCTGCAATCCGTAACTCGTCGGCGTCAACACCAAGGCCTTTTCCAGCGCCGCCCAGATGTCGGCGGAGATTATTTTGGCCGGGTTAAAAACCTTGGTGGCGTAGCGCCATTCCAGTGACTGAATAAGTGATTGTATATTGGTATTGTTCATAGCTTAAAAATGTCGGCAGAAAATTGCACAGCGCGATGGAAAAGCAAATTTTTCTTCCAACTTACCTGTCTTCCCGCCGGAACCTGCAAGCGATTTTGCAAAAGTCAAACCACCGGAACCGGCGGAGAAGTAAATTCATCCGCGTGATACGAACTGCGCACCAGCGGCCCACTGGAAACATGCGCAAACCCCATCGCCTGCGCCGCGCGGGCGTAATCCACGAATTGCTTCGGCGATATGTATTCCACCAGCGGCAGATGCTTTTGCGAAGGCGGCAAGTATTGCCCCAGCGTGAGAATATCGCAGCCGACGCGCCGCAAATCTTCCATGCCCGCCAGCACCTCCGCCTCCGTTTCGCCCAGGCCGAGCATCATGCCGGATTTGGTGAACAGGGATTGACCGCGCCGGTCCTTCACTTTTTTCAGCACGTTCAGCGAACGGTCATAAGTCGCGCGATGCCGTACAGTCGGCGTCAGGCGGCGGACCGTTTCCAGATTGTGATTAAAAATATTCGGGCTGGCCGCCAGCACGGACTCGATAGCCGCGTCGCTGTCGTTAAAATCCGGCACCAGCACTTCGATGACGATGCCGGGATTGAGTTCGCGCACGGCTTCAATCGTCCGGCGGAAATGTTCCGCTCCCCCATCCGCGATGTCATCACGTGCCACAGCGGTGATGACAACGTGCTTCAATTGCATCCGGCGCGTCGCTTCTGCCACCCGCAAAGGCTCATCCGCCTCCAGCGGCAACGGCTTGGCGGTGGCCACGGCGCAAAAACCGCAGGCCCGCGTGCAGCGATCCCCGGCGATCATGAAGGTCGCGGTGCCCTTGCTCCAGCATTCCCAATGGTTCGGGCACTTCGCGCTTTCGCAGACGGTGTGCAGCTTGAGTTCGCCGAGCAATCCGCGCGTGCGACCAAACGTATCCGCCGTGGGCAGCGGCATGCGTAGCCATTCGGGCAGGCGGGGGCGGGGTTTCAATTCAGTCGTCGTCACAAATTTTGAAGCCGCAGATTAACACAAATGCGCACAGATTTTCAAAACAACAATGCGGCCGTTAAAAAATTCCTTTCCCCTTCGTGTTTATCTATGCCCATCGGTGGCAGAATTATTCTCCCAAAACCTCGCCAGTTCGTCCGGGCCGAAGTCGGCGAGGATTTTGCCATCCACATCGATTACCGGCGCGAAGCGCTGGCCGGAGAGATTGACCATTTCCGTCATCGCCTTGCTGTCGGCAATAACGTCAAACGTCTCATATTTCACCCCTTGAGCATCAAGCCAGGCCACGGCCTTCTGACACCACGGACAATAGGGTTTGATGAATAGTCGAATCATCGCCGCGTGACTCTATCACCGCCGGCCCATTTCGTCGAATAATTCCCGGCGCAAAGCTTGACCTTTGGCCGCAAATCTCCATTATACGCAGCCCGGCTTCTCCGCTGTTTTCCCATTCGCGTCCGTCTGGCGCGTCGGGTATTTTGGCAGCGTGAGCGTTCCGGTCATTTACGATATGCAACACATCCGCAACATCGCGATCATCGCGCACGTTGACCATGGCAAGACCACGCTCGTGGACTGCCTCCTGAAACAGTCCGGCACCTTCCGCGCCAACCAGCACGAATCGTCCGAGGAACGCCTGATGGACTCGATGGACCTCGAAAAGGAAAAGGGCATCACCATCCGCGCCAAGAACGCCGCGTTCAAATACAAGAATTTCCACATCAACATCGTGGACACCCCCGGCCATGCCGACTTCGGCGGCGAAGTCGAGCGCATCATGAACATGATCGACGGCGTGCTCCTCGTCGTGGATTCCGCCGAAGGCCCGCAGGCCCAGACGCGCTTCGTGCTCCGCAAGGCGCTCGAGGCCGGCGCCAAGCCCATCGTCGTCATCAACAAGATCGACCGCGAGAACGCCAATCCCAAGAAGGTGCTCGACCAGGTATTCGAACTCTTCATGTCACTCAACGCCACCGATGAGCAGCTGGATTTCCCGTTCATTTATTGCTCGGCCAAGGAAGGCTACGCCAAGACGGAACTCGAACACGTCACCGGCACGATGGAGCCGCTCTTCGACGCCATCGTGAAGCACATTCCCCCGCCGCGCGCGAAGGCCGGCGACGGTTTCCAGTTGCTCGTCGCGAACCTCGATTACTCCGAATACCTCGGCCGTATCGCCTTCGGCAAGATTTACGAAGGCAAAGTCAAAGTCGGCGACCCCGCCATCTGCCGCCACGGCAACGGCAAGGTATCCAAGAACAAAGTCACCATGCTCTACCATTTCGAGGGCATGAAGCGCATTGAGATTCAGGAAGCGCACGCCGGCGACATCGTCGGCATCTGCGGCTTTGAGGAAGTGTTCATCGGTGAATCCATCACCGACAGCGAACTCCGCCCCGCCCTGCCCTATATCCCGATTGATCCGCCCACGATCCAGATGGAATTCGCCGTCAACGACGGACCGCTCGCCGGCATGGACGGAAAACTCGTCACCGCGCGCCACATCTGGGACCGACTCGTGAAGGAAATTCGCACGAACGTCGCCCTGCGCATCGCGCAGACCAGCGACCCGAAAATCTTTGCCGTCAGCGGCCGCGGCGAAATGCAGATCGCCATTCTCGTAGAACAAATGCGCCGCGAAGGCCACGAAGTCCTCGTCTCCCGTCCCGAAGTATTGTGGAAGAAAGACCCGACCACCGGCAATCCGCTGGAGCCGATTGAAAAATTGTTCGTGGAAATCCCGAACGACTGCCTCGGCAACATCATGGAGAATCTGGCGGGCCGCAAGGCGCAGATCACGAACATGAACCACGTCGGTAACCAGGTTTCCGTCGAGGCGCTCATCCCGATGCGCGGTCTCATCGGTTTCGAGACCGACCTCGTCAACTCCACCAAGGGCATGGGCGTGATGAGCCATCTATTCCATGAATACGGCCCGGACTGCGGCGAAATTGCCGCGCGCAAGAATGGTTCGCTCGTCAGCATGGACAACGGCGAAGCCACCAACTACGCGCTCAACATGGTTCAGGAACGGGGCCGCCTCATGGTCGAGGCCGGCGACGCCATTTACATCGGCATGATTGTCGGCGAAAACGCCCGCGAGAATGACATTCCCGTGAATCCGGTGAAGGAAAAGCGCCTCACCAACATGCGCTCGCAGGGCGATGGCAAGGGCATCCAGCTCGCACCGCCCCTGAAGCTCTCGCTCGAACGCGCCTTGGAATACATTGACGTGGACGAATACGTGGAGGCCACGCCCAAGAATCTACGCCTGCGCAAGAAAGTCTTGGACGAAGCCCTGCGCCGCCGCACCGAGAAGAACCGCGCGATCAAATACGTTCAAGAATAATCCGCGTTTCTCAATCTACACCGCCCGGATGGCCTTGGCCTCCGGGCGGTTTTATTTTGGTGTAGCATCCAGTCGAAGACGACAGCGGGTGGAGCGGATCAATCTTGGACTGCGTCGGCAGAGCTGGAGCGGCGACGGCGCTTTGGTGCGGACGAGGCGGATGGTGAAATCGGAAGTTTCCGGGTGGGCGAAAGCGGTGTCGCACTGCGCTTGCCACCGCAGTCCAAAACGCGCCAGCGCTGGCTCCGGGCGGGTGGTGGAAGGCAGACATTTATTTTGAAATGTTTTTAAAGCGGGGATTTTTAGCCACAGATGAACACCGATGAAACCCAGATGGGAAATAATGCAGGAAACGTCTGCAAGGGTAGCCCTGCGCAAAGATGGCTGTCCGCAAGGACTATCCCAACGGGATAAAATCAATCAGCAAAGGTTGACCGCGTAGCGGGCTACCCTGTGTCATTATTCAAACAATAATACTACCCTCTGAAAGAGTGGTATCCGAGGGCGACGGATGGAATTACGCCCATAACTTTATTCCGCTGAACAAGTTTAGAAAAATAGAGATAATAATGGCTGTCGAGGCAGCAGATGCATTCTTAGCCGCCATTTTCAAAACTTGAAACTTGAAACGCGAACCCTGAAACTGCGGTGAATGAACCGCATCGTCGAGAAGTTCGCGCAGTTGAAGAAAGCCGGTAAAAAAGGTCTGGTCGTTTACATCGGCGCGGGCGATCCCCACCTCAAAGCCACGCGGCAACTGGCGCTTGCTTTTGACCGGGCGGGCGTGGACGTGCTGGAACTCGGCGTACCATTCAGCGATCCGCTGGCCGACGGGCTTGTGAACCAGCTCGCTGCCCAACGCGGCCTGGAATCCGGCACCACCCCGCCGAAGTTGCTGGCGACCATCGCCGAGATCCGCAAGGAATCACAGCTGCCCATTGTCCTCTACATCTATTTCAACCTCATCCACAAGGTCGGTCTGGAGAAATTCATCGCCGATTGCGCCCAGGCGGGGGTGGACGGACTGCTCGTCCTCGATCTGCCACCGGAAGAATCAGACAATTACGAGGCGCTGATGAAAAAAGCCGGCCTCTGCCATATTTATCTCGTCGCCCCGACCACGCCGGAAGACCGCATGGAACTCATTGTCAAGCGTGGTGCAGGTTTTATCTATTACATCTCCCGCGAAGGCGTCACCGGCATGCAAACGAGCGTGGCCACGAATCTTTCATCGCAGATCGGCAAGCTGCGCGCGCACACGACCCTGCCCATTGCCATCGGCTTTGGGATTTCCAATCCTGAACAGGCCAAGGCCGTGGCGAAAGAAGGCGAAGCGTGCGTGGTGGGTAGCGCCATCGTGAACCAAATCGCCGAGCACGGCAAATCGCCGGAACTCGTGGCCAAAGTCGGCGCGTTCGTAAAATCGCTGGCAGAGGCGGTGAAAACAATTTAACCCGCAGATTTCGCCGATTAACACCGATTTTTTCCAGTTCTTATCTGCGAAAATCTATGTAATGTGCGGGAGTCCAAAATTTATGAGCACAAAAACGAAGACCGACATCAAAGATCGTTTCGTCATCATCATGGCCGGGGGGCGCGGCGAGCGTTTCTGGCCGCTAAGCCGCGAGAAGATGCCCAAGCAACTGCTCGCCATCCTCGGCAAAAAATCTTTTTTGCAGGAAGCCGTCGAGCGCGTGCTACCGCTGGTGCCGCTCAAAAACATTTTCATCATCACCAATGAAGTGCAGGCACCGGAAGTGCGGAAGCAATTACCGAAGCTGCCCAAGGAAAACGTTGTGGCCGAACCGGTCGGCCGCGACACCTGCGCCGCCGTAACGCTCGGCGCGGCGCTCGTCGGGGCGCGTTCCACCACCGGCGTGATGGCCGTGCTGCCGGCAGACCACGTCATTCCGGACGTGAAGAAGTTTCAGCAGGTTTTGTCCGACGCGTTTGACGTGGCCGCACAAGGCCAGGCGATTGTCACCATCGGCATCAAACCGACCGAGCCGGCGACCGGCTACGGTTATATCCATACCGGCGCGGAACTGCCGACGCCGCCCGGCGGGAAGAAAACGAAGACGATTTTTTACAAGGCGGAGCGCTTCGTGGAGAAACCGAATTTTGAAACCGCGCTGGAGTACGTCAACAGCGGCCAATATCGCTGGAACGCCGGGATGTTCGTCTGGAGTTTCATCACCGTCACGAACGGCCTGGAGAAGCATCAGCCGGAGATGTTCGCCGCGTGCCAGCGGTGGTTCAAGGTGGCAGCCAATCCCGCGAAGCTCGCGAAAGTGCTGGCGAAGGAATATCCGGACATCAAAAAAATCTCGATCGATTTCGCGCTGATGGAAAAGGCGCAAAATGTCATCGTGGCCGACGGCGCGTTTGAATGGGATGATCTCGGCGCGTGGCCGGCCATCGCCCGGCACGTCAAACAGGACGCCGAGGGCAATGCCGCCGTGGCGGATTTCATCCACGTGGACGCAGCGCGGAATATCATCTACGACGCGCGCACCAAAAACCGCACGCCCATCGCCGTGGTCGGCCTGCGGGATTCAATCTTAGTGCAGACGGACGACGCGGTGCTGCTGGCGCACAAATCGCAAGCGCAAAAGATCAAGGAACTGGTCAAGAAGCTGGCCGAGGACCCGAGATTGAAGAAGCTGGTTTAACCGCCGATTTGCTTCTGATATTCCGCCGGCGAGAGCAGCGCGTTCAGTTCAGCGGGATTGCTCAATTTGATCTTGTAAAACCAGCCATCGGTATCCGGCGCGGTGTTCACCAGCGCGGGGTTGTCCACCACGGCAGGGTTGACAGCGGTGATTTCGCCGCTGACAGGGGAATAGATATCGCTCGCGGTCTTGACGGATTCCACGACGGCGCAGGCTTCGCCCACCTTGACCTTACGACCCACGGCCGGCAGTTCCACAAACACGATGTCGGTCAGTTCATGCTGCGCGTGATCGGTGATGCCGACAACGGCGGTATCGCCGCTGACGCGGACCCATTCGTGTGACTTGGCGTATTTCAGATCGGAAGGAACATTGCTCATAAATTGTGCGGAGAGGTTACGCAGATTCAGTCAGACCAACAAACCCAAAATGTTATGCGCCACAATCCGCCTACAAATACTGCGTCAGCAAGCCCGGCGCGACGCCGAACAGAATCACCAGCAACGCCAGCAGCGCCAGCGCGAGGAAGCTCAGCAGCGGCACCTTGATGGCGGGGGCATCGGCGGCGGCATCCTCGACGTAGGCCGCTTTCATCACGCGCAGGTAGTAGTAGAAAGACACCGCGCTCATCGCGATGGCCAGAATGACCAACCAGAGCAGACCGAGGTCGGCGCTGGCGGTGACCACCGCACTGAACAGGAAAAATTTACCGATGAAACCCGCGAGCGGCGGGATGCCGCCCAGCGAGAGCAGAAAAACCATCAAGCACAGCGCGAGGCCCGGCGCGCGTTTGCTCAAGCCGTTAAAGTTCGCAATCGCATCGCCGCCCGTGGCGTCCTCCACCACCGCCACCACGCCGAAGGCGCCGATGGTCGTCAGCGCGTAGGTGATGACGTAAAACATCATGCCACTGGCGCTGAGCTGATTATTGCCCAGCACACCAAGCAGCATATAACCGGCATGGGCGATGGCCGAATAGGCGAGCAGGCGTTTGACACTGGACTGAACGATGGCAGTGAGATTCCCCAGCACCATCGAAAGCGCGGCGACCACGGCGACGGTCGGCGTCCACCCGGCGATGTAACCGTGCCAGACCGCGCTGCCTTGCGCGCCGACGAAACCGAGCGTGAAGATCTTGGCGAGAACGTAGAAGCTCGCCACTTTCGAACCGGAGCCGATGAAAGCCGCACTCGGCGTGGGCGCACCCTCGTAGGCATCCGGCGCCCAGAGGTGAAACGGCACGGCGGCGACCTTGAAGCCGAAGCCGATGACAGTCATCACCAGCGCCACGAGCAGCAGCGGGTCCAGCCCCTTGCCGGCGATGGCGGCGGCGATGGCGCGCAGATTGGTCGAACCGGAGATGCCGTAGAGCAGGCTGAAGCCGAACAACAGAAACGCAGCCGACATGCCGCCGAAGAGAAAATATTTCAGCGCGGCCTCGGCGGAGCGGGCATTGTGCTTGTTGAACGCGGTCAGGATATAAAGCGTGAGACTCGCGAATTCGAGCGCGAGGAAGATCATCAGCAAATCCTCGGTGCTGACGAGGAACATCAGCGCGATGGTGCCAAGCAGAATCAGCGAAAGATATTCGCCAACGTGATCGGTGAATTTGCCGGAAGCGGAAATCAGCACGGTGAAAACCGTCAGCGCAAGGATGGCGACTTTAACAAAATCGGACGACGGACTCACCACGAGCAGGCCGTTGAAAAGATTGGCATCGGTGTGGCGCGTGAAGGCCAGCAGCGCCGCGGAAGCACAGCCGAGAAGAGATAGGAGCGCGCCGACATTGAAACGGGCAACGAGGGACTTGCCGCGCAACGCGGTCAGGTCCACGCCCAGCACCACCAGCACCGTGAGCGTGACGATGGCTTCCGGCGCGGACAGTTGAAGCAATTGGAGATAGTTCATTGCGCACCTCCGCCCAGCAACCGCGCGAACAGCGGCGATTTGAAACAAGGTTCAATCCAATTCATGAGCAAGCCGGGAAAAAGGCCGATGATCAGCGATGCGCCGATGAGCATCACCGCACCGAAGCGTTCGGGAACGGAAATCGGTTCCAGCGGGTGATCGTGGTCGGCCGGCGCCCGCGGCACATCCGAATAAAATCCCTTTTGCACCGCGCGCAGCGTGTAGGCCACACCAACGAGAATGCCGACACCGGCCAGAATCGTCATTTTCGGGAACACCGCCCACGCGCCCATGAGCACCTGCAATTCGGCGATGAAGCCGCTGAAGCCGGGCAGCCCCATCGAGGCGACGCCGGCAATCACAAAGGTCACCCCCGCGAACGGCAGCGATTTGCCGACATTCATTTTTTCGAGGTCATTGAAGTCGCGGGTGTGGGTACGGTCATAGACCATGCGACCCACCACGCCGAACAGCAGCCCGGCGATGATGCCGTGCGAAAACATCTGCAACACCGCGCCGTCGAGGCCGATGGTGTTGAGGGTCGCCAAACCGAGCAGGACAAAGCCCATGTGGCTCACGCTGGAGTAGCCGATGACGAACTTGAAGTCGCGCTGCACCAGCGCCACCCCTGCCCCATAGACAATGCCGGCGACCGCGAGCGCGGCGATGGCCCATTGCCATTCACGCACGCCTTCGGGAAACATGAGCATCGCCACGCGCAGGCAGCCGTAAGCGCCGAGTTTCATCACCACCCCGGCGAGCAACATGGAACCGGCGGTCGGCGCGGCGACGTGACCCGTCGGCGCCCAGGTATGGAAGGGCCACATGCCGGCGAGAATCGCAAACCCGATGAACACCAGCGGAAACACCCAGTGCTGGAAGCCGAGGGAAAAATGCACGCGGGACAGCTCAATCAAATCGAGCGAAGCATGGCCGAGCTGACCTTTCGCCACGACCCAAGCGGCAATCATGCCGATGAGCACCAGATGGCTGCCGACGAACGAATACAACGCCAGCTTCATCGCACCGTATTCTTTGCGCGTGCTACCCCAACGGGCGATGAGGAAGTATTTGGGGATGATCGTCAGTTCATAGAACACGAAGAGCAGCAGCAAATCGAAGCTCAAGAACACGCCATAAACCCCACCGATGAGGGTGAGGTAGAAGGCGAAAAACTCCTTCGTCCGCTTCTCAATATTCCATGAAAATAAAATTCCGGAAACAGCCGCCAGCCCGGTCAGAACCACGAGCACCAAGCTGATGCCGTCCGCCGCGAGATAATAGTTCGCGCCGATGGCGGGAATCCAACTGACTTTGACGATCGTGGTGACATCGCCGGGATTGGCCTGCTGGATGGCGCCGACAAATGCCACGACACAACCGGCGATGGCGGTGAGCAAGGCGACGATGCGGGCGGCGCGCGCGTTCTCGCGCGGCAGGAGCATCAGCACCAGCACCCCGATAAAAGTTATGTAAATGGTCCAGGCCAGCATTTTAGAAATTCAGTTGTTGCACCAGTTTCACGACGGTGGCGTCAACCACGCCCAAAATAAATTGCGGCCAGATGCCCAGCACGAACATCAGCGCGATGCCGGGCAGGACCAGCAGGCGCTCCGCCGTCGTCAGGTCGGGCAGCTTCGCCCAGCGCTCGTTCAGCGGGCCGCAGAAAACGCGCTGGATGAGCGTGAGCAGGAAAATCGCCGTGACCAGAATACCAATGGTGGAAATCGCCGCGGCCCACGGCGCGAGCGGGAACACGCCCTTGAAAATGAGGAATTCGCCAACGAACCCGTTCAGTCCCGGCAGGCCGAGCGATGAGAACAGCGAGATGCCCATCAAGCCGGTGAACACGGGGATGACTTTGCGGATGCCACCGAAATCATCGAGTCCGCGCAGGCCGCCGGTGCGTTTTTCGAGGAGCGACAGGAACAGGAACAGCGCCGACGCCGTGAGGCCATGGTTAAACATCTGCAACAGCGCGCCGTCCAGCGCGGCGGCTTTCTGAAGATCGGAATGGTTCACGCCGGTGACCACGGCAGTCGCCGCGAACATCGCCAGCAGACAGTAACCCAGGTGGTTGATGGAAGAGTAGGCGAGCATCCGCTTCAAATCCTTTTGCGCGAACGCGGCGCAAGCCGAGAGGACGATGGTCGCCACCGCCAGCCAGAGCAGCGGCGTCAGCACCTGCCGGATTTGGTCGGGGAATATCGGCAGCAGAATCCGCAGAAAACCATAGACGCCCATCTTGGACATGACCCCGGTCAGCAACATCGTCACCGGGCTGGGCGCCTCGGAATACGCGGCTGGCAACCAAGTGTGGAACGGAATCACCGGCACCTTCACCGCGAAGCCGAGAAACGCGCCGAAGAAAACGATCAAGGCGATGTTCTTCCAGCCAAAGGCCGCTTGCAGCTTGCTAGTAAGCACCCCGCTCTTCGCCAGGCCGGCGAGTTCGATGAAATCAAAGCTGCCCGTTGCCAGCCGGATAGCCAGGAAACTCAACAGCAACGCCACACTGCCGACCATCGTGTAGATGAAAAATTGCATCGCCGCCGGGCCGCGCTTGGGGCCGCCCCAAAGCTTGATCAGGAAAAACGCGGGGATCAGGCCGAGTTCCCAGAACATGAACCAATGGAAAAAGTTCAGCGCGGTGAACGTGCCGAACAGGCCCGCCTGCAACCACAGCACCAGCGCATGAAACACGTGCGGACGGTCTTCGACGTTCCACGAGGCGAGAATCGCCAGCGGCGTGACAATGGCCGTGAGCAAGACCATCAGCAAACCGAGACCGTCCACGCCGAGGAAGTATTGGATGCCGAGCGTGGGCACCCAGTCAAATTTTTCGACGAATTGCAGTCCGCCGTTTTTGGCATCGAAATGCAACCACATACAGATCGCACCCCCCAGCGACAAAAGGCTGGAGGTCAGCGCGAGGTTGCGAACAAAATTTTTGCGTTCCGAGCCAAGACCGGCGACTACGAGGCCGCCGAGGAACGGGACGAGAGTGAGAATGGTCAGCCAGTGGTTCATGCTTTGCGCCCCCAGATTAGGAACAGGATCAACATCACCAGCGCGACGCCGATGATGCGGAGGTAGGTTTGCACGCGTCCGGCGTGCAGTTTGGATAGGAAGCCGCCGCCGCCGCGGATGGAATCGCACCCAGCATCAAAGCCGAGGTTCACGAAATATTCATCCGTCAGACGATAGAGCCAAGCAAAGCCAAGCGTGAGATAACTGACGACCAGCACCGCGCCGCCGAATATCCATTTATCCGCGAAATCACAAAACCATGCCGCAAAGGCGTTGAAGCGGATGACCGTGACCTCGTAGAGCTCATCAATGTAATACTTGTTTTGCAGTACCTTGAAGATGACCGGTTGAAACGCCTCCAGAACGTCCGGCTCATCAGCCGTGTGGCGCTGGCGTTTGCCGTAAAGCCAGACGCCGAGGCCAAGGCCGGTGAACACGATCAGCGAGGAAGAAACCATCAAGATCAGCGTGCCGCTTTCGGTGAGCTTGCCCAGGTTAAATTCAACATGATGGCCGTTGAGATACGTTTCAAACCACGGCCAGGCGGGGGTGCCGATGACGCCCAATAAAATGGCGAACCCCGCGAGGATGACGAGAGGGACGGTCATGACAGCGGGGCTTTCGTGAGGGTCGTGGCCAGGGGAGGAAGAATGAGAGTGCGCGGAGTGACCCTGAGATGATTCTTCCTGATGACCACGATAACTGCCGAAGAAAACCATCGCCACCTGACGGGTCATGTAAAACGCCGTGAACAGCGCACCGGCGCAGCCAAGATAAAATGGAATCTGCGACACCGACCAGCCATGCGCGGCATGCAGGATTTCGTCCTTGCTCCAGAAACCAGAAAAGAACAGCGGAAAACCCGCGAGCGCCAGCATGCCGACGGCATAAACGGCAAAGGTGATGGGCATGTATTTTTTGATGCCGCCCATCTTGCGGATGTCCTGTTCCTCATGGCAGCCATGAATCACGGACGCGGAACCGAGGAACAACAACGCTTTGAAGAATGCGTGGGTAATCAAGTGGAACATGCCCACCGCCACGCCGCCGACGCCGAGCCCCATCATCATGTAGCCGAGCTGCGACACGGTGGAGTAAGCGAGGATGCGCTTGATGTCGTTCTGGGCCACCGCGATGCTCGCAGCGAAAATCGCGGTCAGCGCGCCAATCCAAGTGACGACTTGAAGCGCAATCGTTTGATTATTGAAAAACACATGTGCCCCGGTATGTTCACCATAGATTAAGTTAGCAGACATCAGCGGATAAACGCGGGCAACGAGGAACACACCGGCGGCTACCATCGTGGCCGCGTGGATCAAAGCGGAGACGGGCGTCGGGCCTTCCATCGCGTCCGGCAACCAGACGTGCAGCGGCAGCTGGCCGGATTTACCAACCGCACCGAGGAAAATCAACAGGCCAATGGCCGTGGAAACCGCCATGCCCCAGATCGTCGTATGCGTGAGCATCTGGGCCAACGCGCCGGATTCGAGGCAGCCCTTGCCGCCGTCGTAAAAATTCAGCGTGCCGGTCTCGGCATAGAGCCAGACCATACCGATAAGCAGGCCGAGGTCGCCAATGCGCGTGGTGATGAAGGCTTTCTTCGCTGCCGCCGCCGCGCTGGGCTTATGATACCAGAAACCGATGAGCAAATAGCTGGTCAGACCGACGATTTCCCACGAGATGAACAGCAGCAGGAGATTGTTGGCGATGACCACGCCGAGCATCCCGGAGGCGAACAGCGCAAGGAAACAGAAGAACCGCATGAAGTTCACATCATGCGCCATGTAGCCGACGCTGAAGATGAAAATCAACATACCCACGAACGTCACCATCATGAGCATGATGGCCGTGAGCGGATCAAGCACCCAACCAAGCTGGAGCCAATTATCAGCACCACCAAATTGAAGCCAGTTAAAGCTGAAGACTTCGCGGAAGGCTTCATGGCCCGCGCCATGATGACCGAGCGTGGCGGCAAACGCGCAGAGCGAGAGCAGGAAGCCGACGGCCATGGAGCCAATGGCCAGCGACGCCGCCAGCTTGCGTTTCGGCTGCTTATTGACGGAGATGATGCCCGCCGCAACCAACGGCAGCGCGGGAATCAGCCAGAGATTTTTGACGATCCAGATCATCCTTTCAAATCCTTCACTTCATCCAGGTTGGAGGTTTTGTAATGCCGGTAAATGGCGATGACGAGCGCGAGGCCCACCGCCGCTTCCGCCGCCGCAATGGCGATGGAAAAAATCACAAACATCACGCCGGTCAGCGCCTCGGGATGCGCGCCGTAGCGCCAGAAGGCGATAAAATTCAGGTTCGCGGCATTCAGCATCAGCTCGATGCCGACGAGCGCGAGAATGGCGTGACGGCGCGTGACGGCACCGGCAAAACCGATGGCGAAGAGCAGCGCGGAAACGAGCAGGCAAATTTGCAGCGGGGTCATGTCTTCCTCCCGGAGTGGTCCGTTTTGGACGGTTCTTTCAAAGCGATGATGACCGCGCCGATCATCGCCGCCGTGAGCAGCAGGCCGATGATTTCGAGCGGCAAAACGTATTTATTCATCAGCGCCTCGCCGATATTCTTGACGGTGGTTTGGGGCGCGGCAGAAACGGTTTTCGGCAACGCAGAACTGCTGAGCACCGCCCAGCCGAGCAGGGTGAAAACGGCGGCGGAAACGGCGATGCCATAAAACCAGCCCGGCGCCAGCACGGCTTCGTTCGGCGTATCGCCGCTGCGCGTAAGCAAGATCGCAAACACGATGAGAATCGCAATGGCGCCGACATAAACGAGGATTTGTGCGAAGCCGACGAACTGCGCGTCGAGCAGCAGATACATCGCCGCCAGACCGGCGAATGACACCACGAACGCCAGCGAACAGTGAACGAGGTTACGCAGGCTCATGGCCGCCGCCGCGGCGAACAGCGTCACAAAAGCAATGATGAGGAAAGGCAATGACATGATTTATTCAGCGTAGCGATAAGTGCGTTTGCCGAGTTTTTGATGCTGCATCAGGCCGCGACCGAGCACGATATACGCGCCAAAAATGATGGCGGCGCAGACCAGCCAGCGCTGCCAGTCAGAACCCATGAAATGCCAGATGCCGGCGACCACGATGTTGATAAGCGCGAGGGGCAGCATGAGTTTCCAGGCGAGATTCATCAGCTGATCCATGCGCAAGCGCGGCAGCGTGGCGCGAATCCAGATGAAGACAAAAACGATGGCGATCATCTTGGTCACGAACCAGACGTAGGACGGAATCCAGGTCAGGAAGGAGACCGGCGAAGTCCAGCCGCCGAGGAAGAGCGTGATGCCGAGGCCGATGATGGCGAACATGCCCAGGTATTCACCGAGGAAAAACAGGGCAAATTTGAAGCCGGAATATTCGGTGAAATAGCCCGCGATGATCTCGGATTCCGCTTCCGGCAAATCGAACGGGGAGCGATTGGATTCGGCGAGCGACGCGATGAAAAACAGGATGCAACCGACCAAGCCCCACGGCGTGAACACATACCAGTGCGCGATGCCGAAGGAGTAATGATTTTGCGCGGCGACGATATCCACCAGCTTGAGCGAGCCGACAATCATCACCACGGTCACGGCGGATAGGATGAGCGGGATTTCGTAACTGACCATCTGCGCAATCGCGCGCATCGCGCCGAGCAGCGAATATTTATTGCGGCTCGACCAGCCGGCCATGAACACGGAAATCTCCACCGCGCCGCCGACGGCAAAAAAGAACAGCAAGCCGGCGTCGAAATCAGCCACGGTCATGTTGCGCCCGAACGGCAGCACGGCGTAGGCGAGCAGCACGGGAATGAGCATCACGATGGGCGCGAGAAAATGAACCACCTTGTCCGCCGCGCGCGGCACGATATCTTCCTTGGTCAACGATTTGATGCCGTCGGGAATGAACTGGCCGAAGCCGCAGAGACGGATTTTGGTAAACGGAATACCTACACGGTTGGGGCCGTAGCGGTTCTGGATGCGGCCGATGCCCTTGCGCTCAAAAATCGTGACGATGGCGAAGATGCCCGGAAAAACCGCCAGAATCAGCGTGACGGAAAGCACCGCGGACACCAGCGGCTGCAGGGCTTCAGGAACGTAGCCCAACACCAGGTGCTTCAGCGTCACAAAAATTTGATCGATTTTTTCGAACATTTTCTTTCAGATTTTCAAATTCGATTTACGCGGCAGCCGGCGGCAGCGTTGTCGGGGCCGGAGCGGCGGCAGCGGCAGCGGCGGCTTTCGCTTTGGCCTCAGCTTCCGCCTTGGCTTTTTCCGCAGCCGCTTTGGCCTTGGCCTCGGCCTTGGCTTTTTCCCCGGCAATCACAGCATCGGAATCCTTTGCGTCCTGCGCATGAACCCGGTGATAGTGCGAGTTGGGCTTGGCCAAGTCCTGCTTGTGCAACAGCAAGGCTCCGAAGCGGTCATCCGTGCTCAACTCAAATTCGGTGTCCATCTTGATGGATTCAAACGGGCAGACTTCCACGCAGATGGAACAGCTCATGCAGACGGAAATATCAATGTCAAACGTGAGCGGATAGAGCTGCGGCTGGCCCTTGTAATCCGGCTTCTTGTCCTTGCTCTTGACGATGTAAATGCACTGCGGCGGGCATTCCTTCTCGCAAATCTGACAGGCGACGCAACGCAATCCCTTTTCGGCGTCATCACCATCATAGACGAGGAACGGGAACTGTCGGGTGTTTTCCTTCGGCACCAGACGTTCCTCGGGATATTGCACAGTGGTGAGCCTTTCCTTCGAGACGTAGCTCCCGAAGAAATTTTTGGCGGTAACCGCCATGCCTTTGATGATTTGCTCGCCTAACATGGTTGCTCCATCAAATCGGTTTTCATCGGTCCACCTCGCCCAAAACGATGTCCACGCTGCCGAGGATCACCACGGCGTCGGAAATTTTATGACCAAGACACATGTCCTCCAAAATCGTCAGATTGATGAAGCTCGGCGGGCGCACACGGTAGCGATACGGATTCGGCGAACCGTCGCTGATGAGGTAAAAGCCGAGTTCGCCCTTCGGGCCTTCCACGCGACCGTAGACTTCGCCGGCTTTGGGACGGAAGCCGCGCAGCTTGGCCTTCGGATCCATGACGGGGCCGGCGGGAATCTCCGCCAACGCCCGGGTCAAAATCTTGATGCTCTCGCGCATTTCCAGGACGCGCACCATGTAGCGATCGTAAATATCGCCGTGTTCGCCGACCGGCACCTTGAAATCGAAGCGGCTGTAAATGCCGTATTTGTCCACTTTACGCAGGTCGTAGTTCACGCCGGCGGCGCGGAGCATCGGGCCGGTGATGGACGCGCTGATCGCCAAAGCCTTCGGCATCACACCGACAAATTGCGTGCGGGCGAGGAGAATTTCATTCTCGGTCAGGAACGTCTCAAATTCATCGAGAAATTTGCCGTAGTCGCCGACCACTTTCTTCGCCTGCGCCAGCCATTCATCCGACACGTCCACGCGAACGCCACCGAAGCGCATGTAATTGCACATCATACGCGCGCCGCTGACGGACTCAAAGAGGTCGAGAATTTTTTCACGTTCGCGGAAGGCATACATCATCGGCGTGCCGAGCGCGCCCATGTCCTGCACGAAAAAGCCGATGAGACAGGTGTGATTCTGGAGCCGCGTGAGCTCCGCCATGATGACGCGGATGTATTCGGCGCGCTCCGGAACCGCAAGGCCGGCCAGCTTCTCGACAGTGAGCGCGTAGGCCCAGTTGTTCGTCATCGAGCACAGATAATCCAGCCGGTCCGTGTAGGGCATCGAGGAGAGATAGGAAATATTCTCGCCGATTTTCTCGTGGTTGCGGTGCAGGTAGCCGAACACCGGCTTCAACTTAACCACAGTTTCGCCATCGAGCACCACATCCATGCGGAACACGCCATGCGTGGACGGGTGATGCGGCCCCATCGAAATTTCCAGCAGCTCGCCGATGGGAGAACCGCTCTCATCCACTTTCGGAACGACCTCGTAACTCTTCGGCGGCAGGGCGGCAAAGGTATTCACGCTTTCACCTCCGCTTTCACTTCAGGCCGGGGCTCGGCGGGATAATGTTTTTTGGCCTCCGTCAAAACTTCGTCGTGCGGGGTCGGCTCATATTCAAAATCATCCGGGGCGACGTAATCTTTCCGCATCGGAAAACCTTCAAACTCGTCCCACATCAAAATGCGGCGGAGATCGGGATGGCCGTCGAAAATAACGCCGTATAAATCAAAAATCTCGCGCTCCTGGAATTCGGCACCGCGCCAGAGCGGCGTGAGCGAGGGCAAATGCGTCTTGTCGGCGCGATTTTCCGTGCGGAGCTTCAGAACCACCGGGCCGTGTTTCAGCTCCATCGAGTAAAGATGATAAACGACTTCGAGATGACCAGAGCGCAGCGTCTCGATGGTTTCCTCGACTTCTTTTTCCACGCCCTCAACGAGCATCTTCTTTTTGACCTTGGTTTTAATCTTCGCCTCCGGCCAGTCAACGCCAGTGACATTGGAGCAGTAATCCAGCTTTAACTGCGCGTCGTCGCGGAGAAACTTTGCCACGTCAAACGCGCGGCCGGCTTCCACCAGCAGTGCGCGCTCGCCCAACGGACATTCGTTCGGGAGAATGTCCAACTTGACCGGCGGCACCGATTTTTCTATGCGCGCCTTGATTTGTTCGAGAGTTTCCACGGTTTAACGCTTGATCGCCGGCGGCTGCCAGAGGGCGGGGTTGTTCGGCGGTTCCAGATCGTGTTTGCCATAGACCGGCACCGGGTAGGCGCCTTCGATTTCGGCATTCAAATGACGCGGACGATCCGGTCCGGTAAGCTTCTGGTTCAAAATCTTCTCCTGCAACGTCATGATCGCATGCAGCAGGGCTTCGGGCCGCGGCGGACAGCCGGGAATGGCCACATCCACCGGGATATAGCGGTCCACGCCTTTCAGGACATTGTAGCCCTGCTTGAACGGCCCGCCGGAAATCGCGCACGCGCCCATGGCAATGACGTATTTCGGCTCCGGCATTTGGTTGTAAAGGCGCACGACGAGCGGCGCCATTTTCTTCGTGACCGTGCCGGCGACAATCATCAAATCCGCCTGCCGGGGAGACGGGCGAAACACTTCCGCACCGAACCGGGCGAGGTCAAACCGAGCCATGGAAGCCGCCATCATCTCGATGGCGCAGCAGGCGAGGCCAAATGTCAGCGGCCACACGGAATTCGCGCGACCCCAATTATACAGCTCCTGCAGGGACGTCACATAGACGCCCTGCTTCTGCAATTCATTCTTTAGGCCGGCTTCAATCATGGGAAAATATCATTTCCAAGTTAAAATCCCCTTGCGCCACGCCCAGACCAGTCCTTCGACCAGCAGCAGCAAGAATACGATCATCGCCACAAACGCGCCGGCGGACAGGCCGGTGAACGCCACGGCAAAGGGCAGGAGAAAAATCGTTTCCACGTCGAACACCAGAAAAATGATGCCGTAAAGGTAATATTCGGAGCGGAAATGAATCCACGCATCGCCCTTGCCTTCAAGACCGCATTCGTAAATCGCGTTCTTGTCTTTACCCGGTTTTTGCGGCGAAAAAAATCGGGCCCACGCCCACGCCATGGCCAGCGGCGCGGCGGCAAAGCCCACCGCCGCCACGGCCAGCAGCAGCAGCACCAAATAGGTATTTTCGGACGTTGTCATTGCAATCGTGTTCCGGCTCAAGAATCTTCCGTTCAAGAATCTTATCTTCAGTCCCCTCACTGTTGAAGCTCAAAGACTGACTTATTATTAACAGACGTTTTTTACCGGCGATTCACCAAAATTAGCTTTTGCTGCACAAAACTTGTTTAGGCCAAAAAACAAAACGCTAAAATATCCCGCCATCCGTTTACGAGGCGCTAATACTCGAGACCGGGGTGACCACGAATCCGGCGCGCCGGCAAGGCATCAGACCGCACTAAACCGCACCGAAAACATAAAAAACGGAAGTCGCGGGATGGGGTCATGGTTAGAAGCCGAGCAGTCGCAGAGGGTGCGGGATGGGCGATGTCGCGTTTTGTCGCGTTCTGTCGCATTTTGGCGTTTTTGTCATACGGTTTTGGGCGTGTGCGCGGGTACGGCGGAGGTGGAACGAGGATAGAGAATAGCAGTAGGCGGTTGGCAGTTGGCGGTTGGCGGTTGGCCCGGAATATAAACCGAAACACCGGTAGTGAAACGAAACAAGATTGAGGAGGATGTGTTTTGCTTCCATGTTCAGGACGGTTTGACGTTTTCAGCGCAGACCTGATCGAGGAGGGCAGCGAGCTGGTCGCGCAGGCCTTGATCCGGTGCGTCAGTGGCGGGGGTTTCCCGGGCGTCCCGGGCGAGGCGCGAAGCGAAGTCCAGAGCCTTGCAGGCGTCGGCAAAGCGGATGGATTCCAAGTCATCTTCCTCAACCCGTTCGAGGCAGCGCTCGGCGACGTCGAGGATGGACTCGGCCAGGGCGTATTGGCGGTCGCGAAAGGCCTGGGCGCGGGCGGCGGCATCCAGAAGGACCTCGCGCTGGACGGCGGTTTCAACCTGGACGAATTGTTCTGCGGTACGGGCGGTGTGGGCTTTGATGCGGCCGCGCCAATCAAAATCACTGGCCCAGCGCTGGATGGTGCGAAGGGTGACGCCGACTTTGCGACCGGCAGCCGCCAAGCGGCGGCGGGGGCCGAGTTCCAGGTAGGCGCGGAAGGCTTCAAAGGCCCGATCGGATTCGCCCCGGGCCGGAGTGAAGTCCAAAGCGGGAAGATCCAACGAAGGGACGATGGGAGTGTCGCTGGCGACGGGCGAAAGAGATTTTTCCACCGCAGACGAGGGAACCAAATCAGTTGTTTCGTTCATAAAATATTGTCGTAGTTTAGACGTTGCTACAATACTCCAATCGCGATTGATTTAGCAAGTGTTTTTATCGTATCTTATTCATTACTACGATTAGCCGCTTACAACCATTACCTTGGCCCTAGTAAAGAAATGGTAAGGAGTACCGATGTTCTGCACTAACTGCCAACTGCCCTCCGGCCTCTGACCTCTGGCCTCCAATCTCCCCCTTGGTCTTGGCGGTTTAAACAACTCGTGGCGGCAAAGGTTAAATGGCGTTGCTTGTGGCCGGCCGCCAGAGCCACGTACAAAGCCAGCGACTAGGAGTCCGGCTTCGAATTTATTCCGCCGTGAGCGCCGCGCGTTCGTTGTTGATCAGGTTGGTTTTTTCCAGGAAATAATCGTACCCGCCGGTGTAAGGTGTGATCTGGCCGGCATTGACGTGCAGCACTTTCGTCGCGAGATGGCGGATGAAATGCACATCGTGCGAAATGAACACCAGCGTGCCCTCATATTTCTCCAACGCCAGCGTGAGCGATTCAACGGTGTGAATGTCGAGGTGCGTCGTCGGTTCGTCCATAAGCAAAAGATTCGGCGGATCCACCAGGAACTTGATCAGGTTCAGCCGGCTCTTTTCACCGCCGCTCAAAACCGCGGTCTTTTTGTAGATGTCGTCTTTGCGGAACAGAAATGAGCCGAGAATGCCGCGCACATCGTCCTCCCGCATCTCGGGCGCGCAAGCGAGTACTTCCTCAATCACAGATTTATCCGGGTCGAGCGTCGCTCCGCGATGCTGGCTGAAGTAGCCGATTTTTGCATTGTGCCCGAGGTCGCGTTTGCCTTTCTGAATTTCCACGACGCCCGCCAGAATTTTTAACAAAGTGGATTTGCCCGCGCCGTTTGGGCCGACGAGCACGGTGCGCTCGCCGCGTTCAATGGTGAGGTCGAGGCCGGAATATACTTTGTGCGTGCCGTAGGCCATGTGAACACCCTCAAGTGAAATCGCGCGCTGTCCGCCGCGCGGCGGCGGCGGGATGTGAAAACGGAACGGCTTGCGCGGCGCGAGCGGTTTCTCAATAAGTTCGAGGCGCTCAATCTGCTTGAGTTTGCTCTGCGCCTGCGAGGCTTTCGAGGGAATCGAGCGGAACCGGTCGGCAAACGCCTGCAAGTCGGCGATTTCCTTCTGCTGGTTTTTGTAGGCGGCGAGCTGCTGCTCGTAGCGCTCCTCGCGCTGGCGGAGAAAGTCGGTGTAGTTGCCGGTGTAGGCGATGAGCTTGCGTTCGGAGATTTCGTGAACCTGCGTCACAATCTCGTCCATGAACACGCGATCGTGGGAGATGAGCAGCACGGCGCCGGAATAATTCTTCAGATAGTTTTGCAGCCAGAGCAGCGAGAGCACATCGAGATGGGTCGTCGGCTCGTCGAGCAGGAGAAGATCCGGCTCTATGACGAGCAGCCGCGCCAGCCGCGCGCGCATGATCCAGCCGCCGCTCATTTCTTTTGCCGGCCGGCTGATGTCGGCTTCCTTGTAGCCGAGGCCGCGCAACATCTTCTTGGCCTTCGTCTCGACTTCGGGGTCGTTGAGCTTGTCGTGTTTGGCGTGCAGCTCCAGATATTCCGGGCTGGAAACATCGCCGGCTTTTTCAAGTTCGTGGAGACGTTTTTCGATCTGCGGCAATTCCTCCACGCGACCGGTGGCGACATCCAGCACGGTTTCATCGCCGAGCGCTTCGCCTTCCTGAGGCAGGTGGCCGACCATCGTCCATTCGTCGCGTTCGATGGTGCCGGTATCGGGCTCGCGCTCCTTGAGGATGAGCGAGAAGAGCGTGGTTTTGCCTGCGCCGTTGGGCCCGACGAGCGCGACTCGTTCGCCGTAGTTCACCTGGAACGAAGCGTTCTCGAAGAGCGTCCGTCCGCCAAAAGTCATTTTTAGATCGCGAATAATTAACATGGAAAAAGTCTTTCTCCGAACCCGGGCGGTCGACGGGGAATGGGATGTTGCCGCCAACCGATCGGGAGGCAGAGTTTAGGGGGCGCCGGCGCGGCGTCAACCGTCCATTTGGGCTATGGCGGTTTCCTGGGTAGATGGGTTGATATGAGGTGTTATCCCCATTGTTTAAATGGGAGGGAGGTGATAGTTTTCAAACGAATAAAATCAACTATGAAAAAACTCATCATTCTTTCCGCGGTTGCTGTTGGCGTTTATAGCTTGCCGGCTGCTGAGCCGTTCTTTCAGGCTTCGCTCACCCCGGATATCGCCATTCACAGCAAAACGACTCAAATCGACGGCATCTGCTTGAGCATCTGGGGTGAAAATCCGCAACACGCATTTGCACTTGGTTTCGTCAACGGCAGCACGGGCGATAGCATTGGTTTCTCTCTCGGCCTAGTGAACTACGCCGAGGGCTATACCGGTTTTTCCTATGGACTGGTCAACATCAGCTCCCGGTATTTTAGCGGCGTGCAGATGGGCTATGTCAATGTCTCGTCCGGCACGTTTGTGGGTGTGCAGGATGGCTGGGTGAATATCGCGGAAGATTTTACCGGCCTGCAGTATGGCTTGATCAACTATGCGAAAAATCTGCGCGGCGTGCAGATCGGCATCGTGAACATTGCGCGCAATAATCCTTGGTTCAAGGAATTCCCGGACAAGCTGGCCACCGGTTTTCCGATCGTGAACTGGTCTTTTTAAACAAACCGTTCTTTTTCAAAACCGGAGGCTGCAAGGCTTCCGGTATTTTTAATACCCTTGCTTTAGCAGCCAATAGACAAGCCACATCGCCACTAGGCTGGCAAACGTCATGGGCAATGCTGGCAGAAAAAAGGAACAGGCGGTGATGGCTGCGCCGCCAGCGAACGGGATGGCTGCCCGCTGGCGCCAGCCGTAAAGCAGATAACCGCTGCCGACTGCGCCCCAGATCAGCGAGGCCCAGAGAAAACTCTGATTCATCAAATCCACGTCGGTAATCTGCCGCAACTTTGTGCGGCTTGCCACGCAAATTGGCTGTGTTAGATTTCCGTCGTGAGCAATTTCTTCCAGCCTAACATCAAACGGCAGGGTCGCATCGCCCGCGGCGTCATCGGTACGCTCTGTCTCATCGCCGGAATAGTCTTGGTGGATTACAAACTCTGGCTGGGATTGGTTTTCGTGGTCGCCGGATTATTTGCGATTTACGAAGCACTCGCCGGCTGGTGTCTGGCCCGCGCCTGCGGCATTAAGACAAAATTTTGAGTTTCTGATAATCGCTGTTTTTTACATGAAGCTGCATAAAACCTTGTTTTTCCAGGGTGCGGTGATGTTTTGCGCGGCACTTTTGCTTGGAAGTGGCAAGGCTGGCTTGTTTGCGGCTGAAGTCGCGGTTGCGGAGCCGCCCACCTCATGGGTTGATCCCGCTACTGGCCACCGCATTATCCGCCTCACGCGTGAGCCTGGCTCTGAAAGTTTTTATTTCAACTACAACGCCTACACCCCCGATGGCAAAAAAATGGCTTACACGACGCCGGGCGGGATTTCGGTCCTGAATCTTTCAACCCTGGAGACGAAGCCGGTTGTGAAAGGTTCAAACAAAACCATCAGCGTCGGCCATCGGACGCCGAATTTATATTACACCAAGACCGCCAGTGATCGTTATTTTTCCACGCTGTGGTGCGTCAATCTCGACACCGGTGAATCAAAAAAAATTGCCGACCTTCCGCGGCGCGCCACAGTTGTCACCATCAACGCCGACGAAACGCTGGGCGCCGGCACCTTCATTGAAGGTGATGCCAATGCTGGCGGCGCTTACGATGGCACCCCCCAGCAAACTCCGTCGCGCCTTTCGCCCACCAACCTTGGCGAACCGGCGAACAAAGGCGAACTTATGGCCCGACGGCTCACGGCAAAACTGCCGATGACCATGTTTACCATTGATCTGAAAACGGAAAAACTTACGACCTTGCTGGAACACAGCCCCGACTGGTTGAATCATCTGCAATTTTCACCCGCCGATCCGGCCCTCCTGCTGTATTGCCACGAAGGGTCGTGGGAAAAGGTTGATCGGATTTGGACCATTCGCACCGATGGGACGCAGAATCAGTTGATCCACCGGCGCCAGATGGAAATGGAAATCGCCGGTCATGAATGGTGGGGTGCCGATGGCCGGACGCTTTATTACCAGCTCCATTTCCCCAGTGGCGGTCATGTGTCGTTCATTGCCAGTTATAATGTGGACACGCAGGAGCGTGTCTGGCTGCAATACAATCCTGACCAGTCATCCATCCACGATAATTCCTCACCCGATGGCAAACTGTTTTGCGGTGACGGTGACGGCCACTCGCCCTGGATTTTTCTTTTCCGTCCCAAGCTGGTCCGCGACCGGCAAACCCTCGGCACCAATTTGATCAGAGGGGGCTATCTTGAGTCGGAGAAGCTGGTCAATATGTCCAAGCATAACTATCGGCTTGAGCCCAACCCGAGTTTCACACCCGACCAGAAATTTGTTATTTTCCGTTCCAACATGTTTGGGCCTGATTATGTCTTCGCCGTCGAGGTTACAAAAACGGGCTCTGCTCGTTAGTGAATTGGCTGTTACTGCAATTCACTGTTTGCGAAGCGCTTGCCTCTTCCAATTCCAATCAAAACGCCACGGGACTTTTCAAATCCCGTGGCGCAAGCGGATTTCAATTGCTCAGGCTTCGCCGGGAATCGGACAGACGCCGTCCTTCGGCGCGATCACGGTTCCGCCTTCAAAATCCGCCGGGGCGGGTGTGAGCGCGAGGTTATACCACGGCGATTCGGTGTTCGTGGTCAGGTCGGTCCAGCGGACGAGCTGGCCGGTGTAGGCGGAAATCCGGCCCATGATGCCGGTCAAGGTCGCTTCGGCGACATCCTTCGCGCCATTCAGCGGGGTGCCTTTGGCAATGGCCGCCAGCAAATCCACGTGTTCCTGTACCTGGCCGTCGGCGTGGGTGGTGAAATCCGGGATTTTGAGGCTGGCGAGCTTGGCGGATTGCATCTTGCCGGCGCCATAGGTCGTGCCTTCGGTGCCGATGTAAAATTCGCCGACGTTGTCATAGCAGCTTTTGATCTGCCGGCACATGCTGTGGATGTGGCAGTCCTCGCCATAATTGAAATCCACGCTGAAGAAATCGAATTGATTGCCGGTCTGCCGGCGGGCGCGTCCGCCGAAACCGATGGCTGAAACCGGCGGGCGGCCGATGAACCAATTGGTCACGTCCAGCTGGTGGAGGTGTTGTTCGACGATATGGTCGCCGGACATTTCGACAAAGCTGGTCCAGTTGCGGACGAGATAGCTGGCATCGCTCTCGCCGGGGTTGCGCTCTTTGAACCACAGCTTGCTCTGGCACCAGCTGATGGTGCCGCCGGTGATTTTGCCGATGGCACCTTGCGAGATGGCAAATTGATTGCGCAGATAGGTGCTCATGTGGCGGCGTTGCGTACCGGCGACGATGCAGAGGCCTTTATTCTTGGCCACTTCACCGATCGCGATGACTTTGCGCGCTCCAACCGGGTCAACGGCGACGGGTTTTTCGATGAAGCAATGTTTGCCGGCGGCAATGGAGGCTTCGAGGTGCAACGGACGGAAAGCCGGCGGTGTCGCCATCAGCACGAGTTCAATCGGTTGTTCCAGCACTTTATGGTAGGCGTCCGGCCCGCCGAAGGCGCGGCAGCCGGGATGTTTTTGGGCAAGCTTGTCGGCTTTTTCCTGGAAAAAATCGGCGACGGCCACGACTTCGATTTCATATCCAAGCGTCTTGGCGGCTGCGATGATGTTGCCGGTCGCGCCGGTGCCGCGTCCGCCGCAGCCGATCAGTCCGATTTTGAATTTTCTGCTGGCGCCTTGCGCGCGGATGTTGAACAGCGGCAGCGCTGAAATCGCCGCGCCGGCAACGGCGACATTTTTGATGAAGTTCCGGCGTGGCATGATGAGGGGTGTGGTCATGTTTTTGTTTTGTTAGTGTTTGGTTTTAATGTTTGACGCTACGATGAATAGCTTGGTTAAAACAATTTTCCGGTCACTTGGCCGCTGGAGCGGGAGTAGGCTTGGGTTGCGGTTTGCGTCCTGGTTTGGTGTCGAGGTTCTGTTCCAAATCCTGGGCCGTGACGGTGGATTGCACCCCATCCGGCGGCACTTCCACTTTGGCCACCCAAAGGATTCCGTTCAGAACGACCTTGCGGAAATTATCATCGCCCCAGTTGCGATGAAAATGGCCGCCGGTGAAGCCGAAGCCGCGGCCGCTGTCCGGGCGTTCGCTCGTCCATGCCACGGTTTGCGGCTCGCCTTTAGCGACCGCCTCGCGCACGGCGGGATTTCCTTCATGCGGTCCGTCATAGCGGTCCATGGTGGAAGCGGGCGGAACGGCGTTGAGAATCGTTTTCACGCCGGTCATGCCGTCGCGGAACCGCATATAGAAATACCATTCGTCTTTCATGCTGAACGATTTCAGCCCGCGCGTGACAGGATGATCGGGAATCGTTTTGAATTCCGCCTTCCAGACCGGGTTCACCGAATGATTGATTTCAAAGCACCCGCCGATCCAGTCGAGGAATTCCTTCTGGCCTTTGTTCGTAGTGGGTTCGACGGCGTAATGGAGGCAAACCAGTCCGGTTCCCCGTTTCGTCAGGGCTTCCAATTGCTGCAGATGATCCGCTTGCAAGGCCGGATGTCCGCCGCCGCCATCACTGTAAATCACCACCGCCGCCGCGCCATTCAGCACGCTGGAATCTGCCGGCCAGTCGTTGGTGTAAACTTCCACCTTGATGCCGGGAACATTCTGGAGGCATTTTTGGAATAACAGCAATCCCGCGCGGTGTTCGTGTTGGCCGGGGCCGTGGCTGGGTTTGCCGGCAATCATCACGATCCGCTTGTCTTCCGCGTGACTGACGGCCGGGATGATTGCGGCCAGCAATAACAATATGAAAAGTTTTCTCACGGCTTGATTGGCGGAATGAATTATTTCAAAGTCTTTTTCAGGAACGCCAGTCCCTTGATGGCGATGTCGTCCCGGCGCGGTTCAATCTTGCGCCAGATGGCGGCGGCGCGGGCAATCACCTTCACATCGGTGGTAAAGGATTCAATCACCACCGCGCCCTGGTAGCCGATGTCTTTGAGCGCCTTGGCCGCGCCTTTCCAATCCACATTGTCGTTGCCCGGCGTCCCGCGATCGCTGGCGCTCGCGTGGATATGGCCGACGTGCCGGCCCGCCCGGCGAATGGAATTTGCCGGATTTTTTTCCTCGATGTTCATGTGGAACGTGTCCAGCAGCAGTTTCAAGGCGGGGCTTTTCACTTCGCGGATCATCTGCAAACCCTGTTCCACCGTGTTCAGAAAATCCGTCTCGAAGCGATTCAGCGGCTCCATGCAGATCACTTTGCCGTTGGCTTGAGCGTAGGCGCAAATCGTCTTGAGGTGATTGCGGACGGTGCGCCATTGGCCGCGATATTCCGGAAGCGGCACGGCATCGGCGCGGCCCGTCGCTGAATACAGCGGGCCCATGACGATGTTGGTGCCGAGCAGATCCGCCATGTCCACCAGTTGCTTCATGTAAACGACCGCCGCCCGTTGTTGCGCCGCCGTGCCGCGCAAATCGCGGCTGGGCGGAAAACACGCGCAGACCGAAGTGCAAACCAGCCCATGCTTGTCCAACTGGGCTTTCACGTAAACCGGATCGATGTCCGCCGGGTTTTCCACCGCGATTTCCACGCCGTCGAACCCCCACTTCTTGAACTGCCGGAACAGCTGCGTGCTGCGATTGGTGAAAGGTGAGGTGAAAAGAAAAGTGTTGATGCCGAATTTCATATTGGGTTTCAAAGGGATGACGGAAAATCTACTTCACCCGCATCAAATGAAAAGCCCGAACTTGTGTCGTTCCGTTCCGTTGTTCCCGTCGGCAGCCTTGCGTCTTGGCGCGGAGTCACCGCAGCTTGAAGCCGCCCTGCAAAATGACTTCCGCCGCCACCATGATTAGAAACACCACGCCCACGAGCGCATTCAACCGGAAGAACGCGGTGTTGATCCAGTTCAAGCTGCGGCGTCGCGCAATCCAATGTTCCATCACCAGGCAGGCGACGATGACCAGCCAGCCGATGACATACGCGATGCGGAACCGGCACAGCAATCCGAAGCCGAACAGCCCGCCGCACATGAACATGTGCGCGAGAAAGGCGGCGGCCAGCGCGTTTTTCGGCCCCCAGGCCACGACCAGCGAGCGTAGACCGTGGGACCGGTCGAACTCGTAATCTTGCAGCGCGTAGATGATGTCAAAGCCGACGAGCCACAAAACCACGCTCGCCGCCAGCACAACCATCTGGACGATTTCGAGCGGCGAAACATTCGCTCCCTTCACCGCCAGCCACGCGCCGATGGGCGCGAGCGCGAGCGCGATGCCGAGGAAAACGTGAGTGTAATCCGTGAACCGTTTTGTCAGTGAATAAAAACAGACCATCACCAGCGCCACCGGCGAAAGATAGAAGCAAAGCGGATTCAACAGCCAGCTGGCTGCGATCAATCCCGCCGCCGCGAGCGCGCACAGTGAAATGGCGCTGATCAGCGAAATCGCTCCGGCAGGCAGGTGCCGGTTTCGGGTGCGCGGGTTTAGCGCGTCAAATTTGCGGTCCACAATCCGGTTGAACGCCATCGCGCACGTCCGCGCGCAGACCATCGCTGCCAGAATCAGTCCAAAAACCCGCCAACCCGGCCAGCCGCGGGTGTCTCGCGCCGCTACCAGCATTGCCGCCAGTGCGAACGGCAGCGCAAATACCGTGTGCGAGAAGCGCACGAACGAAAGATAATTTTTAATATGGGAAAACATTCAACATTTAACATTCAACGCTCAACATCGAAGGGTCAGACAGCTTTGCTGGCGGGGTAGCGGACGGGGTTTAGGGATTGGCTGGATTCCGTTTGGGCATTGCGCTTTGCGGTCTGGATGCTTGAATGAAAAATGCGGATCAGCTCTTCGCTTTCGCCCAGGATAAACAAAAGCGTGGTGTCGGCTTTTACCCAGGCCTTGAGCTTTATCAGCCGCGCCCAGCAACGGGTTTCGCGCAATTCTTTGAGGCAGATTTTCAGTTTATGAATGAAGTCATCGCGGGATTCAGCCGCTTCGGCTTCGCCGTGATTCGGATAAGGGGATGTTCCGGAGCGCAAAACCTGTCCGGCGACATGATTGCCGGAACGGGTAGGAGGCAAGGATTCGGACAGATCAATCACCGCCGAAGCAAATTCCAGCAGCCGGTTTTCGAGATCAAATTTCCGGCCCGCGCTTTCACCTTCATGGAATTCCATGACCACAGCTTCCCCGTCCTTGGGCGTTGAGTGTTGAATGTTAAACGTTGAATGTTCCGCCTTTTTCATTTCATTCTTTTTCCTCAACCCAGCGCGGAGCCAGTTTGTTTTCGACGCCGATATGGTCGAGCACGCGGGCGACGACGGTATCCGCCAGTTCGACAATCGTTTTCGCGCCGGAATAAAAACTGGGGTTGGCCGGAATCAGCGTCGCTCCCGCCAGCAGCAGCAATTCCATGTTCTTCACATGGATGAGGCTCAGCGGCGTTTCGCGCGGCACAAGGATCAATTTCTTCTTTTCCTTCAGCACCACATCGGCGGCGCGGAGCAGGACATCCTCGCTGTAGCCGTGGGCGATGCGGCCCATCGTGCCCATCGTGCAGGGGATGACCACCATGACATCCGGCGGATTCGAGCCGCTGGCGAACGGCGCGTTCATGCTTTTGAGCGCGTGCGGTTTCACGCCGGCGGGCAGGCGCAGTCCGCCGGGCAATTCCTCCGCGACGACTTGCTGCGCATAGTTGCTCATCACGACGTGGAGCTCGTGTTCCTGCGGATTCAAATTATCCAGCAGCCGCTGCGCATACAGCGCGCCGCTGGCTCCCGTGATGGCGACCAGAATTTTCACGGGCCGAATCATGCCGTAATTCCATCCGGCAAACAAGCCGCGCCCGAATCCGCTTGAGTCCGCTTTCGCGTTCCGCACAATTGGCGCGTGTTCAAATTTGCGGGAATCTTTTTTTGCGGCGTCTTGATGCTTCTGACCGGCTGTAGCACCGTGCCCACCGACAACGCTGAACCTTTGCCCGGCGAATGGTCCGTGACCAATGCGGTTCCCGCGGCCGGCGCGCCTAAAACCTCCCGGTCCGTGAAGCCAGCGGTCAGGATTGTGCCCATCCCGCCGGTTCAAACCAATGTGCCACCCTCAAAGATTTCCCAGCCCGCGCCCATCCTGGCGTGGACTTCGCTCAACCGCTGGGCGGCAGACAACAAGCTTTCCGCGCCGCGCAAGATCTCCAGTTCGCCGGTTGCCAGCTACGCCATCACTTCGCCCAAAGGCACGATGGTTCTGGTCATCGGCAGCCGCGAGACTTCCTGGCGCGGGCTGGGGATGCACCTGGGCTTTGCGCCGGAAATCATTGATGACCAGGTCTACATTTACGGCCTCGACCTGCAAAAAAATCTGGAGCCGCTGCTGCTGGGCGAACCGCTCGCCTTCAGCCCCAACCGTGTGCTCGTCCTCGACCCCGGTCACGGCGGCGTCAATGTCGGCACGCACAGCCTGGTGGATGGGCGCTTCGAAAAAGAATTCACGCTCGACTGGGCGCGGCGCATCAAATCGCTGCTGGTCACGAACGGCTGGACGGTTTTTCTCACCCGCACCAATGACTCGGATGTTTCCTTGTCCAACCGCGTCGCCTTTGCAGAAGCGCATCACGCCGATTTGTTCATCAGCTTGCACTTCAATTCCGCCGCGCCGGACAAAAAGCAGAACGGCGTCGAAACCTATTGCCTGACGCCGACAGGCATGCCCTCCACGCTCACGCGCGGATTCAATGATGCGTGGACCAACCGCTTTCCCAACAATGCCTTTGACGCGGAGAATCTGAAGCTCGCCGTCCGCCTGCACGCGGCGCTGTTGCGCGGCAGCGGCGAGGAAGATCGCGGCATCCGGCGGGCGCGGTTCATGGGCGTGCTGCTGGGGCAAAAACGCCCGGCGGTGCTGGTTGAAGGCGGCTATCTCTCAAATACGCGCGAAGCGGAGAAAATCCAGACCCCGCAATTCCGGCAAAAACTTGCGGAAGCGGTTACTGCTGCCCTCAAATGAAAAGTGGAAAGCACATTCTCGTCACCGGCGGCGCGGGGTTTATCGGTGCGCATCTGGTTGAGCGCCTGCTCCAGGATGGCAAATCGGTGGTCGTCATCGACGATCTTTCCACCGGCAGTTTGGAAAATCTGGCGGCGGTGAAAGCCCATCCGCGACTTCGCTTCATTCATTCCAAGATTTCCGCTTGCGGGGAATTGCCGCAACTGGCGGCAGACGCGGAATTCATCTTTCACCTCGCCGCCACCGTGGGCGTGGAACTCGTCGTCCAATCCGCCCTGCGCGTTCTGGAATCCGGTTTCAGCGAAATGCAGGTTCTCCTCCGCGCCGCCGCCCAAAACTCCACGCCGCTGCTGCTCACCTCCACCTCGGAAGTTTATGGCAAAAGCGCCAAGGCGGAGTTCAGCGAGGAAGATGATCTGCTCATCGGGCCGCCGGGACAATCGCGCTGGAGCTATGCCAGCGCCAAGCTGACGGATGAATTTCTCGCGCTCGCCTACGCCCGTGAAAAAAATCTCCCCGTCACCATCGCCCGGCTGTTCAACACCGTCGGGCCGCGCCAGACCGGGCGTTACGGCATGGTGCTGCCCCGCTTCATCGCCGCGGCCCGGGCGGGCGAACCTCTCCGCGTCTTCGGTGACGGCGCGCAATCCCGATGCTTCGGCTTCGTGCAGGACGTGGTGGAAGCCCTGATGCGCCTGCAGCAGTGCGCCGGGGCGCGCGGCGAAATCTTCAACATCGGCGGCACGGAGGAGATCTCCATGCTGGAACTGGCCAAGCTCGTCGTGGTCGTGCTCGGCTCCCGATCAAAAATTGAATTGGTCCCCTACGACCAGGCGTACGCGCCGGGCTTTGACGACATGCGCCGCCGCAAACCGCTCGTGGAAAAACTGGAACGATTTGTGAGTTTCAAGCCGCAGACGCCGCTCCGCGACATCATCCGATTGACTGCGGGTTGAAAGCTCTAGCCTGCCGGATGCATGCCCGTTCAGCCTCAAATTTCCAGCCGCACGAGAAACTCCTGCGCCAGCACTTCGTAGGCCGCCGAACCGCTGCTGTATTTGTCGTAGTAAAGGATCGGTTTGCCGTGGCTCGGCGCCTCCGCCAGCCGGGTCGTGCGCGGTATCAGGGTTTCAAACACTTTGGCCCCGAGCAGATGGCGGACTTCGCCCACGACTTCCTGCGACAGGCGGGTGCGGCCGTCAAACATCGTCATCACCACGCCCAAAATTTCGAGGCGTGGATTGACACCCGCAGCGCGGAGCTGGTCAATCACGCGGTTCATCATGGAGATGCCTTCCAGCGCGTAATACTCGCATTGGAGCGGCACGAGAATGCCGTCGCACGCGGCAAAAGCATTCAAGGACAGAATGCCCAGGGAGGGCGGGCAATCCACCAGCACCACGTCATACCGCTGCGCATCCCGCACCGGCTGCAAGGCCAGCGCCAGGCGGTGAAGGTGATTCTCCAACCGCGCCAGCTCCAGATCGGCGGCGCATAGATCCACTTCGCTCGGGATGATTTCCAGCCGCGCGAAATTCGTGGGCTTGATTTTTTCGAGCAATCCGCCTTCGCCGAGCAAAACCTGGTAGGCGCTGGCGCCCTCGGTTTTTTCCACGCCGACGCCGCTGGTGGCGTTGGCCTGCGGATCGAGGTCAAAGAGGAGGACATTTTTGCCCAGCGCGGCGAGGCAGGCGGCCAGGTTGACGGCGGTGGTGGTTTTCCCCACGCCGCCTTTCTGGTTGGCGACCGCGATGACTTTGGTAGGCACTGGGGGAATTAAATGAAATGCGCGGTGGCGTTTCAAGCGCACACCGCGCAAAAGCGAAGATTTTCGGGCTACTGGCCCGCCGGAACAAAGCTGGCGGACTGAAACAACGAGGCGTTGGGCTGGCCAAACAGAGTGGAAACCGGCTGGAGACTGGTTGCGGGATTGGTGCTGGCAACGATGCCGCTGGAATCAGCGGCCACGACCAACGGCGAAGCCGACACCGAAGCCGCCGCCGTGCCCGCCGAGGCAAATTCAGCGGTGGGCAGGATGCTTTTCGCGGTTTTATCGGTGCGTTCGCCCATGACCACACCCAGCGTCAATAGCAGGCAAAGACTGGTGGCCACCGCGCCGATGAGCCCAGGCTTGGTTTCAAAAATCTGCAGGAAATGCACCAACCACGGCGCCACGGATTCGAGGCGTTCCGTCAGGCTGTGCCCCCCCCCTCCCTCCCCGGCGCGAATACGCGAAACCACCTGATCGGAAAAGTTATTGAAGTAGCCGGGCGGCGGCACTTCATGCTGCTTCAGCTTCATCAACCGCTTCAGCGTTTCAAAGTTATTTTCGTTTTTGTTCATGTTCACTGCAGATATTCGCTCAAGTGACCCTGCAATTGCTGGCGGGCGTAAAACAACCGCGACCGCACCGTGCCGACGTTACAACCCATGATCTCGGCGATTTCGTCGTGCGATACGCCCTGCACATCATGCAAGACCACCACCATTCTGTGGGGTTCTGACAGCTTGAGGAGCGACTCGTTCAATTTTTTTTGCAGCTCGGCCAACCCGGCATCGCGATGCGGGGTTTTCTCCGAAATCAACGCCACCAGGTCGGGATTATGCTCGGTGTTGAAGTCCAGATCGTTCAGGCTGAAATGATGCTTATGCTTCCGCTGCTTGAGAAAGTTAATCGTCTTGTTGACCGCAATCCGATAAAGCCAGGTGTAGAAACTGGAGCCGCCTTTGAACGATTTCAGCGCCTGAAACGCCTTGATGAAGGCTTCCTGGGCGAGGTCGTTGGCGTCCTCATGGTTGCTGGTCATGTGGTAAATCGTCGCGTAAATGCGCTCCTGATAACGCTTCACCAGTTCGTCGTAAGCCGCGAGGTCGCCGCGCCGGGCGCGCTTGACCAAATCGCCTTCCAGCGTGCTGGCGGATTCATCCGGGGAGAAAATGGGCGCGGGTTCAGGCATGGTCATTGAACCACCAAGGCATTGGTTTGCTGTCCGAGAAAATCCGCCAGGGCCAGCAAACCGGACTTGCCCGGCGACGGCGGCAGCGGGATCAAGCTTTGCCGCGCCTGCTCCAATAATTGCTGGATGGCCGCCACCGAAGGCTGGAACGTTTCATATTTTTTCAACAAAGCCTTCACCGAGGTGAAATTTTCCGGCTGCCAATTTTGGATCAGGTTTTCAAGCGATTGCCGGTCCGCCGCCGCCGCGCGTTCCCACGCCAGCAAAATCGGCCAGGTCAATTTGCCCTTGGCCAGATCCGTGCCGAGCGATTTGCCCGCCCCGGCCTCGGTGCCAAACAAGTCCACACAGTCGTCATAAACCTGATACGCCGTGCCCACCACCGTGCCAAACTTGCGCAAAGCCATCCGCTGCTCCGGCGCGGCCCCGCTCAAAAACGCCGCCAAATCGCACGCCAGCGTGAACAGCTCGCCGGTCTTCATTTCGATGACGCGAAAATAATCGTGGCGCGCGGCGGTGAAATTCCGGCGCTGCTGCGTCTGCAAGATTTCGCCGGAACAAACGGTGTTCGTCGCCAGCGAGACCGCGCGGCAAACTTCGGTGGTCGGAAAATCCGAAGCCAGCTTCAAGGCCTGCGCGAACAGGCAGTCGCCAAAGAGCACGGCGATTTCATTGCCCCATTTCGCCGCGACTGTCGGACTGCCGCGCCGGATCAGCGCCTCATCCATCACGTCATCGTGAACCAGCGTGGCGAGGTGCACCATTTCGATGATGACCGCCGCCGTGACATGCGATTCCCCGGGCTGGCCGAAACAGCCCGCCGCCAGCGCGACGAGGGTGGGCCGCAGGTGCTTGCCGCCGTTGTTCAGCGCATGCTCGGCGTAGGGAACGATTTGCGGGTCAAAATTGCGGGTCTGCCCGATGAGCTGCCGGGTCACCGCCTGAAGAAACGGCTCCACCGGTTCCACGATTATTTTCCAGGAACGGGCAGGGTCGTTATCGGAAGCGTGTCCAGCATTGGAACTTACCACTTTAGATTCAGCAGCCAGCATCGCGATGAATTTACTTTCGCCACGCAGGCGAGTCAAACTTGTTATATTTTGCCGCCGACAAGACAAACTCATGCCACCACACCGGCCAATAGTTTGGCTTGAATTATTCACCTCAGACGGCATTATAACAGCGCGTTTCAACGTCAAATCTCCGCGCGAATGAAAAAAAACATATTATCCGGGACCATTTTGGTGGCCGCCTTGCTGGCGATCATCATTGCCAGCACCTCCAGCTGCTCCAAGAAAACCGCCCCCAGCGACAACCCGCCCGCGCCGGAACCGGCCAAAGCCCCCGCTGCCGCGCCCAAAGTCGAGCCAACGAACACTATCGTTGCCGCCCCGACCAATCCTCCCGTGGTCGCGCCGCCGGTGGTGAGCAATCCGCCGCCCGTGGTGGCGACGCCGGCGCCCGCATCGGAACCCGCGCCCACCCTGCCACCCATCGCCAAACCGGTCGTGAAAGTGGTCGAAATGCCCGCCACCACCCCGCCGCCGCCGAAAAACTTTTATTCAGATAATGCCGCCAAAAACAGCAAATGCTGCGCGGCGCTCGCCACCAACCAGAATTATTATTTCCGCGTGCGCGCCGGCTACCAGCACGTCAACCACGGCGACAACAACGACACCTGGTTCGCCAGCGCCAAATTCTACGCCCGCCCCGACGCGCTCCGCGAACGCGCCGGCAAAAACGCCTGGCTGATTCCCGATGCCGAGGCGGAATTGGCCCACGAATACCTCGCCAAGCCCGATGACAGCGCCAATCCCGGCTCCGGTGAAGGCATTTCGTTCCGCACCAGCTTTTTCTGGCCCTGGATGCGCTGGACCTGCCGCGAACTCTGCCGCAAGAATGAAATCTGCCCCTTCACGCAGAAACTCGCGTTCGGCTTTGGCCCCACCGCCAATGTCGGCTTCGAACAGCTGTTTGACGGCAGCGAAGCCCGCCTCACCCGCTACTTCGGCGCACGGATGACCATCAACCGCGATGGCTTCATCGAATACACCGCCGGTGGCACGGACGGTCTGGCCGGCACCCGCCAGCAGATTGCCGCCGAACTGCCCATTTACCAAAGCCGCGACCGCGAAGTGCGCTACGTCCTGCGCGGCCTGTGGAACACCGGCTCCCATAATACACCCGACGTGCTGCAAGGCGGTATCTTCGTGGAAATGCCGCTGGGCATCTTCACCACTCCGGAAAAATGGCGCGATCTTTTGCCGTTCCGGAAATAACCGGAGCCAACCGAAAAATATCAAACGCCGGGCTGAAAATTCAGTCCGGCGTTTTTGGTTTTAAGTGGAAGAAAAATTCCCAGCGGCAGCTATTTCAACTCCGCCGCAATCTGTTCGCCCAGCTCGGCCGCCTCGGCAATCGGCTTTTTCCCTTCGCCGCGCTTCACGGTTTCATCGCGGAAAGAAATCGCCTGGAGCGAAATTTTGCCGCCGGAAATCTCCGCGTGCGCGCCGACCGGGCTCTGGCAGCCGCCGCCCATGCCGCGCAAGAACGCGCGCTCGGCGGTCACCGCGTGGAAGGTGTCGGCATGGTTCAGCCGCTCGACAATCTTTGCGATGCGCTCGTCGTCCGCCCGGATCTCGATGCCAATGGCGCCCTGCCCCACGCACGGCAGCATTTCGTCCAAACCCAGCACCGTCGCCAGCAAACCGTCCGGCACCGCATCCCCCTTAATGGTGCCGTCGCGATTGAGGTCAAAATTAAGCCGCTTCATGCCCGCGAGCGCGAGGACGGTGGCGTCAATCTCGCCGCGCCCGGCGACTTTTTGCATCCGGGTGGACACATTGCCGCGAATCTCCACGATCTTCAAATCCGGCCGCACGGCGAGCAGTGATTGCTTCCGCCGCGTGCTGCTGGTGGCAATGGTCACGCCCTTCGGAAAATCCTTGAGCTTCAAATGCGGCTTGAATCCGCGCAATTCGGACTGGCCGGGAGTCCGGCCCTCCAGTTTTGAGTTTTGAGTTTTAAGTTTTAAGTTTTCCAGGTAGGCCGCGTCGCGGTAGATCAAAACATCGCGCACATCCTCGCGCTTGGGCGTGGCGGCGAGAATCAAGCCGGGCGGCAAATCGGTGGGCAAATCTTTCAGGCTGTGGACCGCCAAGTCGGCGTGGCCCTTGACGAGCGCCACTTCAAGTTCCTTGGTGAAGAGACCTTTCGGCAGGCTGGGGTCGGTCTTGGCCATGGAGGCCTTCTGCAATTTATCGCCGGTGGTCTTGATGATTTTCAGCTCGAAGCGCAGCTTGGGAAACGCGGCGCGACACAGCGCGGCAATCAGGTTGGACTGCGCCAGCGCCAGCGCGCTGCCACGGGTGCAAATGATAATCGGTTTTTCAGCCATAATTACTTGGCCACAGATTCACACAGACAGACACAGATGAAAAGAAGATTGACCGGCACCGGAAACAAAAACGCGGTGTCAAAACGGTTTCCACCCGGAAACCATTATCGACAGGATTCCAGGTTCAGAATAGAATGTCAGCCATGAACCAGATAGGCCGCAAAAATGGTGGTCTGATTAAAGGTTAGGCGTCATTGCCATGTCCCGCAACATAAGAGCATCGTTATTGTTTTTCGCCGGCTTGGGCATTGCCGTTCTCGTGCTGTATGGGCTCAATGGATTAGACCGCGAGTTGTCTGGCTTGGGAGATGGTTCGGGTGGGAAGTCGAAAACTGCTGGCACGTTCAATGAGGTTTTTGCCATGTTGATATGTTCCTATTTTTTGTTGAGTGCGATTGGTGTTCTTATTGCCAAATCGCGAGCGGCATTAATCTCCGTGGCTGGGATATCACACAGTTTTGTTCTAGTTTCATATTTAATGGTGTTCTCTCAAGCACAAGACGGCAGCACATTTGCTTTCGGTATGGCTTTGTTTGCCGGTGCGTATTTTATCTTTTTCTTGCCATGGCTCGCCGTGTGGAATCATGTTCTTCGCAAGGCACAATGATGCCGCCTAATCTCCGAGTATAGGCTGCAGATCGATTAAAAAACTTCCACGTTCTGCTCAAAGTTTAGCCAATCGCCGACAACCCAACGCGCGCCGGCGCTTTACCAGATTTTCGTGCGCTGCTCCGGCGGCAGCCACATCGGCGAGTCGGGCGGGATGTCAAAGGCGGAGAGAAATTCCGGAATGTTTTTCAAGGTGCCGTTGGCGCGGTATTTGCCGGGCGAATGCGGGTCCACCGTGACCAGCCGCCGCGCTTCCACGTCGCGGACATTGATGCGCCAGATCTGGGCAAACGACAGGAAAAACCGCTGCTCGGGCGTGAAGCCATCAATGGTCTTCCGCTTGGCCGGATCTTTGACCAGCGCGCGCTGCAGCGCTTCGTAGGCGATGCTCACGCCACCGAGATCGGCCAGATTTTCGCCAAGGGTCAGCTGGCCGTTGACGCGCAGGCCGGGCAGCACTTCAAAGCCGTTGAATTCCTCCACCATCTTTTGCGAGCGCGCTTCAAACGCCTTCCCATCCGCCTCCGTCCACCAGTCATTAAGGTTGCCGTCGGCGTCATACTTCCGGCCCTGATCGTCGTAGCCGTGGGTGATCTCATGGCCGATGACCACGCCGATGCCGCCGTAATTCACCGCGTCATCCAGCGTGAGGTCAAAAAACGGCGGCTGCAAGATGCCGGCGGGAAAAACGATCTCGTTTTGCGAGCCGTTGAAATAGGCATTCACCGTCTCCGGCGTCATATGCCATTCGGTGCGGTCCACGGCCTTGCCGATGCGGACGATTTCGCGGCGCGATTCAAACTGCGCCGCGCGGCGGATATTGCCGAGATAATCATCCGGCCGGATGTCAATGGTCGAGTAATCGCGGAACTGTTCCGGGTGACCGATCTTATGGGTGAACCGGTCGAACTTCGCCAGCGCCTTCGAGCGCGTGGTTTCCGTCATCCACGGGACATTGACCAGGCGGTCGCGATAGACCGCCTTGAGATTATCCACCAGCTCCAGCATCCGCGCGCGGGCTTCCGCCGGAAAATATTTTTCCACATACAACCGGCCGAGCGCCTCGCCGATGCAGCCGTCAACGAGATGGGCCGCCCGTTTCCAGCGCGGCTCCGGCTCCGGCTGACCGCTCAAGGTTTTGCCGTAGAAATTAAAATGCTCCTGCTCAAAGGCCGCCGGCAGATACGACGCATACGCGTGCAGCCAATGCCAGCGCAGGTAAACCTTCCAGTCGGACAGCGGATGCTCCCGCACCAGCCGGTTCAAGGCGGTGAAAAATTCCGGCTGGCCGACAATCTCATATTCCGGCGGCGCCATATTTCGGGCCGCAAAATAATCCGCCCACGGCAGACCCGGAAACTGCTCCGCGAATCCGGCATGGGTGAACTTGTTGTAATTCTTGTTGGGATCGCGCAACTCGACCCGGGTGCGCCCGGCTTTGGCCAGTTCCGTTTCGAGAGTCGCGACGATGTTGGCATGCGCGGCGGCGTCATCCGACTTTTCGCCGAGGAGCGAAAACATTTTCTCCAGGTGCTGCCGGTATTTCCCGCGAATCTCGAGAAAGCTGTCCTTCAAATAATAATCACGGTCCGGCAGCGACAGGCCGCCCTGCCACAAATCCACCGCATAGATGCCGCTGTTTTTGTCGTCCGGCCCGAAACCCATCGCAAACATGCCGCCGCAGCCCTGATCATGGAATTCGGCCAGCAGCCGGAACAACGAACGCACATCGCTCACCCGGTCAATGCGCTTCAAGCCAGCCTGAACCGGCTTGAGGCCGAGCCGCTCGATATGGTTGGTGTCCATCGCCGAGGCGTAAAAATCCGCCACCTGCCGGCGCGGCGAGCGGGGAGCCGACGGCGTGCGCAACGTGTCGTCGAGGATTTCGTGGATGAGAAACCAGTTGCGCTCTGCCAGCTGGGAGAATCCGCCCCAGCGCGATTTATCCGATGGAACCGGATTTTCTTTCCGCCACCGACCGCAGGCGAATTCATAAAAGTCCGCCGCCGGACTCACCGAACGATCCAGATAATTGGTCGAGAAGCGCGGGATTTCCGGCGCGGTCGCGGGGTCATCCGCAAAACCGGTGAAGCCCGCCGCGCAAACCAGCGAAAGCAGAAGGTGGGTTTTAATGGTCATGTGTCAATTGGACTGAGGGACTTCATCCGCGTTCAACCGCGTCCGAGGGAAGCGGCAATTTTATTCGCCTCCAGCAGCGCCGCGACTTTCCCGGCGATGATCTGCTCGCAGCGGGCGACTTCTTCCTGGCGCAGCTTGAGGTAATCGCTGGCGATGCTTTGCAGGTCGTCCACGTTGTAAAGGTAGACGTTGTCCAGCTCGCTCACGGCCGGGTCAATGTCACGCGGCACCGCAATATCAATCAGCAGCAGCGGACGATGTTTTCGCCGTTTCATCAACGGCTCCAGCTTCGCGCGATCAAGGATGTGGGTGGTCGAGGCGGTGCTGCTGACGGCGATGTCGATCTGCTCAAATTCCTCCGGCCAGGTCTCAAAGGGCACGGCGCGCCCGCCGAGCTCGGCGGCGAGCGCGAGGGCGCGCTCGGGCGAACGATTGGTGACGGTGATTTTCGACACGCCGCGCGATTGCAGGGCGCGCGCTGTTTTCTCGCTGGTCTCACCGGCGCCGATGACGAGCACTTCGTGCTCGGCGAGCGTGGTGAAGATTTTCTCCGCCAGCTCCACCGCCGCCGACATCACGGAAACGCTGCCGCGCTGGATATTGGTCTCGGTGCGGATGTGCTTGGCGACGTTGAAGGCACGCTGGAACGCCTTGTTCAGCCGGGCGCCGGTGTGCTTGTGCTGGAAGGCCAAGTCGTAGGCTTTCTTGAGCTGGCCGAAGATTTCCGTCTCGCCAACGACCATCGAATCGAGCCCGGCGGCGACTTTGAAAAGGTGATGCAAACTGTGCGGCTCGGCAAAAGTGTAAAGCTCGTCACCCAGCGCGCCATCGTAGGCATGATGCTCGATGAAGAATTTTTTGACGCGGGCAAAAAACTGATCGTCCGGCGCAAGCGTGGTGGCGGCGTAGATTTCGACCCGGTTGCAAGTCGAGAGCACGACGCCCTCGGTGACGAGGCCCGATTCGCGGAGCTGCTGCAATGCCTCCGGAATCTTGTTTTCCACAAAGGCGAAGCGCTCCCGCAATTCCACGGGGGCAGAACGGTGGCTCAAGCCGATGACGACAACGCTCATGGATGGTGCAGGGCCGAAAGCAGGTTGGTGAACCAAAAGGTCAGGAGCAGGAACAAAAAGGCCGCGATGACCCCGGCGGCAAACCGGCGTGGCGAACGGCCGAAGAATCTGCGGGCCACGAGCGCTTCGAGATAGACGAGCCACAGCAACGCGGACCAGATGACTTTCGCATCGGAAAAATACGGCGCGCCTGCTTTGCGAGGCAATTGTTGTCCGGCAACCAAACCGATGGTAAGCAGCACAAAGCCGACCAGGACAAGCCGGGTGGCGATGATTTCCAGCCGCTGGATCGAGGGCAGCAGCGAAAGGACGGCGCGGATTTTGTGGAATTTCAGGTCGTGCTGCTGCATCAGAAACATCGTTGCCGCCACCGCCGCGAGACCAAACGCGCCGTAGGATTGCAGGATGGTCGCCGCGTGCAAGCTGCGGAGCGCGCCGGAAAATTCCGGCTTCGGACCGCGCGGCGGATCGAGCGACGGCATCAGCGCGAAGATGCCGATGGTGAACAGCACCGGCGCGGCAAACGCGCAGATAAATTTGAAGCGCGGCATCAGCGCATAGACCAGGCTCGCCAGCCCCAGCGCCCACAGCAGAAACGTGGTGGCCTCGTAAAGATTATTGACGGGGCAGCTTTGCAGCGTCATCCCGCGCCGGGCCATCGCCAGCGTGTGGAACGCCACGCCCCCGGCGAGCAAAATATAATTCACCCATTCATCCCGGCGGAAACCTTTGCGCCAAAGGAAGACGGAATAAATCGTGCTCAAGCCGTAAAAAGTCACGGCCAGCAAAAAATAATGCCGATCAGTAAACCAAGCCATGGGCACAGATTAAAGGCGAAGGCGGGCGGCGCAAGCGGCAAAACCACACCAATGACATCAACGAGCATCGTGGAAAACAGTGGCATCCTAATTTCGGCGCGCAACCCGGGAAGTCGCCGCACGTCCCGCGCAAATCCAGCCGCTGCGGGTCAGCGACCTGCGCTCCGTTTTCAAATCGGGACACGACCGGGGAAAACGACTTGAGTGTCAAAGACAGATTGGTAATCTTCAACCACCACCCATGACCACTCCAGCCCATCTCTCCGAGGGCGGCATTTCGCGCCGCAATTTCATCGCCACCACCGCCGTCGCCGGAGCCGGCCTGCTCGCCGGGGCAACGGCGCTGGCCCAGACGGGAACCCCCGACCAGCGCAAACGCTACGCCCTCGTCGGCACAGGCTCGCGCTCGAGCATGTATCGCAAAGCGATTTTCCAGACCTACGCGGAGCATTGCCAGATGGTCGGATTCTGCGATGTGAATGAAGGCCGGCTCAAGCTCGCCCAGCGCAAGGCCAAGGCAATGGGCGCAGCGGAGGTGCCCATTTTTGCCGCAAAAGATTTCGACCGGATGATCCGCGAAACCAACCCGGAAATCGTCATCGTGACGACGAAGGACGCAACGCACGACGGCTACATCATCCGCGCGATGGAACTCGGCTGCGACGTGATGACGGAGAAGCCCATGACCACGGATGAAAAGAAATGCCGGGCCATCCTGGCGGCGCAGCAGCGCACCGGACGGAAAATCATCGTGACCTTCAATTACCGCTACTCGCCGCCGCGCACGCAGGTGAAGGATTTGCTGATGAGCGGCATCATCGGCGATGTCCTGTCGGTGGATTTTCACTGGATGCTGGACACGCACCACGGAGCGGACTACTTCCGGCGCTGGCACAGCCACAAGGCCAACTCCGGCGGATTGATGGTTCACAAGGCGACCCATCATTTTGATCTGGTCAACTGGTGGCTTTCCGCCTCGCCGGTGACGGTGCAGGCGAACGGCAAGCGTGAATTCTACACGCCGCAGATGGCAAAACGCCTGGGATTGCAAAGCCACCACGAACGCTGCCATACCTGCCCGGAAAGCTCCAAGTGCACCTTTGTACTGGATATTGAAAAGAACCGTGAACTCAAGGAACTTTATCTCGACCAGGAAAAATACGACGGCTATTTCCGCGACCGCTGCGTGTTCCGTCCGGATATCGACATCGAGGATACGATGAATGTGATCGTGAAGTATGACACCGGCGTGACCATGAGCTACTCACTGAACGCCTTCAATGCCTGGGAAGGCTACTCCATCTGCTTCAACGGCACCAAAGGCCGGCTCGAACATGTCACCCAGGAAAAAGTCTCGGTGAATGGCGACGGCTCCGTGCCGGGCGCGCTCAAGGACGAAGGCACCTCCATCCGGATTTACCCCATCCGGGCGGCGGCATACTCCGTGCCGATCTGGACGGGCAAAGGCGCCCACGGCGGCGGGGATGACGTGATGCTGGCCGAACTGTTTTCGCCGACCAAACCGGCGGACAAATACCAGCGGGCATCAGATCAACGCGGCGGCGCGGCCTCCATCCTCACGGGAATCGCGGCGAACCACTCGTTCCGCACCGGCGAGACCGTGCAAATCGCGACGCTGGTGCCCGGACTCAAACGCCCGGATTATCCCGCCATGCCGAATCATACCGACCCCGTGCCCATGCCGCCGCTAGGCTAATGACTTAAGCTTTCAAGCTAGCGGAACGATACAACAAGCAAGCAAGCTGCGGGAACAAAACATTTACCCGCACTTACGGAGTTTGAATGAAACGTTTGAGCTGAAACTGAAAAGTTTCAAGCTCAATGCTGCGTGGGAAGACTTTTCTTGATACTCGCGACCGCAAGGCCAGCCAGTTTGTCATAGCCCTCGGGGGTAAAATGAACATTGAAGGGCAATTGAATCTCGCCCGGCCGCGGAGCCAGACGTTTGTTCGCCGCCTGCTCGCTTAACGGGCGAGGGGGCATCTTTCGCTGTTCTTCAACAACGTAGGCGCACAAGTCATCAATGGATACACCCAGCTCTTTCATCACTTCGAGTGCAACCTTATTGTAGCTCTTTTCATCGCCAGCCACGCGACCGAGTGTGCCGAGCGGAACCGGCGTGGTCGTGGCAAATATGAGCTTCGCGCCAGTCGCTTTCAACCGCTGCGTCAATTCACGCAACCGCTGGCGATAGACTTCCGTCGGCGCAACCTGCTTGCCCTGTTCCGGCGGCACATATTTTCCTTTTTCATCCAGATATTTCAGGTCGTGGAGGCCGAAGTTGAAATGGATGACATCCCAGTGGCCGGCACCCAGCCATTTATCGAGCTGCGCCAGGCCGCGGGCGGTGTCGCCGCAGTTTTCGAGCGGGCGATGCACGTTGGCCAGCCCCTTCAACTTCTCCCGTGCCGGCAGGGTATAGCCCATCGAAATGGAATCCCCAATCAACAACACGCGCGGCAAACCAGGCGTATCCGCAACCTCAACCAAAGCCGGATCTTTGGGTTTGGCCGCCGGTTTATTGGCCGATACCGGCTCAAGATTCTTTTCGGAAGCGGCGTTCACGGTGAACGCGACCGCCATCAACACCGGGTAAAAAAATGAAGGTTTCATGATATGGATTTTTTTGTTAATTTTTTAACCCGGATGAGAAGGCTGGAATGAAGATTGCCAACCCTGCCCATCACGTCTCGATCCCGTAGGCTTTGATTTTATTGTAGAGCGTCTGGCGCCCAATCCCCAGGCGTTTGGCCGTTTCCAGTTTATTGCCGGCCGTTTCCTTGAGCATCTGAATAATGGCGTTGCGTTCGACGCCTTCGAGCAGCGTGAAACCGGTGTCATGACCTTCCGTGGGAATGAATTTGATTTCACTGATGGAAAGGTCGGTGACGTTGACCGTCGGACCTTCGGAGAGCAAAACGGCGCGCTGAATCTCATTCTGGAGCTGGCGAATATTTCCGGGCCAATCAAAACTGGTGAGCCGCTCGACCGCCGGCGAGGTAAATTCCGTCAGCGTGCGGTTGGCCTGCGCCGCAAAGCGTTTCAGAAAGGCATTGGCCAGCGGCATGATGTCATCACGCCGCTCGCGCAGCGGCGGCAGATGAATGGAAATGGCGCTAATGCGGTAGAACAGGTCTTCGCGGAGCTTACCCTCCTTGAGGGCGTCTTCGGGCTTGCGATTGGTGGCAGCGATGATGCGACAATTGGTCTGATAATCGGCTTTGCCGCCAACGGGACGGACTTTTTGATCCTGCAACACGCGGAGCAACTTGCTTTGGGTGTCAATCGGCATCTCGGAAATCTCATCGAGCAGCAGCGTGCCGCCTTCGGCCTGACGGAACAGACCTTCACGGTCGGCATGCGCGCCGGTGAAAGCCCCTTTGACGGAGCCGAAGAGTTCGCTCTCGATCAATTCGCGGGGCAAGGCGGCGCAATTGACCTTGATGATCCGGTTTTTGGCGCGCGGACTTAAAGTATGGATCAGGTCGGCGATGACTTCCTTGCCCGTGCCGCTTTCGCCGGTAATCAACACCGTCACATCGCTCGGCGCAATGCGTTCGACCGTGCGGACGACGCCCTGCATCTGCGGGCTCTGGAAAATGGGCGCCGCACTGCCGCTCATGGTGGAAATCGCCCGGCGAAGCGAATTATTTTCCTCCTTCTGCTGCTTGTTTTCCATCGCCCGGCCCAGCGTCAGCTGCAACACCTGCGTATCGAACGGCTTGTTGATGAAATGATACGCGCCGCGCTTGGTGGCCTCGACGGCGGCCTCGAAGGTGGCTTCGCCGGTCAGCACGATAATCTCGGTGGACGTCCAGTGCTTTTTAATTTGCGGCAGCAGGTCCAACCCGTTGGCATCCGGCAGATTCAAATCCAACAGCACGATGTCCGGAGCCTCGTGCAAAAAACATTTTTGCAGCGCCGCGGCGCTTTCCGCGGCGGTCACGACGTAATCGGATTCCAGCACCGACTTGAGCAGCTCGCGCAAGTCCGCCTCGTCATCCACGATGAGAATTTTGCCTTTCATTTCAATATTTTCTCATTTGTCGCGCATTTTGCGACAAACTTCTTAAAAATCGCACGGTGCCGGGCATGGCGTGAAACCAACCGTTCCGGATGAAATTGCACGCTTAACAAAAACGGCATGCCCGCCGCCAGTTCCGCCCGCAACTCCATCGCCTCGACAATTCCATCACGGCTGCGCGCCGTGGCCACAAACGGCTCCGCGGGCTCCAGCACCGCCTGATGATGGGAAGTGTTGACACCCAAAACGAGTGTTTGGCAGATATTGGCCAGCTGCGAACCGGGTGTCAACGCCGCTTCATGCACTAACTCGCAGGCCCGGTCCAGCCGCTGGTGGTTCAGCGCACCCGGCACCTGCTGCCGGATGTCCGCCACCAATTGACCGCCAAACGCCACATTGAGCAACTGATGCCCGCGGCAAATTGCCAATAACGGCTTGCGCTGATGGAAAACCTCCTCAATCAAAATCAATTCGCGCAAGTCGCGACCACCGCCATCCGGCGTCTGATCAACGGTGCGGCGGATTTTTGCGGGCAGATCCGGGTTATAAAGGTCGGAATTGAGGTCGTCGCCGCCCGTCAACATCACCCCTTCCACCCGGCGGACGCATTCGGCAAGAATGGCCCGGTCCGTGGTGACGGGCACCGTCACGGGAATGCCGCCCGCCTGAAGCACGGCAGCATCATATTTCACCGAGAGGCTGGCGGACAAATCGTGAAATTCCACGCCGCGCCGCTCAATGCTGGAGGAAACCAAAATCAATGGCCTGCTTGCCATGGGTGGAGGATAAGGCCGGCGGCGGATGATTTCACCGAAAATCTTGATCAAACTCCCGACTCGGGAAACCGCTCGCGGATCTGCCGCCGCAGCCGCTCCTCATCGTCCGGCTGGTAGCGGCGGCGGTTGACGAGCCGCTGCACGGCGTCGAGCAATTCCAGCCAGTCTTCCATTGGCGGCTCTTTCACGCGCTGCCAGACATCGAAGCGCTTGGCGCGGTGGAAAAAATGAAATTCGCGCCCGACGTGCCGGGCATACACCTGCAGTTTCTCACCTTCCTCGGTGACACGTTTCCAGGCAATTTCGGCTTTGGGCATGTTAAAATTTGATGGCGATCGGTTTCAACGCTGGTCTGGCAAGACCGATGGTTGCGCAATCGCCGCCTTTTGGTAAGTCAATAATTCAACGGCAATCCGTTCGGCCAACGAAACCTGGTTGCCGGCGCGGGCCATTTTCAGCGCGAGACCGGCGGTGGCAATGGCGTTGGAAGCGCTTCCCGTGGCAGCGTAGGCGCGGGCAAGATTTTCGAGCGCCTCCGGCCAGCCGGGTTCCAGCCGCAACGCCGCGAGAAAATTGGTAATGGCCGGCGGCGCGTGGCCTTCAGCCAACAAGGCTTTTCCCAGATTGTAATAGGGCTTGGCATACGCCGGTTGGAGCTTGATGGCTTGTGCAAATTCGCTTTCCGCCGCCGCCGGTTTGCCATCCAGCATCAAGGCTGCACCCAGCGCGTTGTGGAGAACTGGATTATCCGGCATTTTACGAAGGGCGGCGGCAAGATGACCGGCGGCGGCGCTGAATCTCCCAGCGTCGATCAAGTTGCGGCCAAGGTGATAGTGCAGGTTCGCGTCATCAGGATGGAGGCGGACGGCGACGGCAAACTGTTCAGTGGCCTCGTCCGAACGCCCGCAGTCGTTCAACGCCGCCCCCAGCAAATCATGGGCGAGGGCATTCTCCGGATCGACCCGAATGGCCTGGGAAAATAGCGCAACACTGTTTTGCCAGCACATGAGTTGTTGCCGGGCGAGCACCAGACAGCAGGCAAGCAAGGCGACGGCGGCAGGGATGATGAAAACTTGAACCGACGGCCTTACGGCTGCCCACTCCTTGAAAAACAAAACCACGATGAGCAAGATGCCGACCATCGGCAAATACGCATAACGGTCCGCCCAAGCCTGCGAACCGACTGGCACCAGGCCGATGACGGGAATCAACATGCCCAGAAACCAGAGCCAGCCAACGAGAAACCAGCGGAATTGAAAGCGCCAGTGCCAGGCCAGCAAGGTCACCACGAGCAGGAGCAGGAGCGAACCCAATGCCGCCACGACCGGCAACTGCCCGGGCAGCGCGTAGTTCACACACAGCTTGGAAGGACAGAAAGTTTTTCCCAGATAAGTCGCATACGCCACCGGAACATTTAACAACCGCGAAGCCAGCGGCACTTCGACCAGCCCCTTAACCGCACCGCTGCCGGTTTGCACTATCAGGGTGATGACACCGTCCGCCACGGAAAGCATCAGGAAAGGAATTTTTTCCAGCAACTGCAGCCCGGCCGGCCGCCCGGCCAAAGCGGCCTGGTTTTGACCGAAGGTAATTCGTTGCAACGGCCAATAATCCAACAACCATAAAATGAACGGCAGGGTCACCAGCATGGGCTTGGCGGCCAACCCCAGCGTGAACAGAATCAAGGCCAGCAAATAACGGGTCGGTCGCGGGTTTTCCGTATAACGCAAATAGGCCCAAACGGTGAGGATAAAAAAAAATGAGCTTAATACATTTTTCCGTTCGGCCACCCAGGCCACGGACTCAACATTCAACGGATGCCACGCAAACACCGCCGCCACCAGCGCCGCTGGCCAGAACTGCCCGGTCAGGCGCTTCAATAACAGCCACAACAACACCGCGTTGGTGGAATGCAGCAGGAGGTTGGTCAGATGATGTCCGCCGGCGAACCGCCGGTAAATCGAACAATCCGCCAAGTGCGACAACAGGGTCAGCGGATGCCAGTTGCCAGCGACCACGGCCGTGGCCGCCCACTGGATGCCAGCCCAAGAAAGACCAGGAATAACCTGGGGATTGTCATAGACGTATAATTGGTCGTCAAAATTGACGAACGGAAAACCGGTGGCCGGCCAATACAGCACCATCGTGACCACGAAAAGAAAACCCCCGAACATCCAGGTTTTCCGCAGGTCCATAGTTATGGCAGATCCACACTCGCCACCGCCATCGCGGCGATGCCTTCCTCGCGGCCGATGAACCCCATCAGCTCATTGGTGGTTGCCTTCACACCAATCTGCGCCTCGCGCAAACCCAGCGCCTCGGCCAGGCGTTTTTTCATTTCGGCAATGTGCGGATAAATCTTTGGCGCCTGGGCGATGACGGTGGCGTCGATGTTAATGATCCGGCCATTTCGACAGAGCACCTGGCGCGCGGCTTCCTCCAGAAAAATGCTGCTCGGCACACCGCGCCAGCGCGGGTCGGTATTAGGAAAAAAGTGACCGATGTCCTCCTCGCCCAGCGCGCCAAGGATAGCGTCACAGATGGCATGCATCAGCGCGTCGGCATCCGAATGACCGTCGAGGCCTTTCGGATGCGGAATCTCCACGCCGCCGAGGACGAGTTTTCGCCCGGCGACCAATTGATGAACGTCATAGCCGATGCCCACATGAACCATTCAGGGATTATAGGTACATTCAGGGAAGCGACCAAGAAATTTATCTATCTGACCAGGGGAAACGCAGGCCCGGCGAATCACTTCAATGACGCAGGCGGAAAAAACCGGCAGCATTGGTTTCGGGCAGGATGATGACGTTGAAATTGCTGATGGCTGCAGCGCTGGTGCTGGGCTGGGTCCAGCCAGTTGTCGTCAGGCTAGAGTTGTATTCAAGCACATAATTTGAGGCCCAGCCGGGATAGACCAGGGCGTAGTTGGTAGCGAAAGCACCGATGGCCAGCGTCAAAAGGTTGGAGCCGGCGGACGCGCCGGCGTTTTGGGCGATGAGCTGATTCACCACGTCATAGATGGAAGCAATGGGCTGATTGGTCGGGCCGGCGGGCGGATTGGTGGGAGAGACGAGCGTAAGCGTGTTGCCGACGATGGCCGGAATTTCAGTATAGGAGAACGAACCGTTTTCAACATGGCCAGCCAGGTGGCGCACGAAATGGGTGTCGACGTCGACCGTCACGGTCAGGTCATACCAGCCGTGGTTGGTCAGGACGAAATAGGTGGGGTTGGTGGAACTGGCGGGCAAGACGTTGAAAATCCAGTTCGTGCCCGCGTAGCGGGTGTCGATGACGGTAAAATTGACAGCGGACGCGCTCGAATTCATCAGCTGAAGACTCAGGCCATTGGTGGCGGGGTTAATGAGGGATGTGATTTCAACCTGGTTGCAGTCCTTATAGATATTACCCGCAAACCGGCGCTGGAATCCATTGGGGCCATAGCAGGTGAAATCGTATCCACCGTTGGCGGCCGGAGGCACGGCAAAGGAATCTCTCACCGATCCTGCCGGCGCGGCATCGTATTGCCACGGACCATCGGCGCGGAAGGCGTTGGCAAAAATCGCAAAGTGCACGGAGGAGGCCCCAGCGTTGGTCAGGGTGATGAAAACACGGTTGCTGTTGCAATCGGTGGAACAACTGGCGTCGGGTTGATACGGCAGCGGGCAGGCCGGACGGACGCCGGGCTCCTGAATCGGAACCGACTGGATGGCGGGGGGAGATACCAAGACGCCGTCGCCACCTTGGCGCGGTGCCGGAGGCAGCGCGGGCACGCTGAAATCCGGATGCGCGAAGTCGAAAGCCGAAGTCAGATCGCCGCAGACTTGCCGACGCCAGGCGCTGATGTTGGTTTCCTGCACGCCCGTCCAGGTTTCCAAAAAACGGATGACGGAGGTGTGGTCGAATACTTGAGAACAGACGCGTCCACCGCGGGTCCAAGGCGAAGCGATGATCATTGGCACCCGAAACCCAAGACCGGCCCGCCCGCTCGTGACCAGCTCGTCGCCGGTGCCCGGCGGTGCCAGCGGCGAGAGCGCATGATCAAAGAAACCGCCATTTTCATCGTAAGTTAAAATGAAGACCGTGGAATTGAAAATCGCCGGATTTGCGGCCAGTGCCGCCACGACCTGATGCACAAACCATTCGCCCCGTTGAACGGACCAAGGCGGATGTTCCGAGACGAACCCGTCCATGGGAATCACCCAACTAACCTGCGGCAGGGTGCCATTAGTTACATCGGCGGCCAAAGCGCCAATCACATCGTTCACCGTGGCCACGCCCCGGTCATACAGCGGATGGCCAGGAGCCGCGTTCTTGTATTGGGCGAACCACTGCAAAGCATCCCCAAACCAATCGTTCGGCGGCCGGTAAACTTTCCAGGTCACCCCGGCAGACTGCAACCGTTCGGGATAAGTCGTCCAGGTGTAGCCATTGGCGGGCGCGTTATCGCCCAAGGACGGTCCGCCATGGGTGCCGGCCGGGTCAATCGTGCCGGTAAACAGAAAAATCCGGTTGGGAAAGGTTGGGGCGTCAACGGAACAAAAATTGGCGTCACAGATGGTATAGGCATCGGCCAGCGCATAATAGAACGGCAACCCGGTGCGGGTGTAATAGCCCATGACATTATAATTACAGTCGTTGGCCAGCGGGAAAGGCAGGACGAAATTGGTGCCATTGGGCTGAAACAGGACCGAGGAACCGTTTTGAAACAGACGAATATTGGAATCATTATAGCCGCGGACACCCTGCATGCTGCCGTAATAATGATCAAACGAACGGTTTTCCTGCATCAAGATGACGACGTGCTGCACATCCTTGATGGTTCCTTCCCCGGCGTTCAGCAGGGCGACAGGCATTAACAGCAACATGGCCCCCAGCAAGTTTACTTGCGCCAGATCGCATTTGAATTTCATAACTGTTTCTGAATTTTCCGGTGCGGCTTCGGTATTATTTCAAAAGCCAGACGCCCCATTTCACCTTGATATGCCTTCGCATGGGTTGATTCGGTTTATCACGATGTTGATCACGATAACTGATAATTACCGATCCGGCAATCACCCGACGGCGCCTTGATTTAAAATTATCTGGTTATTCCCCGCCCCGCCAATCAGGTGAATCAGACGGGCAGGGTTAAATTGAATTTCACAAAACCGACGGATGGAGCCGAACAAAAGATATTTCAATCTTTGGAGAAAAAATCAAGGTTCGGCACCGTGAAGTAAAACGTCGCGCCCTGTCCCGGTTTGCTTTCCACCCGCACCTCGCCGCCGTGCGCCTGCACGATGTGTTTCACAATCGAAAGACCGAGGCCGGTGCCGCCCTGATCGCGAGAACGCGCCTTATCCACGCGGTAAAACCGCTCGAACACCCGCTCCAGTGACTCCGGCGGAATGCCCGGCCCGTCGTCGCGCACAAAAACCTCAATGGCACCATCGGCCAACGCATTCCCGCCGACCACCAGACAGCCCTCTGCGCGGCCATATTTGATGGCATTGTCCACCAGGTTCGATAACACCTGATCCAGCCGGTTGGCGTCGCCGTTGACGGTGAAATCCGGCATTTCGTTCACCAGCACCACCTTTTTGATTTCCGCCTTGGTTTGGAGATGGGAAAAAACTTTATCGACGAGCGCCCGCAATCGCACCGGCTGCAAGTCCAGCTTCATCCGGCCCGATTCCAGCGAAGAGATCGTCAGCAGATCTTGAATCAGCAGATCCAGCCGGTTGGCGTTGCGTTCAATGATCTTCAGGAAACGCTCGGCCACCTCGGGATTGTTCCGCGCGCCGTCCATCAAGGTCTCAACATAACCCTTGATGAGGGATAGCGGCGTGCGCAGCTCATGGCTGACGTTGGCGACGAACTCCTCCCGCTGCCGTTCGAGCTGTTTGAGCCGCGTCAAATCGTGGAACACCAGAATCGTTCCCTCACGTTCGCCGGCGGCGTTGGTGATGGCGGCGGCGTTGACCTGCAGCCAGCGTTCACTCAGTCCCGGCAGCTTGATTTCGTAGTCCAGCACCTGCGGCTCGGTCTCGGCGCGCTGGAGCAGCCCGTCCAATTCCTGCAATCGCAGCGCTTCAACGATGGTTTTGCCGCGCAGTTCCGTTTTGAGGCCGAAGAGGTTTTTGAACGCACGGTTGGCGAGGTGGATTTTTCGGTTCCGGTCCAGCAACAGCAAGCCTTCGAGCATCGAGTCAAACAGGATTTTCTGCTGCGCCTGCGCGTCCACGGAAGTTTGCTGCTGGCGGCGCTGCGAGGAATCCATCTCCGCCGTGTGCCGCCCCTGCAAGGCGCCAAACTTTGCCCGCCACCAGAAATGGAGGCCGACGGCACTGATGCAGGCAATGATGGTCAGGACTGGCCACATGGCTGGGAAAAGTAAAATTGAAGAAACATTGAACCTTGAACATTCAACGCCCAACATTCAATGACTTCCGCGCGCCGCTCCTTGGCTGTTCGAGGTTGAATGCTCAATGTTGAATGTTTCCGATTCACTCCACAAACCGATACCCAACCCCGCGCACCGTGTCCAGATGCTTCGCCGCCGGGCCGATTTTTTCGCGCAACCGGCGCATGTGCGTGTCCACCGTGCGCGTATCAATCAGGCTGTCATATTCCCACACGTCGCGTAAAAGCTGGTCGCGCGACTGCACCCGGCCCGCGCGCTGCGCGAGGATCGTCAGCAGCTTAAACTCCGTCGCCGTCATTTCGATGGGCTTGTTTTTCCAGGCAATCACATGGCGCGGCAAATCAATCAGCAGGTCGCCAAAGCGCAGCTGTTCCTTCGGTTTCTCCCCGGATTGCGAACGGGAAAGGATTTTCTTTACGCGCAACATCAATTCGCGCGGGCTGAAGGGCTTGGTCAAATAATCATCCGCGCCGAGTTCCAGGCCGAGCACGCGGTCAATCTCCGCCGCCTTGGCCGTGAGCATGATGATGGGCACCTTGGCCGTGGCCGCGTCGAGGCGCAGCGCTTTGCAGATTTCAAAGCCATCCATCTCCGGCAACATCACGTCGAGAATGATCAGGTCGGGTTTCTGCGTGCGGATTTTTTTGAGCGCCTCGGCGCCGTCCGCCGCCGTAGTGACGGCATAGCCGGCCTGCTTCAGATTGAACTCAACGAGCTCAATGATTTCCGGCTCGTCATCCACGACCAAAATTCGCGGTTTCACACCGTTAGTGTGGCACGCGGCAATTCGTCGCACAATTTCATTCCGGTTACAACCGTGTGACGATTGGGTGACAATTCCATTTACGATTTGCGGTTTGCGATTTACGATTTGCTTAAATGGCCGCGCATGGAAATATCGTCAATCATAATTCGTAAATCGTAAATCCCATGTCGATCCCAGTCATCAGCGTGGCGCAGATGCGCGAGTGGGAAGCCGCGACCTGGGCCGCCGGCCAGACCGAGGCCGAGGTCATCCGCCGCGTCGGCAAACGCGTGGCCCGCCGTGCGCGCAAGGTTACCCGCGCGGGCGACACCATCCTCGTGCTCGCCGGCAAAGGGCACAATGGCAATGACGCCCGCGCCGCCGCCAGGGAAATCGAAGGCCGCCGCGCTGAGGTGCTGGAAATATTGCTGCCGGACACCGACCTGCTCCCGCTGGAATCCGCGCTGAAGGAAAAACCCGCACTCATCGTGGACGGACTCTTTGGCACCGGCCTGAACCGTCCGCTCTCCGAGGCCTGGCAGAAAATCATTTCCGCCATCAACGCCAGCAAAATTCCCGTGCTGGCGATTGACATGCCTTCCGGCCTGAACGCCGACACCGGTGGAACGTTCGGGGCAGCCATTGAAGCAACCGTTACGCTCACGGTAGGCGCGCCGAAAACAGGACTGCTCGCGCCGGCGGCGTGGCCGTTCGTCGGACGATTGGAAGTGACGGCAGAGGTTGGCCTCGTCCCCTGCCCGTTTGCAACCGAACTGAACTGGACCCTGCCGGAAGATTTCGAGGGTTTCCCGCCCACACGTCCCGTCACCGGAAACAAAGGCAGTTTCGGACACACGGCCATTGTGGCTGGAAGTTTTGGCTTTCACGGCGCCGCCGTGCTCGCCATGCGCGGCGCACAACGGGCGCAGCCGGGACTCATCACGCTGTTCACGCAGGAAAATGTATACTATCCTGTGGCGGCACAGGTGCAGGCGGCCATGGTAAACCTGTGGCGGCCGGAAGTGAAATTACCTGAAAATACGAGTGCCTTGCTGGTCGGCCCGGGGCTGGCCGCCCGAGATTTGCCGGATGAAATACGCAAAGCGGTGCGGCACTGGTGGCGCGATCTGAAATTTCCACTCATCGTGGATGCCAGTGCGCTGGACTTTCTGTCGGCGGAACCGTTCCAGAAAAATTGCATCCGAGTGCTCACGCCCCACCCCGGCGAAGCGGCGCGACTGCTCAACAGCACCGCGGCGCAGGTGCAGGCCAATCGTCAGGCAGCGCTGCGCGAACTTTCGCGGAAATATGGCAACTGCTGGGTGGTGCTGAAAGGACACCAGACACTGGTCGGACGCAGCGAGGGAAATATTTTCATCAATTCGTCCGGCAACGCGCAACTCGCGCAGGGCGGCAGCGGCGATTTGCTGGCAGGCTTCATCACCGGTTTGCTGGCGCAACCGGCGTTGCAGACCAACGCAGAAAATGCTTTGCGCTACGCCGTCTGGCAGCACGGGGCGGCGGCGGATAAATTATCAGCAGCCCGCAACAACTGGACGGTGGAAGGCCTGGCGCAGGAAATCGGCAACGCGCGGTAATGGTTTTTTGACTCAAAGCTTTTTTAACTCCGTCCCCGCCAGTTGAATCAGCGGCTTGATCGTCGCCGCGCTAAAATCCAGCTGGCAGCCCGCCGCCGCGAACAAATCCGGCAACGGCCTGGAGCCGCCGAGCGTCAGGGATTTTTTGTAATCGCCCAGCGCCTTGGCCTGGTTCGCCTTGGAATTCGCCCACACCTGCAACGCACCGAGCTGCGCGATGCCGTATTCGACGTAATAAAACGGATACAGAAAAATGTGCAACTGCCGGTGCCACGAGTGCGCGCGGACTTCCTCAAAGCCGCTGAAATCCACATCGCCGCCGAAGCGTTCCATCAGTTTCAAGTAAGCCGCCTTGCGCTCGGCGCGCGTGTGGCCGGGATGCGTGTAAATCCAATGCTGGAAACCGTCCACCACCGCCATCCATGGGAAAAAGCCGATGATGCCTTCAAGGTGCGTTTTGCGCGCGCGCGCCGCTTCCACCGGCGCGTAAAATTCCTCAATGAACTCGTTACCGAGCAGTTCCATCGCCATTGAGGCGACCTCGCAAAACTCGATCGGCGCGCTGCGATACGGATACAAATCCTCGCCGCGTGTCGCCTGCGCGTGGAACGCGTGGCCGGCCTCGTGCAGAATTGTCTCCACGTCGCGCTGCACACCGACGGCATTCATGAAAATGAACGGCACGCGCGCCTCGCTCAGGGTTGACTGGTAGCCGCCCGGCGCCTTGCCCTTGCGGTTGTCGAGGTCAAGCAGCTGCTTGTCCTGCAGCTCCTGGAAATTCGCCGCGAGCCCCGCGTCGAGGTGATTGAAAATCTTCTGGGTGCGCGAAACCATTTCGCCAACATCGGCAAATGGCTTTAACGACGCGCGATTCTGCGGATCAACCGCCAAATCCCACGGGCGCAGCTTCTCCAGCTTTAACTGCCGCCGGCGGTCGTTCTGGATTTCGCAGACGGCAGGCATGATCTCGCTTTCGATAGCGGCGTGGAATTTTACGCAATCGTCCGGCGTATAATCGAAGCGGCCTTTCTGGCGGAAAATGAATTCGAGATAATTGTCGAAGCCCGCGTTCCTGGCGATCTGGTGACGGAGCTTGATCAGCTCCTCCATGATTTCCTCGCACTTCTCCACGTCTTGCAACCGGCGCGTGGCAACGAGTTCCCAAGCCTCCTGCCGCAATGCGCGGTCCGGCTCTTCCAGAAAGCGCCCCATCTGCACCAGCGTTTTTTCCTCACCGCGAAAATTCACCGTCTGCGCACCGATGAGTTTTTGATATTGCTGGCCGAGCTTGGCCTCCTCGGTCTCCAGCGCCACGTTTTCCGGGCGGAACAGCTGGACGTGATTCGCCACATCGCGGTCAAAAACTTCGTAGCGCGGTTTGGGCAGGTTTTTCCGCTGCGGATGCGCGACGTAAAGCTGCTCCAGGGTGAACTGGCGCGGCTTGAGCTGCGGTTCGACGTGTTCAACAAAATACAGATACGCCTTTTCCGCCTCGGTATTGTCCGTATGGCACGTCATGGCAATGTTGCGGCGGCTCGCCTCCTCGTCGAGCGCGGCGGATAGCTCACTCCAGTCGAGCAGCCATTTTTCCAGGTCAGCCATGGATCTGGACTGTGCCATGCGCGCCGCAAGCTGGTCAAACAGCGGCGCAATCTGCGGCCAGTCGCCGAGATCAATGCCGGAAGGAACAAAGGAACGCGGTTTTGCAGGCAGCAATTTTCCAAACGGCAACAAATTCATGCGGCAAGGATAGCGAAAAGGCACGCGGTGAAAACGTATTATTCACCGCGTGCCGCCTGAATTGAGAGATGAACTATTCCTTCGCCAGCACTTTTTCCAGCAGCGAGTTCAGTCGCGTGAGCATCGCTCGCGGATCTTCCAGCAAGCCGGCAGCGACGCGGGCGTTGTCGAGAATCTGCTCGGCGACACTGCCGGCGAGGGCGGCATCCTTCTGGCGGATCGCCTCCAGGCGGGCAATCAGCGGGTGCGCCGGATTGATCTCAAAATCATGTTTGGCAGCGGGAATTTCGGGACCGTCCCGCTTCATTGCCTTCATGATGCGGCGCATGCTGGCGGTCATGAATTTATCGGAATCCACCACCACGGCGGGACTGTCCACGAGCCGTTGCGAAACGCGCACTTCGTTGATCTTGTCGCCGAGCGTTTCCTTGAGCCACGTTGCCAGCGACTTCGCGGTGTCTTCAGACAGCGCGCCGTCTTTCTTCGCGCTTATGTTCAAATCCGCCTTCTCCGCGAGCTTGAGCGGCTTACCGTCGAAGGTGTGCAAATGCTCCATCACGAACTCGTCCCACGCGTCGTAGAGGAACAGCACCTCCCATTTGCGCTCCCGGAAAACCTCGAAATACGGACTTGCCTCCGCCGCCTCGCGATTGGCCGCGAGCAGGCAATAAATCTCCTTCTGGTCGGACGGCATCCGCTTCCCGTAATCCGCCAGCGACGTGAGCTTGCCTTTGTCCATCGTGGACGACTCGAAGCGCAGCAATTTGCCCAGCGCTTCCTTGTGCGTGAAATCCGTGACCACCCCTTCCTTCAGAAACCGCTGATATTCGGTGTAAAACTTCGCGTAGGCTTCGACTTCCTTCTCCGATTGCTCGTCGAGAAATTTCAGGAACCTGCTGGTCAGCACCTTGTTCAGTTTCTGCATCAGCGAGGTGTCCTGCATCGTCTCGCGCGAGATGTTCAGCGGCAGATCTTCGCTGTCCACCACGCCTTTGAGGAAGCGCAGCCACTCGGGGAACAGGCCTTTCGCCTTCGCCTGGATGAGCACCTTGCGGCAATACAGGTTCACTTCGGAATCCATGCGGCCCATGCCGAGCGTTTCAAAATTGCGCGACGGCACGAACAGCAGCGCCTGAATCGCCAGCGGGGCGTCCGCCGTGAAATGCAGGCGGAAGAGCGGCTTCTCGTGGTCGTGACCGACGAACGTGTAAAACTCGTTGTATTCTTCCTCCTTGATCTCGTTCTTGTTCCGCGCCCAGATGGCTTGAACGGTATTCAGCCGCTTGGTGTTCAGCTCGATCGGAAACGGCACGAAGCTGGAATAGCGCTGGATGATTCGTTCCACGGTGCTTTCCTGCGCGAAATCCTTGGCGTCGTCCTTGAGTTCCAGCGTGATCCTGGTGCCGCGCGGTAAATCGGCGGCGGGCGCGAGTTCATAACCACCCATGCCTTCGCTGGTCCACTGCCAGCCTTGCTCATCCGGCGCGAACGAGCGGCTCAACACGGTAACCTTCTTCGCCACCATGAAGGCTGAGTAAAAACCCACGCCAAACTGGCCGATGAGTCCCACATCCGGCTGTTTCTCCTCGGCGAGCTGTTTCAAAAATGCCTTGGTGCCGGAATGCGCGATGGTGCCGAGATTCTCGACCAGTTCGCCGTGCGTCATGCCGAGGCCGGTATCGGTGATGGTGACGGTGCCCGCCTTGTCGTCCGTGGTCACGGTGATGCCCGGCGCGACCTCGGATTGATACACCGGCTTGCCGGAAGACTGGTTGAAACGAAGCTTCTCGCAGGCGTCGGCGCTATTGGAAACCAGCTCGCGCACGAAGATTTCTTTGTCAGTGTAAAGCGAATGGATGACGATATTCAGCAGTTGCTGAATCTCCGCTTGAAAATGATGGGTCTCGGTCTTGCTCATAGGGGCTGTTTACTTAATGAAGGAAATGCCAATCGTCAAGCGGACATATCATTTCCCGACAACCTTCAAACGGGATTAACATCCAAATATTCCTTCACGCGGCTATTGATTTTTTTCCAAAGATTTGCAAAATCAACGCCCGATTTTAAACAACCGACATCACCAAACATTTTATGAACGAATTCCAAACTGAAATCGCGGAGCTGAAAACATTCATCGCCGACCTCAAAGCCGACCGCACCGCCACCAAGGAAAAGGAAAAACGCGAGGGCTGGACCAAATATGTTTCCCTGTCCGTGGTCATCATCGCCGTGATCGCCGCCATCGCGGCGCAGTGGGGCGGCAAATATAGCAGCCGCGTGCTGTCGCAACTGAACGACGCGACGTATTATCAAACCCAATCCTCCGACCAATGGGCGTTTTACCAGGCCAAATCGATCAAGTTAAAAGCCTATGAAATCGGCCGCGACGAACTCGCCCGTTCCGTCGGGGCCAGCGACGCGGAAACCGTCAAGGTCATCAAGCATTACGAGGAGCAAATCGCCAGTTACAAAAAGGAGCAGAAAGACATCGAAGCCAAAGCCAAGGAATTGGAATCAAAACGCGATGAGGCGCGAAAAATCGCCCGGCTCTCCAGCGAAAAAGGCAGCAAGATGGGCCTAGCCATCTCCTTCTTCTCCGTCGCCGTGGCGCTGGCTTCCATCTGCACCGTCACCAAGAAAAAGCCGCTCTGGTTTGTGGCGCTGGTTTTTGCCGGCGTGGCCATCACCCAAATGGTCATGGCGTGGATTTCGGCATAGCCGACCGCCTATCGCTTCCAACGCAACAAGCGCAGCGCGTTGCCGATAACAATCAAATCGGAAACGCCCATTGCCGCCGCGCAGAAAACCGGGCTGATGAAGCCCATCGCCGCCAGCGGCACGCCGAGCGTGTTATAGAAGAATGCCCAGAACAGATTCTGTTTGATCGTCCGCAAGGTCGCGCGCGCCAGACCGAGCGCTTCCGGCACCGCTTCGATTTCCGATTTCAATAAAATGATATCCGCCGCCTCGCGCGCGATGTCGCTGGCGCGACTCACGGCGATGCCGAGGTCCGCCTGCGTGAGCGCCGGCGCGTCATTGATGCCGTCGCCCACAAAGGCCACGCGTTCGCCCTGCGCCTGAAGCTGCCGCACAAACTCCGCCTTTTTCTCCGGGCGCACTTCGGCGAAAACATTTTCGGCTGCGATGCCCACTTGCTTGGCAATGCTCGCCGCCGTCAGCGCATGATCGCCGGTGAGCAAATACGTTTTCAGCCCCTGCTGCTGAAGTTGTTCGACGACTTGCCTGGCGTTCGCCTTGACCGCATCCCGCACGGCAAACAGGCCGAACAAAGTTTTATCGGCAGCCAGCCCAACAATCGTCGCCCCTTGCTGCGACCATTCGGAGATGAATTTCTCGCCCGCCGCCAAGTCCGCGCCACATTCACGCAGCCAGCGCAGCGAGCCGAGGCGAACCATTTCCGATTTCCGATTTCCGATTTCCGATTTGGCTTCAACTCCCGCACCCCGAATCTCTTTCCAATCGGTCACTTCATTTTTTTCCGCCGTGATTTTGGCAATGGCCTGGCTGATGGGATGGGTGGAATGGCGCGCGAGGGCGGCGGCCAAAGCGTTGAATTCTGAATGTCGAATAGCAAATTCGGTTGCCGCCGCCACCTCCGGTTTTCCCATCGTCAGCGTGCCAGTCTTATCAAACAACACGGCGGTGACATTGCCGGCTTTTTCCAGCGCCACGCCGTCGCGAATCAAGATTCCCCGCCGCGCAGCGGTATTGGCGCTGGCCATGATGGCGGCGGGCGTCGCCAGCCCCATCGCGCAGGGACAAGCGACAATCAAAATTCCCGCCGCGATGACGAAGGCTTTTTCCGCGCCGGCATGCGCAAACCAAAAGATTCCCGCCGCCAGCGCGAGGGCGACGACGACGGGCACAAAGACGTTGCTGATGCGGTCGCCCAGACGCTGGATGTCGGCGCGGCTGGTCTGGGCGCGTTGCACGGCGGCGATGACATGCGCGAGCGCCGTCGCTTCACCGGTGGCCGTGACGCACAGGACGAGGCGGCCATTCAGATTCACCGTACCGGCGAAAAGTTCGCCGCCGGATTTTTTGTCGGCGGGAATGGATTCGCCGGTGAGCATGGCTTCATCCACGGCGGATTCGCCTTCGAGCACGACGCCATCCACCGGCACACGATCGCCGGGACGCAACGCAATGCGGTCGCCAATTTTTAGTTCCGCAACCGGAACCTCTGTTTCGATTGCCGATTGCCGGTTGCCGGTTGCCGATTTGGAAAATGAAAATGATTTGAGATTGAATTCTCCCTCACCCCGGCCCTCTCCCGCTGGGAGAGGGAGAATGAGTTCCAGCGCCGGGTTAGAACCGGACACCGTAAATTTACGAAGCGCAGTCGGAGCTGTCCCTTCGCCTTTGGAGAGAGGGTCAGGGTGAGGGGAAAGGCGGCGCGCGGTCGGCGGCGCGAGGTTTAACAGAGATTTCAGCGCGCCGCTGGCCTGATCACTGACGCGGGCTTCGAGCCAGTGGCCAAAGCTGATCAGCGAAATAATGGCCGCGGCTTCCATGAAATAGACGTGTCCGCCATGGCCGCTGAACAGCGCCCAGACGCTGTAACCAAAAGCCGTGCTGGAGCCGAGCGCAACCAGCGCGTCCATGTTGGACTGGCCGACTTTGATTTGCCGCCATGCGCCGCGATAGAACTGGGCGCCGCAGAATACCTGCACCACACCCGCCAGCGCGAACGCCAGCCATTGGAACCACGGCGTCATGGCGAGGCGGAAAACCCATTCGCCAACCATCAACAGCGCGGTGACGGCGAGACCGAGAATCAAATTCCACTGCCAGCGGCCTTGCTTGGAGCCGGCAACGACGGCGGGCATTTCTTTCGCCACGAATCCGGCTTGAGCAATCGCCTTCAGCACGGCGGTCATGTTTTTTGCTTCCGCTGAAATCCAGCGGATGCTGGCGCGCTCGGCGGCGACGCTCACGGACACACTGTGAACGCCGGAGATTTTCTGAGCCGCCTCGGTGACTTTGCGGGCGCAGTTGTTACACGTCATGCCGGTGACGCGCAATTCGGTTGTGGTGGGTGAGGACATTCGGTTCGCACAAGCATCCTGCCACGCTGTGACCGGTTCGTCGAATTTCCTTTTGAAGTGGGTGGAGCGGGTTGCGCTGCGACCCGCTGTTCAGCCGCAGCGCGGCTGAACCCACCTCAGCGCACGAGACGGACGGTCTGCATGCAGCGATGCCACTCCCGCAGGTTCGGCAGCGACTTGGGCAGCGAGTAATGGCCGGAATGCAGGAAATTTCCCAGCATCCCGAACAGGTCGAAGTCCACGAACAACGGGCGTTCGCCGAGGAGAAATTCCGAGTGCGCGAGCATCTGTTCATACGGTCCGAGCGCCGCTGCCAGTTTTTTAAGCCAGATTTTCCGGTCGGTGCGCCACTGGTCAATGCAGCCGCGGCCGAACTTGCGTTCCTTGAAGCGCTGGTATTGCAGTTGATCGGCGGGCTTGACGAAGTCGCGATACCAACTGTCATTGAGCCGGAAGGTCGCGCCTTCGACTTCGCTCTCGATATGGCGCCAGAGCAGCGACTGCACACCTTCGCGGTCGGCAGGAAAGAGTTCGAGTTTCAGTTTTGCATCCAGATATTTGGCGACGATTTGCTGGTCGTCGGTGTCGTCGAAGACAACTTTCGCGCCGTCGCAGATGATGGGCACGCCATAATACTGGTGCTTCGTCAGTTTCCAAACCAGCGTGCGGTCCTGCGGCGGGATATTGATGATTTTGAAGCGCGCGCCGGAGAATTCGAGGATGCGTCGCTGAGGGATGCAAAACGGGCTCCAAGTGAATTGAATCAGTTCGATCATGCCCCATATTTCCGCCAACCGGCGCCGGAATTCAAGTGGAAAGCCGCTTTACTCTTATTGGCGCGGAGCTAGAATCGCCACATGGCTGGCGAATACGATTCCACCGAATTTATTGACACCGATTTTCTGGCGCAGAAATCGCCGTCCACCGCGCCGGCATCCGTTTACGGACGAGCGCCCTCCCCGGATGATGTGAACCGCAAGGTCGTCGAGGCGCAGCAAAAACTCGTCGAACTCAAGCGCGCGCAGGAAGAACTGGAGCGCGAACGGGCCGGCCTGGAGGAATTACGCCGCCGGCAAAATGAATTCCAGACCGGCCGCGACGAAGTCATCCAGAACCTCACCCGCGGTCTCGGCCTGCTCGAGGAGGCGGAATTTGTCGCCCGCCGCGACGCCGAACAGATGGTCAAGACCGTTGGCGATTTCCGCGCCGCGCTGACCAAGGTGCAGGCAATTCAAGACACGGCCTGGACCAAGGAAAATTTCCAGGTGGAACTCACCCGCGCGCTCACGACGATTGAGAATGCGCGGATGGAATGGAATTCCGCGCGGCTGAAAATCTCCGCGCTGGCCGGCGAAACCAAAGCCGCCGCCGCGCCGCTGGACAAGCATTCCCCCGCCTCCGCCGCACCGTCGCTGGCGGAACTGCCGTTTGGCCGGCTTTGCAAAATCGGGCTGGCGATGACGTGGCCACTGCTGCTGGCGGCCCTTGTCGCCCTGGGCGTTTTCATCGCCATTCTGCTGCGAAAGTGAGGCTGCATGGGTTTGCTGAAAAAAAATCCCGATCTGATCTCCGACAAGGCGCGCTCGCTGAGCGCCGAGATCGCCGCGCTCGAAGCCGAAATCAAAAAGCTCGATTCGCAGCTGGCGCGGCCGGGCGAACCCAAATTCCGCTCCACCGTCACGCCGGCGGGCGGAACTATTATTTCCCGTGCGGTTGAAAAACCCGCGCCGACCCCGCCGTCCAAGCCCAGCGAGCCCGTTTTTGAAAAAATCGGCACCACCAAGCTGACTTCGCGCACCGAGAACGAGGTGCCGGAACTATTCAACGAGCTGGGCATCCGCAAATACGACCTGCCCGCGCTGTTCAACCGACTGCGCAACCATCTGCGCGGTCCGACGACGAGTAATCCGCGCCTCGTGAACTACCTCGCCGCCGGCGGCGTCCAAGGTCTGCGCCCGCTGCGCTACGAGAAGCGCGTCGCGCGCAACCGCTTCATCTGGCTCGTGGTAGTCGTGAGCTTTGTGCTGTTCGGGTTGTTTTACTGGCTGCTACCGAAACATTAAAAATGAAAACTCCGTTCGTGGAATTGCCGCTGAAAACCGACGACGGCGAATTCACCACCCGCTATTCGGAAACCGGCCTGACCGAACTGAGTTTTCCAATAACCTCCCGGCGTAGGAGACGAGGTGACGAGTCTCAAAATTCCATCAATTCAATTGAATCAGATAGAGATTCCTCACGTCGTCTCCTACAAATTAAGATTCGCGGCTGGCACCGGCTGACCGAAGCCGCGCTGAAAGCCATTCTCGCCGGCCGCCAGCCCAATAAGTTTCCACCGCTGGATCTGGCCGGAACGGCCTTTCAGAAAAGTGTCTGGCACGCGCTGCGGAAAATACCCGTCGGCCGGACGAAGAGCTACGGCGAAATTGCGCAGGCGATTGGCCGTCCCAAGGCGGTCCGTGCCGTGGGCGGGGCTTGCGGGGCGAATCCGGTTCCGGTGCTGGTGCCGTGCCACCGTGTCCTAGCCGCGAACGGAAAAATCGGCGGCTTCTCCGGTGGATTGGAGCGGAAACGCCGGCTGCTGGCGCGTGAAGGCGTCAAAATCTAACGGCGAGTTGCCTGGGCTGACACCGGTCCCACAGAAACAATACGGCTGAAAGCGCCATGGTGGCCGTCCGGCACGGACCCTCTCACAATTCCGCCATGACCCAGCCGGAGAACGGGCTCCACCGGCCGTGCTGTTTTTCGTTCTGCCGATTCCAATGGAGCAAATGCGCCAGATACCCGCGCCGGGTCCAGTAAATGAGCCCACCTGAAAAGCAATTCCCTGTCAATGATAGTGATTGGCAGTCTTGCCTAAAGCTAAGATCCAAATCCATTTAAAATCTTATGACAAATATTTCGCAGTTTCCAGAAGTTGCTTCTTTTCATGCCACCTAACTCAGCTTGCGATCTGGCTAACTCAGCCTGCGTGCTGTAAAGCTGGGATTGAATTCTGATATTTGTGATATCCATGTCCTTCGTTAGATTAAATAACTCAGGGAGTCCAAAATTATATTTGGCTTTTGCGGTTAATAAAATCTCCTGGTCTTGTAAAAGTTGAAACAACTTTTCTGCACCAATCGTTTGAAATAACTTGTGACTGTGTTTTAAATGCAGAAAAGCTTTTTCTAGTTCATATTCATGACCCTCTTGAAAATCAGGAGCTTTTATCCATTCCGCAAAACTCGCTTTGAAAAGCTGCGGGGAAAGATTGTTTAAAATATTTTTTTGTATCTGATGGTGCTCAAATAAACAACGAATCATGTTGTCCGGATTTGCGCTTAAATTATTTGACTCGGAAAGTATTCGGTATTTAACCAGCCTGTCCTCTATTAAATGGATGTCGTGTTTTTTAGCTAGTTTTATCCACATGTCAAAATCCTGTAATTGGATCGATGCTAGGTTAAACAAGCCGGATTCCAGTAAGATTTCTTTGTCTATAAAAGCGGTGATCGCGCATAAATAATTGCCTTTCATGAAGAAATGTTTCAAGGTTTCCATGCGGCTTCTGTTGGGGTGATTAAAGAAGCCTTCAGCAAAATGCCTGCCTTTAACTGGCTTGCCATGATCGTTTATAAAGTCAACCCAGGAAAAAACAATTTTCTGGTCGGTGTTATTTATAAATTGATGCTGGACTTCCAGCCGGTGTGGATGGCAGACATCATCTCCCGACATGAGCGCAATATATTTCCCTCTTGCGGCTAAGATGCCATTATTGGATGCGGCGCTTGGCCCTTGATTTTCTTGACGAATATATGAAATCCGGTGATCTTGAAAACTTCTGATAATCTCATCGGTTTTATCCGTGGAACCATCATTAACCACCACCAACTCAAAACTCCCAAAGGTTTGCTCTAATACGCTTTGGATTGCCTCGGCAATATATTTCTCGTGTTGATAGGTGATCATCACCACGCTGATTAAAGGCGTATTATCGCTCATTTATATCCTTCAATTTCTTTTATAACTGCACTAATTTTTTGCCCGTCATTTTAAAACCCATGGGTAAGCTCGGGATTTCTTTTTGTCCTAGCTAGGCTATGCGGGAATGTCAGGCAGGCAAAGCAAAAGGTGAGATCTTCAGTTCCCCCTGATCTGAGCCCAATAGCGGGCGGAACTGGTTCTTCAGGTCCGCTCCGGCCAGATGACGGCCACGGATGCGGCGCAGGCATTGGGCATCTCCCGCCAGCAATACTACCAGTGGGAACAGCGGGCGCTCACAGCCCTGTTGTCAGCTCTGGAGGATCAGCCGGCGGGGCGGCCCAAGACGCCCACGGACCCGGAGAAGCAGGCGCTGCAACGCCGGGTGCAACAACTGGAGCAGGAAGTCCAACGCCAGCAGCAACGGGAACAGTTGCGCCAGATCCTGAACGAGTGGGCGGAACGGAAGGACTTGCCGCCCGCTAAAAAAAAACCGCTATGATCCCCCAAATCCTGCACCAGCTCGACGCCATGAAAGCGAAAACTCCAACCTCGTGGCGGCAGGTGTGCGAACTCGTGCCCTACGCCAGTGTCATGCGCTGGCGGCAGCGGCAGCGACAGGGTAAACCCGTGTGCCTGGCGCCCGGGCCCAAGCCGTTGCGGCCGCTGGACTGGACGGAGCTTAATCCGCTCCTGCGCCAGTTGCACCATGGCCGCGTGCGCACCCGGGGCACCGGTGAACTCTTGAAACGGTTCGCCGGCTGCCTCTCGCGCCGTCAACTCGGGGCGCTGGTGCAGGATTACCGGCGGGATCAACTCCACTTCATTCCAGAGCGTATGCAGAAAAACTGTAGCCGCGTTGGGTTGGCGGCGTATTCTCCCTCACCCTTGATCCCGCTCCCGCCGGGAGCGGGAAAGAGCCGCTGGCCGGTTACTTGGAATTCGTTGGTTAATTGGGCAGTTTGCCGCTTTCGCCAAGCCAGAAAACGGGGAACGTCACCCCTGCTCCCAGCGAGAGAGGGCGGGGTGAGGAAGAACGCCCGGTCACTTAAAAAATGGCCACAGAAATAGTTAAACCGCTCTAGCCCAAGCAAAAACTGGAAACTGGCATTCCAGATTCCGGTTTTTTAAATACTATTATTGATGACATCAGATGAAGGGACGGCGGTCGAGCACCAACTTGAGCGGCATCTCAGTGATGACTTCCTGGGCACCAAAAAATTGCTGTGCTTCAGCCGCGATGCTGATGGCAGCCGTCAGGGCGTGGGTGGCGAGCTCGATGGTGAAATTCTCTTTGCGACCTTCGGGACTGTAGAAATCAGCTTGCACCGCATCGAGCGCACGACGAATGCTCTGGCACACATCATCCATCCGATAGGGACAATAACGCAAGGTGCGTGTCATGAGATAAATCGCATCCAGCGTCAGCCAGAGGCGATTTTTGGGCGACCAGTAACCGCCGGGCAACTGCAAACGCAACACCGTATCAATCCGCTTTTCCGGATACGGCAACCGGCGATGGTGATGCTGATAAACGAAGTTGTAATGGAACGTGCCGCCAATCTGGTCAAAATCACCCTGGGCCGGTTTATCCACACCCATGAGGCCATTGTTCGGGTCAACCAACGCGTCACAGGCGGCGAAGTATTCGGCGAACCACTTGGGCGAACCGAGCCCGGGCACCAGCGTCATGATGGTGGCAGAGCCGGCTCCCTTGTGGCTTTCCGGATACACTTTCTTGCGCCAGTCAAGCGTGGCGAGAAAAGCGCGCGGATCGGAAAATTCAGAACCCAGCCGGACGGGGAATTTCGGCGTGAGATCGAGCAACTGCATCGCCGCCAGCGCAAACGCGGTGTTGTGAAGCGGGTCGTGGGTTTTCTTTTTCTCGATCAGCCAGCCCGTATCCGGATTTTGAAACTCCTGAAAAGCCGCCGCCCATTCGGCCCGTTCCGGCGCCGAACATTTCAGCGCATTCAGCGTGTAGAGGATGCAAGCCATGTCGGCCACGCCGTAAAGTTCCGTCCCGGTCTGACCCGGAGACCGGGCGTAACGTCCAGCCCCACCGGGTAAACGCACCGAGGGTTCATACGTTTCGAGAATCCAGTGAATAAAATCCCGCAAATCATAAACCTTGCCGCTGCTCGCCACTTTGACGGCTGGCTCCGATGGCGGAGCCGCATTGGCTTTGGGCCCCGCAAACAATGCCAGCGAACCAAGCGCGGCGGCAGTGGTATAAAGAAATTCGCCACGCGTGAATTTCGGGCCGGTTTTCGCGGCGGTTGATTGGGGATTCATTGGTTTGCAATTGAACAAATTATTGAGGAGGCGTCCATCCCAAACACAAACTTGCTGTGGTTTAATCTTGGATTTTACGCGTATCGCAATCGAGGAAAGCTTTGGACCAAGATGCGTTGCCACCGCTTGTCCGCTTACAAAACATAGTCCCGTCCCAGCCACAAAACAAAACCCCGGAAGCCATTACCGACTTCCGGGGTTGAATTATTCGAACGGTTTACTTGCTCTTCTTCAATGCGCTCAAGCCCGCGTAAACCGCGTTCTTGCCGAGCAACTGCTCGATGCGCAGGAGCTGGTTGTATTTCGCCAGACGATCGGAGCGGCTGAGGGATCCGGTTTTGATCTGGCCGCAGTTTGTGGCCACCGCGATGTCGGCGATGGTCGCGTCTTCGGTTTCACCGGAGCGGTGCGAAAGCACGGCGGTGTAGCCGCTGAACTGCGCGAGCTGCACGGCGTCGAGCGTCTCGGTGAGCGAGCCGATCTGGTTCACTTTCACGAGAATCGAGTTGGCCGTGCCAGTGTCGATGCCCTTCTGGAGGAACTTCACATTGGTGACGAACAGATCGTCGCCGACGAGCTGAACCTTGTTGCCGATCTTGTCAGTGAGCTGCTTCCAGTGCTTCCAATCGCCTTCGGCGCAGCCGTCTTCGATGGAAACGATTGGATACTTCGCGCACAGCTTGGCGTAGAAGTCCACGAGTTCAACGCCGGTGACGGTTTTGCCCGTAGATTTCTTGAAGGTATAGGTGCCGTCGTGGTTGTAGAACTCGGACGCGGCCACGTCGAGCGCGAGATAGATCTGTTTGCCGGCTTTGTAGCCCGCGTTCTTCGTCGCTTCGAGGATGGATTCGATCGCGTCTTCCACGCTGTTGAGCTTCGGCGCGAAACCACCTTCGTCACCGACGGCGGTGGACAGGCCGCGCTTCTTCAACACGCTCTTGAGCGCGTGAAAGATTTCCGTGATGGCCTGCAAACCTTCGCTGAAGGTGTTGAAACCATGCGGCTGAATCATGAATTCCTGGAAATCGATCGGCGCATCGGAATGCGCGCCGCCGTTGATGACGTTGGCCATCGGCACGGGGAGAACCTTGGCGTTGGGTCCGCCGAGATATTTGAACAGCGGCTGGCCGATGGCGGCGGAAGCGGCTTTGGCATTCGCGAGCGAGACGGCGAGAATGGCGTTGGCGCCGAGCCTGGACTTGGTTTCGGTGCCGTCGAGCTTGAGCATCGTGGCGTCCACGGTGAGCTGGTCGAGCGCGTCCACGCCGATGAGCGCGGATTTAATCTTGGTGTTGGCATTGGCCACGGCCTTGCTGACGCCCTTGCCGCAGTAACGTTTCTTGTCGCCGTCGCGGAGTTCGATGGCTTCGTGTTCGCCGGTGCTGGCGCCGCTGGGGACAGCCGCACGACCGACGGCACCGCAAGCGAGCGTGACGTCCACCTCAACGGTGGGATTACCGCGCGAGTCTAGGACTTCGCGCGCCTGAATATTTGTGATTTGTGTCATAAAAAATTGAATGCCCATGATAAAACGGGGAGGCGTCGAGTCAAGACAGGCATTGCGTCTCCCGCAGTTTTAACCGGAGGTGAAGTTAATCATTAAATTGCAAGACGCTTGGCTTTTCTGCCGTTTCCGTGGTTAATTGAACCAAAGCCATGAGCGATAAACCAAAACACACCCCGCACAAGATCGAGCTGAACCTGCGCGAGGTCGGGCAGTTGTTCAATACCATGGATCCCGCACCATTCCCGGAAAAAGATCTGGACGGCGACGCGGAGGAATTTATTTTGAGCTGGGTCGGCGAATTCCCGCTGAATGAACCAGTTTCGCTCGTGGTGCATGTGGCCGAGCTGTCGGCCAACGAAAACTCGCAGGAGATTGTCGAGCAAGGCGTGCATCATTACTTCGCCTACCGCGCCCGGATGAACCGGATGGAACTGCGCCGGCTCTTGAGCGACGGGCAGAAAAGTTTATTGATCGGGTTGTCATTTTTGTCCCTTTGTCTCATGGCGAGTCATGGAATCGGCGGCGGCGATCTCGGCACGTTCCGCAGCATCGCGCGCGAAAGCCTGACCATCGCCGGCTGGGTGGCGATGTGGCGGCCGATGCAGATTTATCTCTACGATTGGTGGCCGGTGCGGCGGCGCGGCAAGCTGTATCAGAAGCTCTCCCGCATGCATGTGGACGTGAAAAAGAAAGGATAAGCGGGCGTATTTCGGTTGCGCCAGACCGGCAACAAAGACAAGATTCCGGATAACTTTATGATCGCGTATCTCTGGGTGGCCATCGGTGGCGCGCTGGGCAGCGTGGCGCGGTTCGGCCTGGGCGGCCTGATTGCGGCGCGCTGGGGCGAGACGTTTCCGTGGGGCACGCTCGCGGTCAACGTCACCGGCTCGTTTCTCATCGGCGTGTTCGCGGCCTATTCGGATCCCGACGGACGCGCGATGATTTCGCCCGGAATGCGGCAATTTCTGATGATCGGCATCTGCGGCGGCTACACCACCTTTTCCTCGTTCAGTCTGCAAACCTTGAACCTGATGCGCGAACGCGAATGGCTTTACGCCGGCGGAAATGTTTTATTGTCCGTCGGGCTGTGCATGATCGCCGTCTGGCTTGGCTTCGCGCTCGGATCCATGTTCAATTCGATGAAAGGAAACTGATATGCAAATCCCAAATGACGCCGTCCTGCTCCGCATCTTTCTGGGTGAAAGCGACCGCTGGGAACACAGGCCGCTCTACGAAGCCATCGTGCTGGCGGCAAGGGAACAGCATCTGGCCGGCGCAACGGTGCTGCGCGGGCCGATGGGATACGGCAAAGCCAGCCGCCTGCACACTGCTAAAATTCTCCGGCTCTCGATGGATTTGCCGCTCGTCATCGAAATCGTGGACGGCGAGGAGAAAATCAATTCGTTCCTGCCCACACTGGAAAAAATGCTGGGCGGCGGTCTCGTCACCATGGAAAAAGTAAAAGTGCTGCATTACCGCGCCGGCGACGATGGTTCCAAATAAAATTTTCACCGCACGGCAGGCCCGGCAGCGATTGGGAGGCGCAGATGTCCTAATTCACGCTTGCCTTTCCCGGCGCGGAAACTAAAGTCGCCCGATGCCCGAACCGTTGCTGACCATTGAGCATCTGCGCGTGGATTTTCCCGCCGTGGTGGCCGTTGATGACTTGTCGCTCACGATGCAGCCCGGCGACATCTGCGGTCTCATCGGCCCGAACGGCGCGGGCAAGACCACAACGATGCGCGCGGTGTCCGGCCTGCAGGAATTCACGCGCGGCTCGGTGCGCGTCAGCGGCCACGAACTCGCCCGCGAGCCGGATGAATTGAAACGCCGCCTTGGTTTCATGCCGGATTTCTGCCCGACCTACGACCAGCTCACCACCTCGGAATTTCTGGAACATTTCGCCCGGGCCTTCGCCGTGCCGAATCGCACCCAGCGCATTGACGAATGTCTCAAGCTCACCTGGCTCACGGATAAACGCGATTCGCTGTGCGAAGAACTTTCGCGCGGCATGAAGCAACGGCTCGTCCTCGCCAAGACGCTGTTGCCCGACCCGCAGGTGTTGCTGCTCGACGAACCCGCGAGCGGCCTCGATCCGCTGGGCCGCATCGAGCTGCGAAAAATTCTCCTGCAACTGCGCGCCGCCGGCAAAGCCGTGCTGATTTCGTCGCACATCCTCGCCGAGCTTTCCGGTTTCTGCAACCAGGCCGCCATCATGGAGCGCGGCAGGCTCGTGAAATTCGGCAGCATCGCCGACCTCGGCCAGCAGATGAGCACGCGGCGGATGTCCGTCAAATGGCGCGGCGACGCGGCGAAGGCGCTGGAAATCTTGAAAAGCGCCAACATAAATCATCTTGAAACCGTCGGCGCCGGCGCAACCTTCGACTTCGCTGGCGACACAGAGGGGCTGGATGAACTGCTCAAGACGCTCGTCATGCAAGGCGTGCGCATTGCCGAATGGCGCGGCATCGGCGATGATCTGGAACAAATCTTTTTGCAATCCGGCGCCAAGGAGTTGATGTGAAACTTTCCGAGAACCCCATTTTCCTCACCCGCAAACGCCTGGTGCACCGCAACGGCGTGCTGGCGGCGGTGCTGATTGCCGCCCTCATCGGCTTGTGCCTGCTGCTTGGCCTGGGGGAAAGTCTGCGCGACGCATCCCATGCTTTCAAAACCCCACAGGAAGCGGGGAAAGTTTTTTACGGCTGGATTGTCGGTGTGGAAATTCTGGTGATCGTGATGGGCGGTTTCAGCGCCATTTCCCGCGCCATGGCTGAAGATCGCAAAGCCGGACTGTGGGACAGCAACCGCCTCACCCCCCTGAAGCCGACGCAAATCCTCGCCGGCTACTGGCTCGGTTCGGCCCTGCGGGAATTTTATATGGCGGTGGCCCTAGCCGGGTTTGGCCTGCTCATTGTCCTGCTCGGGCACCTGCCAATCCTGCTCTGGCTCGGAACCCAGACCTTGATCGCCAGCACGGCCTTGTTTTTCGGGTTGCTGGGATTGCTCGCCGGCATGGCATTCCAACGTTCGCCCGGGCTGCTGATTTTTCTGGGGCTGTTATTTGTCTGGCCGATAACCATAATGGCACCCAGCCGGATGCTGATTGACTTCCTCCTGCCGGTCTATGGCATCGGGAATCTTTTTAGCGAGCATCAGCCTGAAAATAATAGTTACGCCACCAATTGGTATAGTCCGCCGGAAATTTTTGGCCTGCCGATTCCGCCGGTGGCATTGAGTCTGGCCTTGCAACTGGTGATCAGCCTTTTTATCTGGCGTGCGCTGGCGCGCAAAACCGCGAATCCTTTCCAGCCGCTGTTGCTGCGCTGGGAGGCTTTCGCACTGTTCGGCATCCTGTTTTTTTCGCAACACGCCTTGCTGTGGGATCTATGGCGCGGCCATTTCCCGAACCTGGCCATGGCCATCAAAAACCACAACGACAACGAAGCCCTGCTGTCCATCGTCCATGGCGGCACACTGTTCATCGGCGGCATCCTGATTTTCATGGCCAGCCCGCAACCGGAACACATCCGCGTGGAATCCATGCGGCTTGGCTTCAAAAACCTCGGCGCCATTTTTTCCCGCAGCGCCGCCTCGCTGGCCATCGCCCTCGCCGCGGCCGCAGCCGCCGCCTGGCTGCCGCAATTCATGCTGGCCCCGGCAAATTCCTGGAAAATCTTCCTGGTGACGGCCGCCAACCTGGCGGAAGTTTTTCTCATCTTCGCATTGCTGCTGGAATTCTGCCGGTTGCGGCATCAGCGCCGCGCCCTGGGGTTTGTGGCGCTCTGGCTTTTTGTCCTGTGCGTGATTCCAATTATACTGGCTGGAGTTTTTTCCAATGCAGCCCTCGCCCGGATTTCACTGTTGTCACCGGGATTCATTGCCTTGACTGACCGAAACGACCCGGGATGGCTGCTCCTGCTCTACACCCTGCTGGCACATTTTGGCGTCATGGTGGTGCTATTAACCGGCTGGCGGCGGCAGTGGAAAAAACTTCTGGAACACACGGCTTGATTTTACCAATAAACGACGTGTAAATTCACCAAACGATTCCCGTCCACGATTCAGCATCACGCAATAAAATTATGAACCGCCGAAAATTCATCATGTCCACCGCGCTGGCCGCGGCCGCCTCGCCGCTGCTCCCCAAACTGGCACACGCCGAAGCCGCTGCGCCAACCAAACTCAAAGGCAACATCAATCACAGCGCCTGCAAATGGTGCTACAAAAACGTCAAACTCGAAGACTTCTGCGCCGCCGGCAAGGAAATGGGCCTCGTCGGGATTGACCTCCTGCAGCCCGCCGATTTCGCGACCGTCAAAAAATACGGTCTGGTCTGCTCCATGGTTTCCAACCCCACGATTGACGGCCTCGGGGGCATCGGCAAGGCGTGGAACCGCGTCGAGCATCACGACAAGCTCGTGACCGCCTACGAGAAGCAACTCCAGGCCACGGCGGACGCCGGCTTCGAGCGCCTCATCTGTTTCTCCGGCAACCGCGCCGGCCTTGATGACCAGAAAGGCCTGGAGAACTGCGCCGAAGGTTTGAAGCGCATCCTGCCGCTCGCCGAAAAGCTCAAGGTCACCCTCTGCATGGAACTGCTCAACAGCAAGCGCAACCACAAGGATTACCAGTGCGACCACGTTGCTTGGGGCGCGGAACTCGTCAAGCGCCTCGGCTCCGAGCGCTTCAAGCTGCTCTACGATATTTACCACATGCAAATCATGGACGGCGATATCTGCGACACCATCAAGGAAAACCACCAATATTTCGGCCACTATCACACCGGCGGCGTACCCGGCCGCGCCGAGATTGACGAGACGCAGGAATTGCACTGGCCCCGCATCATGCAGGCGATTGTCGCCACCGGCTTCAAGGGCTACGTCGCGCAGGAATTTATCCCCAAACGCCCCGATCCGATCGCGTCCCTCCGCCAAGCCGTGCAAATCTGTGACGTGTAAACACCAAACCAATCAAATCCCCAGCCTATGAATCGTCGTAATTTTCTTAAAACCGCCACCTTCACCGCCGCCGCGCCGATGGTGCTCGGCTCGGCCTTCACCACCCGCGTCGCCGCCGAAGAAGCGCTCGCCATAAAGCTCAAGGGCAATATCAATCACTGCTCCTGCCGCGGTGTTTTTGGAAAAATCCCGTTCGACGAAGCCTGCGCCATCGGGAAAAAGCTGGGGCTCAAAGGAATTGACCTGATCGCGCCAGCTGATTTTGAAACGCTCAAGAAGCACGGTCTGGTCTGCTCGATGGTTTCCAACCCGCTGGTGGATGGTCTCGGCGGCATCGCCAAATCGTTTAACCGCGTTGAGCATCACGACAAATTGGTGCCGGCTTACGAGCAACGCATCAAGGAAACCGCCGACGCCGGGTTTGAACGCATCATTTGCCTCTCCGGCAACCGCGACGGATTGGACGATGCCAAAGGCCTCGAAAATTGCGCCATCGGCTTGAAACGGATTCTGCCCATCGCCGAGAAACTCAAAGTGACGGTGTGCATGGAATTGCTGAACAGCAAGCGCAACCACAAGGATTATCAATGCGACCACGTGGCGTGGGGCGTGGAACTGGTGAAGCGCATCAGCTCGGAACGGTTCAAGCTGCTCTACGACATCTATCACATGCAGATCATGGACGGCGATGTGTGTGACACCATCAAGGAAAACCACCAGTATTTCGACCACTACCACACCGCCGGCGTGCCCGGCCGCCATGAGATCGACGACTCGCAGGAGCTGAATTATCCGCCCATCATGAAGGCCATTGTGGCCACCGGCTTCAAGGGCTATGTGGCGCAGGAATTCAGCCCAACCAAGCCCGACCGCATCGCCTCGCTCCGGCAAGCCATCCAAATCTGTGACGCGTAACTTTTCTATTGCTCCCATCGTCCACCATTAAACACCCTTAACACCATGAACCGCCGATCATTCCTAAAATCCGCCACCCTCGCCGCCACCGCGCCGCTCATCATCACCAACTTCAATCTTTTCGGCGCGGATGCACCGAGCAAAAAGCTCAACCTCGCCCTCATCGGCTCCTGGGGCCGCGGCGAAGCGCACTTCAGCTCGCTCGCCACGGAAAACGTCGTCGCCCTGTGCGACATCAATGCAGACCATCTGGCGTTCGGGCTGAAAAAATTCCCCGACGCGAAGACCTATGTGGACTGGCGGAAACTGCTCGACGACCACAAGAAGCTGGGCCTCGACGGCATCGTCATCTGCACGGCGGATCACACCCACGCCTTCATCGCGAACTGGGCGCTGAACCGCAACCTCCATGTCTACTGCGAGAAACCGCTCGCCATCAGCGTCGAGGAAGCGCGGATCGTGCGCGCCAACTGGCTGTCAAAGAAATCCAAGCTCGCCACCCAGGTCGGCATGCAGCGCCATGCGAATCAGAATTTCAACCGCGTCCGCGAACTGGTTCGCAACGGTGCGATCGGCGAATTGAAAGCCGCCTACGCCTGGGGCAACCGCCAGGTCAAGCCGGCCGGCGGCAGCTACGATCAGGAAAAAGGCATCGTCACCTACAAAGGCGCGGACGGCACGGACAAGGTGGCCGGCTATCTGCCGGACGCCGGCGCGCCGCCCACCGGCCTCAACTTCGACCTTTGGCTCGGACCCTCGCACGTCCATCCCTACAATCCCGGCTATTTCGCCCTCGGACCGGGCGCGAATTGCCTGTCATGGAATATGTTTTGGGACTTCGGTGCCGGACAGATCGGCGACATGGGCAGCCACACCATGGACCTGCTCTGGAACGCCGTCGACGCCAAGCTGCCGACCTCGGTCGAGGCCAAGGGCGACCCCTTCAACGACGCCATCACGCCCATCAAATGCGAATCCCACTTCGAACATCCCGCCAACGACTGGCGCGGCCCGATTCGCACCAGCTGGTATCAGGGCGGGGCCATGCCGAGCGCGCCCAAGGACTATGTGGACCTGAAGAAAATCGGCCACGGCGTGATGTTCAAGGGCACGAAAGGTTTCGTCGTGGCGGATTTTGAAACCCGCATCATCCTGCCGGTGGGCAACGAGGCGGACATGACCTATTTCAAGCCGCCCACCAAGAACGAAGTGCTGCCGCCGCTCGGCCATTTCCAGCAGCAATGGTTCGACGCCTGCAAGAACCCCAGCCTCAAGACCGCCTGCGACTTCGAATACAGCGGCAACATGATCGAGCAATTGCTGCTCGGCCTCGTCGCCTACCGCGTCGGCAAAAAACTGGACTACGACAGCGTCGCCGGCCGGGTGAAGAACAGCCCCGAAGCCAATGCGCTCTTGAGCCGCAAATACCGTGAAGGCTGGACGCTGAACGGCTGATGCCGCTCCCTGTTTTAACAGACCCAAACCAAAACGCGATGGCATCAACCATCGCGTTTTTTTATCCCGCCTTCGTCCCAACGGGACAATCTGACAATAGCCCGGCGTTTCAACGCCGGGTATCGCGTCAGAAAATCCCCGGTCCCGGAGGGACGACCGAAACCGTCGACCGTCCCGCCGGGACTTGAACCCTGTGCGGATTCCACCCGGCATTGAAATGCCGGGCTATTCCCATCGCGTCGCTCCGCGACTTCTTCGCCAGCTTCGCGGTCATCGCGCGACCCTTTTTCCATCCAGACCATGGTTGGCCCACCGGACAAAGACGATTCAGAATCATGCCGAAGGGTTGGGGCGTTGCCCACAGGCATTTGAGCAGAGTTTCCAAGGGCTTCAGCGTTCCTCATAAGGGCTTCGACGTTCCTCATAAGGGCTTCGACGTTCCTCACAAGGGCTTCGGCGTTCCTCACAAGGGCTTCGACGTTCCTCACAAGGGCTTCTGACTGTATAAAAAAAGCCAAAACGGGGGTCAAATGGGTGGTTTTGTCCAAAAACAGGTCAAAAACGGGGTTTTGCCAGCATCCGACGCTGAAAACCTGTCTTTGACCTGAAAAAAGCCATTCAGCCACCCGAAGCAGACGAATGGACACCGATGGAAGCCCGATGCGGAAACGAGGGGAAAAGCGGCGGAGGGCCGCCGCACTCCAAGACGCTGGCGCGTGGACCGGAGATTCCCGAACGGCGCGAAGCGTCTTGGAGTGCGCTAGCCCTCTAGCGCTTTGGCTGGGCTGCGGCGGTCTTTGGTGAAGGGCATCACCTGAGTTTAGCTGGCGCTATAAAAGCTGGACAAGCTTTTACGTCCAGCGCAACCTCGCATTCATGAAACTTCATAGACCACAGACATTGAGGTCTAATCGTTTTTATGCCACTCCAGTCACCATGCGATCAACAAATCATATGAAAGCAATACACTATCTCATTGGGGCGGCGATTGCCGTTCTTGTCGCCGCCAGTTCTCTGAATGCCACCGCTGGCACAAATAGTGTCACAGGTGCCAACAGCGCTGTTCCTGCAGGAAGCATCAAGTTCATCAATCTCGAGCTATCACAAATTCTGCCGATCTACGCCGCATTGACGGATGCGCAGCTCGACATAAGTCGACTTGGAAAGCCGCCGACAGTGCTCATATCCTTTGAGAACAAGGAGGCAATGACAAAGGCAGAGGTCGTCCGGCTTCTTGATAAGGAGTTCTATAGTCATGGGATAGTGGCGACACATCCAGATAAGAAGCATGTTGTATTCAGTTATCGATCGGCATCAAATGCAAAGTGAGAGGCCTAACCACAGGATAGGCTGCAAAGGCAGAAGACCAAACGGGTTCAAGTCGGGAAAATAAATTCATCCACCGTCCGGGCCCAGTTCGCTTTCAAAATTGAATTGTCCCCTGCCCCGTTTCGCGGCAAACTCGGCGTTCTTATGCAGCAAGTGAACCTCGGAATGATCGGCGGCGGAACCGTGGGCAGCGGCGTTTACCACGCGTGGCAGAAAAACGGCGGCCTCATGGCCGCGCGCCTCGGCGTGCAGCTGGTTTTCCGCAAAGTCGCCGTCAAGGCGTTTGACGAGCCGCGCCCGTATCCCATCGCCCGCCATTTGATGACGACCGACTGGCAGGAAGTCGTCAACGACCCGCAAATCCACGTCGTCATCGAGCTCGTCGGCGGCACCGGCATCGCCAAGACCATGGTGCTCGCCGCGCTCGCGCAGGGCAAAACCGTCGTCACCGCCAACAAGGCGCTGCTCTCCGCACACGGCAAGGAACTGTTCGCCGCCGCCGCGAAGTCCGGCGCGAATCTGTATTACGAGGCGAGCGTCTGCGGCGGCATCCCCATCATCAAGTCGCTGCGCGAAGGTTTTGTCGCGAACCAGTTCCCCGCCATCTACGGCATCGTCAACGGCACCTGCAATTACATTTTGTCCCGCATGAAGGCGGAAGGCGCGGATTTTAGCGCCGTCCTCGCCGACGCGCAAAAGCTCGGCTACGCCGAGACGCCGCCCGACCTGGACATCGACGGCCACGACGCGCAGCACAAGATCGGCATCCTCGCCTCGCTCGCGCACGGCTTCTGGGTGGATCATCATGAGATTCACACCGAGGGCATCCGCGACGTGTCGAAGATTGACATGCAGTTCGCCGAGAAGCTCGGCTACAACATCAAGCTGCTCGGCATCGCCAAGCAGATTTCCGGCAAGAAATCCGGCGTGCAGGTTTCCGTCTATCCGACGCTCATCCCGAACGCGCACGTCCTCGCCAGCGTCAATGGCGTGTTCAACGCGTGCTTCGTGCGCGGCGATGTCGTCGGCGACACGCTGTTCTACGGTCGCGGCGCGGGCAAGGATGCCACGGCCAGCGCCGTCTTGAGCGACGTGGCGGATGCCGCGCTCGATTTGAAGAATGGCGGGAAAGTCCGCATCGCGCCGTTCGTCCCGCACGCCAAGACCGGCCGCGTCATGCCGATGGACGAAATCGTCTCGCGCTATTACGTCCGGTTCAGCGTGGTGGACCAGCCAGGGGTGCTGGCGAAAATCTCCGCCATTTTTGCGGCGGCGAAGATCGGCATCTCGTCCGTCATCCAGCCGGAAGGACACGAAGGCGAAAGCGTGCCGCTGATTTTCATGATCCACGACGCCCCCAACGCCGCGATGCGCAAGGCGCTGGCAAAGATTTCCAAGCTGCCCGCCGTCAAAGGCAAACCGGTCATGTTCCGGGTGGAAAGTTTTGAATAAGTCGTCGGGCCCTTCGCGCGAAACCTGATTTTCATGCCGATTCTTTTCTCCAGCACCAATCGCCAGTCGCCCGTGGTCAACCTGCGCGAGGCGCTGCTCGCCGGACAGGCCCCGGACCGGGGACTGTATTTCCCGGAGAAATTCCCGCGCCTGACGGCGGCAGAAATCGCCGCCTTCGCCTTGCTGCCGTATCACGAAATCGCCTTCCGCGTGCTGGCGAAATACACGGGCGGCATGATCCCGGACGCCGATCTGGCGGCGATGTGTCGCGAGGCTTACAACTTCAGCATCCCGCTAGAAAAGATTTACGACCGCGTCCATCTCATGAGGCTGGACCAGGGACCGACGGCATCGTTCAAGGATTTTGCGGCGCAGATGATGGCGCGGCTGTTCGGCCGTTTCCTCAGCGAGGAAGGCAAGCATTTGACCATCCTCACCGCGACGAGCGGCGACACCGGCGCGGCGGTAGCGCACGCCTTCCACAATATTCCCGGCATTCAGGTCATCGTCCTGTTCCCGATTGCCGAGGTCAGCGAAAGCCAGCGCAAGCTGATGACCACGCTGAAGGATAATGTCCGCACCATCGCGATTGACGGCAAGTTCGATGACTGCCAGGCGATGGTGAAACGCGCCTTTGCCGATCCCGACCTGGCGCACATCGCGCTATCGTCCGCCAACTCCATCAACATCGGCCGACTGCTGCCGCAGAGCGTTTATTATTTCTACGCCGCGTCACGGCTAGCGAAGCCGGGCGAACCGATCGCCTTCTCCGTGCCCAGCGGCAATTTCGGCGACATGATGGGGGCGGTAGTGGCGCGCGAGATGGGTTTGCCAGTGAAGAAAATCATCGCCTCGGTCAACGATAACGATGCGTTCCCGAAATTTCTCGCCACCGGCAACTACCAAAAGATTTGCCCGTCGCGCAACTCATTGTCCAACGCGATGAACGTCGGCCATCCGAGCAATCTCGCGCGGCTCGTGGCGGTTTATGGCGGCCAGATGGATGAGACCGGCAAGATTCACAAGCTGCCCGATCTCGCCGCGATGCGGCGGGATATTTTCTCCACTTCGGTTTCTGACCAGCGCACGGTGGCCGGCATTCAGGATTTTTGGAACAAGTTCCAACTGCTGCTCGAACCGCACGGAGCCGTCGCCTGGCAAGGCTTTCTCGACTGGAACGCAAAGGAAACGCTGGGCGACGCACCGGCAGTAATCGTGGAGACGGCAAACCCGGCGAAATTTCCCGAGGAAGTGGAAAAAGTCGTGGGCTGGCCGCCGGATGTGCCGCCGGCGATGACGGCGGCGATCCAACTGCCGGAAGACTACGACCGCATGGGCGCGGACTACGAGACTTTCAAAAATTATCTACTCAAGAAACACGCTTGAGTGTCGGCGTGCTTACTTCTTCAAGATTCCCGCGTTAGATCAGGACGCTACGTCGCTTCTAAACCGGTGGCATGTTCCTTGCTAAACAGATGATGACGCGAAGTTGGCAAGGTTTTGCCTGACTTGGCGCCATAAAACCAAATTAAAAACCATCTCTTTGGCGCAAAATGAACGCAATGGCTAAAACAGAACTGTCCGGCATGAATCTTTCCGCCGGCAACAAATCTGAATTTTTTGACGAGATGTTTGGGCGCAATGGCACCCCTTCGGGGCATTACCGGAAGCTGCAAGAGGCGTTTCGCCAGATTAGCCCCGAGGATTTTCACGCCAAACGCAACGCGGTGGATCTGGCATTTCTGCGCCAGGGAGTGACCTTCAATGTCTATGGCGACTCGCGAGGAACGGAGCGGGTGTTCCCGTTCGATCTCGTGCCGCGAATCATACCTGCGCTGGAGTGGGATCATATCGAGCGCGGACTGGTGCAGCGGGTCACAGCGCTGAACCTTTTTCTCCACGACATCTATCATGAGCAGCGCATCGTGAAGGACGGCGTCGTGCCGGCGCATTACATTCTTTCAGGAAAACATTTTCGCCGTGAGTTCGTGAATTTCGCCGTGCCAAAGGACATTTACCTCCACATCTGCGGCACGGATCTGATCCGGGACGACAAAGGTCAATACCTGGTGCTGGAGGACAATGGCCGATGCCCGAGCGGCGTGAGTTATGTTTTGGAAAACCGGCGGGCGATGAAACGCACCTTTCGCGGCTTGTTCGAAAAAGCCGGCGTGCGCCCGGTGGAACATTATCCCCAGGAACTGCTCAAATCATTGCAATACATTGCACCCGCCGGCGTAGCCGAACCAACCATCGCCTTACTGACGCCAGGAGCGAACAACTCGGCCTATTTTGAGCACACCTATCTCGCGCGCCAGATGGGCATTGAAATAGTCGAGGGCCGCGATCTGCTCGTGCGGGATGAACATGTGTTCATGCGCACAACCAAGGGATTGAGACCCGTCCATGTGATTTATCGCCGCATTGACGATGATTTCCTCGATCCCACGGTGTTCCGGCGCGACTCGTTGCTCGGCGTGCCGGGGCTGATCCGCGCCTATCGCGCCGGGAATGTTTCCCTCGCCAACTCCATCGGCACAGGCATCGCGGATGACAAGGTGATGTATTATTTCGTGCCGAAGATGATCGAGTATTACCTGGATCAAAAACCAATTCTGCCGAACGTGCCGACCTATCTCGCCAACGAGGAGGCGGACTTGAAATACATTCTGGCAAACCTCGAGAAGCTGGTAGTGAAAGCCGCCAACGAATCCGGTGGCTACGGCATGTTGATGGGGCCGAAGGCGACGAAGGAGGAGATTGCCGAGTTCCGCCAACGCATCATCGCCGAGCCGCGCAATTATATCGCGCAACCGATGATCTCGCTTTCCACGCACCCGACGCATGTGGAGGGCGGTTTCGAAGGCCGTCATGTGGACCTGCGCCCGTTCATCCTGTGCGGCGAAAAGACCGTGATTGTTCCCGGCGGCCTCACGCGCGTGGCCTTGCGCAAGGGCTCGCTCGTGGTGAACTCGTCCCAGGGCGGCGGCAGCAAGGACACCTGGGTTTTATATGGAGATGAATAAAACAAACATCGAACATTCAACCTTCAACGCCCAACGTTCAATGAAAAATCCTCCGGCGCGACGACCACTTGGATGTTCGACGTCGAATATTGAAAGTTGAAGGTTTCCCTTTTGAAAATATGTTAAGCCGCGTTGCCAGCTCACTTTACTGGATGTCCCGCTATATTGAGCGGGCCGAAAACGTCGCGCGCCTGCTCGACGTGAACCTGCAGCTACTGCTCGATTTTCGCAGTCTCGATGACGAGAAAATGCGCGCCCACTGGATGCCGATCGTGCAGACGACCGGCGACGAGGAATCGTTCGTCCAACAACATCAGCGTGCCACCGCCGCATCGGTGGCGGATTTCATGGTGTTCCGCGAGGACAATCCGAACTCAATTGTTTCTTCAATTTGCCAGGCGCGCGAGAACGCACGGATGGTGCGCGACCAGATTGCGATTGAGACCTGGGAAGAATTGAACCGACTCTATCTGTTCATGCAATCCCCACAGGCCCATCAGATGTGGGCGGACAGCCCGACAGATTTCTTCAACCAGATCAAGGCGAGCTCGCTGCAATTAATCGGCTTGAGCTACGCCACGCACATCCACAACGAAGGCTGGTGGTTCAGCGAGGCGGGTCGATTCATTGAACGTGCCGATAAAACATCGCGCATCCTCGACCTGCGCTATCACACGCTGCCGGCACGCGGACTGCCGAAAGCGGTGAACCAAACGGATACGCTGGAATGGTCCGCCGTGTTGCGCTCCTGCAGCGCGTGGGATGCGTTTAAATCCATCTACGGCGCGGAGGTGCATCCCCGCAACGTGGCCGAGTTTTTACTGCTGAATGAAGATTTCCCGCGCTCCATCCGATTTTGCGTTGAGCGGCTCAATGATTCTCTGCGCCGCATTTCCGGCGTCTCCGACAGACGATTCTCAAACGACGCGGAAAAACTTTGCGGCCGGCTGGCGGCGGAATTGCAGTTCGTGACCATCGAGGAAGTTTTTGAGGCGGGGTTGCACGATTACATTGACCAGGTCCAACTCAAACTGAATAACATCGGCGAGGCATTGTTCAACGCCTACATCGTTCAGGTCTTTGACACCAGCGACCAGGAACATTTTGTTCAGCAGGAGGAGCAACAGCAGCAACAGCCCCAATCGGCAAACGCCAGTCGCCAATCGTAAATTCTGATGTCCATTCACGTCGCGCTCCACCACAAGACGCACTATAAATATGACCGGCTCGTCACGCTTGGCCCACAAGTCGTGCGGCTCCGGCCCGCGCCGCATTCGCGCACGCGCATCCTGAGCTACTCGCTCAAGATCAGACCCGAAAAGCATTTCATCAACTGGCAGCAGGATCCCCAGTCCAACTATGCCGCGCGCCTCGTGTTTGAGCAACCGACGCGGGAGTTTCTGGTGGAAGTTGATCTGGTGGCGGAAATGTCAGTGCTGAATCCGTTCGATTTTTTCCTTGAACCGAGCGCGCAGAGATTTCCGTTCGCCTACGATCCGGCGCTGGATCATGAACTCGCGCCGTTCCAACGTAAATGCTGGCTGACGAATACGTTTTCAAAATATCTCACCGAACTGCGCCGCGATTTGATCGGCGAAACCAAACGTCGCACCAAGCAGCAGCGGCTGGAACTGCCGGACAGCGAGAAGCAGCCGACCAATGATTTCATTGTCGCCATCAATCAGCGGCTCTGGAAGGACATCAAATACACGATCCGCATGGAGCCCGGCGTGCAGACGCCGGAGGAAACGCTCACGAAATTGAGCGGTTCCTGCCGCGACTCCGCGTGGCTTTTGGTGCAATTGCTGCGGCACTTTGGCTTGGCGGCACGCTTTGTCAGCGGTTATTTGATCCAGCTCAAGCCCGACGTGAAATCGCTCGACGGCCCGAGCGGCGCGGAAAAAGATTTCACCGACCTGCACGCGTGGACGGAAGTCTATCTGCCCGGCGCCGGCTGGATCGGTCTCGACCCGACTTCCGGCCTGCTCGCGGGCGAAGGCCACATTCCGCTCGCCTGCACGCCCGATCCTTCGAGCGCCGCACCGATTTCCGGCGGGGTGGATGAGTGCGAAACCAAATTCGAATTCGACATGACGGTGAAGCGCGTTTACGAATCACCGCGCGTCACCAAGCCCTACACGGAAGAACAGTGGGATGCCATCAAGAAGCTCGGCCACACGATTGATGTGGATCTGAATAAAGGCGACGTGCGCCTCACGATGGGCGGCGAACCGACGTTTGTTTCCACGGATGATCCCGACGGTCCGGAATGGAATTTCACCGCCGTCTCGCAGAAAAAGCGAATTCTTTCCGGCGAACTCATCAAGCGGCTCCGTAATAAATTTGCGCCGGGCGCGCTGCTCCATTACGGCCAGGGCAAGTGGTATCCCGGCGAGCCGCTGCCGCGTTACGCGCTCGCCGCGTATTGGCGCAAAGACGGCGTGCCCGTTTGGAAAGATGATTCGCTCATCGCGGACGAATCGAAAAACTACGGCCACGGTGCAAAGGAAGCCAAAGCGCTCGCAGAGCGGCTCGCGAAAACGATTGGCGTGAAGCCGGAGCATTTGATTCCCGCCTACGAGGACGCTTTTTATTATTCATGGAAGGAACGCCGCTTTCCGTCGAACATCACGCCCGAGAAATCCAATCTCAAGGACAAGCAGGAACGCGAACGCATCGCGCGGATTTTTCAGCAAGGCCTCGGCTCGGTCGTAGGCTATTCGCTGCCGATCAAGCGCGCGTGGATTGGTCAGGAGCAGGGCTGGATTTCCGGCTCCTGGTTTTTGCGCGACGACGACACGCTCTGGCTGATCCCCGGCGATTCGGCGATGGGGCTGCGCCTGCCGCTCGATTCCGTGCCGTGGGTTGCGGAAAAAGATTTTCCGTGGTTGCGCCCGCAGGATCCCGCGGAGCCAAACCTGCCTGAGCTGCCGAAAGAATTTCCTTATCGCCGCCAAGTCGTCGGCCGTCGCGAGGCGCCGATGCCGCCCGGTTACGGCCCCGGCCAGCGGGCGCAAAAACTCGGCAAGCTGGAAGAAAAACCAGAGCTGAAACCGGACGAAAATCCGAATCGCCGGCCCGCGCCGGGAGAATCCGCGCCGTGGATCATTCGCACCGCGCTGTGCGTGGAGCCGCGCGATGGCCGCTTGCACGTTTTCATGCCGCCCGTGGAGAAGACGGAAGATTATCTAGATCTCATCGCCGGCATCGAATCCACTGCGGCCGAAACCGGTTTGCCGGTGGTCATCGAAGGCGAAACCCCGCCGCGCGATCCGCGCCTGAACAAGCTCGCCGTGACGCCCGACCCGGGCGTGATCGAGGTGAACATGCACCCGAGCAAAACCTGGGAAGAACTGGTCGAACGGACGACAGTGCTTTACGAGGAGGCGCGGCAAACGCGGCTCGGCACGGAAAAATTCATGGTGGACGGCCGCCACACCGGCACCGGCGGCGGCAACCATATCATAATCGGCGGGGAAACGCCGACGGATTCGCCCGTGCTACGCCGACCCGATTTGCTGCGCTCACTGCTGACGTATTGGCAGAATCATCCTTCGTTGAGCTGGCTGTTCAGCGGCCTGTTCATCGGCCCGACATCGCAGGCGCCGCGCATTGACGAGGCGCGCAACGATTCCCTTTACGAACTCGAGGTCGCGTTTAAAGAAATGGACAAGCAGATCGGGCAGTTCGGCCAGACGCCGCCGTGGCTGGTGGACCGGCTATTCCGCAATTTGCTGATCGATTCCAGCGGCAACACGCATCGCGCGGAATTTTCGATTGATAAACTCTACGCGCCCGAAAGCAGCACCGGACGGCTTGGACTCGTGGAAATGCGCGCGTTCGAAATGCCACCGCATGCGGAGATGAGCCTCGCGCAACATCTGTTGCTCCGCGGCCTCGTCTCAAAATTCTGGAAGGAACCTTACCAGAACGGCCTGGTGCGCTGGGGCACCGATATTCACGACCGCTGGATGCTGCCGCATTTTTGCGAGACGGATTTCAAGGATGTCATCAACGATCTGCGCGAAGCCGGTTATCCATTTCAGGCGGAATGGTTCGCGCCGCATTTTGAATTTCGTTTCCCGCGCATCGGCGATCTGGAGCAGCGTGATCTGCAGATCGAACTCCGCACCGCGCTTGAGCCCTGGCACGTCCTCGGCGAAGAACCCGGCGGCGGCGGCACGGTGCGCTACGTGGATAGCTCGGTAGAACGTTTGCAGATCAAGGCGCGCGGCCTTGCGGGCGACCGCTTCGCCATCACTTGCAATGGGCATCGCGTGCCGTTGCACCCGACCGGCACCAACGGCGAAGGCGTCGCGGGCGTGCGCTATCGCGCGTGGCAACCGCCGGTTTGTCTGCAACCCACCATCAAATCACACGCGCCGCTGCGTTTCGATCTCTACGACACCTGGAACCAGCGCTCACTCGGCGGCTGCACTTACAACGTCGCACATCCCGGCGGCCGCAGTTACGACACCTTTCCGGTGAATTCGTATGAAGCCGAGTCGCGGCGCCTGGCAAGGTTTTTCCGGCACGGGCATCAACAGGGCAAGTTCACGCCGCCGGTGGAAAACTTGAACCGCGACTTTCCGTTCACGCTGGATTTGCGTAATGTCTGACGCGAATCAAAGGCGGCCAGACCACGATCCGAAGCCCATGTCCCAGGCCCAATTCCAATCCACAACCGGCGCGGGAGACGACGCTAAAAAAGCGGCGGGCGCCAGTCTGTTGTCCGGCTACCAACCCGGCGCGGGCGCGTTTGATGAATTCCTCGCAACGAAAGGCGAAGTTTATCCCCATTACGAAAAACTGCTGGGACAGCTGGAGGAGTTTGGCGAGGGAGAAATGCAGCGGCGCGCGGATGCCAGCCAGCGGTTTGTCCACGAACACGGCATCACTTACAACGTCTATGGCGACCCGCGCGGCATGGAGCGTCCGTGGCAGCTCGACCCGATTCCGTTCGTTATCGCGCCCGATGAATGGCGCAACCTGGAAACGGGATTGATCCAGCGGGCGAAATTGCTGAATCGGATTCTAGCCGACTGCTACTCCGGTCAGGAGCTCATCCGCTCCCGCTGGCTTTCGCCCGCGCTCATTTTTGGCCAGCCGGATTTTTTGCGGCCATGTCACGGCATCCGCGTGCCGGGTGACAACTATCTGCATTTCTACGCGGCGGATCTTTCGCGTTCGCCCGACGGGCGCTGGTGGGTGGTTTCCGACCGCACACAGATTCCCACCGGGGCCGGCTACGCGCTGGCGAATCGCCTCGTCACCTCGCGCATCCTGCCGGAATCGTTCCGCGATAATCAGGTGCATCGGCTGGCCGGCTTTTTTCTCACCGTGCAGAACTCACTGGCGCAACTCGCGCCGCGTCAGGCCGACAAGGCGCGCGTGGTCATGCTCACGCCCGGCCCGCACAACGAAACCTATTTCGAACAGGCCTATCTGGCGCGCTATCTCGGCTACATGCTGGTCGAGGGACAAGATTTGACGGTGCGCGACAATCACGTATTTCTTAAAACCTTGAGCGGACTGGAGCGCGTGGATGTGATTCTCCGCCGCGTGGATGATGATTTCTGCGATCCGCTGGAGCTGCGCAATGATTCTATTCTCGGCGTGCCGGGTCTGGTCGAAGCGGTGCGCGCCGGCAATGTCGTCGTCACGAACGCGCTCGGCAGCGGACTGGTGCAAAGTCCGGCGTTCATGTCGTTCCTGCCGGGCTTGTGCGAGCATTTGCTAGGCGAAAACTTAAAACTGCCGTCCGTCGCCACCTGGTGGTGCGGCCAGCAATCCGCGCGTGAACACGTTCTGAAAAATCTCGACAGTCTGGTGGTGAAGCCAGCGTTTCGCACGCATCTAAAAATCACCAACGCCGAGCGCAACGAATTAAAACAACGCATTGAATTTGATCCCGACCTGTTTGTGGCCCAGGAACAGGTGGAGCTCTCGACCGCGCCGTCCTGGAAAAAAGATTCGCTGGTCGCCCAACCGATAAGCTTGCGCGTATTTCTCGTTGCCGATGGCAAGGGCGGTTACTGTGTGATGCCCGGCGGCCTGGTTCGCATCGCGCCCGACAACAGCGGCAGTTTCATCTCCATGCAACGGGGCGGCAGCAGCAAAGACACCTGGATCCCCTCCGCCACGCCGGTGGCTGAACTTACTTTGCTCCATGCCTCCGGCCAGAGCGTCGAATTGCGGCGCACGGGAAACAATCTGCCCTCGCGCCTCGCGGATAATTTCTTCTGGCTCGGCCGCTACTCGGAACGCGCTGACGCAACTTCGAGATTTCTGCGCAGCGCCCTGCTGCGCTTCAATCCCGAGCGCGCCAGCGGCGCGCGGTCACTATTGTCGCCGCTGCTGCAGACACTGGAAACACAAGGTCAGTTGCCCGGCATCTCCAACAAGCCGGAATTGCGGGCAAACGCCGAAGCCTTTGAAGCGGAATTGCTCGCCGCCATTTTTGCCCCCGACCGTCCCGGCAGTCTGCGCCGGACGGCCGAGCAACTGCATCGACTCGCGATGCTGGTGCGGGATCGCACTTCGAATGACATGTGGCGCGTGCTGAGCCAGATTGACGATCGCCTCGCTACGCCCACCACCAGCCTGGTGATGCTTTCCGGCGATGCCGTGGGCATCTTGAATCAGACGCTGCTCGGCCTGGCGGCGTTCCATGGTCTCGCGAGAGAGAATATGACGCGCGCTCAAGCCTGGCGCTTCCTCGACATGGGCCTACGGCTTGAGCGGGCGGTTTATCTGTGCACGCTGCTGAATGCGACCCTTCACTCGGCTGATGCCGAGAATCCCAGCCTGCTGGAAGCCGTGCTCGAAGTTGTGGACTGCAGCATCACTTTCCGCTCGCGCTACAATTTGTTACCGACGATTCCGGCAGTGTTCGACCTGGTCCTGCTGGATGATAAAAATCCGCGCTCGGTCTTGTTCCAGATCAAACAACTCGTAAAACATTTCGAGCGCTTACCCAAAGAACGCGGCGATTCCGGCGGCGCCGGCAAAATGATACTGATGAACACCCTGCAGCACCTGGAGCGTTCGGACGCGCGTGAGCTGGCCAGCCCGCCGGCAAAATGGGCGGACTCCGGCATTGCGGCAGCAATCAAGGAAACCCTGCAGGCGCTGCCGCAATTGTCCAATGCCATCGCCGCGAGCTACTTCGCCCACTCGGCGATTTCACGGACCGGCCGGGGAGGTGCGTCATGAATTATCACATCACCCATCGCACGTTTTACGATTACGCCGCGCCAGTGTCCGTCTCGCATCATGTCGCACGTCTGGAACCGTTGATCACAGCCACACAAGCGCGCGAGGATTTCTCGCTCCAGATTTTTCCAGAACCGACCCTGCGAAAGGAACGCACGGATTATTTTGGGAACCGGCTTTGTTTTTTCGCGATTCAAGAAATCCACACCCAATTGGAGATCATCACTCACAGCCGCGTATCCGTGCAACCGCGCCGGGAAGCACAAAACGAGTCCACCGTCGCCTGGGAGTCAGTGGCGGAAATGTTTCGCGACCCGGTATCGCCGGAAGTCGTCGAGCCGTATCAATTCGTTTTTGATTCACCGCAGATTCGCGCCGCCCTGGATCTGGCGGATTACGCCCGCGACAGTTTTCGTGAGGGAACGCCGTTGATGGCCGGGACACGCGCGCTAACCCGGCGCATCTTCCAAGACTTCAAGTTCGACCCGGAAGCAACGACGGTAGCGACGCCGCTGGAAGAGGTCTGGAAAAAACGGCGGGGCGTGTGCCAGGACTTTGCGCATCTCGCCATCGCATGCCTGCGTTCGCTGGGTCTGCCGGCACGTTACGTCAGCGGTTATCTGCGCACGCGACCGCCGGAAGGCAAACCGCGTCTCGTCGGGGCGGATGCGAGTCACGCCTGGTTTTCCATTTTTTCGCCGGGCAGGGGCTGGATTGATTTTGACCCGACGAATAATTGCCAGCCCGCGGAGGAACATATCACCGTGGCCTATGGCCGCGACTTTGGCGATGTGAGTCCCGTGGCGGGAATCCTCACTGGCGGCGGTCAGCATGAAGTCAAAGTTTCCGTCGATGTCGAACCCTTGGATTAAACAATGCGTTACCACATTCTCCATCGCACCCAATATGCTTACGCCGCGCCGGTGCGGGAGAGCCGCAATGAGCTTCATCTGCAACCGCTTTCCAATCAACAGCAAACTGTGGATTCGTTTTTGCTCAAAGTTTTACCCAGCACCCGGCTGAAGCATTACTATGATTTTTACAGCAATTGCGTTCATTACTTTGAGCTATTGGAACCGCATGCTGCACTCACCGTGGAGAGCAGTTTCCGCGTCACGACCCAGAAAATGAGCAGCCTGCCGCCCGACGCACGCCCCATCATGATCTCGCGGATTAAAGAAGCCCTGACCGAAGGACGCTGCTATGACTTCATTCAGGCAAGCCGCTATGTGGACAATTCCCCGGAAGTCTGGCGGCTGGCGGTGGACGCCGTGGGTGACGAGCGGGATGTCTGGCAACAAGCGCTCCGCTTAATGGCCTTTGTGCATTCCCATCTGGCTTATCAAAGCAACTCCACCAAGGTGCATACCCACACGCGCGAGGTATTGGCGCAGCGGCGCGGCGTCTGCCAGGATTTTGCCCATGTGATGTTGAGCTTGTGCCGCTCCATGCAAATACCCGCGCTCTATGTGAGCGGATATCTGGCCACCGAAAAAGCCAGTGCAACCCATGCCTGGATTGAGGTATTCATTCCCGGCCACGGCTGGCAGCCACTCGATCCAACGCATAATCTGCAGCCGGACGAAACCTACATAAAGATTGCCGTGGGTCGCGATTATGCCGATGTCGCCCCCATCTCCGGCACCTACAAAGGCACAACTGAAAGAAATATGAACGTCACGGTAAAAATTGAACGGATTGACGCCTAGCTAATATTCAAACCGGACCGCCCCTTATATCTCTTCGCTTCTCCGAGCGACGCTCATGGTTTCCGACAAATTGATGTTTTGATAAAAACTCCAAATCTTGAAAAATAATCTGGTCAGGAAGCATGTCTAATTACTAACTTTGCGGGCAAGCAAAGCCAATCAAACCATTAAACGTTACCGCCATGACTGAAAACCCCATTCAAATCAAGGATTCCACCGCCAATCCCGCACCGCTCGGCCTGCTGGGCTTCGGCATGACCACCGTGCTGCTGAATTTGCATAACGCCGGATTTTACGAACTCAACAGCATGATCCTCGGCATGGGCATTTTTTACGGCGGCATCGCGCAGGTGATTGCCGGCATCATGGAATGGAATAAGAAAAACACCTTTGCCACCACCGCCTTCATTTCCTACGGTTTCTTCTGGCTGACGTTCGTGGCTCTTATAACACTGCCAAAAATCGTCACCGGCATCGTTCCCGCCAAGCCGGAAGCCATGGCCGCGTTCCTCGGAATGTGGGGCGTTTTCACCGCCGTTATGTTTGTCGGCACACTCAAATTGAACCGCGCGCTCCAGTTCGTCTTTGGCTCGCTAACCGTGCTGTTTTTCCTGCTCGTCGCCGTAAAACTCACCGAAAATCCAGCGCTGGAACATTTCACCGGCTATGAAGGCATCCTTTGCGGTCTCTCGGCCATTTACACCGGCCTGGCGCAGGTTCTGAATGAGCTGTATGACCGCACGATTCTCCCGCTGGGGCAGCCAAAATCAAGCTAGCCACATCGAGCCCGACAATTCCATCTTTTCAAACGCCCTCAACCGGACTATCCTTCCGTTCCGATTTTGAGCTGCGCGGAGGATTTCCCGGCGCAACTCCAAAGATTTTTGTATGGCATTGATTGTTCAAAAATATGGCGGCACGTCGGTCGGCAACACCGACCGCATCAAGAACGTCGCCAAACGCGTCGCGGAATACCGTGCGAAAGGCGACCAGGTCGTCGTCGTCGTCTCGGCGATGAGCGGTGTCACGGATGGTCTCATCAAGCTGGCCAAAGACATCGCCCCGCTCCCCAGCGAACGCGAGATGGACATGCTCCTGGCCACCGGCGAACAGCAGACCATCGCGCTCACGGCCATCGCGCTTCACACCATCGGTGTTTCCGCCGTTTCCATGACCGGCGCCCAGGCGGGCATTGTCACCGACGGCGTTCACACCAAAGCCAAGATTCACAACATCACCCCGAAGCAGGTTCACGAAGCGCTTGACGCCGGCAACGTCGTCATCGTAGCGGGTTTCCAAGGTGAAACGGCGGCGGGCCAGATCACCACGCTCGGCCGTGGCGGCTCGGATTTGACGGCGATAGCGCTCGCCGCCGCGCTCAAGGCCGATCTTTGCCAGATTTACACGGACGTGGACGGCGTTTACACCACCGACCCGCGCATCGTGCCGACAGCGAAGAAGCTTCAGGAAATTTCCTATGATGAAATGCTCGAGCTGGCCAGCCTCGGCGCGAAGGTGATGCAGAGCCGCTCGGTGGAATTTGCGAAAAAATTTGGAGTCGTGTTCGAGGTTCGCTCCAGCCTCAATGACAACCCCGGAACTATTGTGAAAGAAGAAACGAAAAGCATGGAAGGCGTCGTCGTTCGCGGCGTTGCCCTCGACAAAAATCAGGCCAAAGTCACGCTCGTCGGCGTGCCCGACAAACCTGGCGTGGCCGCGAAGATTTTCAAGGCGCTCGGTGACGCGACCGTGAACGTGGACATGATCATCCAGAACATCAGCCACGGGACCAGTTCGCCCGCCACGGACATTTCCTTCACCGCCGACAAACCGGATTTGCTCAAGGCGCAGAAGGTCATCGAAGGCTTGAAGGGTGAAGTCGGCTACCGCGATGTCATCACCGCCGAGAAAATCGGCAAGCTGTCCATCGTCGGCGTGGGCATGAAATCGCACACCGGCGTGGCCGGCAAGCTGTTCGAGACGCTCGCCAAGGAAGGCATCAACATTGACATGATTTCCACCAGCGAAATCAAGATTTCTGTCGTCATCGACCTCGCGAAGGGCGAACAGGCGGTAAAAGCCGTCCACGCGGCCTTCATCGGCTAAACTTGACCGATCCGACCATCGCTTGTAGTTTACGAACATGAATCGCAACCTGAACCTGCTGCTTACGAACGCGCTGCCAACCAGCGCGGCAGTCGGGTTTTGAGCGTTCACAAGATTTATCAAACCCACTGCCCGACGGCGGTGGGTTTTTTGTTTTAACCCGGCCGCCGGATGGCAATAATACGAAAGCCAGACCATGCAAAAAGATCCGTCGAAAAAATACCAGCCGTTTCAACACGCGCCGAAATTAACCGACCGCCAGTGGCCGGGCCGCACGCTCACCCACGCGCCGCGCTGGGCGAGCGTGGATTTGCGCGATGGCAACCAGGCGCTGGCCGTGCCGATGAACGTGTCGCAGAAACTGGAATTATTCCAGACGCTCGTGAAGATCGGCTTCAAGGAAATCGAAGTTGGTTTTCCGTCCGCGTCGAACACCGAATTCGCCTTCAACCGTTTACTCATCGAAAAAGGCCATGCGCCGGACGACGTGTGGTTGCAGGTGCTGGTGCAGGCGCGCGAAGATTTAATTGAGCGCACCATCGAATCGCTCGTCGGCGCGAAAAAGGTCATCATCCACATGTATAACTCGACGTCGCCGGCGCAGCGCCGCGTGGTGTTCGGCAAGTCGAAGGACGAGATCAAGGCCATCGCCGTGAATGGCGCGCAGATGATCAAGGACCGTTTACACCGGCTCACGGAAAATGGAACCGAAGTGATGTTGCAATATTCGCCGGAAAGTTTCTCGGCGACGGAACTGGAATACGCGAAGGAAGTTTCTGAAGCCGTCATGGATGTCTGGCAGCCGACACCGCAGCACAAGATGATTTTGAATCTGCCGGACACCGTCGAGGTGGCCATGCCGAACGTATATGCCGACCAGATCGAATGGATCTGCCGCAACATCAAGCAGCGCGACTCACTCATCATCAGCCTGCACGCTCACAATGACCGCAGCACCGGCGTGGCCGCAACGGAGCTTGGTTTGCTCGCCGGCGCGGATCGCGTCGAAGGCACTTTGTTCGGCAACGGCGAACGCACCGGCAATCTGGACATCGTGACCGTGGCATTGAATCTTTACATGCACGGCATCAACCCGAAGCTGGATTTCTCGAATCTCCATCCCATCATTGACGTTTACGAGCGTTGCACCGGGATGTCGGTGCCGCCCCGCCAGCCTTATGCAGGCGAACTGGTTTTCACCGCGTTCAGTGGGTCACATCAGGACGCGATCAAAAAAGGTTTAGCCGAACGGGAGCAGAACGGCGGCCAAGCCCACTGGGATGTGCCGTATCTCACGATTGATCCGGCAGACATCGGCCGCGAATACCGCGAGGTCATCCGCGTCAATTCGCAATCCGGCAAGGGCGGCGTCGCTTACTTGCTGGAAAGTGAATTCGGCATCGAGCTGCCGAAGGATATGCAGCGCGAGTTCGGCCCCATTGCCAACGACGCCGTGGACCAGCTTGGACGTGAAGTCAGCGGCACGGAACTCAAGGCGATGTTCTGGAAGGAATATGTCGAGCGCAGTTCGCCGTGGCAATTGTCCGGTTTTGAAACGGAAAGTAAAAATGGCGTGGTTAAATGCCGCGCAAAATTCCTGCGCTACGGCCAGCCAGTCGTTTTCTGCGGCGAGGGTAACGGCCCGCTGGCGGCGCTCGTCCATGGTTTGGGAACCGTCGGCGCTCGTTTTGAAATCTCCAATTACAGCGAACACGCCTTAAGTTCCGGGGAAGGTGCGGCGGCGATTTCCTACATCCAGGTCAAATCCGCCGACGGCAAAACCCGCTGGGGCGCGGGCGTGGACACGAATATCGAGCTTGCCTCGGTGCGCGCGGTATTGAGCGCGCTAAACCGGTTGTGAAAATGATGATCTCCATGAAGCTGAATATCGCTCTTTTTGCCGCTGTCACATTTTTGTGTTTCACCGCCGCCGCCCAGCCCAGTAATAGCATGGCAACGGCGCCGGATTACTCTCACGCCAACGAACCGTTGCCGGACGGCGTGATAAACTGGGACGCGCTCCTGAAGACCGTGGATATATCGAACGATCAGCAAGTGGCGCAATTCACCTTTCTTTTCACCAATGTCTCTCCCAGCGCGATCACGGTGCTTACGGTGCATCCCTCGTGCGGTTGCACCACCGCCGAACTGCCGCCAGTGCCGTGGTTGATCCCCGCTGGGACCAACGGCCAAATCAAACTAACCGTCAATCTTCAGGGCAAGGCTGGCACCCTTTTCAAATCCGTCAACGTCGCCACGGACAAGGGCAATAAAAACCTCATGCTCCGCATCAACATCCTGCCGCCACCGCCCCTGCCGGAAATGACCGAGGCGCAGCGGGCCGCCGGCATCGCCGCCGCAAAAATTGACCGGCAGGCAGTGTTCAAAGGCGATTGCGCGAGCTGCCACCTGAAAAAAGTCGAAGGCAAATACGGCCAGCCGCTTTTTGCCGCCATCTGCGCTATCTGTCACGAGGCAAAAAACCGTGCCACGATGGTACCCGACCTGCACAACCTCCAAGTGCCAACCAGCGAAGAATTCTGGCGCGCCTGGATCACCGTCGGCAAGGAAGGTTCGCTCATGCCGGCCTTCGCCACCTCGCAGGGCGGCCCGCTGAACGACTTGCAAATCGCCTCGCTCGCCGCCTATCTCAACGCAACTTGCCCATCCAAGGTCCCGTCGGCGGCGACCAAGTGAAGGCCGTATTTCGCGCGAAGACAGCGAAGGTGGCGAAGGAAAAACATATTCCATTTGGCTATTCTTCGCATCCTTCGCTGCACACGCCACTCCCAGCCGACCGCTCCCAATGTGAAGGCCGCTTGCGGATTTTTCAGCGCCGGCTATCCTGTCAACTATGACAGCGAAACCGGTTGACGCGAACAATCACCACAAAATCTCCGCCCTGGGTGAAAAGGTTTTAGGCGGAGGCCGTATCACCCATGATGAGGCGATGTTTCTCTTCAACCTTGAATCATCCGCCGATATTCTCGATTTGCTGGCGTGGGCCAACCGCCTCCGGGAACACTACAAGGGCAACAAGATCCATCTCTGCTCCATTGTCAATGCGAAGGCCGGCGCGTGTTCCGAAAATTGCAGCTTTTGCTCACAATCGTCGCATTACCAGACCGGCTCGCCGAAATACGGCTTTGTTGATCCCGAGCCCGTGGCTGAAGCCGCCGAGGAGGCGAATAAGAACTCCGTCACGGCCGTCGGTCTGGTGGCCGCGTGGAAAGGGTTGAACGAAGGACCCCTGCTCGATGAAATTTGCGACCGCGTCCGCGAGATGAAAGTCGCTGGCAAGACGCGCCCCGACGTTTCGCTTGGTATCATCAAAAGCCAGCGCATCGCTGACCGCTTGAAAGAAGCTGGCGTCGAATGTTACGGCCATAACCTTGAAAGCTCGCGCCGCTTTTTCCCACAAACCTGCACCACGCACACGTTCGATGACCGGCTGGAGACCATCGGCTATCTCAAAAAGGCCGGCATCAAGATTTGTTCCGGCGGCATCATCGGCATGGGCGAAACGCGCGAAGACCGCTGCGACCTGGCGTTTGAATTGAAAGCCATCGGCGCGAATGTCGTGCCCGTAAACATCCTCAATCCCATTCCCGGCACGCCGTTCGCCCAGAACGCCCCGCTGCCGGTCATGGAAATCCTGAAAACCATCGCCTGCTTCCGTTTCATTTTGCCGCGGCAGGAAATCATGATCGCCGGCGGACGCACCGTGAACCTGCGCGATGCGCAGAGCATGATTTTCATGGCGGGCGCGAGCGCCCTGATGGTGGGTAATTATCTCACCACGCTGAACCAGCCGGTGGAAAAAGACCTGCAGATGCTCAAAGACCTCGGCCTCGATCCGAATTGGGACAGTCACGATTTCACTGATCAGGAAACAAGCGTCTGTGGTTGCGGTGAGACTAACCGCGAAGCAGAAACCGAACTGACCGCCGTGAAATGAATCGCCAGCCAGTCACCGGCATGAAATCTGCCTCCTTCACAGCCACGCTTACCTTATGCCTGTTGCTGGCAATGTCCATCCACGCGAAGGCCCAAGACGCCAAAGGCTCGCTGCGATTGGTGCTCATCGGCGACTCGACGGTTTGCGATTATCCCACCGACAAACCGCAGCGGGGTTGGGGACAATTTGTTCAGGCCTATTTCAAAGATGAGGTAAAGGTGATCAATCTGGCCAAAGGCGGACGGAGCACGAAAACTTTTATTAAAGAAGGACTCTGGCAGAAAACGCTCAATGAAAAACCGGATGTCATCCTGATTCAATTCGGCCATAACGATTCGCACTCGCCGGACAAACCCGAAGCGACCAGTGCCAGCACCGATTACAAAGACTATCTGCGCCGCTACATCGACGAAGCGCGCGCGGCAGGAGCGACGCCGGTTTTGATCACTCCGATGGTGCGCCGGAATTTTGGCCCGGATGGAAAGCTTAGAGACATTTTGCAACCCTATGCCGAGGCGATGAAACAGGTGGGGGCGGAGAAAAAGGTGCCGGTGGTTGATTTACACACGTCAAGCTGGGCGCTGGTCGAACCGCTCGGATCTAAAGGCAGCGCCGACATGGCCAGTGCTCCCGGCGACGGCACGCATTTCAACGGGAAGGGCGCCAAGGCGATGGCGGAACTTGTAATGAAAGAACTCCCAGCCGCTGCGCCGGCATTGCAGAGCCATCTAAAAGGAAAATGACGCCCTGCTCAGCCGCCATTTCAAAGCCGGGTTGAAACTTCAGCCCGGCGTTTTTCTTTTCATAAATTATATCCATGGACCACGACCTGGTGGCGCCCAGCAGGATTTGGCTCGACAACTGGCATCGCCGGAAATAGGGTCGTGCCGGTTTAGCAACCCAGCGAACCGGAAAATCGAGGTGACATCATGCACGTTGTGATCCGCACATATTACGGCAAAGGCACCAAAGCACTGTTCGACGCCGGTGAGCAGCACAAAGCCGAGCTGCAGCGCCTTATGCGCACCGTTGAGGGACTGGTCAGCTACACGCTGGTCCGCGACGGCCAAGGCGGTTATTCCGTGACCGTCTGCAAAGAAAAACGCGCCCTCCGGCAAAGCCGTAAAAAAGCCGTGGAATTCCTCAGCAAACATGCTCCGGGGAAGAACTTGGCCGCCATGCACATCTACGAAGGCAAAGTCATCGCCCACGTCCAATAAGCGGCGCGGAATCCGGATCGCCGGTTTTCCAAAGCACCGGCTCCCAGTGGTGGCACCACCTGCCAAGATGCTCGTTCCACCCAATTTTGACGGAAACGGCGCTAAAATGTTGATTTTAAACTGCTTCCAGCGATTTTTGCCTTGGAAACGCCCGTTTTGAGCTTGGGAGAAAACGTTTTTCCCAAGGGGATTTTCTTTTTTCCCAAGGGGTAAAAGGTTTTTCCCAAGGGAAATCTCTCTTTCCCCAAGGGGAAAACGCTTTTTCCCAACGGAAATCCCTCTTTTCCCAACGGGAAAATGTCTTTCCCCAAGGGGATTTTCTCTTTTCCCAAGAGGAAAATGGTTTTTCCCAAGGGAAATTTTATTTTCCCCAAGCCTAAAAGGTCGGGCTGAAGCCGGTCAGGCCGGATCCGGACGGTTTCCAATCATACCCGGGACAAACCTCCTCTCCCAGCGGGTTGGCCGAGGTAAAAACAGCTATCGCCAGCGCGCCTCATGGAACTGGAGGACGTTCAATACCTCATCGCCGAGGCCATCAAAGAACTGGGGCCGGCGTAACGACGCGCCGCCTTTGCTGAACCGCTCGGCAAGGAAATCACCGGCGTAAAAAAGCGATGGACAGGAACTTACCGACCAAATAGAGTCAAACCTTAAAAAAGGATAGGCCAACAAACCCGCCGTCCATTATCTGTTGGACATCATAGCACGCGTATGCGAATCCCGACAATTGCCACCCTTCTGATTCTGCTCTCTTACGCATCAGTCGTTCGCGCCGACGAGCCCCTCGCGCCGCCGGCACGCTACGAAGTGCAGAACTCGTCCCACAAGTATGTTGCCACTCTCGATCCGAAGACCGGCGTGGCGGTGCGCGCCACGGGTTCTTCCAACATCCTCTGGACAGCGACGAACTGGTTTCGAGTCGCCTTTCTAGCAGATGATGGCCATCACTTTGTTACAGGTTGCGACGGCATGAACCTCATTCCCCAAGATTACACGAAAGACCTGGTGTTGGTTACCTTCTGGCAACAGGACAAGAAGATTCGAGACCTGACCGTGGGAGAGTTGTTTCCAGACACGCGCATTTTGGAGAAGACTGTTTCGCACTATCACTGGGGCAGCATCACGGGCATCACGAATAGCACGCTGATTGTCAGCAGATGCGACGGCAAGGTGGTGCGGTTTGACGTGACCACCGGGAGGATCACGAAATGATGTCCAACAAGGCGCTGGAGCCAACAGCCGTTATGCCACTCACTTTGATGATCACCGACCACATCACATCACCGACTTCGGTCACGCCGCTTTCCACGGCTGTGGCTCAGCTTGGTCGTTAGGCGCACTTGCGCTCCATCATAAATGAAATCCATTCGAGAGCACGTCCGGTCAGAGTGGCTATACAAGTTGAGCGTGTATTTGTGTGCCACCGTGCCTCTTTGCTTGGGACTGATTTGGATATACACATTTGGATTTACGTCCTATCGCAGCCATTTGCGCTTTGTTGGTATCCCACTTGGCTTTGCATTCGTCGCTCTTGCAGTTAGCATGATGGCGATGCGCATATGGGCAGTTATGATTTCAGTAGTTCTTGCATTAGCTACCACCATTTTCTCATTTATGGTTGCCCTCTTAGGGCTTTGGTTTTATTGGAGTGTCGTGTTCCTCGGTGTTGCTTATGTGACCATCATTTTCGAGCGATTCCGCAACCGAGATACTTGGACATGATAGATGCGCCTAATATCAGGATAGGCTGCAAAGATTAGACGAATTTCTGAAAACAAAAAAGCGCGGACGGCTTTCGCCCTCCGCGCTTTTGAATTTCCTGGCTGATTAAGCCTTGGGCGCTTCGGCCGCCGCGGCTTCCTTGTCGCGGTCTTCCATCGCGGCTTTGCGCGAGAGGCGGACGCGGCCTTTTTCATCCACGCCGAGGCATTTTACGGTGATGTCATCGCCGACCTTGCAGATGTCTTCCGTGTTCTTCACGCGGAAGTTCGCCAGTTCGCTGATGTGCACCAGGCCGTCCTTGCCCGGGAGGAATTCGACGAACGCGCCGAATTCTTTCACGGTCACCACCTTGCCGCGGTAAATCTTGCCGATTTCCGCTTCCGCCGTGCAGCCGGTGATGGCGTCCACGGCGATCTTCATGCCCTCCGCCGAGACGGAGAAAATGTTGACCGTGCCGTCGTCCTCGATGTCGATTTCGCAGCCGGATTCCTCGACGAGGCGCTTGATGTTCTTGCCGCCGGGCCCGATGATCGCGCCGATCTTCTCGGGGTTGATCTTGAGCGTGGTGATGCGCGGGGCGTATTTGCTGATGTCCTTGCGCGGCTCGGCAATGGTCTTGGCCATCTCGGCGAGAATCGCGAGGCGGGCAATGCGGGCTTTTTCCACCGCAATGTCCATGATGGCATGCGGGAGGCCTTTGAGCTTCAAGTCGAGCTGGAAGCCGGTGATGCCCTTCTCGGTGCCGGCAATTTTGCAGTCCATGTCGCAATACGCGTCTTCCCAGCCGATGATGTCGGTGAGGAGCTGGTATTTGGAGATGGTGTTGCCGCTGTATTCCGTGCAGATGCCGACGCTGATGCCGGCCACCGGGCGGATCATCGGGACACCGGCGTCGAGCAGCGCGAGCGTGCCGCCGCAGACGGATGCCATGGAGGTGGAACCGTTGGATTCCATGATTTCGCTGGTGACGCGAATGGTATAGGGATAATTCGCCGTCGGAATCATGGATTCAATCGATCGTTCGGCGAGGGCGCCGTGGCCGATTTCGCGGCGGCCGGGACCGCTGATGCGGCCGGTTTCGCCGACGGAGAAATTCGGGAAGTTGTAGTGCAGGATGAATTTCTTCTCGTTCGAGCCGCCGGTGTAGGAATCAAATTCCTGCGTGTCATCGCCGGTGCCGAGCGTGACGAGCGAAACGGCCTGCGTTTCGCCGCGGGCAAACAAGGCCGAGCCGTGCGCGCGGGGCAGGATGCTGACTTCGCTGGAGATCGGGCGGACCTGTTCAAAATTACGGCCGTCGAGACGCTTGCCGCTTTCGAGGATCAATTTGCGGACGGCTTCCTTCTGGATGTAGTAGAAAGCGTCGTTGATGACGAAGGGCGTGACTTTTTCGGCGCCGTATTTGGCGACGAGCTTTTCGCCGACTTCGTTCTTGATGGCGTTGCACGCGGCTTCGCGGTTGAGCTTGCCGGGCAGGAGCAGCGCGGGGACGAAACGGTCGCCGGCGAGGGCTTTCGCATCGGCGAGAATTTCGTCGGGGACGATCTTGAGCGTGATTTCGCGCTTTTTCTTGCCGACTTTCGCGACGAGTTCCTTCTGCGCCGCGATGATCGGCTGGATGGCTTCCTGGGCGAATTTCAAAGCCGCGCTGAAGTCGGCTTCAGAAATTTCCTTGGCCGCGCCTTCATACATGACGATGTCTTTTTCGTTGCCGACATAGACAAGATCGAGATCGCTCTCGGCCTGCTCGGCGTGCGTGGGGTTCGCCACGAACTTGCCACCGATGCGGCCGATGCGCGCCGCCCCGAGCGGGCCGGCCCACGGAATGTCGGAAACCATCAACGCGGCGCTCGCGCCGACGATGCTCAAAATATCGGGATCGTTCTCGCCGTCCGCGCTCAGCAGCACGGTCTGGACCTGGACTTCGTTATACCAGCCCTTCGGAAAGAGCGGGCGGATCGGGCGGTCGGTGAGGCGGCAGGTGAGAATTTCCTTTTCCGTCGGACGGCCTTCGCGCTTGAAATAGCCGCCGGGGAATTTGCCGGCCGCGGCCGCCTTTTCGCGATAGTCCACGGTGAGCGGGAAGAAGTCCTGGCCTTCCTTGGCCTTGGTCGCGGCCACGGCGGCCACGATGACGATGGTTTCGCCCATCTGGACGGTCACGGCTCCGTCCGCCTGCTTGGCCAATTTGCCGGATTCAATAATGATCTGTTTGTCGCCGATGGCGGCGGTAATTTTCTCTGACATAACTGCTTTCTTTCACCGCCTCCCGAGGAACTTCAGTGAACCCCGAAAGATTTCGGAGCTGAATGAAATTTCCCGAAGGCGGAATTTTTACGCGAGGTTTTGGTGGTGGAATCGGGGCGTTCGCGCGGACAACCAAATTCCAAAAACGAAAGGCGGGCTTGTAGTTAGAAAAAACCGCGCCTTCCGTAAATTGATTAACTTACCGGCGCAGCTTGAGCTTCTTGGTGACGTCCTGATAACGGCTCACATCCGCATCCTTGAGGTAGTCAAGCAGGCGGCGGCGCTGGCCGACCATCATCAGCAAACCACGGCGGGAGCTGTGATCTTTCTTGGCAGTCTGCAAATGCTCGGTCAAATGGTTGATGCGCTGGGTGAGCAGCGCGATTTGCACATCGGCGGAACCGGTGTCCTTGGCGTGCGTCTTGAATGTTTCAATCGTCTTGGTCTTCGCTTCCATAAATATTAAATGAGCTCGGGAAGATAATTATTTGCTTTAACGGTGTAAAGCGAATTAAGCCGCCATTTTTGATTGTTTCCACACAAACTGACGGCGGGTCTGCCCGGTCAGCTTGAATTTTTCGCCGATGCGCAGGCCCTCCACCCAGAAAATTTCGCCGGTGCCCGTCGTGGCCAAAACCAGTTCGCGACGCCGCGCGGCGGGAATTTTGGCGTTCATGAACAAATCCTGCAACTTCACCGCCGACTTTAAGCCGATCGGCTGGAAGCGATCACCCGCACGCCAGTGGCGCAATATGATTTCGCCGCCGATTTTGTCCGCATCGAAAAACTCTGTCTGGTGGGGCGAGCGTCCCCGCGAGCCGCTGTATTTTTTCACCGCCCAGTAAATTTCCAGAGCACCCAACTCAAACCGCCCCGCCCTGCCCGATAACTTAATTTTCAATTCATCCGCGTTGAATGCAGCCGCCGCATGCTTCCGTAACGTGATCTTCCCGTCCCCGTTGCGGGCGATGGACAAACCGGAACCGACACTCACAAATTTCCCGGGCGACTGGCGCAATTGCTCGATCAACTCAAAATCCGCAGGCATGCCCGCCGGGATAAGTTGTCGCTGTAAAACTTTACGTTGCACGGCGACGGATAACTGGTCAAAACCGTTTACGCTTTCCGCTTTACGCTTTACGCTTTTGTTTTCAAGCCAGTTCCGCGCCGCAGCGCTGGCAAATTCCGCCTCGGCACCAACAATTTCCATCAGGCGCAAAACGGTCTTTTCCACGCCCCGCTGGTAGTTTTTCCGCAGCCGGGGCAACAGATCATTCCGGATCCGGTTGCGCAGATAATCCGCAGAATCATTCGAGGCGTCGTGGCGGAACCGCATTTTATTTTCCCGCGCCAGTACCAGCAGTTCCGCCTTGGTCAAGCCCAGCAGCGGGCGGACGAGTGAGATTTTTTTGTCCACCGGCGAGGATGATCGCCATTTCATGCCCGCCAGACCTTCGCCGCCGGAACCGCGCAGCCAGCGCAGGAAAAAAAGCTCCACCTGATCATCCGCATGGTGCGCCAGAGCCACAACGGAAAGCTTTTCCTGCCGCGCCACGCGGGCAAGAAATTCATGGCGCAGATTGCGGGCAGCCATTTCGACGGAGAGCTTTGACTGCACAGCCAAACCGAAAACATCGCCCCGGCCGCTAAAGAACGGCAGCCCCATTTTTTTTGCGGTCTGGCGGACGAAGGCTTCATCGGCATCACTGGCCCGGCCCCGCAGGCGGTGGTTGAAATGCGCGACCGAAAGGCTCCAGCGATTTGCCTGGGCAAGAACGTGGAGTGCGTGCAGCAAAACCATCGAGTCCACGCCGCCGGAGACGGCGACGAGGATTTTCTGCTCACGCGGAAGCAACCGGCGCTGCTGAATCGAGGCTTCCACCCGCTGGAGGATGTGGCTCACGCAACCAGCTTGCATTTTTTTGATGCGCCGGGCAAGGGCGCGCGGTATCAGGGGGCCCGTTTCAGCCGGTAGAAACGCAACATAAAGTTTGTGGCCTGCAGGTCGGTAAACTGCCAGGTGCCGCTGGCATCAAGAGTGTTGGTGGCCGCCGGCAGCCAGGTGGCAGGGTAGAGTTCCTCCGTGATTTCCAGAATGTATTGGCGCCCCGGGGTGCCGCCGAGTTGCAAAGTCACGCCACCATTGCCAGCAAGCACAACGCCGGAGATAATTGGCACGGGGTCGCGGACAATGACCGTGCGGCTGGCCATGTTGGTGTTGCCGCTGCCGTCGTTGGCGGTGTAGCTCAGCTGATTCGTGCCGGCGGTGTTGGTGTTGACCGTGCCGCTGACGCTGACAGGCACTACACCGGCACAAGTATCAACCGCGGTCGCGCCGGGATCGGTGAACGTGCTGCCGAGGTCGAGATACAATGGATTGCTGCCATTGAGCGTGATGACCGGCGGCGTCTGATCCCGCACGACGATGCGGTTGGTCGAATAGGCGGCGTTGCCGGAGGCGTCTTTTATGATGATCACGACCGGGTTGGTTCCAAGTGACAAAACCGCAGCGTTAGTCGGGCTTTGAAAAATTGTCAGCGCGCCGGAAAAATCAACGGCGCGAATACAGTTGGTTCCGGTGACATCCGGCATGACCGCGCTGCAATTCGTGTCCGCCGCCACCACGAGATTCGTGAAGCTCCACAAAATTGTCGGCGGCGTGGTGTCGCGCACGATGACCGTGCGCATGGCGGTGTTGGTGTTGCCGCTGCCGTCCACGGCCGTATAAGTCAGCAGGTTGGTGCCCAGAGCATTGACATTGACTGTGCCGTTCGTCGTCAAAAGCGCGAGTCCGGTACAAGTATCACTGGCGCTAACGCCCGGATCAACGAACGCAGCGCCCAATTCATTCGTCAGCGGGTTGAAACCGTTGAGCACGATGACCGGCGGCGTCTGGTCGCGCACGATAACGCGGTTGGTGGAATAAGTTTTGTTGCCGGAGCCGTCGGCCACGGTGATGACCACCGCGTTGGTGCCCAGCTGCAAAATTGCATTATTGGTTGGACTTTGCGTTATCGTCAGCACCCCGGACAAATCGGTGGCGTTGACAAAATTGGTCCCGGTTACATCCGGCATGACGGCGCTGCAATTTGTGTCCGCCGCCACCACCAGATTCGTGAAGCTCCAAAGGATCACGGGCGGCGTGGTGTCTCGAACCATGACGGTGCGCGTGGCGGTGTTGGTGTTGCCGCTGCCATCAGTGGCCGTGTAAGTCACGGTGTTCGTGCTGATGGCACCGGTATTGACGGGGCCAGCGATATTGACGGCCATCAAACCGGCGCAGAGATCATAAGCTGCCGCGCCCGGCTCGGTGTAAACGCCGCCCAATTCGATGTAAAAGGGATTGGTGCTGTTGAGCGTGATGACCGGCGGCCGGGTGTCAAACACATTCAGGACCGCGTTGCTCGTGACGCTGCTGTAAAGGTTGGTGACGGTGACGGCGACGGTGTGGCTGGATGAAGTCAGATTGGTGAGGCCGAAGCTGCTGTTGGTCGCGCCGGTGACGGGCGAACCGTCCAAATTCCATTGGATGCTCAAAGGCGACGTGCCGGCAGCGGTGATGGAAAAAATGTTGGTGTTCACGCCACACTCGCCGGTGCGGTTGGAGATGGAACTGGCGGTGATGGTCGGCGGCAACACCACGGTCAATGTGGCGACGGAACTGGTGATGGAGCCGTAGGCGTTGGTGACAACGAGGGTGTAGTTGCCGCTGTTGGCGGGCGTGATGCCGGTCAGGTTCAGGACATTCGTGGTCGCACCGGAAACCCCGGAGCCGTTGGCGAGATTGATGCCGTTAGTGCGCCATTGATACGCCAGCGGCGGCGTGCCGGTGGCAGCGGCGGTAAAGGCGACATTGCCGCCGGCCAAGCCGGTTTGGCTGATGGGCGGCTGCGGGATGGCTGGCAAATTGACCGGCGTGACGGAAATGTCGTCGAGAGCAAACGAACGCGAAAAACTCGAAGCGGAGTTCAATCCAAACTGGAGCGGGGTGTTCGTGCTGGTGGCGGTGACGATGAATTTCTGGTTGTTCCAAGTAGTGGGCGGAGCAGTGGTGCTATAGACGGTGGAACCATTCCAATTCGCTTGGAACGATTGCCCGGTTCGAGTGCTTGAGACCAAAAACCAAAATGAAAGCTGGTAGGTTTGCCCCGGAACCGTGGGTAAATTCTGGGTAATATAGCCCAGGGAATTTGCCGTCGCCTTGAGGCCATAAGCGCCGGAATGGACATAGCTCGTCGAACTGCTTACCGCAAAGGAACTTGAACCCCCTGACAACGCCCAGCGGGTGAAATCGCCGGTTTCAAACCCGCCGTTCTGGACGATGTTCTGTCCAACCGCTATGGAAAAAAGCAGGCTTTGCGTCAGGTGACTGGACTGGTTTGAAAGCACGAGGGTCGCGGTGTAAATATTGCTGGATAAAGTTGCCATGCTGGCGTTGGTGGCAACAGTCACGGAAACCGAACTGTTGCCGCCCAGGGTTCCGCTGCTGGCGGAAACCGAGAGCCAGGCGGAAGTGTTGATGAGGCTCCAAGCTACCGCGCTGGCGGACAGGTTGGTGAACACAACGGCTTGGGAACCGGGGTTGAACGGCCCGCCCACCGCTCCAGCGGCGGTGAATCCGTTGGTGGTCAGCAGCAGCAGCGAGTCGATAATTTGAATTGTAAATTGGCGGCTTTGAAGAACGCCGCTGGTCTGATTCGAGAAACCAACCGTCGCGGTATAATTTCCAGGTGCGAAGCCATTGGCGACGGAGTTCAAACTGATGATCACGGTGGTTTGCCCGGCAGGCGCCAGAGTGCCGCTGCTGGAAGAGACATTGAGCCAGGCCGACGTGTTAATAACCGACCAGTCGAATGAGGCAACGTCGGAATTGGTGAGCGTAAAAATTTGGGATGCGGGTGAGAACGGACCGCCAGCCAGTCCGCTTGAGGAAAATCCAATCGCCGGTGCAACCCCCAGTGAGTCGGCGGTGCCGGCCAGCGCATCGATCAAGGTCTGGCCGTTAGGCGTGCCCCAGCCGGTGCAAAGATCAAAGCCGGCCACGGCCGGATAATTGCCCGAACTGCCGGACCATGAGTTGTCCCCCGTCATGATGTCGTGAAAACAGGTGGCGTAACCGAAATTCGGATTCAAGCCTTTGCCGATGGCATAAATTGCCGGGTTAATGAACCCGGCGGGCGGATTGCCGATACTCGCCGCCTGTTGATTGACGAGCGCCATAAAACCAGCCCACAACGGCGCGGCGCAACTGGTGCCGCTGGCGATTTCCTGCTTGTTCGTGTCGGCGATGATAAACACATTCTTCCCTGTCAGCGCCACATCCGGCAAATTGCGCCTCGCCGTCGAGCCTAGATTGGCGGTCATGCTGATGCCTTGCTGCCAGCCCGGAATGGCGTACGTGGGGCTCACGCCGCCGCTGCTGCCCCAGTTGCCGCCGTTGGGGTTGACGGTGCGGTCGTTCCAAACCGTTTCCGAAACATAGGCGCCGCCGGCACTGGCGGTGGACAACACCGTGCCTCCGACCAACGTTATGTTCGTATTATCCAATAGGAACGGGATGGAAGTGGTGTAGGCATCATTATCCCCGGAGGCGCAAAAAAACGACTGCCCCTGCGCGGCCATCTGCTTGAAAATTCCGTCCACGGCGGGGTCGGAAGCACCGCCGCCCCAGGAGCAGCTGATTTGTTTTGCCAGATTATCATTGGCGATGCGGCTCAGAATCGTTGACCAGGCGGTCGAACCATTGGGCGCCTCATAAACATAAATTTTGGAAACACCCGGTGCCATCGCGATGACCATTTCTATGTCCAGACAGACTTCACCGTTGCCCGCGCCGGGAATGGAAACCCCGCCATTCACCGGCACGTTGGTGATACTGATGGGATAACCCGTCAAGCCGGCCTGGCTGATATAAGCCGCGATGTCGTTGGAAACATAACCATCAAATTGCAGGAGGGCGACGTTTTGTCCGGTGCCCGTCAAACTCACTCCCGGCACATAAGCCGCCCGAAAATCTCCGCCCATATAGCTGCCACTGGTGCCCGACCCGGCGTTGGGAACCGCGCCGGAGGCGGCAATCGGTCGTTCGATTCTTGAATTCGGATGTGGCAGGGAGAAATTATCCAAACCGCTGACGTGCAAAATCGGCAATGCTGAATCAACGGTGGGTTCGGCGTCCGGCGCAAAAAATTCTCGCGGTTCGTCCGGATGGTCGTACCGGTTCAGCTTGATTTGAAAAGCCTGCTCGATGTTTGCCACGCTGCCTGCCACATCCAGCACCTGCCGGTTGGAATGTTCACCGGTGATTTTGAAACCCTTTGCCAGCGCAAAATTTCTTACCGCCGCATAATCCGCCTCGGTCGCGCTGAAACGCGCCGCGAATTCCTCCGGCGTCAAAAAGTGACGGTAATGGGCGCTGGCCGGACTGTAAACGTCCGCCAGAAACTGATCCAGCCCCGCCGGATCGCGCAGCGGCACGCCGATGGCCAGAGGCAGTTCGTCGGTGCCCGGCAGACGGCCCTTCGGCGTAAATTGCGACCCCGCCGCCGGCACATGACCGCGCAGAACCTTCCGTCCCGACTCCGCCCCCGGACTGGAATCCAACCGGCCAAACAGGATCAAAGCCACGAGGGCTATTGTTTGGCATCTAAACATAAATTTATTCAAATCATCAATGCGACTGCTGTCACACTACGCAAGATCGCCCCGGCGTTCAAGGCAGACGAACGCGATAAAACCGTTGCGGGTCGGGGCCGGTTTGATTGGTAAAGGTGGTGACGACATTGCCGCTGGTGAAGTTTGTCTGGATCGTCATCCGGTTCGTCCAAAGGGAAATCCAGTTGGTCTGCAGCAGGTTGGTCTTATATTCCACGATATTGGTGATTCCAAAGAGCGTATTCCAGGCCAGCGTGATCTTATTGGTCTGCCGGCTGACCGCCGTAAACGTGGGCTTGGGAATGGGCGTGACACTCACGTCGTCGAGACCGAAGTAACCCGGATCATTGCGCGCGGCAAATTGCAGTGTGGTGTTGGTGGCGGTGGCGGTGACGATGAACTGGTAATTCGTCCATCGCGAAAAAGCCGGCGGATTCGTCAGGCTGAATAGGGTATTGGTGGTGGCGGCGTTGGTGTTCCAATTGGCGGTGAACTGTTCCGGATTACTGACATTCCCGTCGGCGGTGTTGGTGAGCCAGAAGGACAGCAAATAACTTTGTCCGGGATAGGTTGCCAGCGTTTGCGAGAGATAAGCCAGCGATCCAAATTGCGCAAAAACAAAGACCCAACTGCCTGAGTGAAAACCAACCGGGTATGCACCATTATCCACACCGGTATATGAGCCGTTGGGGCCGCCATTGACGATGTTGGCGGATGCCCAGCTGCCCAAATCCCCCGTCTCAAACCCGCCGTTCTGGACGCGGTTCTGGCCGACGGACAACTGGAAAGGCAAATTCACGGCCGCGGCTGTGCCGCGATTGGTGAAAACCAGATTTGCCGTGTAAATCCCGGCCCCCAGGCTATTGGCACCAACGGACACACTGACCGTGAAATTGCTAGCCGCGTTGGGTGTCAGCGTGCCGTTGGTCGCCGAGACATTGAGCCAGGCGGAGGTGTTGACCAGCGACCAGAGCAGATTGGACGGGCTGGCATTGGTCAGCGAATAAATCATTGTGGATGGACTGAACGTCCCGCCCACCGCGCCCATCGCGTTAAAACCGGACAGCGGCGATATCACCGGCTGCCCTGCCAGCGCGTTGATCAGATTGGCTCCGTTCGGCGTGCCCCAGCCGGTGCAAAGGTCGTAGCCCGGCACGGCGGGGAAATTGGTGGGGCTGGAAGGCCAATAATTATTGCCCTCGGTGATGTCATGAAAACAATTCGTGTAGTTGGCGCTCTTGCCAATGGCGTAAATAGCCGGATTGATGAAGCCGACCGACGGTTTGCCTCCCAACGCCGTCTGCTGGTTGACCAGCGCCATATATCCCGCCCACAACGGCGCGGCGGCGCTGGTGCCGCCATACGGACCGCTGCTGCCGTTACCATATTTGACGTAACAATTGGCGGCGGTCAGCGCCACGTCGGGAATATTGCGGTTGGTGGTGGACCCGTGATTCGCTGCCATGCTGATGTTGGTCTGCCAATACGGGATCGCATTGGTGCTGATGCCGCCGCTGCTGCCCCAGTAACCGCCGCGGGTGTTGGTCACATTATCATTCCAATTGGTTTCCGAGAGATAGGAAAGGCCGCTGCCATTCATCGTTAAAACCGTTCCGCCGACCAGTGTGATATTCGGGCTGCCAAACGGATACGTCGTCTGGCTGGAATTATTGACATCATTAGTCGAACCAACCGCGAAAGCATCACCATCACCGGAAGCATTGAAGAATGACTGGCCTAGGGCCGCCATATTCGTGAATAAATTTTCCGTGGTCACGTTTGGTCCACCGCTCCAACCCCAGGAACAACTAAACTGCTTGATGGCCGTGTTGGTGGTCATCGCCGCGAGAATGCTGTTCACGAAACTTGCCGAACCGGCCTCGAAAACTACGATTTTAGACAGCCCCGGGGCCATCGCCATCGCCATTTCGATGTCGAGCGAAACCTCCTCGTTGCCATTGGTGATATTGCCGGGCAGGCCGTTGAATCCGCCGATTAAAACTGTCTGCATGACAATGTTCGTCCGCCCGCCGCCTGCCGCCGCCGCGTAAGCCGCGATGTCACTCGCATAAAACCCGTCGAACTGCAAAAGCCCCACCTGCTGCCCCGCGCCCGTCAATGTCGTTCCCGGGGCGTAGGCATTGCGAAAATCGTCACCCGAATATGTACCCCCCGAACCCGAACCGCCTTGCGGCATTACGGCGGCTGAGGCCGTGGTCATCCGGTGGTTTTGGGGATGGGGACGTGAATAATCACTCAAACCCTGCACATCCACCACCGGCAACGCCGCCTCCACCGTCGGCTCTGCATCCGGGGCGAAAAAATCACGCGCCTCGGTCGGATGCCTGAACTTGTTGAGTTTGAGATGAAATGCCCTTTCCACGTCACCTACCTTGCCGGTCACATCCAATACCAACCGGTTGCCGTATTCGCCGGAAATTTTAAAACCGTTCGTCCGCGCAAATTCTTTCACCGCCGCATAATCCGCTGCCGTGGCACTGAACCGCCCGGCGAATTCCTCCGGGGTCAAAAAATGCCGGTAGTTCGGACTGGCCGGATCATATGCTTCGCCCAGAAACTTCCCCAACCCCGCCGCATCCCGCAGCGGCACGCCGATGGCCAGATGCAATTCATTCGTCGCGGACAGCCGGCCGGTGGCCGTCAGTTGCTGGGTTGCGTCCGGCCTATGACCATGCAATTGCTTGAATCCCGCGCCAAAAACAGGACACCCACCCATTAGCAAAAACATCGCCAGCCAGGCCAAAGGTTGGCCTAAATGCGATTTCCTGAACATTCGATTCAATAATCCATTAAAATCAACTGCCTAAAAAAACAAAGCACGTCGCATTCCAAAACCATGGCGGCGTGTCTGATTACAAACTTACGCCAACCTGCGGCAAAGTCAATTTGCGCGCGCTTTCCGCTTTCCGCTTTCCGCTTTCCGCTTTAATTTCCCCGCGTGTCCGTAAGCCTCACCATCCTTGGCAGCGGTTCGTCCGGCAACTGCGCCTACCTCGAGACCGGCGAAACCCGCATCCTCGTGGATGCCGGCTTTTCGCCGCTGCAAATCCGCAAGCGCCTGGCCACCCTCGGCAAGACGCCGGAAAACCTTTCCGCCATCCTCGTCACTCACGAACATTCCGACCACATCGCCGGCATCCTCGGCCTCGCGGATAAATTCCACATCCCTGTCTTCTGCAATCGCGGTACGCAGGATGGCACCCTCTGGGCCATGAAAGCCAGGTGGGACTCGAAAAAGAAACCGGCGTTTGCGGGAGCCGACGGCACGGCCCACTTGAAGGCGAAAATTGACTGGCGGTTGTTCGAGACCGGCGCCAGTTTTGAAATCGGCGACGTGGGCATCGAGACGTTCTCCATTCCGCACGATGCCCAGGACCCCGTCGGTTTCATCCTCCGCACTGCCTCCGGCACGATTGGCTTTGCCACCGACCTCGGCCACGTCACCAAACTCGTAATCGAACGCATCCGCGCCGCCAACGTCCTCGTCCTCGAATCCAACCACGACGTGAAGATGTTGCAGGATTGTCCGCGCCGCTCGTGGGCGCTCAAGCAGCGCATCCTCGGCCGCCACGGTCACATCTCCAACGTCACCGCCGCCGAGACCGTCGCGCAAATCATGTCCGCCGGGCTCCGGCAGCTTTACCTCGCGCACCTGAGCCGCGAATGCAACAAGCCCGAACTGGCCGAGCACGTCATGGCCGAGCAGCTCCATCACATCGGCGCGAACCACGTCCGGCTCCAGATCGCCGGACAGGATGTGCCGTGCGCAACGCTGGAGCTTTGACTCATGCTCCACATCCAAAAGATTTCCTCGCTGGACCTGCCGGAACTCGCCCCCTATCGCTCCCTCAAGCGTTCCGCCGAGCACGCCAAGCTCGGCATTTTCGTGGTGGAAGGCGACAAGGTTTTGCACCGCATGCTGGAAAGCGAATTCGGCGTCGTCTCCGTGCTGCTGCTGGAATCACGGCTGGCCGAATTCGAACCCCTGCTCCGCGCGCGCCCGGAAAAGGACATCGCCGTGTTCGTCTGCGACAAAGCGGCGATGATGGAACTCGTCGGCTTTGAAATTTATCAGGGCGTGCTCGCCATCGGCAAAATACCCGCCCCGTGGTCGTTGGAGAAAACCCTCGCCGCCAGCCCGCATCCGCATTTTTTTGCGGCCCTGGACGGCTTGTCCAACGCGGAAAATGTCGGCCTGCTCATGCGCAACTGCGCGGCCTTCGGCGTGCAGGCGCTCATCTCGGGCGAGACGTGCTGCAGCCCGTTTCTGCGCCGCACCGTCCGCAACTCGATGGGCACCCTCTTCAAGCTGCCCGTGCTCGAGCCGCCCAACCTTGTTCATACCTTGCACCAACTGCGCGCCCGCGGCGTGCGCTGCCTGGCCGCCCATCCGCATCCGGATAAACAAGTTCTATCGCAGGCGAATTTCACAGGCGATGTTTGCATTGTCCTCGGCAGTGAAGGCCATGGCATTTCGCCGGAAGTTCTGGCCGCCTGCGATGAAGCCGTGGCCATTCCCATGGCGAATGACGTGGATTCCCTCAACGTCAGCGCGGCGGCGGCGGTGATTTTCTATGAAGTGAACCGGCAGCGGGGAAAGGCTTAAAACGCCGGGACATCAAGGTTCGACTTTCTGCAAAATCACTTCCGGACGCGGGCGGCGGCCGCCGGTTTTCAGCTTTGTGAACAGGCCCGCCCAGAATCCGAGCCCGTAAAATATATGGCTGGCCACGAGCAGCGGCATCGCCAGAAGCGAGCGCGCCAGTCCGCCCGCCGGAACCGAAACCACCGTCTGCACCACGACTGCGAGCGCATAAAATCCGAGCGGCACGGCGAAGAAACACCGCCATTGGGCGGGAAACAGATTGCGCCCGGCCGTTTCCAGGGCCATAAGCAAAATGAGATACACACAAAACAGCGGCGGCACGAAATTCAGCGCCGAACCCGGCGTCGGGTGCAACCGGAATTGCTCCGCCCGGCCGCGTCCATAATTTTTGAGCATCTTGAAAAAAGCTTTCAGCGTCTGGCGCGGGCGGCGGTGGGCGACGAACTGCGGGTCATAAATCAGCCGGCGATTTTTCCGCTGCAACCCGTCCATCAGCGCGTTTTCCTCGTTCGGATACAAGGCCTCGTTGAAGCCGCCGAGTTCCAGAAAGTCAGCGCGGCGTACGGCGAGATTGCACAGGATCAACTCTTTTTCGCCGGTGTCCCGCACCGCCCCGACGGGCGTGTAACGCGCGCGGCTCGGACCGAAAGCCAGCCAGCTGGCGAGGACGACGGCAAAAGTTTTCTCCAGCGCCGACGCCTCCGGCGGGCAGATATTCGGCCCGCCCACCATCGCCACCTTCACGTCGGAAGTATAGTCAGCCAGCCGGCGCAGATTGTCGCGGACGGGCACGGAATCGTCGTCGAGAAAATAAATCCATTCCCCGCGCGCGGCTTTCACGGCTTCATTGCGCTGGACCGACGGCTGGCGGCCTCGGGCAATGATGATTTCGAGTGAAGGCAGCGGATAGTCCAGTTGCCGGACGGCCGTCAGCGCCTTCACCTCCGCCAGGTCCGGCGGCGCGGCGATGATGACGGTCACGATGGGCAATGGCTGGCTCACACGGGGAAATTACGGGTCCGGCCCGCCGGTTCAAAGTGCAAAATGTTTTCCCCCGCCCGACGCCCCGCCGTCACGACGGAAATGTTTTGACTTGGAGCGTAAAAAATTTAGACTGCGCTCCCGTTTCGTGGATGGGGTCATAGCTCAGTTGGTAGAGCGTCTGAATGGCATTCAGAAGGTCAGGAGTTCGAGCCTCCTTGGCTCCACCATCATGCAAACGGTTGGCGTCAATTCCTCAATTCCCTTCGGTGCGGCGGTTTATGCTGCCATTCAAAAAACCCGTTCCGGTTTTGGTTGTCAATCGGGCAACCGATCACCGCTTCAACAAACCGGAAAAACCAACATCCCCGCCAGCCGCAGCCGGAGAGGATGTTTAAAATTTGAGAGGTTGTTACAAAAAATCAGTTCGTCATCTTTGCAGAATCCTTTTCCAACACGGCCACCAACCGGGGCAAAAGCGTCGCCGCCGAATAACGCGCAATGGCTTCCGCCAACGGGCGGCGCCCCTGCCCCGCGGTCGTCCGACGCAACGATAGAACCTGCCGGGCCAGTTCATCCCCGGCCCCGTGCCGCACGCCGATCCACGGGTGTTGCGGCTGCAAGCTTCCCAAAATCTCCGTGACATGGCTGGTTTCCGGACCGATGTAAATCACCGGTGCGGCGACCGTCAGCATGTTGTAAATTTTGCAGGGATGCACCAACCCGAGCATGGCGTCGCCCATCACCACCACGTGGGCATCCGCCGCCGACAGGGAAGCGGATAATTGATCCAGCGGCTGATACGGCAGACAAACTATTTCCGATTTCCGATTTCCGATTTCCGATTTTCCCCGCTCTTCCGCCCATTTTTTGATCCGCTGAAATTCACTACCGCCGCCGACAAAACAGAAGACCACATCCAGTTCACTTCGCAATTTATCCGCCGCCTGCATCAGCGTGTCCAGCGGATGCACTGGGCTATGGTTGCCGGAATACATGACCACGAACTTGCCCTCCAGCTGGTGCAGTTTGCGGAACGCCTCGCGCCCGGCGGCGTCATAGCGCACGTCCCCGTCCTGCGACCAGGGCGGAATCACGGCGATTTTTTCCGCCGCGATGCCTTTGGCCATGATGCGGTCGCGCATGAAGCGGTCGAGGGCGATGATGCCATCGGCCCGGCGCAGGCTGAACCGCGAGAGCCGTTCCAGAAATCTGGCCGCAAAGGAATCCGCCCGCAGCCAGCCGGCGGCGATGGCCTCGTCCGGATTGAAATCCATGACCCAGTAGCAGAACCGCGCCCGCCAGAGTTTTGCCCGCCACGCGCCGATGAAGGAAATGAGCGGCGGCGTCGTGAGCGCGAGCACCACATCATGGCGCGGCAGAAACAGCAGCCGGGCGCAGCAGCAAAACAGGAAGCTGGCAAAATCCGCCGCGCGCCGCCATTTGGCCCCTTTGCCGAAGCGGGTGGAAAAAATACGCAGAATCTTCACACCCCGCCAGGTCTCCCGCGCCGGATAGAGGGTCTCCGGATGTTCGTAAGCGCGGCGGCTGCTGACCACGGTGACCTCGTGACCGCGCGCAGACAGCTCCGTCGCCAAATCGCTCAGGTATTGGGCGGTGGCAACGACGTCCGGATAAAAAACCTGATTGAGGAGGAGGATTTTCATTTTTTAAAAAGAGACCTGAAACTTGAGACCGGAGACCGGGGAACAGAGGTCGGAGGTCAGAAGTAAGAGATCAGAAGGTCAAAGGTCGACTCACCCATTCTGGCGCCGGATTTTTAATTGGAGCGCGCCGGGCACCGGGGCAGCGCTGACCAGCACCAGGTAGCCGCCGCCGCCCGCGCCGGATAATTTCCAGCCGAGGGATTTTCCGGCGTATTGCCGGATCATTCTGCGGATGGCCGGATTGCTCATGGCTGGAAACAGGGCGGTCTGCGCCTCGAACGAGGCGCGAAACTGCCGGCCGAATTGCGCCAGATCCATTTTTTGGATCGCGTTCCAACAGCCGTCGGCGGCGCGAGCCAAGGCCCGGACTTTGGGCGGCGTGATGCTTTTGCCCTTGAACACGTCGAAGCCGGCCCCGCGCGGGCCGAGGGGAATCAGGTACAGGTGACGCTCCAGCCAGCCCAGGATTTTTTCCTCCGGCTGCGGGGTGATTTTTTTCGGCCAGTAATTGCCGGCATAATCCAGCCGGTTCAAACCCGGGAACACGATGCCGATGGAATCCTGCGAGCCGGCGAAGATTTCCGTGCCCGGCGGATTCTCAAAAGCGAACAGCATTTTAGCCAGCTTCTCGCGGTCGCCGGCTGGAATGTCCGTCTGCCAGAGTTCAATCGCCCGCCGGCGGGAGCTGGACGCCATGCCGCTGCGCTCGTTGAATTCGATCACCGGCTCCAACGAAATGGTCAGCACCGGGCCGGAACCATATTTGGAAACATAGGGCTGATCCAGCCAGCCGCCCGCCAGGTCGAGCCGGTAGGGAATCCGGCATTCCTTGCGCAGGCTGGTCGTGGAGCGCACCGGCAGGTTCGTTTGCGGAAGCCGTTTCAGGACCACATATTTGATGCCCAGCTTGCGGCACAACTCCGCTTTGTCGGGCGTGTTGCCGTCTTCGTTCACGATGAAAATATCCGGATCGATGCGTTTCAATTCCGCCAGAAAATCCATGATGCCGGCGCCGCTATTGATCTGACAGGACTTCACATGGCGCAACGCCGAGAGCATGTATTTGCGCTCGGCCTGGGTGTTCACCGGCGCCCGGCCCTTCAGATCCATCACGGTCTGGTCGGAGCCGAGGCCGATATGGACTTCACCGTAAGTCGCGGCCTCTTCGAGAAACCGCACATGGCCGCTGTGCAACATGTCGAAGCAGCCGCTGACAAAGACTTTTTTATTTTTCATGGGTGTGGGGCAAGTTGGCAGTTGGCAGTGGGCGGTGGGCGGAGGCGGCACCGACACACGCCCTGTGTTCAAAAACCGCTTTCAGGCTTCCGGCTGAAACCGAGGCGGAGTTTCTCCAATTCCACTTTTAACGGCAGCCAGTATTGCCGGTCCTGTTCCCGCTCGGCGGATTCCTCGGCCTGCAACGCCCGCTGCAATTCCTCCCGTTTGCCCGCCATCGCCAACGCCAGCAACGGCCGGGTGGAAAGCCCGCGCCGGCAAGCCACCGGATGCCGCCGGACGAGTTCCATAAGAATTTCTGACGTGCGAAGTTCCTTTAGCCAGAAACGGATTTGCGCAGGGTTGGGTTTGAGGCGGTTCTGAAAATAGTGCGCCTCCACCAGCCGGCGGATCATCGGCCAGTCTTTGTCTCGCTGGGTCTTCTTGGCCAGCACGAGGTCAGGCAGCGAAAGCAAATCGCACTTGGTTCCATCCGGAAGCGCAATGGTCGTCCGCCGCCGCCACAGTTTTTCAAATGAATCCACGCCGCGCATTTTGGACATTACGTCCACGCGCATCCGCAGCGCCTCGGGATGACGGCAACGAAAATGAACCGCGTGGCCGCGCCGGAGAAACTTCAAAGCCGGCGGCGGGATGGCAATGGGTTCGGCCTGTAATTCACCCAGCGCCTTGCGCAGACGCGCCAGGTTGGCGGCGTCGGCGACGATGGCGAGGTCGGTGTCGCGGCTAAACTCGGCCGCGCCGTAAAACACGCACGCCTGTCCGCCCATGAGGAGGGCGCGGACGCGATGCGCGCGCATCGAAGAAAGGACTTTGCGTATCGGGTTCGGGATCAAGTGAGCCTCCGAGCGCGAGATAGGTTTGCCAGAGTTTCTCGCTTTCCAGCCAGCGTTGAATGGGGGTGAGCCGATACCATTCGGCCCACTCGTCTGCCACCAATTGTTCCGGCTGAATCATACAGGACAGATAGCAGATTCAAGCCTGACTGTAAAAAGAAGTTTTCAGCTTCCCACCGGCGGCCGGCCGGCCGGCTTAGGACTCCAGAAACTCGCCCCTCTGAAAACAAACATCAAGACATTCAACATCTATGCTGCGGATGAGGACATGGCCGCTGTGCACCATGTCGAAGCAGCCGCTGACAAAGACTTTATTCTTACGCATAGGTATTTATGGTCACTCGACACGAGGGACTGGAAATTTGAAACCTGAAATCATTGATTATTACTTTGACCTATAATGGGCAAACACCGTGACGCAACCAGTAGCCAAGGAGTTTGGGATATTCCAAGCGCATTTGTTCACGGATAATCTTCCGGTCCTTGGCATCATAGCCTAAATAGGCCGGCCGTGAATAAAATTGCAGATCGGGGGCGAGATGTTTGAAGGTCGCCAGCGCCCGGCGTGAATGATACCAGGAGGTCACGATGATCACGCGCTTGGCTCCCATCTGCCGGAGCAGCGGAATGGAAAACTTTGCGTTCTCGAACGTGGTGCCCGAAAGGCATTCCAGCAAAATGGCGGCGGCCGGCACGCCGGATTTTTTAAGAAGTTGTTGATTGACGAGTCCGTCACCGCTGCCGCTCAGAATGATTTCGGGCGCCTCGCCCGACCGAAACAATTCCACCGCGCGCTGAGGTCGTTCAACTACAAATCCACCGAGAACCACCATCGCTTCGGCTATCACGGGGCCGCTGTCCACCGTCAAAACTTGTTTCGGAAACAAGAAGGCCAGCAGCGCGAGCAAAACGAACAGCCCAGCCAGACTGATGGCGATGACAAACCGGCGGCGGAGTTTCATTTAAAAAACAGTTGAACCAGGACGGATATCAGAGATCAGAGGTCAGGGGCGGACATTTTCGAGACACAGTCTCGACGCTACAACAATTGCCGAAGATTTCCGGTCTCCGGTCTCAGGTCTCAGGTCTCAGCTCTCAGGTCTCAAGTCTCAGGTCTCAAGTTTCCGGTCTTCAGTTCCCGCTGCTTGATAAACCGCGCCGGGTTGCCGCGATAAATACCATAAGGCTGCAAATCTGTCATCGTCACGGAACCGGCGGCGAGCACCGCATGACTGCCCACCCGCACTCCGGGTCCGACAAAGGCCGCCGCACCAATCCATGCCCCCTGCTCCACGTGGATTGCCTTGACGACCAAATCGAAAGTCGGCGATTTGTAATCATGATTCCCAGTGCAGAGAAAAGCCCGTTGCGAAAGGCAGACATGGCTGGCAATCACGATGGGGACCAGATTCAGCAGCCAGCATTCCTCGCCGATCCAGACATGGTCGCCGACTTCGAGCCGCCAGGGAAAATGAATATTCACGCGGGAGCGGACGACCACGCCGCGCCCGATTTTGGCGCCAAACAAACGCAGCCAGAATCGGCGAACCGCCGAGGGCAAGGGAAACGCCGGGGCGAAAAACAGGCAGCGCACCAGCACCCAAAGCGCCTCTTTAAGGCGTGAGGCGCCGCGGTCAAAATTGGCGCTGGAGAATCGTGACAGATCCGTCATGTAAACATTGTTTTGCGGATTAGGATATACTCGTCAAGGTCTGAAATCAAAACGCCATTCTGCCGGCTTCCGGCTTGATGATTTTATCCAAGAGCTTTTCCAATGCGGTCTGAAACTCGGCAAAATCATTCACCCCCGAAATGGAAATTTCCAAACATCGTTGCCCCAGGTTTCTTTCCCCGGCCCAAACCGGGATGAATCTCTGCATCCGGCCCAGTATGTAAGCTGACAAGTCGCGCTTTGGCGCGCGGTCTTCCCACAGGCAATAGGCTAAAAAACCTCTCTGGTGGTTCCCCTTGACTTCAAAAAAACGAAAGGGCAGCGCCAGCCCCTTGACCGATATCGTCACCAAATCACTTTGCGCCACGATCTCCTGGCCGGCCGTTGGCAAACAGGTGGCCGGGGTGTGCTCGCGCGCCAGACGCACGGCAACGGTGCCTGCATTCCAACGCATAAAGACCACCTGATAATCATGTTCGCTGGCCTGCCAGGCAAAATACTGCGCTTCGTCGCAGCGCAAAATCTGACGGGTCTTGGGCGCGATAAGCACTTCCTGCAAGTGAACATTGGTGGGCCAATCAACCCTCCAAGTCACCGGCGCCGGCAGGCGAGCTTCGTGCCAGCGATACCAGCCTTGAACAGCCGCTTCCGCGACCAGCAACCACACGCCCAAAGCCAAACCCAGTGCCACGTTGCAACGCTGATAGTCCACTTGACGCCAAAAGAAAACCTTGGGTTCCACCACTAGATGCCGATTCTTCGGCGACAAAAAATGTCCCGCCAACCATAATCCCGAAAAACATCCCAGCAACAATCCCACTCCGGTTGGGTCATGCCAGCGATTCATCTCTGCGATGCCCGCATGCGCAGCCACTCCCACCAGCATCATCAGTCGGACGAAGTTGAAAAACTGGGACAAACCGAAACCAATCAGGATCAATCCCCAGCGCCGCGCAGGATTCAACCGCCACCATTCGCCCAGGAACAGGGCGATCATCAGCGTGGCTTGCAATGACCGGATGCCGCTGCACGCTTCGTCAATGCCCACCATGCCTTTGGCCACTTCAATGACATTTCCATGCGCGATGCTCGGAATGCCCAGCCAACCCATCACTCCCGTCGTCGCGTCGACGTCCAAGCGCATGAGCGATTGCGTCAGCGGATATTCAACGAAGGTCGGCCAAGGAACGGCCACCAAAACAAATAACAGTGGAAACACCGCCCGCCCGATTGGCAACCCGAAGTCCGAAAGCCGGAAATAAAGCAATGTGATGCCTAGCACCTCCAACGCCAGCGCCCAACTCACCAAGCGCCAATCGGGATTGGGTTCCTGCAACAGGCGGGTGGGAAAATAGAGTACTGCGCAGAGCGCAATGAGAAGATAGAAAATGACTTCTGGCTTCTGACTTCTGACTTCTGACTTCTGGGTTCTTGGTTCTTGGTTCTGGATTCTGCGCCATAACAACAGGATGCACAGGAACGGCACGGCCGTGCCGTAACCATACTGCTCATTCAGCGTCCACTCGACGCGCAGATGGTTGATCAGCACCCACCATAGCCAAATCAAGGGAAATGCGGCAGAAATGATGGCGAATAATGCTGTTCGCCAAACGAATGCATCCGCCGCCTGGTTATCCTTAAAGTTGCTGGTCATGCCAATCCCGCCTGCTGTGGGCTAAGTGCGCACAATATCCGGCTGGTCGATTTTCCCCTGCGCCAAAAGATATATTTCCTTCATCCGCTGCGCCGTTTGCGGCCAGGCAAACTCCTTTTCCACCCACTCCCGGCCGTTCAAACCCATTTGCAACCGACGCTCGCCTTCCATGGCGGTTGATTCGGACAAGGCCCTCGCTAGTTCATCCACCGAGGGCGCCACCCACCACCCGCACCCGCGCTCGGGCAACTGGCGCCATGGCGTGCCGGTGGTAGTCACCACGGGCAAAGCATGTGCCAGCGCCTCCACGATAGCCATGCCAAAATTTTCCGTATAGCTGGGCTGGAGATACAAATCTGCGCCTTGAAATGCCGCCGTCTTCGCCGCCCCGGTCAATTCGCCGGTGAATTCGACTGCCGGTTCCAAGGCCAATTCGCGCACCAGGGCCGCCACTTCCGCACGATGACCCGCTTCGTCCGGGCCGACGATTTTCAATCGCCAGCCTGCCGGCCGCACTCGCGCCCACGCCTGCACCAGCAACGGCAAACCCTTGACTGGGAAAATTCTCCCGACAAAAAGGGCCGTCCGGATTTCCGCTTTCCGCTTTCCGCTTTCCGCTTTCCGATTATGTAGTGGCATCTCTACGCCCCAGGTAATCATCGCCGTCGGTGGACGCAAGCCGAGCTTCTTGAATTGTCCGGTTTCGCGCTCCGAAGTGCCGTGCAACACGGCGGCTCGCTGCAACAGCCGCTTCTGATACAAATGCCAGCCGAGCAGTTTCTTCATCCGCTTGTGCGCGAACGACCAGGTTTCCAACATGCCGTGCGGGGTGACCACGCAAGGCACGCCCCGCCGGCGCCACGCGATGAATTTCCGCGCCAACGCCGGCGACCAGATGCCATGCACATGCACGCAATCCGGTTGCGCGCAAGTCTCCCCCAAAGCGGACCGCGTCACCTGCACGTTCAGGGCGCGCAAGTGGGCCGCCAATTCGTGCGTGGCCGCATCAATACCACCCGCCCGCTTGGGCGCGGACAATTCTTCAAAATGAACTTTCATTGCCCCGCGATGATCTCACGGTATAAAGCTGCATATTGCCCGGCTACTTGGGATGCAGAATACTCGCGCACGTTTTGGAACCCGGCTGAAACTATTTCCTGCCGTAATTTGGCATTCTCCAGTAATCGCAACATCCCTTTACGGATGTCCTCCACGCTGTACGGATTGACTAACAACGCTCCGCCACCGGCAACTTCACGCATCGGCGAGAGGTCGGAGGTCAGCACCGGCCGGCCCACTGCCTGCGCCTCCAGGATGGGCAGGCCAAAACCTTCGTAGGTGGAGACAAATATCACCAGGTCGCAGGCCGCATAAAGCGTCACCACCTCAGCCTGAGACAAACCGCAAAACTCCTCATAAGTCGTTCCCTGCTGGTCGAGTTGTTCGCGCTGTGCGTCCGTTAATTTTCCCAGAATGGAGAGTTGAATTGGTAGCCCAGCGCACGCCTCAATCACCCGGCCTAGATTCTTGTTATCGGTCGTCCCAATTTGCAATATTCGCGGCCGGCCAGCGGGCCATGGCTTGGGTCGGGCTGTGAACTCGGGAGCAACACAGTTTGGAATCACCCGGACTTTTCCCGCCTTCACCGGGCAGAGCGCCAGCAATCGGGCTTTGGTGAATTCTGAAATCACCGTGACCCGGTTCGCCCGCCAACAAGGCAAAAAGAGCCATAACCACCAAAATAGAATCCGCCGGAGCCCCCGGGCTTCTTCGATAAAACGCAGATCATGGATAGTCAATACCACCGGTTGGCGCCAATCCGCTAGAATTGCGTAATGGATGTCACCCGTCTGGTGGATAAGGTCGCATCCTTTCAAGGACCGAAACCAAAGCAGGTTGGCGACCAGCGATCCCAGGTTAGCCCGACCCCGCGGAGCAGTCGCTGACTTACACTGGACCCATTCTGGAAAAGCCGAGGCAATGCTGGAAAACAGCCCCTCGATGCTCCAGAACCGTCCCGGACAACGGTGGGCCAAAGTGACTTTGATTGATTTCACAATAACAGCTTAAAAAGGTCAGCAGTCGGAGGTAGGAAGACAAACATTCTGCAACGCTGACATACTGACACGCTGAAAACTTTTTCTATTTCAGTTTTGTTCCGTTCCAGTCCAAGGCCACGGTGGTATCGAGTTCGCCCAAACGCCGGAGATCGTCCAATGCGGACGAGATCCCACCAAGCGCCGGCGGGTTTGCGGTATCAGGAACCCCGACATTGCCCATCAGGGTCAATTTGGTGGAATTGGCCAGATCAAATCGCGGCCGGTTCTGATACCAGGCATTGCCCCCCAGAATCAGTTGCAATGGTTGCGTTCCCTCACTCCTAATCAACGTCTGCTTGGGATCACAGTAAAACTGACTTTGACCCCAATAAATCTGGCCCTTGTAATCACGGATATCCAACAGCGCATTCGTCGTATTCAAATGCAATTTGGGCGACTGGATGGTGATTCGGGCATCGGGTTGTCCCGGCTTCCCGCTCAACACGGCGATCTGGTCGCAGGACTCGTTATAGAAATCACTCATCACCACCGAATTATTGTCGCGCACTACCAGCGCGGGCTTGGACACCGTGCTGACCCGGGTCAGAAAACCTATCAAACCGCCATCCGATTTTCGATTTTCGATTTTCGATTTTCGATTTTTACCCTCAAGTTTGAAGTCTCCGCTTTCTGCCTTCTCCTTTCCGCTTTGCGCCTCGCCTTCCACCGTGACCGTGCCTTCGTAGGAATTGCGGAAGAGTAGTTGCGCCCGGTCGCAACCGGTAATCCGGATGTTCCCCTGCAGATGGCGGGCATCCACCACGCTGCCGGCCGTTAGATTTAAAAAATGAATGCCGTGTTTTTCCGGTGACTTTTGATACATCCCGTAGGCATAGACCCCGTCCAAAATCACCCGGCAGGGCTTGCCATCTTGGCCGGTGACCAGCACATCATCGCCATGACTCATCTCACCCCAATCATGCATTCCTACGGCAAGGTTGGCCAGTGTCACATTCACCGCCCCGTCCATCAACAGCATCGGCTTGCCGGACTCTCCGCGCCAGATTAGTCCGCAATTAAATCCGCTCCCCTCCACTGAATAATTTTCGCCGGTGGCTAGGAGCGTGCGGGACACCTGGTAACGGCCAGTTGGCAGGTAGGCCACAGCACCCTTGCCCTGCACTCGCGCCGCGTCAATCGTGGCCTGGACCGCCGCCGTGTCATCGGTTTTGCCGTCGCCTATGGCCCCAAAATCGCGCACCGCATCAAACACCCGGCCTGATACCGAAACCGTTTCCTGAAGAAAATGCTGGCTGGCGGAGGCGACCACCCCAGTGGCCTGGCCAGCCGGGATTTCATAAATGTGTCCCGCCTGCGGATTGTACACCAATTGTTCCACTGGCGCCGGCTGGTTATGGCTTAACAAAAGTTTTTGAACTCCGCCTCCCAACTGGACAGCGGCTTGATTGGGCTTAGCGGGAGTAAAGACACAATCAAATATCAGCACTGGACCGCCCTGGAGATATAGTGCCGGGTCCCGGCCCGTCCAGCGCGCCACCTGGCAATCTTGGATGGTCAACGGCGCGATGGTTTGTTCCTGGATGAACCGTTTAGAGCCAACGGAGGTACATCGCCGGATGGAACTGCCGTGCTCGCCTTGAACCAGAAAATCCGTGTCCCGGCTGTTCTCAAAATGGGAGTTCCGGGCGTAAAAATTGGATTTATGGGACAACACGCCGGTGCCGCAGTTGCGGAATTCGCAGCCATCAATGGTGTTGTCGTAGTCGTTAAAGGTCAGAAACCCCAGCGCCGTGCCGCAATTTTCAAACAGGCAGTTGTGGTAGAGGATTTCGGCCGAAGCCGTCTTTTGCTGGTTGCCCACGCGGATGCCATAGCCGGTGAAATTGCGAAAAGCCTCATGCTTGTGGAGAATCTCGGTCTCGAACCGTTTTCCCGCCGCATGATCAAACCCCACCGCCGCCCGGTTTTGGCCATCCCAACTCAAGCCCACATACCGGCTATAGGCGATGCCATCGCTCAAGAACATCCGCCCGCCGACCGGACCATCCCAGACCAGACGGGTTTCACGGCCATGACCGATTACCGCCGAACCCGTGCCATCTCCGTGAAAGACCAACGTCTGGGTGATCCGATAAGTACCCGGCGGCAGATAAATCGTTTTGCCATTTGACCCGCGATTGAGCGCCGATTGGATGGCCACCGTATCATCATGGGTGCTGTCACCCATCGCCGCAGGGACAGCAGTTTTCACATTGAACCAGTCCGAACGCGGCTGCCAATCCAGACGAGGAATGTCTGCCTTAGCCGCCCACGCAGGTAGTACAAGTATGGCAAAATATAATCCTGCAAACAGCAACCGCATAAATCAATGATTGGGGCGCTCGAATACACAGACCGGGCCATACTGGTCGCGCAATTGAAAACCATGAATGTCCTCCAGTCGTTGCCGGAGTTCATTCACTGTGTATTGATGACCGTTCCAGTTTGCCAAATGGAGCTCGATTATTAACTGCTGACAGCAACTCAAAGCCTGAGCATCACACTCGATCATTCCCGCTTCAGCCCCCTCGATATCGCATACCAATGCATAATGGGAAATGTTACATCTCACAAGCAACTGGCTCAATGTGAACACAGGAACCTTGACCATTGCTGCTGAATTACCTTCGGCAACACGCGATGCAGTATTGTCTGTGTCTATTGAAAATGTTACATACTCTAAAGGCTTTAATGAATAATGTATTGCCCCATGCACTACCTTTACGAGTGATCCGGGAGAATTTATCTCAGTGTTTTTTTTAATCCATTGGATCAAGTTATGATTTGCCTCAACACATACCAGCCGTCGGTCTGCATTGAGCTTGCACCTGATATGTGAAGAAACAACGCCAAGACTGCTGCCAAGCTCTACTACATCTAAATCGGAACGAAGATACCGATGCACGAAACGCCGTTCGGATTTCTCATAAATACCCCAGTAAAGAGAAGCCTTTACTGATGGCAGCACATCGTCGCTGTCAGTGCAAACGATGCAGCCCTGATTTGGAATACGATTCTTGTAAATCAGGGAAATAAGCCACCCTATCAAAGGAAGGCATATAATCTTGGCCACGAACATTTTTAAATTATAGAAGCGAGCCCGCAACGGAGCAGGCTGGCGGGTATAATTTACCTCATGGGGAACTTGCTCCGGCGTCATAAGTCTGACGAGATAAAAATAGACATCACGCTTCGGGAGATGCCGAATCAGGTCTGGGCCTTTGATCGATGCGGCGGGGGCGTTGCGCTCTTGTCTCTGACCTCTCCGCAGGAAACAGCGCCCGGCGAAAGGCCGGGAAAACGAAACAAACACCCACCAGCACCACACATGCCTTGGCGGTCCAATTGACAACTCCCACAATATCATCCTCCGCCTTCAACGACACAAAGCAAATATAAGGCAGGACCGCCCACCACAAGGGTGAAACAAAGGCGCGGATACAAATAAAGCGAAACAACAGGGCAAAACCCAGACAATAAAATCCGCATCCGATGATCCCACCCCAATAACCAAAGTTGGCATACATCTCACCGGCATAACCCAGATTCATGCTCGTGCCTTCGTCTAGTTGGATTCCCGCAAATCGCTCCATGTTGACCATCCCGCCGGTCATAACCTTGTTCGGATAGAACACCCGCGGAACCAGAGAGGAAACAAGTGCATCCTTCAAGGTCTCGCCCCGAGCATATGGCTCAACTGTCGGCACCTGCTGCATCACCCGGTCCACGATCCAACCCTGATTGTAGCGCGCCACCGTGTTGCCCATAAAATCCCGGTCCATATCTCCGCTGAGAGTTTTCCCTAAGTTTTCCAGCATGTAGGACGACCAGAGCGATGTTTTGTGCACTACGGATTGGGTTTCCATAGCGCCCTCCACCTTGCCTCCCGCCATTTGGTTCCGCAACTGCCATTTGGAAGATTGCAACGCCGGCAGCAGGATCAGCGCTACTAGGCAGGCCGCCAAGATGCCTCGCCAGGTAATCCGAAAAATAAACGCCCATAATGCGAACGTCCAAAAGCCAAAAAGAATAATCCCGTGGAACGAGCTTTGGTTGGTGGAAAAAACCAGCTCCAACAACGCCAACAACGCCAGCCGCCAGCCCCATCCCGGCCACTGCAGAAGCATTCTCCCAAAGACGCCTACGAAACGGAGACTGGCCAGCAAGACAAAAACAAAGCCGTAGTTCGTTCCTGACACAAACCGCGCTGGCAGCACAAACAAAACCCCCAGCACCAGCAGAGCATCCAAAGCAAATAACAATCTCGGTGTGGCAACGACGCTTGGAAGCCGGGCAGGAAGCCGTAAATTATTCATTCCAAAACCCCATCCCAACGCGCAAGCCAGTAGAACCAGTGTGGCGAAGGGCAGATATTGAGGCAATCGCGAGCCAATATCATATAACGGATCATCGGCTGGCCAATAGGCGGAAGCCCAGGCGGCAAGGACATATTGCAAGGCGGCCATCAGTAGGGCAATGTGCGGAAAAGGAACAATGAACCGCGAAGCATAGCGGAGGTGGGCGAGCGTGACCCCCACCAGAAATAAGTTACCACCCACCCACGGTGAAATATGACGATAAAACGGCCAGCAAACCATGGCCAACACTGCCCCCACCGCAAATGCCACCATCCACTGGTGGCCGGTAAGCAGTAATAACAAGGGATTGCCCGACTCTCGCCCGCCTGATGTTTGTTTTATCCGGCTGCTCTGGATTGAATTCTGTTTAATAAGATACTTGGTTTTCAAAGTGGCTTTGGTATGAAATCATGGATTCATCGCAAACTGTGCGGCTTGGATAAAATTGATTGCCGTAGATTGCGCCGAATGTAATTCGGCCAATTCTTTTGCCCGCTGCCCCATCCGCGACTTCACATCATTGTCCTTTGCCAGCCGGGCAATTCCCTCGGCCAGTTTCGCAACATCACCACACGGATAGAGAATGCCACTTTCCCCGTCACGAAAAACGTCATTGGGACCATAGCAGCCGCATTGGTCGCTCAAGAGCACAGGAATTTTCAAGCACTGGGCTTCGGTCACGGCAATTGGATGGGGATCATATTCGGAAGGCATGGCCACCATGTCGCACAACGACAGATAGACCGGCATTTGGTTCTGATTAACAAAACCGGTAAAGCGTGCGCTATCGCCAGCACGCTGCTTGAGTTCTGCTTCCAATTCGCCATTGCCGATAAATAATCCCACCACCTTTCGTCCCTTCTGGCTGGGGTGTTGCAGCGCCGCCACCAGATCCTGTGGCCGCTTTCTGGGAATCAGTTTCCCACAAAAGCCAACCACACAATCCTCCGGCGACAAACCAAGCTTTTTGCGCAACTCGGTTTTCTCTTTTTCATCCACCAAACTAACCGCCTTCCGAAATCGCTCCATATCAACCGGAATAGCACAAAACCGAATTTGTTTCAAAGGAGCCCCATAGTATTGGAGGTAATCCCGGTTATTATCACCCACGGCTAGAAAAACAGATACCTTTGAAAAAAAACGGCTTACCACCATTTTCTTCAGCCTGCGTTTCCAGAATGACTTTTGTTTCTCCGCAATGAAATTTGAATCGCTATGATAGAGAAGTTTTATCCCATACCGACGGCACGCGTTGGCGATTCGCCAATTATTCAGATGTGCATATCCCGTTACATAAGCGACATCCCAGCCTTGGCTCAAGACGCGGGATAGGCCCGAATTCAATCCATTCCATCGAGAGTTCAATGGGTCTTTGGTGGGCCATTGGCGGGGCAAAAATTCGCTTTCGTAACCTTCCAGCAAATCCACATCCCATTTGAATCCCGTTCCAAAATCGGGATCAAAGGTCTGCTCAACACCATGGCGGCTGAAATAAAAAACCTTCAAAACCACTCTCTCACGACGGGCTAGCTCCTTCCACAAAGGGGAAAAGTGTTGAATGGGATGAGATAAAAATACTGCGATTTTCATAGATTGGTGGCGGTCAAAATTCGGGCAGTAGTTTACGGGCAGGGCTAGCAATGGGTTTGAGTAGTTAATCAGAGGATGATTTAGATACATGGCTATCGAACCATTGCACGACGCGCTTCATTCGATCATCAGTCGAATAACCACTCTTTACACAACGCTCACGTCCATTTGCAGCCACTTCAGCCCGGCGCTCGGGATGACTGAGGTAATATTTTACCCGGTCCACCAGCTCATCGGGGGTCTCAAAGAATGCTGCCTCCTCATCCTCCTTGAAATAACGCACCGATTCCTCATTGCGCTCGTGCAGCATGAAGGCGCCGCATCCGGGGATATTGAAGGTCCGACTTGTGATTAAATCCCCAGAACTGGCTCCTGTACGCACCTCGCTTAAAATACCGAGGCAAATTGAAGCTGCCACCAACCTTTTCGAGTAGGACTCGCCGACAACTTCCTTGCCTACAATGCTTGAAGCCAATTCGGGTGACGAGGATTTCTCCCACTGGCTTCCCCAGATCATTAATTTTACGGCCGGCAGCGCGCGTTTCAGGCAGCCCAGCAATTTTTCCTTCTTGGACGACCAGGTGCCGATAAAGATCACATCGCAACCAAATCGGGCACGTTCCCCATCGGTCAATGTCAAGGGATGATCCAACTCCGGATCGTAGCCATGTTCGAGGAAGCTAATATTCTTGACGCCGAGTTGCTGTTGCATATCAGCAATGCCCCAGGATTTGGTGGTGAAAATATGGTCGTAGAGCGGCAGGGCACGCGGAATGTAGGGACCATGCACATGAAAGCTTACATCAGGATAGATATTCACCACCGGGATGCTGCAGGCCTTGTAATAACGAATCAAATCGGAATGAACGGCCTTGCCCTTGTATACAACCACTCCATCCGGACAAAATATTTCTGTCCGCCGTTTTGCTTCAAGGCTCAATTCCCGCACCAGCAGCGGGCGAAGCAATTTGCGGGCAATTCGCAATGGAGTAGATCGCCACGGGGCCGGGTTGTAGAGATGTTCATCAATCACCTGAATGGAATGCCCAAGCCGTCGCAGCGCCATGAAGGCGGCCCGCGCGTTGGAACCCAGCCACATTTCACCGATGCATAAAATACGATAGGAACGGTATTCAGTGTTCATAAAATTCAAATTGAAGATCCCTTGATTAAAGTGGACATGATTTGTTGGTATCTTTCAAAAGAATGGTCTTTTGAATAGCGTTCAAATTTTCCGGCTCGCAAGATGCCTTCACGATAGTCGGTCGCGCTTAACTGCTGCAATGCCTTCAAGCAGGCCGTCGGCGTTTGCTCCGGCAGAACAACCCCAATACCGTAGTCCCTGACTCGCTTCGCCATGAGTTGGCCTTCGCTGACGAGCACGGGCTTTCTGAATGCAACAGCTTTGCTGATGATTCCGCTGGAATGAAGATGATCTCGATATACACAATAAATGATGTCACAGCTTTCGATGATAGCGTTGAAATCCTCTTCGGATGGAACCGTCTCGGGTGAATAAATGACATTATCTTTCTTGTAAATCCCCTCCTCTAGAAAGGCCCGCTGGTCCGGAGAAAAGGCAGTGGAATCACAAGTGCCTGCAATGACAAATAACAGGCCTTTGGTATCGTGTTTTTGGATCACATCCAGCAGTAAATCCGTGCCCTTCCTTCGGCTCATTTCCCCCAAAAGACCCACCACCACTTGTCCCTGCTTTTTTTCGGCAATCATCTGCACAATGGGGGAGGGCGTTTCGGAAACGCCAGTGAACGTGGTATCGGGAAATTCCAAAATGCGCTTTCCTGTTTTCCGAGACAACCACTGCTGATACCGCTCGTCAAGAACGAGAATTTGTTCGCACCGGCTTCGTTTCAACACGAGGTTTCGTTGCCAGAGATAGCAAGCGCGAAGCAAGTTTCCAGTTAATTGCAGCGCGCCATCCATGATTGACTTCAAGAAACCAACCGGAGCGGTTATTTCTTGATTGCGGTTGAAAAAGCGTTCGATAAGCCGCCTGGCTCCTTGCAGCGGCCAGCGTCGGTCGGGCGACATCAACATGCCGCTAAAAGGCCAGGGAAAGAGTCGCCGGATGTTCAGCGCCAGTAACGGCAACGTTGATACGCCGATAAACAAGCAGTCCAAACTGGTGTGAAATATGAACAATTTTTCGCCCGGATTTGATTCTTCGATCGAAGTTACCAAGGTTCGCAATTCTCGAAAATCAGACTTTAAATCTCCAAAATTTTTAAAACCGGTCTTGCTCGAGTTATTGGAAAAATGCAAAACCGAAATTTTTTCAAAAAGCGCGTCTGGCTTTTCAAGGCCATTCAATGGATTCACTTCATCCGGGCAGATGACATAAATACGACGGCTGAAGGGGGCGCAGGCGCGGATATATTGCGAACACCACAGCGGATGATGCCCCTTCCACGAAACGACAATGAGAATCGCAATCATTTTTCCAAAAGCAGGACTCAATTATCGGGTTTCCAAACTGATGACAGACTCATAGAATTTCAAGTGGTTTTCGGTCATTGTGGAAACCCCGAATTCGGCATGAGCCCGTCGGCAGGCCCATTCGCCCATTTCCTTCCGCTGGGGTTGATTCTTTAATAATTGTCCCACCCGCTCCGCCATGCAGTCCGCATCGCCAACGGGAGCCAGAAATCCACTTTGGCCCTCAGCCACCTGATCGGGGATGCCGCCCACATTGCTGGCCACTACCGGCAAGCCACAAGCCATGGCCTCGGTGATGCTCAAGCCCCATTGCTCCGCCCGGGCGGCATGGACGTAAATATCCGCCGCCCGATAGTATCCGGCCAGCGTCGCGCGATCGGCAATGTGCGAAACAAAACGCAGTTGCGCCCGCCCGATGGTTTCCGTGGCCCCCTCCTCGCCCACCGCCAGAAATATCAGTTGAGCTTTCCCGCCGCTGGTGCCGAGTTTTTCCAGAGTGGCGCGTAACGTGACATAATCCTTGGCGACATTGGTGCGGATGCCTTTGGAAGCAAACATCAAAATGCACGCATCCTCCGGCAATCCCAAAGCCCGTCGCGCCTGAATCCGGTCGCCGGGTTGAAAAACCGACAGGTCAATCCCGTGGTGAATGATGCGAGCGGAAGCGATGGCCGGAGCAACCATGGAATGATTCAGCTTGTCCATCATCCACCTACAGGGCACCGCGAAATGCAGGCGGCTCTGCGCATAGATTTTTTGTTTGCGCCGCCAGTTGTAAGCTGTGGCATCGCGGCACACAGCCGGATAAATAGTCAGGTCAGGACATTCCCCGCAACCCGTGCGCCAGCGCTCACAAACGAAGGAATGCGAGCAATGGCCACTGGTCATCCATGCATCATGTAACGTCACCACCGTGGGAATTTGCCGGCTCAACCATGGGAGCGCCCGCAAATCAAAGTAACTGCCATGCAGATTGTGCAGGTGGATGATATCCGGTTTCTCCGGTGCGTCCTTGAGGAGATGCCAGGTGCCGGGAAAATCAAAATCCTCGTGCCCCGCCAAAACCCGCGCCGTGCTCCAGGGGCGACCGAGCGATCGGGCGAGCCGGTTGCCGGCACGCGGACGGATTAAGCGGTTGCAAAACCTGGCCCAAAAGTGCCGATGCTCTTCGTTCTGGATGGTATAAACCCGCGGATCGGTGCCGGTTTTCTGGCGGACGGCCAGCCATGTGCGATGCCCTGCCGCACTGCAGCCTTCCATGAGGTTGAAGCCCAGCTGCGCCGCGCCCCCGCCGTGATCCAGCGTGTTGACATGCAAAATGCGAAGCGGGTGCATAAATATGGCGGCTTCAGTTCTTTTTGATGCCCTCAAAGATCGGTTCAAACAGTGGGCGCAACAACATCGCTCCGGCCGTGGAAACATGATTGTGGTCGGCATAGAGTGCGGTGTCGCCGTCCACCACCCGGCAGAGATGCTTGCTGGAGTTCACAAAGAAATCAGTCGGATCCAGAATGGTAACATCGGGGAATTTCAAGGTGAGACCATTGAAAATGGGGTTTTGGCGTTGAAATTCCTTGCGATATTCCGAGAGAGGCAACCCCAGTTTACCGATGTCTCCGCCGTGCCAAATAGTGGCGGCCAGAGTGTCTGGCACATTCCAATGCGGTTTGGGAACCTGTCTTATAATCCAGATCCTGGCCCCCGTATCTTTCAGTGTGTTTACCGTGTCGAGCAAGCCGTTTCGAAGCTGGGTGGCCTCTTTTTCATTGGCAAAATACACCCCCCAGTTGGCAACGATTATTACGTCGCGCACCCGATTGGTGCGAACGAACTCGGCAACAGCGTGATTGTAGGGGATGTTTTCCAGTTTCAGGTCCGACTTTTTGCTTTGATAACCGATCAGTGGAGCGGTTGCGGCATGGGTTGCCGCGACCCCACGGATGGAATGTTCCTGGCAAAGGGCATTAATAACCGGCATCACCGCCATGGCATGGCTGTCGCCCCAGACGAGCAGTTTTATAGGCTGCTGTTTGCTTTTCGCTCCTAACTCGAAGAAATTTCCGGCTAATGCTTCCTGCAAGCTCAAATCTTTATCGAATGCCACACGCCTATCCTCATTCACATACCGCAACGCAGCGGCGGGAAGCCTTGAAGGCGCACCCTGTAATTTGAATATGGCCAGCCCTGCAAATAGCAGGATGGCGGTGGTGGCACCAGCGAAAGAGAAAATCTGTGGTCTGGTCTTCAGGAGGATTCGATGGCGAAATGGCGTCTCTACAAATTTCCAGGACAGCACCGCCAGTATCAGGCTGGCGAACAGCACCAACAGCCGCTGGCCTTGTGAAAGTGGATCAATCGCCCAATATTTCGCAAAGACCAGCATCGGCCAATGCCAGAGATAAAGCGAATAAGAGATCAACCCGGTGAAAACCACGGGACGCAGGGCCAGCAGTCTTCCCGCCGAGGTCAAGGTGTGGTTGTTGGCCCATAGAATCAGCGCGGTCCCAGCGCAAGGCAGCAGCGCCGAGGCGCCTGGAAACCGTGTCTCGCGGTCATAAAAAAACACAGCGCAGGCGATGGCGAGCAATCCGCCCCAACTCAACGATTCCGTCAGCCACTGGGTGGACGCCCGTGATTGCGCCGGAATGGCGGCAAGATATGCGCCCAGCAACAATTCCCAGGCGCGCGGTGGCAGAAAATAAAAGTTTAATGCAGGGTGGAAATAGCTGCAATAGACACTCAAGCCGAAGGAAAGGGCACCAATCAGCACGATCGCCGGAACGAGGAAATGGCGCGCGAAGCGTTTCAAGGCAAGCAACAGAAACGGAAAAAAAAGATAGAACTGTTCTTCCACCGCCAGTGACCAGGTGTGCAGCAGCGGCTTAACCTCGGCGGCGGGCGTAAAATAGCCGACCCCGATCCATGATTTTATCCAGAAATAGATGTTGGAAACCAACAAGGTCTGGGCGGTCGCGGATTCGCCCAGTTCCTTGAAACCGCGGGGCAGCAAGAGAAACCAGCCGGCAATCAGGGTGGCGAAAACAACAACCGTGATTGCGGGCAGAATGCGCCGCACCCGGCGCTCCCAAAACTTGACGATATGAAACTGGCCGGCATTGAGGTCTTTAAGGACCAGGCCGGTGATGAGGTAGCCGGAGATGACAAAGAAAATATCCACGCCCACATAGCCGCCGGTGAATCCGAGGCCGGCATGAAAAAATAAAACCGGTAGGACGGCGACGGCCCGGAGGCCATCCACATAAGCGCGATATTTCAAGTGAGCTGATGCTGCATCCTGGGCATTAGTGTTGAATTTCAAATCGATCATGGAGGTTCAGCTGGCGGTCGGATTTGATTTGAAAAACTTTTTAGTTTGACGCGCCAGCTGGTGCAGTCCGTGATGACGCCGGATGAAGTTCAGGCTATTCCGCCGAAGGATGCGCGGCAAAGTAATCAAAGCGGGCCGTTCCACGCTACCTTTGGCAGTTGTGACAAAGCCGTTCATCAGGCGCTCTTTGTAAGAGTGTTCGCCGCAGCCCAGGTCGATGGTGCTTATTCCGAGCGCCGCCGAATCTTCCGCCATCTTGAGCAGCAGCATCACGCCCGGAGAATACTTTGAAAAGGCTGGGGCATAAGAGGGAAACCAGTAATGCCAGACGGTAGCCGAACGCATTCCGAAATGGGCGGCGACCAGCTTGTCTCCGGCATAAAGCAGAGAAAGCATACCGGCGAACTCCGGGGTCTGAATCGCGTGAATGGCTTCCACGGTATTACGCACCCATGGCAGGGAAAAAATATCCTGCCACCCGTTATGCCGGAACTGATCTGTTTTCCATGCAATCAATTGGCTGAGCTGCGCCGGTTCCGGCGAATGGGCGACAAATCGCACCGGTCCGACTTCACGCTCCAAACGCCTAAACAGGTTGCCGTTTTTTTTGATTTGCTCGGTGCCTGCCTCGCGCCGCTCTTTGACATAAGCTTCATATCCAGATGAAAGGTCGATGATGGGAGAACGGTATTGCTCGAGAAAATACTGGCTGAAACTGATTTGGTTTACCGGCAAATAATTAAAATTCCAGGCCACCAAGTTGCAGGACCGCAATAATTGCTTTGGAGCAAAAGAGAAATTAGGCTCGGAAATCAAGCCATGATAATCGGAGATAAATGACCCGACCGGTCCCGCCATGTTTTTGGCTCTCCGTTCAAACGGGAAAATCGCCTCCACCCTGCCTGCATTTCCCATGACTGCCACCTCGACATCATCACGAGCGGCGGCCACGGTTTGTGTGTAAGCTGGGCTAAAATAGGGGCTGGCCAGAGATGGATTTGACCGCTGCAGTCTTGTCCATGCGGCAAGAATGTCGGCAGGCAATGAGGAGCCTTTGAAAAGAGAGATTTGCATCAGATACTTCCGGCTGAAATAGGCGCTCTAGCCGCGAATGACGGACTCGTAAAGAATTGCAAGCTTACAGCACTTCATTGATCAGGGCGCAGTAATCCTCCGCCGGCAACGCCACAAAAGCCTCGGCAGCCTTTTGGCCGGTTTTTTTGATCAACTGATAACCGCGAACCCGGGCCAGCCCTTGCGTAAAATTGGGATAGTCCGCATCTCTTAATTGAGAAACGTAGTTATTCACCAGATTCAGTTTGGCCTCCAGTTGGTTGGTGATGTCAAAATAGGCGTTTGGCTCCAAAACGGCCCAAATTTCATAACCCAGCACCATCGCGCCAGGATTGTTGCTGGCCGCCGCAAAGAGCCGATTGGCCGCCTGATGATCGGGATGATTGTCAAGAAACCAGGGGAGGATTACGACATCCGGTCGCACCAAATCCAGCACGTCCCGAAGTTTCGCCACGGTTACCTCATTCACCACCAGTCCCCGGTCTGGCAAATCCAGGCAGGTGACGGACTTTGCCTTCAAGGCTTCGGCGGTCTGCATCAACTCCTGCTTCCGCAGTTTCACCAACTGTGCCTTCGCCTGTTCCGGGGTCTGGCCGGCCTCTGGCACAAAGCCGTAGGCTGCTCCATCCGTCAAAAGCACGATGTGAATTTCAGCCGCATCGCGATGCGCCCAGAGGATTCCACCAGCACCGATGGCTTCGTCATCCGAGTGCGGCGAAATGGCCAGGATTCTCTTCCCTACGGGGACGGATAGTTCACGCGGTTCCCAGGCGGCAGTCAGAAGTTTGCGCCAGATTTTATAATCAGCGCTTTTCCTCTTTGAGAGTGCCGGCCGGATAAACCCGATGAACCTAGAATAAGAAATCTGCCCGAGCACCCACCGGCGAAGTTGGGATTTGAATCGTTTGATCATATATCCTTTTCTAAGTGATTTCTGGATTGTCGAGTAACTTCCTTCGAACATCCTCGGCTATGAACGGACACGCGTTGATGAGCGGGCGAAGATTTATTTTGGGCCGACTGGGCCGGAAATTCCGAGTTACCTCGGTCAGCGGCGTATTGGCGTCGGGAATGACCGGCACGGGAGCATCCCGGCCCACAGACTCGAAGTGGTCGCAAAACTTGAAATTGCCACCCCACAGGATATCCGACAACTTTACCCACATGTTCGGCACGCCATAGGCATCGGCGCAAATTAATCCGTGGAGGGAGCTGGATACAATCAGCTCGCAAGACTTCACTTCGCGCACAAATTTTTCGATGCCGCCTTCCACGTCGATGAGTCGCACAGCAGGGTCGGGCGGCAGCCGCCTGATCCAATCGACACCCTTATCGCTGAAATGTGGAATCACACCAACGGCATATTTTATTTTCACCGGCGGATTATAAAAATACGGAAACAACAGCGCCGGGTCGCCGTAAATTTCCGGGCAATCTATTCCTTGCGCCAGCAGCCTAGTCCGTGTGCGCGGCCCGCGCACCGCGTGAATTGCCTGCGGCGGCTCGGTGAGTTTCTCATCCGGCCAGACGAAGCCGCTGCCCCACACCTCCGCCCGTGCGTTCGCGTTGCCTAGAACGCTGCCGATGGCCAGATAACGATGCTGATGTTGCCAGAGCATTTTCTTGATGGGCTTGCCGGAGAGTTTGGCGCATAGCACCGGACTCAAGGCATCGCCCCAATTCGGTGAATCGCAATAATAAAGCGGGAGATGGCCGGGATAGACCGTCTCAAACGCCGCCCGTCGGAGCGGGTCGACAAGCTTCTCCTTGGCGAATTTCCAAGCTGGATTTGAACGCAGTGACGTCATTGATCTCGGTAAAACCTGCTTGTTATTGTAGCGGCAGTCTGTGACCGCCGTCCCTTAATCATAAACGCAGTTTTCCCCGGCGCTCATAGAGCGTTGCTACAAGAGGAATTCAGAAGTTTCATTTTTTCCGGTATTGCCTGTGCTGGCGATACCAACCGCCGGCCTTAATGAGCCAGCGCCACGCGCGCGAGCGCGGCGCATAAAACGCCTCGGCTATCTCCTGCTCGAACGAATGCGGATAATGCAGGATGATTTCCTTCAGGTATCGCTGACGCACTTTGGCGAATTTTTCAAAATCAAATACCTGGCCATAGAGATGATCCAGTCCCAGCAGTTCAAGGGTGAGCATGGTTCGACGGCACTTGAAACAGACCGAGCAATTCCGCCCCTCAAACGCGGCATCCACGCACACGTTCAGGTAACGATGCGAAGGCTCGTAAGTGGCGACCAGCGCCGTCTTTTCCACGCGCGACATCTCGCTGCCGGTGGAGACGCAGTCGAGGCCTTCCGTGGAGAGCAGATGCACGGCCATGGGGTCGAGATACGCAATGTCCTTCACCGGCGCGACGCGGCAATCGACGTATTTGTAAGTGGACGCGTAGAAATAGCGGCGGAATTGATTTTGCAACACCAACAGGACTGAAGCGTTCAGTGCGTGATGCATCTTCATGAAATCAATAGGAAATGCATACGCGAGGTTCGAATCCACCGGCACCGTGGGGATTTCAACCTCCTTTGCGAACGGTTGCACCAGGGCATATCGCTGGCGAAAAAGATTCCGGTCAGCCTCTGGGCTTTTGTTCCCGTGAGAACCGACGTTGTGGAAAAGGAAATGAGTGACGCGATGTTCTGGTGATTTTTCCTGCGCGAAGTGTCGCACCACCGCCGCGAACGAATCGATGCCGCCGGAGAAGCCCGTCGCCACACCGGCCGCAGGCTGGGTTTCCGTGGTCAACGCAGCAGGAACAATCTTGATGCGATGCAGGTTGGGGAACGCCTGCGTCATCATCGGAATGTAGAACTGGCTCAAACTGTGCCAAAGCCGGGAAGACATCGGGGCGTCCGTCACGATGTTCTCGTTTCTTTCCATCGCTTGCAGCAATAGGGCCACCACAAAGCCATCGCAGCGGTCGGTGGCAAACCAATCTGCGTGGGCCGCCGGGAGCGAATACCATAATTCGCGCGGTTGCTCATCGGCGCAGGTGATGGGAGCCGAAAGCCGCGCCGAGTCAGCGCCCACCTCCAAAACACAACTGCCAATGCGCATTTCTTTTAGTTTCATAGTGCCATCTGATATTGATTCAATCCACTTCCGCCCAGACGTTTTATAAAAGTGTGGATAAAAAATTAGAGTCCACAGACTGCTCCACCGAAGGGGAACCGACGGATCAATTGGATTACCCTGTGCTGCGTTCCCAACCGGGTGACCAAACCTCGCAAGCTAAATACGGAGGACAGGACCGTGATTAATCCCCCCAGAATAATCGCGGGAACCATTGGCACGAATAAAGCGATGGCAAAATTTGCCGCGACCAATAACAGGCTGATCCCCATGAGTTTTTTTGTTTCCGAAGCCCAGGAAAACCCCACCAGAGGACCGGCCACACGGCGCATCCCGAAGAGATAAATGACACATAACACGGCGTTGGCGATTGCCACACCTTTGAGATGCAACACTGGAATCAATGCCGCACAAAGACTGATGTTGGAGATATGAAACAGGCTGGTAAGCATGGCAAATTTCCCGCCAGCGGCCTTGGCGGTAAGGATGTAGCCCATGGGATAGGTAATCATCCGTAAAAAAACCGCCACTAGAAACCAGGGCAGCAACTCCGCACCAGCCACGAATTTTGCCGAAAAGAACACATGCATCAATAGCGGAGCAAAGGTCAGCGACGCTTGAACCCCCGGCAGCGCCAGAAGCACTCCAATCTCCGTCTGTTCATTGACCAGTTTAGTTGCTGCCGGTGAATCATTGACCACGGCAGTAAGACGGGGATAAAAGTCTGTCCCCATCGCCGAAATGATGAACCCCCCGAACATCCCAGAAATGGTCCACGCCGCCTGATAAATGCCATTGGAATCCAACCCTAAATCCCGAACGATCAATGATCGTATACCCAGCGCCACCACCGCCCCAAAAAGAGCGCTCCACATGAAGGCCACCCCAAGATGGATGAACCGTTTTGCATGGATGAGTGTTTCTGGCAACGTCAGAGCGACCGATGCCACCGAAACTTTGCGCGCAAACCACCACGAATAACCCAGATTGACGGCAGCAGTGACAATGAGCACCGGGACAATGCCCTTTTGCCCCAGCCACCAATAAAGGCTGACAGCAGCCATGGTGCTCCCGATGGCTGACAGCACATTCACCCGAGCAAGGTCGCTGATCCGGCGCATGCCCTGAAGCAGGGCGCTTTGCCCGCCGGAAACAAAGGCAAGCAGCAATGAGCCTCCAAGAATGGCAATCGCCCAGGCATGCTCGCCCGAACCAAAAGCCCAGAAGCTGAGCGGATACGACAATGCGGCAGTAAGAAGCCAGCCCAAAAAACCAGTGGCCCAACTCAAGCGACGGAGCGTCTTAATCGCACGTGCGATGCGTTCGGGCTGATTACTGGCATGAGCTTCGGCAACCTCCCTGACGCCGCTCTCGTTAACCCCAAGCTTTGCGAAAGTACCGACCATGTCCGTGGCGGACATGTATAGCCCCACCAACCCGACGCCCGCCGGCCCTAGCAGCACAGCGACTAGTTTTACCCGCACCATGCTGATGAGATAATTGATTCCCTGCGCCCCGCCGATGATGGACGAGGATTTAAGAATCTGGCCGTAGCTATGGGTGGGTTTGGACATTAAAAAGTGGAATCAAGAAATAAGGAATCCCCAGTTCGCACGGACACTCACTCCTCACCACCGCGCAGACAGTCGAAATGCACCAAGCAATGTTTCAAATCACGCTTTCCAAACTTGACCCGACCGGGTTTTAAACCCAGCCATGATATTTCGGGTGTCCACGATACAGGAACACCAGTTGGCAAGCTCGGCATAGTTTACGGCGGCGTGCGCGGTGGAGATGACTACAATATCGAATGCGGTGATAGCCGCGCGGGTCCAGCGCACTGACTTGGTGCCAGCCCAATGCGGGTGTTCGCGCGTGAGGCGAATGGCGGGCACATGCGGATCGTAATAAGACACCTTGGCTCCCTGCTTAGCAAAATAATCCATCAGCACGTAGCTGGGCGATTCACGGTCGTCGTCCACGTTGGCTTTGTAGGCCAGCCCCAGAATGAGCACCTTGCTACCGTTGATGGATTTCTTGCGGGCGTTGAGGGCGGCGGCTGTGCGCGTCACCACGTAGTCCGGCATGGCGGTGTTAATCTCGCCGGCCAGCTCAATAAACCGCGTGTTCTGCCCGAATTCGCGCGCCTTCCAGGTGAGATAAAAGGGGTCAATGGGGATGCAGTGGCCGCCGAGGCCGGGCCCGGGATAAAACGGCATGAAACCGAAGGGCTTGGTTTTGGCGGCGTTGATGACGGACCAGATGTCGATGCCCATCTCGGCATAAACCACTTTCAATTCATTCACCAAGGCGATGTTGACGCTGCGAAAAATATTTTCCAGCAGCTTGGTGGCCTCGGCTTCGCGGCAGGAGTTGACGGGCACCATATTCTTCAATGCCTGCGAATAGAGCGCCACCGCCCGATTCAGACAGGCAGGGGTGTAGCCGCCCACGACCTTCGGGATGTCGGCCACGATGCTGGAGGGATTGGCCGGATCTTCCCGCTCGGGGGAGAAGGCAAGATGGAATCCAACGCCAGCCTTGAGTCCGGACCCTGCTTCCAGCACGGCCCGGAGTTCGCCATCGGTGGTGCCGGGGTAGGTGGTGGATTCCAAGACAACGAGTGGAATTGGCGATTTGCGATTTGCGATTGCCGATTTAGGCCGGGGCAAATACGGCGCAATGGCCTTGCCGGTTTCGGTGATGTAGGAGATGTCCGGCTCACGGTTTTTGTTTAGGGGGGTGGGAACGCAGATGATGACGGCCTCGCATTCGCGAATGCGCGCAAAGTCAGTAGAGGCCACAAATTGGCCCGCTTTCACCTGGGCACGAATGGCTTCGGCTGAGATGTGTTTGATGTAACTGCGGCCGGCATTCAGGCTTTTGACCTTGGCCGGATCAATGTCGATACCGATAACCGCGACGCCGGAGCGCGCGAATTGCAATGACAAGGGAAGGCCCACGTAGCCGAGGCCGATGATGGCGATTTTCATATTTTAATAGGAGTAGTAGAGCAGCAAAGGGACAAAGGTCAGAGGGCGGACATTATCAAAACCTAAATTGCTGAAAAACTAAAATTTGAGGCCAGTCGTCAGTCGTCAGTTGGCAGTTGGCAGTTGGCAGCTAAAAAAAGGATGAAAGCTGAAACTTGTGACTTGAATCAAAACGCTAAAAACCAAAAGTTGCCGTTGGCGAACCAAAACACAACTCAAAGGTCAGTGGTCCGTGGTCCGTAGTCGCGGCATTTATTTTTTGCTCCCCCGCTCCCGCTGACCACTGCTTTTTACTTTCAGTTTTTTAGTTTTTCAGCGTTTCCGTTTTTTAAATCCCAAAATCCTGTCAAATATTTTTTAAAATATTTTATTCATGAGTTAGCGCCAGTTGGCGTCAGTTAGCACGAGTATACCCTGGTTGTCCGCCCGCTTGTTCTTCCGTTCGGTTTGGCCAAAAAACCTGTGCTATAACTTCCGCTGACCGCCCCGCGTGTCACCGGCCGATGTCCGGCCGGCGCGTCGCGGTGACAACTCAAAACTAAAAATTAAAAACTTAAAACTGAACCGTTATGACCGACTCAGAAACTATCGCCCGCTTCATTTTCCTGCGCTCGCAGGGCTGGAGCTTCAACCGCATCCAAGTCGAACTCGGGGTCTCCAAGCCCACGCTCATCAAGTGGAGCCGCCAGCATCAGTTCGAGATTGGCAACCTCCGCGCCACCGAGACCGAGGCTCTCGCCGAGGTCGTCTTTGGCCAGCGCCATGAACGCTGGCGCGTCCTCGCCGGCCAGCTAAAAAAGATCGAGGCCGAGATTGAAAACCGCGATCTGGAGGAGATTCCCGTTTCGCGCCTGCACGGCATCGCCGCCGCGCTCCGTGCCGAAATCAACCGGGAAATGGGCCGGGTCCATTTCACGGAAGCCACCAAGACCATTCCCACTGAGGAATTTGTCTATGACCGACATGAATGGGAGGTGTGAACCATGAAATTGCCGGTAACCGGTAAAATTCGGTAAAAAACGGTAAACTAAAGCCGCCAATCCGCCGATGGAGATCAAGGATCGAAGCCGGCCAAAAACTTACGACCCCATTTTTGAAAGTATCTGGATGCCTTCTTTCGCCTGTTTCAAGATGTCCGTCAGTTTGTCGGCCTTGGCGTCGAGATAATTTTTGACGATGGTGGGGCGGCCCTCGATCCGGCACCAGATGGTGACTTCGGCTTTGTCCGGGTTATATGCGAGTTTATAGCCCGTGCCGATAGGCCATTGCCCAACCCATTGATCGAATGCCTGCGGACTGGAACAGGCGGTATAGTTTTCATGGCCATAATTTTCCTTCAGCGCCGCGATGAATTTGGCCTTCGCCTCGCTAGATTCGCCCGACGTCATGGTCGTCGAATCAATCATGGCAAACTGAACGGTCAGGGTCTGGACGGACAGCTTGGACACGTTGGACGCCTCCTTGGGCAACTCGCGCAGTTTGGTCAGCTTGGGCCAGGCGATGACGAGGACGGCGGCAAGCACGGCGTAGGCCCCCAGCCGCCAGGCCCAGCGCCAGGACCGCGGCCGGCGCGGTTCAGGTTCCAGGGATTCTTCGGGCGGTAAGGGCGCGGTTTCCCGAGGTGCCTTGGGTGCTTGGTGGGCTATGTGCAGGCGCGATGGGCCGGCCGGCGGCACGATTGCCGCGGAAACCTCCGGAATCTGGATGAGCTGGTTGCATGCGGGGCACTGAATCTGTTTGCCGGCGTCCTGTTCCTCACAGGCCAGATGCTGTTTGCAATGAGAACACTCGAACTTGATATCACTCATAGCGATTCTTATTTCAGGTTTTCTGAGGGACAGCCATATTTATAACTCAAAGCAACAAAACAAAAGCTAAAATTCTAAAACGCTGTAACGCTAAAATCCTGAAACGCTAAAATTCTTAAAAACTTAAACTTGTTTCAAACGCTAAAAAACTAAAACGCTGAAAAACTTAAAACGGAAATCACCAATTTCAGCCCGCTCAGAGCTTTTTAAGTTGGTCGGCGTGTTCGGCGACCCAGGCATGGGTGTCCTGGACGATGCGGCGGACGTCGCGTTGCGGCCGCCATTGGGTGTGATGAAACAGCCGGGCACAGTCCGCCACGAACAAACGCAGGTCGTTCGGGCGGTTTTCGGGGACGGTTTTGATCGGGGTTTCGCGCCCGGTGATTTCGCGGCACAAGGCGGTGAGTTCGCAGAGCGAGGTGCTGTGGGCCAAGCCGCCGGCGACGTTGCCGAGCCAGCCGTCCCAGCGATCGAAATTCCGGATCTGTTCAGAGATCAAAGCGCACAGGTCGGCGACATGCAGGAAATCGCGGACTTGTTTGCCCGTGCCGCCGTAGCCGATGTAGCTCAAGGGCCGCTGGAATTGATGCGCCATCACCCAGAGCGAGGCCACGCCCTGGTCCACCTTGCCGAATTGCCACGGCCCGGCGATGACGCCGCAGCGGTTGACGACGGCACGCAGGCCGAAGCTGGCGCGGTATTCCTCGATGAGCTGTTCGGCGGACAGCTTGGTGTAACCGTAGAGTGACCGCGCGCCATTCAAATCCACGGCTTCGCTGACGCCGCGCGAGCTGATGCCGGGGGTGCCGTGGTCGGCCCATGCAAAGCGGGTGGCTTCCTCGTGCCAGGGATGGGCTTCGAGCCGGGCGATGGGATACACGCGGCTGGTGGACAGGAATATAAATTTGCTCCGCCATTGCCGCGCTTTTTCCAGGCAGTTGTAAGCGCCGACGAGGTTGGTCTGGAACAGATAATCGGGCGAGCCGTCCTGGCCGGCCAGTACGGACGGTTCGGCGGAACATTCGATGAGCACATCAAACGGGCCGGCGGGAAACGCCGCGGGGTCGCGCACGTCGCCGCGATGGAATTTGGCCCCGGCCTGTTCCAGGCGCGGGACATTCAGTTCCGAGCCGCGCCGGTAGAGGTTGTCCAGGCAGACGATGTCCGCGCCGGGCAATTCGGCCCGCAGCGCGAGCGCCAGGTTGGAACCCACGAACCCCGCGCCGCCAGTGATTAAGATACGCATAAGAAAAGAATGAGGGATGAAACCTGAAACCTGAACTGTAAAAAAGGATGAGGGATGAAACCTGATGTTCCGATTTCAGCCTTGTTTCCCGAGCCGCTGTTTGACGTTTTTGGACATGGTTACAAAGATTGCAATCAATTCGTCCGCCTCTTGAATCAGCCAGTTCACCGGTTCCGAATTGATATGGCAATCGTCCCGCAAGAGTTCCAGCCACAGTTGGGATTCATCCGCTTCCTGGGCGCATTGATCAATCTTGGCAATAAATTCCGCCTCGGATCGGGCACGGGAAGCCTCACGATAGTTGGCCGCCACCGAGGTGCCGGAGCGCAAAAGTTGTTTGCCAAGAATTCTTAATTCTTCCCTACCTTTGTCCAAACTGATGTAAAAGCGCACCACCGCACTGGCAAATGCTTTGGTTCTTCGCCTCAGCGCTTCTTTTCTTTCATCCATATTTTTCCAGCTTCAGGTCTCAGGTCTCCAGTTTCAGGTCTCAACTTTCAGCTTTTTCTTTTGACCCAGGCGTCGTGGATTTCTACGAACGTCGTCTTCAAATCCTTGGTGATGCCCCAGCCGGGATAATGGGCTTTCAACTTGTCGAGGTTGGAGATGTAGCAGATGTGGTCGCCGGAGCGGTTCTGATCGACATACTCGTGCTGCATCGGTTTGCCGGAGATGGACGATATCAGATCGAAGGCTTCAAGGATGGACACGGAGTTGGCCCGGCCGCCGCCCAGATTGTAAACCTCGCCTTTCCGCGGCGCGGCGATGAACCGGCGCATGAATTGCACGACGTCGTGGCTGTGGATGTTGTCGCGCACCTGCTTGCCCTTGTAGCCAAACACCTTGTAGGTGCGGCCTTCGAGGTTGCACTTGATGAGGTAGCTCAAAAAGCCGTGCAATTCCACGCCGCTATGATTCGGGCCGGTCAAACAACCACCGCGCAGGGCGCAGGTGGGCATCCCGAAATAGCGTCCATATTCCTGCACCATCACATCGGCGGCCACCTTGGACGCGCCGAAGAGGGAATGTTTGCTCTGGTCAATGCGGAAGGTTTCCTTGATGCCATCGGCGTAGGCGGGATCGGCGTAGTCCCAGCGTTTTTCAAGTTCCTTCAACGCAATCTCGTTGGGCGCGTCGCCATAGACCTTGTTGGTGCTCATGTGGACGAACGGCGATTCGGGGCACGCGAGGCGCGCGGCTTCGAGCAGGTTCAGGGTGCCGTTGGCATTGACATCGAAATCATCAAACGGGCGGCTGGCGGCGAGGTCGTGGCTGGGCTGCGCCGCGGTGTGGACGATGGCGGAGGGGCGCAGAGCCTGGAGCAGGGAGCAAACCGCTTTGCGATCCCGGATGTCCAGCTCGTGATGGGAGAAATGCGGGAGCGAGCCGAGCAGGCGCTGCTGGTTCCAGCGGGTGTCGCCGCCGGGGCCGAAGAAATCGGCGCGCATGTTGTTGTCCACGCCGTGCACCTGCCAGCCATCGCGGCTGAAGGATTCCACGACTTCGGATCCAATAAGGCCGGACGAGCCGGTAACGAGGAGCGTTTTCATAAAATAGAGGTCGGAGGTCAGAGGTCAGAGATCAGTTTTTTCATTTCAAAGCCCATCCACGAATTTTTGCATGGCATTTTCCTGCCGTTCGATGGATTCCACCAGCTTAAACTGGGTCCGGCAACGATCCCGATTATGATCGGGGCGGTGCGTGCGAAAATATACATCACCCGAGAGATAATCGGTCAGGAACCGCAACCCGATCTCAAAGGAGATGAGCTTGCCGGCGAAGGCCATGAGTTCCTTTTCCCGCCGGTTGAGAAACTGACCGGCGGTGGAGTGATAGCCGCGAGCGAGCTGTTTGAACATGGGCATCTGCATGGTCACCTTGGAAAGATCCAACTCGTCTTCCAGGGTCGGGCTGGTGGTGGTGCGCACCATGTCCCCAAAATCATAAAGGGCGCAGCCGGGCATGACGGTATCCAGATCCACAATGCACATCGCCTCCCCCGTGGTCACATCCAGCATCACGTTGTTGAATTTCGTGTCATTGTGCGTGATCCGCTCGGGGATTTTTCCCTTGGCCAGGTCATCCAAAATCACCCGGACCAGCTTCTGGCGCTTGAGCGCAAACTCAATCTCGGCGCGCACGCCCGCAGCGCGGTTGCAGCCGTCCGCCTGGACGGCGTTCAGGAAATTATCAAAGCGCTGGCGGGTGTTGTGGAAATCCGGGATGGTTTCGACCAGCCGCCCGCCGGGCAAATCCACCAGCAGGCTTTGAAATTCACCGAAGGCCTTGCCGGCCTGAAACGCCTGCGCGGGACTCTGCACGGCTTCATGCGTTTGCACGCCTTCGATATAAACAAAGGTCCGCCAGACATCGCGATTGCCGTTCTCATGGTAGGGTTTGCCGGCGCGGGTCGGAATCACCACCATCGCCCGCCGGGTGAGATCGGGCACATTGCGGGCCTCCAGTTTTTTCCGGAGGTGGCTGGTGACGCGCATCATGTTTTTCATCACGCCGACCGGATTTTTGAAAACGTTCCGGTTCAATTTCTGGTGAATGTAACGCACCCGCATGCCGCCCTGATCGTAGGTCGCGGTGTAGGTTTCGTTGATATGGCCGATCTTCAGCGGCTCGGCGTGCAGGATTTCCCCGTAAATCTGGAAATGCCGGGAAATGCGCTTCAGTTCGTTTTCAGGGTAGGACATAGGATTTGAAAAGTAGGGGTCAGCAATCAGCGGTCAGAGGGTGGAATCGTAAGAAAAAGATGAGGGATGAAATCTGAAACCTGAATCAAAACAGAGATCAGAGGTCGGAGGTCAAAGGTCAAGGGGTAGTTAGGCTTTCCAGACCTGGCCGGGGCGGGTTTGGAAACCGGACATGACGTTGCGGGTGTCCACGAGACAGGGGCACCAGTCGGCGAGCTCCTGATAATTGACGGCACGATGGGCCGTGACGATGACCACGGCATCAAAGCGGGAAAGACTTTCGCGCGTCCACGCCGCCGACTCGCGGCCGGCCCAGTGCGGATGTTCGCGCGTGGGGCGGATGACGGGGATGTGCGGATCGTGATATGCCACGGTGGCGCCGCGGTCCGTGAGCAGATCGAGCAGCCGATAGGCGGGCGATTCGCGGTCATCATCCACATCAGCCTTGTAGGCGAGGCCGAGAAGCAACAGGCGGGCCCCTGAAACGGATTTTTTTTGCGCGGCCAGGGCGGCGGTCACGACCTGGACCACGTGCTGCGGCATGGCGGTGTTGATTTCGCCGGCCAGCTCGATGAAGCGGGCGGGCTGGCCGAATTCGCGCGCCTTCCAGGCGAGATAAAACGGGTCGATCGGGATGCAATGCCCGCCGAGGCCCGGGCCAGGATAAAATGGCATGAACCCGAACGGCTTCGTCCTGGCGGCGGCAATGACCTCCCAGATATCGATGCCCATGGCGCCGTAGACGAGTTTCAATTCGTTGACGAGGGCGATGTTCACGCCGCGAAAGACATTTTCCAACAGCTTGGCCGCCTCGGCCGTGCGGCAGGAGGAAACCGGCACCACCGTGCGGATGGCCCGCCGGTAAAGCGCCGCCGCCCGGTCGCAGCAGGCAGGCGTGAGACCGCCGACCAGCTTTGGAATATCCCCCACCCCATGGTCCGGCTGGCCGGGGTCTTCCCGTTCGGGTGAATAGGCAAGATGGAAATCCCGACCCGCAACGAGGCCGGAGCCGGCTTCGAGTTCGCGGCGTAATTCGCCTTCCGTGGTGCCGGGATAGGTGGTGGATTCCAGCACGACCAAAGGAATTTCCGATTTCCGATTTCCGATTTCCGATTTGTCCCGGCGCAGATGCGGGGCGATGGCGCGGGCGGTGTTCAGAATGTAGGACAGATCGGGTTCTCGATTTTTGGTCAGCGGCGTGGGCACGCAGATAAGGATGGCCTGCACTTCGCGCAGCCGTGAAAAATCGGTGGTGGCCTCCAGCCGGGCGGTCGCGCGCTGCGCCTGAATGGCGGCGGCGGGAATGTGCCGGATGTAACTGCGCCCCGCATTCAGGTCGGCCACCTTGGCCGGATCAATGTCCACGCCCAGCACTGAGACGCCCGAAAGCGCAAACTGCAGGCCCAGCGGCAGGCCGACGTAGCCGAGGCCGATGATGGCGATGAGAGCTGGCTTGGGCATAATGAAAATCCGGGTCGGGCTTCGCCCCGTGTTTACTGCGCCGCCGCCGGATACATGACGAAGGCGAAGTGCTTGCTGTCGGGCGACCAGCTATTGACGTTGATGGTGCCTTGGCCACCATTGAAGCCGATGATATCGGCCGGTTCGCGGCCATCTGGCTTAATGCGCCGAAGGATGACATCCTTGTCAGTGGGGTGCTTGATCGTGCCGGGCGGGAAGCTGATATAAACGATCCAGTTACCATCCGGCGAAATGTGCGGGAACCAGTTCACCCGCTCATCATGCGTGAGCTGTTCGACCCCGGTTCCGTCGGGTGCCATCCGATAGCATTGGGAATGGCCGGGAACCCGGGCATTGATCTCGGAGTTGAAATAGATCCACTTGCCATCCATGGAATACTCCGGGCCGTCATGCGGTTTGGGGGTGCTGGTCAGTCGCGTGTCCGCGCCGCCGGCGGCGGGAATGGTGTAGATTTCAATTCGACCCCAGGCATCGTCACCCACGGCCTCGACGCCGACATAGGAAAGCGTTTTGCCGTCGGGTGAGACACCGTGGAGATAGTATTTGAACTTCCGTTCGGGGGTCTGGTCATTGGAAACCCGGCGGGGTTGTCCACCGGCAAACGGAACGGCAAAAAGATGTCCACCGGCACTAAAATAAATGGTCTGACCATCGGGCGCGAGGACATGATCGTTGTTGATATTCGTCACGGCGCCGGTCGGGATGGGTTCGGGCACCTTGGTGCTGCCATCCGCGCGAATGCGCCAAAGCAGCCCCTTGGAGTTGTAGACGAGCCATTGGCCATCGGGCGACCAGTTGGGGGCTTCAATCCGGTCGCGCGTCATGTAAACGACGCGTTGGTCCGTGCCATCAATGCCCATGGTCATCATTTGCGAGACCCGCTTGATGGTAGATGGGGGCTTGGCATTTGCGGGCGGCCGGGACAGGGTCACCTGGTCGAAGGTCGCAGTGGTGAGGATGTTGGTTTTGTGCGAGGAGGCCGCCAGCCCGATGACCGCATCGGCGGCAAAATCCAGCGTGACCGGGCCCGACGACTGCCACTTTTCACCATCGGCCGATTCGTAGCCGGTGAACACATTGCCACGGCGGACGATCTTCAGCCAGCAGGGGAATTGCCCCTTGGGCACGCTGGATTTCTGGGCTTCAACATCGGCAAAAATACGCGTCGCCTTGGCACCGGTCTGATCCCGATAAATGAACTGGGTGCCATCGGTCGGCGTCACACACATCGTGACCTGGCGGGAACCGGCGGCGAGCGATTCGCGCAGGCACAGGCTGGCCTTGGCATGAGCAATCCCACCGGGATTTTCCATCCCGGTTACGCGCGCCACCAACTCAACATCACCGCGCCACGGTTGGAAGGCGATCTGCGACCCATCGTTGGTGCCCCAAATATCCATCGTGCCTTGCAAAGTGAAAACGCCCGCAGCATACCGGGCCGTTCCCGGAACTTGCGCCGCGCCGATATCCCGGTGTTGCCAGGGTGGCGGCAGAGAATCCGCAGGCTGGCCGACGGCGGTGAGGCCCGGGAGCGACAGCAGGGCCGCCAATGAGAATGCCTTGAGCAGGGTTCCGCGTCCGGAGGCAGCGGAACTTTTGAACGACGATGAAGTTAAGTTTAGCATAATTGATTTTTGACCGGGCTGATTATCAACGACACGCTGCCGCCCGTGGTCGTTTGGAGAACTTTTTTCCAAAACCACTGGGCGTATGTCAGGTTGTCTGGGTCGGAACACCGATTCTGTTGTCCGCTATTTCCCGTTGCGACTGCCGAGGAGCGCGAGCAACAAGGGCAAAACGCGCCGGGCATTTTTAGACCAGCTTTTGAGCATTTTGACCCGCGCCAAGGCATGGTCGCGCTCCGGACCGGAAAGTTTTCCGGCCGCGCCAGCGATCCGGTCCAACCGCTCCCCGCTGTCCTCAAAATAATGAAACACCTGCTGGCGCAGAAAGCGGCCGGCCAGATTGCGCAACTCGGCCACCGCCTCGTAATGCACCCGCCGGTCGCCCGCCACATAAACCGTGCGCGCCGCCCCCAGATCGAGCAAGTAGCGGAGCCCCTGACTGGCGGAGCCTTTGCTCAAATTGAGCCGGTCGATGAATTCATCCTGCGGCAGGGGGTGGGGTGAAATAAAGAGGAGCCCATAAATTTCCGCGACGGAGGGCGGCTGGCCCAGGGCGCGGGAAAGCTGGACGAATAAATGAATCGTCTCGACCTCGACCGGATTCAACGGGGCAGACCCGTTCCGGCCCGGCGCATCCAACGGCAGGACGGCGTTACGCTTCATGGCTGGGGGCGACTATGGCAGAACTGACGAATTGTTCAATAGAAAATGAGCGAATCAATTCCAAGCCACAATCAACCCAGCCCAGCCAGCCCCGGGCGACCGGCGCAATCGCAAATTCGCGAAACAAACCTTGCGGCTTGGCTCATTTCCTGTTCCCCGCCCGGCGCGCGACTATTTTTCCGCCACCACAAACACCGCGAATTCCTGATGCAGATGCGGCGGGATGCGGACTTTAAACCGCGCCGTCTTCCCACTGTAGCGGCTCGTTACCACCTGCCCCACGGCGTGGATCCGCGCAAGGACGGCGGCCTTTTCCAGCGGCACGCGCAAATCCAAAAACTCGCGAACCGGCCGGAGCTGCGTACCGATTTCCGCGAGCAGCGGCGTAACTCCTTCACCCGTCCTGGCCGAAAGGGAAACCGCGTGCGGATACTTTTCGCGCATCACGGCCGAGACACTGCCGGTAAGCCGGTCGATTTTGTTAAAAATCATCAGCGTCGGTTTCGCCGCCGCGCCGATTTCAGCCAGCACCAGATTCACCGCCTCAATCTGCTCCTCCGCCTGCGGATGACTGATATCCACGACGTGCAGCAGCAAATCCGCCTGCACGACTTCCTCCAGCGTCGCCTTGAACGCCTCGACGAGTCCGTGCGGCAGTTTTTTGATGAAACCCACCGTGTCGGTGAGCAAAACATTCTGGTTCGTCGGCAGCCGCAGCCGCCGCGTGGTCGGGTCGAGCGTGGCGAACAATTTATCCTCCGCCAGCACCGCTGCGCCCGTGAGCTGATTGAGCAAAGTGGATTTGCCGGCATTGGTGTAACCGACGATGGAGGCGAGCGGCCATTGGCTGCGCTGGCGCCCGGCTCGCTGCGTTTCGCGCTGGCGGCGGACGGAATCGAGGTCGCGCTCAATGCGGTCAATGCGCTCGGAGATTTTCCGGCGGTCGGATTCGAGCTGCGATTCGCCTTCGCCGCCGATGGAACCGGTGGAACCGCGCTGGCGGGACAAGTGCGACCAGTAGCGCGTGAGGCGCGGCAGCAGGTATTTGAGCTGGGCGTGCTCGATCTGCAACTTGCCCTCGCGGGTGCGGGCGCGCTGCCCGAAGATTTCGAGGATCAGGGCGGTGCGATCCATGATTTTGCAGCCGAAGATTTTTTCGAGATTGCGGGTCTGCGCCGGCGTGAGTTCATCGTCAAAGATGACAGTATCCACGTCGTTTTCGCGGCAGGAAACGGCGAGTTCTTCCGCCTTGCCTTTGCCGATGAAGGTGGCGGGCGCGGGGGAATCCATTTTCTGCACCGCCTCGCCCAGAATGGCCGCGCCGGCGGTGGCGGCAAGTTCGGCGAGTTCAGCGAGGGATTCGCGGATGTCAGCGGCGGCACGGGATTTAAGTTCCGCGCCGATGAGAAAGACACGCACGGAGCGGGTGTCGCGGTTCTGGATGAGCGATTTCAAATGATTATGGCGGACACTTTAGCAGAACGCACGAAGCGCGAAAGCATGGAGTAAAGAGAGAATTTTCATTTCCATTGTTCCCTGAAATAGAGTAAGAGTTTCTTAACGCCAAGATGCCAAAACCTTTCGCCAAGCCAGCCGAACGCGAGCATCCCCTGCCCGTTGGCAGCTCGATACGATGGGCGCTGGCCTTGCTTTTTACGGTGACCGTTCTGGCTGCGCAAGCCGATGACCGCCAGCTGGCGGAGGAAGTCCGCCTGCTGCGCGAACAAAATGCGATCCTGCAGCAGCAGTTAAAGCTACAAGGCAACCGGTTAGACTCGCTATCGCACCAGGTTAACGACCTCGAATCCGGCCGGGACAATACCATGCCGGCCAAACCGGAAAGCGGGAAAGGATTCAACCTCGGCAAGTTGAATGTCAGCGTTGAAGGCGGCGTGGGTTATGCCGCCACGGGAACGGACGGATCGGCGCCGAACGGGAAATTTCGCGTGGACGAAGCGCGGGTGTTCATGGAAGCCCCGCTTTGGGAGGACATTTATTTCAACGGCGAGCTGGTGCTGACCACCGCCGACGCCTCCTACAGCGACGTCGAACTGGGCGAGCTTTATGTGGAGTTTGAGAATATTTCCAAGTGGTGGCGGCAGGAGAACCAGTTAAATGCGCGGCTGGGACAAATGTATATTCCCTTTGGCGAGGAATACATCAGCCGCAATGCCATAGATAATCCGCTCATCACCCACTCCCTAGTGGATTTCTGGGGCGTGGCTCCGGGCGTGGAACTTTATGGCAATCTGGGGAAATTCTCCTATGTGGCCGTCGTGCAGAATGGCGCAGATGACGCCAACGGCGCGGGCGGGGACAAATCAGTGGCGGGCCGGATCAGCTACGACCCGAATGAACGCTGGCATTTCAGCGTGAGCGGCATGCGCACCGGCGATTTGAAGGCCGATCAATTTTCTGCAATGTGGTTTGGCAACGGTTTTTTCCACTCCATCGGCTCGTCTGGCACAGCCCGCTTCCACGCGGAGGCAGCGGAAGCCGACATCACAACCCGATGGAAAAGCGGTCATGCGGGGGTGTTCGGTGGTTGGGCACAATATCATGACAATGACCCCGCGGGCAGCAATGCCCGCAATATTTATTATTACTCGGCGCAAATCGTGCAAAACCTGCCGCATAAATTTTTTGCAGCGACGCGCTGGAGCCAGGCCTTTTGCCCCAACGGTATACCCATCGTTGGTTTTGGCGAGTCTTCCGATTATTCCGCCAGCCTGACGACACAATTGTGGCGGTTAAGCCTCGGCCTCGGCTACCGGTTCAGCGACCGACTGGTGTTAAAGGCGGAATATGCGTTCGAGCGCGGCAATGAAGTTGGCGGGGATAAACGCCAGAACGAGGATTTTTTCGGCGCGCAGGCGGCATTTAAATTTTAAGGGAGCCCATGAACCGGATTTTTCTCATCATCAGCGCGCTGTGCGCGGCGCAACTCAATTTCGCGGGGGACATCACGGGCACGGTGCATGCCGAACCGAAAGCCGGCGCGGACGAAAACCAATCCGCCACGCGCGCCGCCTACGCCAGCCGCAAATTCAAGTTTGTCGAACGCGTGGACTACGCAGCGATGCGGGATTTTGTAGTCTACCTTGAAGGCAAGATCGGCACCAACGCAACCCCGACCAACGTGGTGAAAATCACCACCACCCGCGTGGCCCAAAACGGCGCGGTGTTCACGCCGCATATTCTGCCCGTGGTGGCCGGCACGATCGTCGAGTGGCCCAATCAGGACGACATCTTTCACAATGTCTTTTCCGATTCCGACGCCAAGAAGTTTGATCTGGAACTTTACAAGGGAAACCCGCCGGAAAAGCGGGTCACCTTCAGCCGGGCGGGAAAGGTGGATGTGTATTGCTCGATTCACGCCAATATGCACTGCATCGTACTGGTGATGGAAAATCCATACTTCGCCATGACCGACGCCAATGGAAATTACACCCTCGCCAACGTGCCGCCGGGAACTTATAAATTGAAAGCATGGCACGAACGCCTGCCGGCCGATGAACGTGCAATCGTCGTGCCCACCAACGGCGTGATCAAAGCTGATTTCACCCTCACCATCAAGAACCTGCCGAAATACTGACCCATGGATTCGTCAAGCAAACCGTTTGCTTTCGGCCTGGGAGCCAAAGTGCTCACCCCCATGATCGCCGTGCTGGTCGCGATGCTGGCCCTCACGGTGTGGTTTGTGGATTACCGAATCACCCGCCAGATCCGCGATGATGCGCGGGAATCGCTAAGCACTTACAACGATCTCTTCAAGACGTTGCAGGCAAACCATCTGAACTACCTGCGCCTGCGTTTTCAAAGCCTCGCGAACGAACCCAAAAACCGTTCAGCCTTTGGCACGCTGGATTTTAACACCATCCAAAAACAACTGAATTCCATTCTGGACGAAGAGAATCGGCTCAAACAAAACACGGGGCCAAACGAAAATATCGCCTTCATCCTTTACACGCCGAAGGACGAGGCTCCCGGCAACCGGGAGCCGATGCTTCAGCCGCAGCACGCTTCCCGCGCGTTTGTCGCCGCCAGCACGCTGAATATCCAACGCGGGATGCATCCCGAAAGCGAGCCGTCCGCCACCCTGAGCGATACCGTCGCGGTGGACGGGCGGCTTTACAACCTGGTTTCGATTCCGGTTTACAATCCGGAACACATTTTGTTTGGGGTGTTGACCGTGGGTGAGGAAATCACCCTGATCACCGCAAAAGAATACAGCCATGTGTCCCGACAACCATTCGTGTTCATTGCCAACGGCAAGGTGGTGCCCAATTCGTCTACCTTTGCTGAAAATACTGACAGCGGACAGCTCGAAGCACTGTTCGCGCAACTGGCGGGACTTACCCAAGCCAACAAAAACATCCCCATGACCGTGGGTAAGAATAATTACCTTTGCAGCAGCAGCCATTTCGAAACGCTGAAGAATAATCCGGATGTCGGCTGGCTGGTATTCAGCTCTTATGACCCGTCCTCAAACGTTTTAAAAACCCAAAAATTACTGCTCACCGTCAGTTTGTTGGCCATGTTAATCGGCGCGGCACTCGTCTGGCTGGCAGTGCATCGGGCGGTTAAACCGCTGCGCGAATTGCGTGACAGTGCCGAAGCGGTTGGCCGCGGAGATTTTTCCCAGCGGGTGCCGGTCCGCAGCCGCGACGAGTGCGGCGAACTGGCAACGGTGTTCAACCGCATGACGGAAAACATCCAGCAATCACAGGCGGAATTGCAACAGACCGTCAATACGCTAAAGACCACACAGGCACAGCTGGTGCAAAGTGAAAAACTCTCGGCCGTGGGTGAATTCGTGGCCGGCGTGGCGCATGAATTGAATAATCCACTGGCGGCCGTGATGGGTTTCTCTGAATTGCTCAAGGATGCGGATGTGGATGAAAAGCACCGCCGCCACTTGGATCTGATTTTTAAGTCGGCAACGCGCTGCAAGAAAATCGTGCAGTCGCTATTGAGTTTCGCCCGCCGCCATCAGCCGGAAAGAAAGGCGGTTTCCGTAAACCGACTGCTCGAAGAAGTGGTTGAGATCGTCGCCTACCAACTTCGCAGCAGCAATGTTGAGCTAATCCAGCAGTTGGCACCGAGACTACCGCTGGTGCTGGCCGACGGGCATCAGCTTCAACAAGTGTTCCTTAACCTGATTAACAACGCTCGACAGGCGATTGAAGCCCATCAACCCAGTGGCCGCATTACAATCACCACCGAAGTAAAAGAACACTTTCTGCGGATCACTATCCACGATAGCGGCCCCGGCATTTCACCGGAAAATCTTACACGCATTTTCGATCCATTCTTTACCACTAAGGAAGTCGGCAAAGGCACCGGTCTTGGCCTTAGCTTGTGCTACGGCTTGATCAAGGAACACGGCGGCAACGTCACCGTCACCAGCCAGCTGGGTACGGGCGCTACATTCACCATCGAACTTCCGGTCTCCGACGAGGAAGGATCAGCCCATGAGTCGGCAGTTCCCGCTGTCCCCGGCATGGGCGACCCAAACGAAGGTGCGGGCAAGAAAATCCTGGTGGTGGATGACGAGGATATTCTCCTCCGCATGGTTTTGGACGACCTCACACGACACGGCTACACGGTGGTTACTGCCGAAAATAGCGAAGCCGCCTTGCGCGAACTTCACCGGAACAATTTTGACGGCATCCTCTGCGACGTCAAAATGCCCGGACTAAACGGGCGACAGCTGTTTGACTGGATTCGCGCTGCCCGGCCAGCGTTGTCACGCCGGTTCATCTTCATGACCGGCGATATTATCAATGACTCGCTTCAACTATTTCTACAGGAAAATCGGCTGGTCTGCATCAACAAGCCATTCGTTCTCGCCGACCTTCGTAAAAACCTAAAAAGTGTCATTAACCATACCGGCTGACGGTGCTCCCGTCGTTTTAAAAGCTGTAGCTGATGCCGATTTGAACAAAGATGGACTGGCTCAAGTCCAGTTCCGCCGTTCGCCCGCTAAAGTTGTGGCTATAAGTGCCAAGGTCCTGGAATTGCACACCCGCCTCGATCCCCCAACGCTGGTTGATTTGATAGTTGGCATTGAGTGAGATGTAGTAACCCCAAAGCAAATCAGCATTCCGGCCACCGCCAGAAGCGCTGGTCGTGGAATTATCGGAAAGTTGCGTCAGTTTCTCCTTCCAATTCGCCTCGGCATCAATCAAACCTAAAGCGAGACCGCCAGAGAGATGCAAACTCCATTTATCGTTGAACGGATATTCAAGGTAAGGTCCGAGGCGAAACCCCCAGATATTGGCGTCGAAATCCTGCTGGGCCAAAAAATTGTGGGAGAGCGACGATGAACTGGAAACACCCGGGACGACCAAAACGGGATCACCCGGGTTGCCCGACCAAAGGCCTTGATACCCGGAAGCGGGCTGCTGCCCAGAAATCCCTCCGAATTGGTAGACATCCGTGGTCGAAAAAATATTATAGGAATTGTCACCATTCATGGAAAACCTCGTGTAATTAATCGCGGCTTCCAGACCGTAACGCAAATGATGCCAGTCTTCCTTTATGCCCAACTGCCAGTCATAGGTGAATTCAAAACTAGGACACCCATTGTCATTATCACCTGAGACCTCCGAGGGAATGCCTGCCGACGTGACGTTGTGAAAGGTAAAGGTGTTGGCGACCGAATTATATTGCGAGGCGTTTTCATAACCCCAATAGGAGGTGTAGCCCAAAAAATTGCCGCTGACGTCCGCCCGCAGGGTGCTTCCGTTGCCAACGTAGCCGTCGCTATAATTATATTGATCGCCATCCAGCGTCACCCGGTTTTTGCCGGAACCCAAACCGGAAAGAACCCCGTTGCCGATGCCTTTAAACTTGGCATTGATGTTCAAACCATACCTGAGCGACAAGGAAACCCGATTTGTCGAATCTTGATAGGAGGCAGATTTGGTCAGTTCCCGCTCTCCTGAAGCGGTATGCCCGGAAAGCACCACGCCCGTCAATGGAATCGCCCAGCAATAATGAATTTTTTTCATGGCTATAAATTATGGATTAAGGATGACCCGATAGAATCTAGAGGGACTGGATTGATCCGGCCGGCTGATGGTCGTCGGCGGACCGTCGTCATACCAGAAGGTCGAAGTGGCGCTGGCAACGATGGACGGCACGGCGGTATTCCACGTCGCCATGGAGTCATCGCTGTACTCCACCGTATAGGTCCGTCCCGGAATACTGGTAAACTGCAGCAGGAACCGGATGTTAGATGGGTTGCGCAAATCAACAAAGCCCTTCTGAATAATGTTGGCCGGGACTCCGTTCGGACGCGCCACGGTGGGGGCGGGAATCGCCACCGCCGTCAATGAGTTGGTGAAGGGGCGCCGATCCGGAACCCAGAATTCCAGCACAAATCTCACGCTGGAACCATTCGTAAAAGCCGGGAACGGCAGGAGCGGCGAATTATACGGCGGATCATATTCCACATACGGCACGCCGTTGTTTGTGCCGGTCGCATTGTAAAGGGTGACACCGCTGCGCAGCCCGCCGACATAAAGCCGCAAGGCATGAACCGGCACGGTTCCAATATTCGTCACCGTGACAAATTCCTCATAAAGCTGGGTCTGCGGATTCCACGCGCTGGTGCCAACAATGAATAGATTTGGCCCGATGGGAATAATCGTGTTGGTGAGCACCGCGTTGGTCGGATAAGTGTTCGTCGCGAGGAATACACTGAACACACCGGGCGTAATCACTGTTCGCACCTGCGCCGTGGGCAAGGTGCCGTTGTTGTTGTTCGTGTTCGGGTCAAACGTCGTCGCGAAGGCGGACGCCACATTTGTCAGCGAGCCAATAAAGAAGGATGTGTTCGTCTGGACAAAATTGTAGGGATTAGCCGGGAACGAGAACAAATTTGTCGAGCCGATGGCTGCCTGAGCAACACTCACCGTGAAATTAGTCGATTGCCCGTTCGTCAACAGCGGCAACAGCGGCCAAACCACGATCCCGTTGGAAAGAACGCCGCCGCCCGATGCGCTGGTGAAAACCAGATTTGTCGGCAGGAAATCCCTCGTCAGCGTGCTGATTGCCGATGAAGGACCACCATTGCTCACCACTACCGTGTAGGAGAAAGCATCGCCCAACGTCACATTGGTTGGCCCATACAAAAACACTTGGACATCCGCCACTTGTTTGACCGTGGTGACAACTCGCGACTGAGGCAATGAGCCGTTGTTGTTGTTCGTGTTCGGATCAAAAACTGCCGAGGTGGCCGAGGCAATATCCAGCAAAGAACTGACAGAGGCAGATGCCAGCATCGAAATATTGAAAGTTGCCACCGCACCGGGCGCAAGCGTGGATTGATTCCAAGTCACAATCCCAGTGACATTGTTGGAATAGCCAGCCGTCGCGCTTTGGAATGTCCCGCCCGCCGGCAGTGAATCCTGGACAACAATGCTGGTCGCGGTGGACGGCCCGGCGTTCGACACGATGATGGTGTAGTTTGCCACGGCACCAATGTTGACATTCGTGTCACCGGTCTTGAACACCACCACATCCGCCACCGGCGTGATGACGGTAACCGAACGGGCATTGCTCAATGAACCGTTGTTATTCGTCACATTCAAATCCAAAGTTATGGATCCTCCGGAAGCAATGTTTGTAAAGGTGCCGCCCTCCACCGCAAAGGCGGTAACTGTAAGGTTCGTCACCCCGTTCACCGGGAGTGAGGAAACCAGCCAGGTTACCGTGTTGCCAGAATTCACGCCATAAGCAGAACCGGCAAAGGTGAATCCGGGCGACAAAAGATTCGTTACAAAAATATTTGTCGCAATGGACGGCCCGAGGTTTGTAACCGTCACCGTAAAGACGAGGTTGGAACCGGCGACCCCATTCGTCGGACCAAATTGAGCGACCGCCACGTCTACAGCGGCAACCACCGTCAACACGCCGTTGCTGTAATTGATATTGTAGTTCGCCGGGTTAAACGTCCCGCCCGTGGCGTTCGTCACTGTGATTGCATACGCCCCCACTGGTGCCGTATTCGTCGCCCCAGAACTCGTCAACGTCACGCTCCCCACGGTCTCCGCATTCACCAACCCGCTCACTCCGAAGTCCGGTGACGGCAGCGTCGTGTCAAACACATACGTCGTGCCAAACATCTTGTTCGTCGAGTTTGCCGTAATCACCAGCGTGGCTTTGTTGATGACGGTCACCACCGGCGGCGAGGTGTTGTTGGTCCGATTTGGATCCAAAGTCGGACTGCCGACCATCGCATAATTGGTCACGGTTGCACTAGCCGTCGGATGGACGGTCAAAGTCAAATTGGTAGTTGAGCCTGATGCCAAATTACCCAGATTCGTCCAAACAACCTGATTGCCATTGGTCGTCCAACCAGTGCTGGCGCTGACAAAGACCAAGCCCGCCGGCAAACTGTCGGTGACGGAAAGATTTGCCGCCAACGATGGACCAAAATTGGTCACCAAAATCGTGTAATCAAAATTGGTGCCGTAGGTGACAGGCGACGGGCTGCTCTTGCCCACCACTAGGTCTGCCGCCGGCGTCACGTTGATGATGGCCACATTCGTGTTGTTCCCCAAATTCGGATCATACGTCGGGCTGCTCGCGCTCGCCACGTTCGTCAGCGGCCCAAACCCAGGCGCCACCGCCACGATCACAAGGTTCGTCACCCCGCCCGC
>CAIXUZ010000061.1 GCA_903922735.1 uncultured Verrucomicrobia subdivision 3 bacterium
ATAAATGTACCAGCCCATCACAGATTTTCGCGGCGGCCTCGACACTCGCAAAATGTCGCTGACCCTGCCAGCGGGCACGTTGATCCAATGTCAGAACGCGCATATCAACCAGGGCGCGGAAATTGAGAAACGCAAGGCGTTTGCGCCGACGGCAATCGGCGTTTCGGATTCGTTCGGCCTGCAAGCCGTGCCATCCGGTATTATGATTTTTGGCAGTACCAACCATGCAGGCGTCTCTTTTCCGGCTCCCCTCATCTACCAGCAATTGCAACACCCGCAAACGCTGGCCGGTGGCGCTAACGTGAATATGACGGCGGTTCTGCATTCGTGTCTTTTTGGCAATTTCGCCTTTGTGATCGCCCAATTTGCCGATGGGTATATCGGTTGCTATTACAATGGCCAGCTGGTGGGGGATTTTAGCGCTGGCGTCGTCTTGGCGTATCTGGCCGGAAATAATGCGGCCATCGCCTCGGAAATCTCCGGACTGGTGAATAATTCAAATACCTACACCGCTGAAGTCAGCGGAACTCTGCTGGAAATATTTAGCAATCCTGGCAATTCGTACAATGCCACCGTGATCGTTTCGAGTGAGTCTAATGTCACTGTGGCGACGGATAACTCCCTCAATTATCCAACAGGCACGGTGTCCAATACCACGGGTAATAATTCGCCCAATGCCAGCACGGTGACCATTGGCGGGAAAGTATATCGCTTCATGAATACCATGGCGGCGGCATTTGATATTCAAATCGGTTTGACTTACGTGGCCACGCTAAAAAATCTCTATTTGGCCATTGGCGCGACCGGGACGGCGGGAACTAATTATTTTTCCGGAACTACCGCAAATTCTGTTGTCATTGCTTCGCTCTTTGTTTCGACGCCAAACCCTAGTTTTACCCTTACGGAAAGGGCTCTCAACAATCCCGGTGTCACCCAAAACATTATTCCCGGGGTGACGTTGATTGAAGAGGGCATCACCATCGCCAGCGCCACAGGCGCCCAGGCCCAAGGGCAATTTAAGATCGTGGCAGGCGGTTCGTCTACCTCGGCTTCGGGAACTATTACAGCGGCCCACGGCGGCACGGCTCCGGCGAATAATTCAACCTTCGTAATTACCAATGGTTCGTCGGTGACGACCTACCGCTTTGTGACGTCGCTGTCGCTAGCTTATGATGTGCAGATAGGCGCGAACGTGGGCGTCACTCTTCAAAATCTAGTGTATGCCATCACGGCTACCGGAACGCCCGGGGTGAATTATTTTTCCGTTCCTTTTGCTAATCCCGACGTAACGGCGACAGCGGCCCAAATTGGCGCAAATGAAGTCCTCGTGATAACGGCCATTGGTACAGGCACCGCGGGCAATTCCATCACTTTGACCCATACCGGAACGTTGAATTTTACCGCGCCCGCAAACTTGTCCGGGGGTGTGACGGTTCAACTGAGCGCGGTTACAGTCGGGCCGGTGGCAGCCTGGGCGGTTATTCCAACCATTTCCCCGATTGTCTACACGGATATTTTATTGCACGGCCTGACGGTCGGTGGGCTGACTTATAACCTGGTTAACAGCCTTTCCACGGAAGGAGATGTTTTGATCGGTATCACCAAGGCGGATACGCTGCAAAATTTGCTGGAAGCGATCAACCTTTCCGGTATTAACACGGTAAATTATCAGGTTACCAACCTGAATTCACAGGTCTATGCCTTGGCGACGTTGGTAAACGGTGAGATTTTGCTGGTGGCCCGCACACCGGGCGCGATTGGTAACAGTATTTTTGCCCAATGGTCTCCCGGAGGCGCCGGTACTATCTTTTCCGGCGGCAGTGATGCGGTGGCGCTATTGGCCGCTCCGGCGGCATGGTTTCCAGGAACTTCCTTGACGGGCTTTACCAATCAGGTGGTAAATGTGATCAACCAGAATACGCCTTCATCCGGATTTTACGCCAAAAACGTTAACCAGACGATTTTCTTGTATACGGTTGGCAATGATAGTTATGCCAATAATGCGGTGGTCTCAGTTTCATCCATTGCGGCAACGGTTGGCGGCGGAGTAGCCACCGGCTTTTGCGGTTTTTCTTTTTCGTTGAATCCTAACACCGGCAATGCGATTAGCTTGGCGAGTGTGACCCAAATTCAAATCAATGGCTTTAATGTGATGAACGGGACCGCTGTCACCCTGGGGACGGGAACAATTTCCACGCTGGTTTCGGCGGTCGCAGCGAATATCAACGGTAACACCGCTACCGGCCCGACGGGCGCGCAGATCAATCAAATCTGGCTGGCGGTTGCCAATGGAAACATTCTTTACCTGTCCAATGTGACCACCACGAGCAATGATCCGCCGCAAACTGTTTCGATTGCGTCCGATTCGACGGGTGTCTTGTTGGTGGCGGTGGTCGGCAATGCCGGTCTTACGGCAAGTGTTCCGTTGCGGAATATTAATTTTATCCGGCAGAACAACGTTACGGCGGAAACGTCCCCGTTGGTGGCAACCTGTCTGGCGAGTGGCGGCTATCCGCCTTACACCTATTTCTGGCAATGGCTCTCTGGTGACACGGCTTTTTCCGTGTCGGATTCAGCCAAGCAGAATGTCACTTTTAGCCGCCAGGATACCGCTGGCTCCGCGTCCACGGAGTGGGTTTGTGTGGTGACGGATTCGCTCGGAAATACCGCAACTAGTGACGCCATTACCATTTATCAGCCATGAGTGTCACCAACCCAACCTCAAACATCACCACGACCGCCAATGCCGTGACCGGCGGCTTGGACGCCATTGACGGAGTAGGTGAGTCTTACGATTTCAGTTTTACCGGGACGTTTCAGACGGGCGACCAGGTCACCATTGTTTTGACGGACGCCTTGAGCGGCTATCAAACCACTATTGGCGGCAGCTATGCGTCCGGCGTCCAGCCGAATTTCTGTTACACATTTAACAACCGCATTTTCACCTTGGCCGGTTCCCAGCTCAACTTTTGCGCCATCGGCCTGCCGGTGACGTGGAACGACCCCAACGCGGCGGGCAACGGCTATGTGGTGATGAATAATTACTATTCCAGCCCGGCGACGCTCCAGGCGATTGCACCGTATCAGGGTAAGCTCATGTTCG
>CAIXUZ010000062.1 GCA_903922735.1 uncultured Verrucomicrobia subdivision 3 bacterium
ATCCGATAGGCTAGCCTCAACTGAACATTTGGAGCGCTGGGTAAATTTTATTGAAGTGAACGGGAAAGCGCTGACCGCTGAATTTAACCGCAAAAAAATCCTGAACGACCTGGACACCTCAATCCGCATCACTGGCTGGGCATATCGACAGACTTTTGAGGCTAACGGCATGAACTGGATCAAAGGAAATCAATTGCAGCCGTTGACTTCTGAATGGGAAAATATTTTGGCGAAGCTGAACTGAAAAGAATGACTAGTGTAGCCTCCAGCATCCGGAAAGCGACCCCTAAAATATGCCTCTCGACCAATGAAGACCGGGTTGAATTCGTGATGGGAAATTGACCAGGCTCAGAGCTAGGCCGCCATCATTATTTTATCCCACCTTTTGAGGATTCTGCGGAAGGGGAGGGTGCTTAACGTCTCGCTCGAAATATCTTTTCAGAGCCCCATCACAATAGTTTTTGTGCGTTCGATACACCTCGTTATGTTCCGTTGGCACACCATTCTTGCACAACCATTCTGCGATATCCCGATACGTAAAGCCTTTTTCCTCGTGAAGCTTAGAAATTACCTCCGCATATTCTTCAATACGTTTCCGTTTTGGCTCACGCTCTGCAATTTCGATCAAAGAGAGAGGTGGAGGATACTGTGCCGCGGTGCTCGATGTTGGTTGAGACTTTACTGGTTGATGCTGGTTGCCAAAGATTTTTGCTTGTTGATCTTTCATATTCTGGAATATGACACGAACAAACGAACAAATCAACATATAAACAAGACGAACAAACCGAACACTTGTCAGAACCCACACCAACCGCTCGCTTGAATTATCCCAACTTGAACATCTCGCCAATGTGAAAAAATCTTCCTGGTGTATGCGATTCCACGTCTAACTGACTTCCGACGCCATGAACTGCACTCACGCCCACACTAGCTAAATTTAAGGTCGGCTTGCTTCTGGGGAAGTTAAAAGCACCGAAAAAGTTACTCAGTTTTCCTCGGCATTACGGCAAACCACTTTTCTGCCTCTGCTTTTGTAGCGAGACCTTTGTAATGCTGATGAATCATGGCTGGCGAATTACCTGCTTGTTGAGCGGTCAGGTTTTCATTGGCGTGAAGGGCGAAATGGTAGGTGCAGAAAGCGTGACGAAAGCCATTGCGACGAACAGGAATATTAAGTTCATTACGCAAATCAGTAATCGTCTGATGGAGTGTATCTCTGCATTTGTCGTAAATCAGCCCCTTGCTCTTTTTATATTTTTTAAGCCAAGAAGTCAGAGCAGGGCAGATGCTCACCAATCTGCGAGAACGAGTCTTTGCTTTTTGCGCCGTGATTTCAATATGGTCTGCAACCTGCCATACATCAGCCCACTCCAGCCTAAATATTTCTTCCTGACGCAATCCAGCAAGCCCACCCAATGCCAGAACGGGTAGCAGCGATTTGTAATCAGGATTTGTCCGGCAGCGATTCAACATTTTCTGTAGCTCGTTTGGGCGATAAAATTCAATATCCTCAATGTCAGCCTTTTCAACAGTCAGGCTTTCGGCTTCCAATAAACGATGGTTTTGTTGCAAGTAGTCACGTTTTACGCACCACTTAAGAAACATTTTTATGGCACCGCGATAGTGATTTCTGGATTTGGCAGCAAGATCCTTGTGAGTTGCCATGAATACATTGATATGTTCCTTCGTTATTCCTGAAACATTTGTTGATGGGAACGACCCTGCAAATTCACGCAACCACAAGGAAACCATGTAGGCATAATTTTTAGATAATTGAGCGCGCTTCCCGTCTTTGGATTCGGTTAGAAGTTGCCTTTGCCCGATAAATTCTTCAACGGCTTTGGAGACATCCATTTCCTTAACGACCCCTATTGACTGCTGGTATGCGTCAATCACTTCGCCAAGGTTGCGACCTTTCAGTTTGGCCGATGCATCAGCAAATTCAGACACCGCTGCCAAAAGGGATATACGACGCCCAATTGTGTGCTGTAAAATCGTCAGGCGCTCGTAGGCTGCGAGAGCATCACTTGACTGGCCGGCGGTGAGGGCAGAAGCAACTGATCCACCATGCAATTCTTCAGCCTTTTTTTCAGCAGCCGCTTTTGCTTCCGAATATTTGGCAAAGTGCTCCATCTTGCGTTTGCCGGCCACCCGATAAACCAGGCGGTAGAAAGGGTAGGATTTCTTCTTGCCGTAGATTTTAACCTCGGTTCCGCGATGCGAGATGGTCTTTGGAAACCTCATTTTGGGGTCCACTAATTCCAGCCCATTCTGTGCGCTATTTGTGCGGGGGTCAAGAAAACCCTCATTTTCATTTGAAAATGTGGTTGTCCGACATGGATTCGAACCATGACTAAAGCCTCCAAAGAGCTCTGTGCTACCATTACACCATCGGACAATGGGTTGATAAAATAGTTTTTTTTCTGCGCCGCGCAAAGCGAAAACTCGCAGCGGGCGATGGTTTTCTCAAAAACTCTTCCGGTGTTTGCCGCCTGAGCCTTTCTGGAAGCCAGGCAACTTAAGGGAGCAATTCATGCCGCTTGACATCCATAATTACCTCTGTCAAATCTGGCCTTCAGCATGAATAAACTCGTAAAACAAGCTTTTTGCAATCATCAGGAGTCAATTGAAAACTTGGCTTCAGAACCAGCAACGTCACCAGCCATGCTAAGCACGCCTGTTTTTGGCGGCTTGCTCCGCTTGTGCCCGCTGCTTGTGGCTCTGTGTTTATCGTCAGTCTGGGCGTCTGCCCGAGAAGGCACGGAATGGATGACGAGTTATTGGTATAACGCCAATGACACCAAACTGCCGCGCGTGCTGCTTGTGGGCGACTCCATTTGCAATGGCTATCAACCATTCGTCCGTGATGAACTCGCCGGAACCGTCAATGTTTCCTTCTATGCGACTTCCAAATGTGTCAGCGACCCCACGTATTTAAAGGCGCTCGCGTTCATGCTGGAGGAATACGATTACCAGGTGGTTCATTTCAACAACGGACTCCACAGTCTGTCAACCGAATCCAAGGCGTGGGAAAGCAGTCTGATCGCCGCGTTGAACCTGATCAAAGAGAAGGGCAAGGGTGCGAAAATCATCTGGGCTACATCCACTCCGCTAAAAGACCCGGCCCGAACCGCAAAGGCCAAAGAACTCAACCTCATTGCCAACCGGGTCATGCAGGCCAGCCGCATTCCCATTGATGACCTCTTTACCCTCATGGATCCGCTCGACCGAAACGTTTATTGGAACGATACCTACCACTTCAGAGAAGATGCCAGGAAAATGCAAGCCAAACAAGTTGCCGATCAAGTGCGAGCGGCACTTGGTGCCAGAAAGGCTTCAGCCGTTGAAGCCCAGGCAGCGCTGGCGGCTGCCGCATCAGAAACCGGCCCCAACGGGAAAATAGCGGCCACCACCGATGTGCCTGATGCACTTGCAAACCCAGGGTTTGAAGGAACTGGCGGATGGAGCATCTATCCTCCCGCCCCGGCAAAAGGTTTCATGGAAATTACCGCCGAGAACCCCCATTCCGGGGCCAAAGCCGCAAAACTCACCGTTAATTCGCCGGGATTGCAATTCTACCAGCCCAAGCCAAAGCTTGAGGCGGGAGCGACTTACACACTGAAATACTGGGCGCGTGCCGCATCTCTCTCCAGCGTGGGGGTCTTTCTGCGCACCACCAAACCTCCTTATCAATTTTACGGCAAAAGCACCGGCAAATTGGAGGCAACCTGGCAGGAATACCAGACCTCATTCACCCTCCCCGCCGATTTCACTCCGGCCGATCACACGCTCATTTTTGAGTTTCCAGCGCAAGGCACCTATTGGTTTGATGACCTCAGCTTCTCCAAGCCGTAGCCAGCCGCCGTTTGCAATCAGGGAAATGCGAAGTCACAACCGTCCCGCCAAGGTCATCGTACGTATTTTTGGAAACCGCCTGACGGTTTCACGGCCGGTGATGTTTTGGTTGGACGAATCAAAGACAATCCAAATTCCCGCTTGTAATCCATCGGCTGGCTGATATTCTGTCCGACCAATTTTATGAAGACGGACATTCATCCGAAATATGTGGACGCCGAAATCCGCTGCGCCTGTGGCAACGTGATTAAGACCCGTTCCACCAAGCAAACCATCATCGTTGGTATCTGTAACGTTTGCCATCCGTTTTACACGGGCCAGCAGAAGTTTGTGGATACCGCCGGGCGCGTGGACAAGTTCCAACAGCGCGCCGCCAAGACGGCCGCCGCCGCCGAAGCCTTCGCCACGAAGAAAAAGAAAAAAGTATAGCTTTCTGCCCAACGCCGCCCGCAGCGCCGGAATTTTCCGGGGTTGCGGGCGGCTTGTTTTTTAGCCACGGAGGCACACCGATAAACCCAGATCCCTTTGTGCCACCCGTGGCGGTTTTGCTTATCCGTGTTTATCTGTGGTTGAATTAAATTGGACTTAAAACCGCACATCGAAAAAATCCGCCAGCGCTTTGCCGAGGTTGAATCCTTGTTGAGCGCGCCGGAGGCTTTTGCCCAGCCGCAGCGGGCGCAGGAGCTGGGCCGGGAATACGCGCGGCTCAAGGAACTCGTCGCCACCGGCTCCGCTTATCTCCGAGTCGTGGACGAACTCGCCGGCAATCGCGAATTGCTCCAATCCGGCGACGCGGAAATGGCTGCGCTGGCCAGGGAGGAAATCGTGCGGCTCGAACCCGAGGAGCAAAAGCTCGGCCAACAGATGCGTTTTGGTCTGGTGCCGCCGGAGCCGAGCGATTCGCGCAACACCATCATCGAAATTCGTGCCGGCGCGGGCGGCTCGGAATCCGCGCTGTTCGCCGCCGATTTGTATCGGATGTATTCGCGCTATTGCGAAGCGCGCGGCTGGAAGGCCGAGACGCTGGACTCCAATCCGTCCGACCTGGGCGGCTTCAAGGAAATCATTTTTCAAGTCAGCGGCACGGATGTTTTCAAGCGGCTGAAATACGAGAGCGGTGTTCACCGCGTCCAGCGCGTGCCCGCGACCGAGGCGCAGGGCCGCATTCACACCAGCACCTGTACCGTGGCCGTGATGCCCGAGGCGGAGGAAGTGGATGTGGAAATCAAACCCGACGAAATCGAGGTGAACGTCTGCCGGGCGTCCGGCAAGGGCGGGCAGGGCGTGAACACCACCGATTCCGCCGTGCAAATCATCCACAAGCCCACCGGTATGATCGTGCGCTGCGCCGACCAGCGTTCGCAGCAGAAAAACAAGTTGCAAGCGATGACCGTCTTGCGCTCGCGCCTGCTCGACATCAAAGTCGCCGAGGAGAACGCCAAATACGCCGCGTTCCGCAAAGACCAGGTCGGCACCGGCGAACGCAGCGAAAAAATCCGCACCTACAATTTCCCGCAGAACCGCGTCACCGACCACCGCATCGAGCTGACGCTCTACAATCTCTCGGTTTTCATCGAGGGGTACTTGGATCAACTGATTGACCCGCTGATGACCCAACACATGGAGCGGCGATTGGCCATGGTGGCGATATGACCAATTCCTTTCGACGTTGGTTTATAGTCACTTCTTCCTTCACCGGCGCAGGAATCATTCTCGGACTGATCTTTTCCTGGCTCGTTGGCGGTGCGCTGTGTGCCCGGGCAAATCATCCGGTTTCGCCGCCAATTGATTTGGCCGTGGAGGACGTTGCCTTTCACAGTGAAAGCGGGTCGACCATAAAAGGATGGCTGGTCAATTCAACCACGAATCGCGGTGTAATAATTTTACAGCACGGCATCCATGCGGATAAATCAACGCTCGTCAACCGCGCAAAATTATTTTCACAGGCCGGTTATGCGGTGCTGCTTTTTGATTTTCAGGCCCACGGCGAAAGTATCGGCAAGAGAATCACCATGGGATTTCTCGAGAGTCGCGATTCACAGGCCGCCGTGGATTTTGTCAAAAAACGGTTTCCAGGAAAGCCGATTGCCGTCCTCGGCGTTTCTCTCGGAGCAGCGGCGGCGGCTTTGGCGAATCCGCCGCTGGATGTTCAGGCACTGGTTTTAGAGATGCCTTTTTCCACGGTCGTCGAAGCCACCAAAGATCGAATCGAACTGCGACTCAGCTCGTGTGCCCGGATTTTGTCGCCGTTATTGACCCTGCAAATCCCGCTCCGCACCGGCTGTGCGGTGGATGACTTGCGCCCAATGATCAGCGTCGAAAAAATTACCGTGCCAAAGCTGTTTCTCCACGGCACCGAAGATCGCGAGACAAAGTTCAGCGAGGCAAAAGATATTTTCGCCCATGCTGCCGCGCCGAAAACGTTGGTTTCATTTTTGGGCGCGCGCCACGAAGATTTTCTCCAGTTTGACCCGATAAAATATAAACCCTTAGTCTTAAATTTTCTGGCAGACCATTTGAAATGAAACCCGCTGAAATTAAACCCCAAGGCCTAATCTTCGACTGCGACGGCACGCTGGCCGACACCATGCCGCTGCATTGGCACGCATGGCAGATGATCACGCAGCGCCACAACCTGCATTTTCCCGAAGACCGTTTTTATTCGCTTGGCGGCGTGCCGTCGCGTGACATCCTGAAAATGCTGGCGGAGGAACAAGGCCGTTCATTGGATCACATCGCCGTCGCGCACGAAAAGGAAAATGCCTATCTGCCACTGATGTCGCGGGTCGGGCCGATTCATGAGGTGGTGGAAATCGCCCGGGCGAACCACGGCAAAATTCCCATGGCCGTCGCCTCCGGTGGCACGCAGACAATTATTTGTGACGTGCTGGAACATTTGAAAATCCGGCATCTCTTTGCCGCCGTGGTGACGAGCGAAATGGTGAAAAACCAGAAGCCCGCGCCGGATATTTTTCTGGAAGCCGCGCGTCGCATCGGTGTGGAACCACAATTCTGCCGCGCCTACGAGGACACCGATCTCGGCTTGGCCGCCATCCGCGCCGCCGGCATGGACGCCGTGGATGTGCGCAAGCTGCGTGGGTGAAGGGATTCTGGCGGCTGCCGGCTGGCTGCCGGTAAATATGTTTTCGCTTCAGGAAATGGTACGCGCCGCGTTCATTTTACCTCATCGAGCAGATATTCTTCCAGCCGCGTATGCCGAATCACGTTGCGAACGGAATTGATGGGATTGATGAATTTCAGCGTAATCTCGCGCCGCTTCAGGTTTTTCTTGAAACGCAGCATCAGGCCGATGCCCGTGCTGTCCACAAACCTCACCCGCGACAGATCAATCACGACGGTCGTGTCTGGCGCGGCTTGCGTCAGTTCGGATTCTGTGTATGCCCCCAGTTCGACCGCGTTGAGTGCCGTCACTTCGCCGCTCCAGCGGATGTGAAGCTCCTTTTGCTGCAGCCCGCTGGTGACCAACGGTGTCTTGGCCGAGCTTTCCATCATGATCCGCGCGCCGGTCACACTGGTCTGAATGTTGAAAAATTCATCCAGCTTCATCAGTTTCAGCGCCGCCTCCACCGGCGGCCGGGGCATGATCAGGAAAAAGTGATGGTCCAGCTCGCGGGCGCGCTTGCGCAGCCGGATAAGCACGCCAATGCCGGTGCTGTCCACAAACTGGGTGTTGCCCATGTCGAACATGACGTGGCCGTTTTCCACAGCCCGCTGCCATTCAGACTTTGCCGACTGGGCTTCCGCCGCGCCGAGGCGGACGGGCGAGTGGATGAGAAAATTGCCGTAAGGATCGGGCAGCACATCGGCCTCCGGCCCCGGCAGCACCGATTTCTTCATCCGCAGGCACCACCACTGCCGCAGGATGGCAAAGCCGAATTTCACCCGGTTATTCCAGTTGCCAGCCGGGCGGCGGCTGACCGTGCCGGTTAAAAAATCAAACGCGGTCCCCGCGCCAAGGACAAATGGCACGCCGGCCTCGCGATAGTTCATGTTGATCCATTTTTCCTGCTTGGGACAACCGAACGAGACCAGCAGGATCTCCGGCCGCGCCTCGCGCAGCCGACGCAGGATGTCTGCGTGTTCCATCTCCAGCAGTGGCCGTTCGGGCGGCGCAAACGCGCCGACCACTTGCAGGCGCGGATGCCGGGCGCGAATATTCGCCGCCACCGCCTCGTTTGCGCCGAGAAAATACACGCGCCAGTTTTTTGCCTCCGCGAGCATCAACAACTCTGGAATGATACTGGGCACGGTGACGCTTTTCGGCAGCGGATTGCCCAGCAGGCTTGAAGACCGGACAATGAGCGCATCTTCCGCCAGCACGAGGTGGGCGTCAAACAGGATGCGCCGCAGTTCCACGTCCTGCTGCGCCGCGAGGAGAAAACCTACGCCCACCGTCGTGCCGTAATGCGGCCGGCCGGAGGCAATCATGCCGGATATGATGTCCAGTGCCCCGGCCAGGGAGACGTTGTCAAACGGCACGCCGAGAATGGCAATCGGCGCGTGGTCGGCAGGTGATGCTGGGGATGTTTCTGGCATCATTCAAAAACTGTTAGCAGCCTGCCGGGCATTGTCCAAGTTAATAAAAAAATCATTTCGCCGGCGATTCGAGGATTTTCCGCACTTCGCCAAGGAGCTGGTTCGGGCTGAAAGGCTTGGTCAGAAACAGTGCGGCCCCGGCCAGTTCGGCCTCGACCTTGGTGAGGGCGTGGCCCTTGGCGGAAAGCACGACGACGGGAATGTCTTTCGTCGTCAGATTTTCTTTCAACTGCCGGAGCGCGCCGAGACCGTCGAGGTCGGGCATCATCACGTCCAGCACGATGAGCTGTGGTCGTGCGGTGGCGGCGGTGGCGAGCGCCTCCCGGCCGTCGCGGCAACTGACAATTTCGTAGCCGCCTTTCTTGAACGTCAGTTCGAGCAGGCGGATCATGAAGATTTCGTCGTCGGCAATCAGGATTTTGGCGGGGCTGGTGGGGTTCATGCAAGGTGGCGGATAAAAATTAACGTCTGGTCGTCGGTGGGCGGCGCGTGGTCGCAAAAATCTGCCAGCCGTCGGAGCAGAAAATGTTTTCCCGCGTGTGCGTCGCCAGTGTGGGCGGCGGCCTGGGTGAGCAGCTGGAGCAGTGTTTTTTCGCCGAGCATTTCCCCGGCGGCATTGCGCGTTTCGGTCAGGCCGTCCGTGTAAAGCAGGGCCGCCGCACCGGGCGGCAGGGGCGTTACCGTCTGCGGGTATTTGACGTCCTGCTCGATGCCCAGCGGAAAGCCGGACTGGCCGGGCGCGTTGGCCTGCGCCGCACCGGGCTGCCACACGAGCAGCGGACAATGACCGGCGCTGGCGGAAATGATTTCCTGCCGTTGCGGGTTGAGATAAGCGACTTTTGCCGTGGCGAACATATCCACGCGCGACAAGTCGGAATACAGCGTGCGGTTGGCCGAGCCAAGCAGCTCGCCGGGCTTTGAAAACAACTGGGGCATTGAACGGATGGTGCTGCGCAGCACCGCCGCGAACAGCGCCGCCGGCACGCCCTTGCCCATCACGTCGGCAATGACCAGCAGCACCGTGCCGTCGGTGGTGGAAATGAGGTCGTAAAAATCCCCGCCCACCTGCAATGCGCTCTGGCACGCCGCCGACAACTCGAACGGCCGGCAGGCGGGAACCGTTTCCGGCAGTAGCGAGCGCTGGATTTCCGCGGCGATTTCCAGTTCGCGCCGCGTCACATGCGTGGCGGTGCGTTCGTTGAGCAGCCGGGCATTGACGATTTGAATCGCCAGAAAATCAATGAAGGTGTGCAGCAGGTTCACCTGCGCGGCGGTGAACGGCTTGTCCGCCGCGAACCGGCCCAGCGCCGCCGTGCCCACCAGCTGGTCCGCCACGACAAAGGCGTGGCAGATGCCATTGCCCACCGGCATGACCGCGCGGAGCGGGTCATCCTTGTCCAGCGGCTCTGTGGGATCAAACCAGATGTCCTGACGGTTGCGCGCCGAGCCGACTTCCACGGAGGATAAATCACCCGCCAGCTCGACTGGCGGCAAAATCAGCCGGCCCGGCTCCGGCAGCACCAGGAGGGTTTCCAGTCTTTTGCCATCGGCGGAAAGCAGCCGCAACACGGCGGAATCCGCCTCGGCAATCTGCATCAGGTCGCGCAGCAGCCGCCGTGAAAAATCCTTCACGTCCGTGTGCGCGCCGAGTTCCGCGCTGTAACGGAACATCGCTACCAGACTTTCGTAGCTCGACGCCAGTTCAGCCGTCATGTCGGTCAATGCCGCCTCGGCCTCGGCTAGCCGGGCCTGCAACCGGTCCGCGTCCGGCAATGATTCTTTCTCCGCCGCCGGCCGCGCCCGGCGCATCACCAAGACATTCTGGCCGGAATGACGCAGGTAAGTGACGCTGTCGGTCAGTGATTTGATGAGAAACAAACCGCGGCCGCTTTCCGACTCCAGGTCTGGCAATTTGACTTCACTGGGCCAGTCAAAACCCGGCGTATGGTCGGTGATGCGCGCTTCGACTTCGCGTTCACCGCAGGAGATTTCTATTTCGATCGGCAGTGGGTGCGAACCCGCAACGGTATATTTTACCGCGTTGTTCCCGGCCTCGACGAGCGCCAGTTCCCAAGCGCCAAGTTCGGCTTCGGGCAGACTTTTCTCCGCCAGCCACTCGCGCAACTGCAGTGTGGCGTTACGGACGGCGGTGAATTCGCAGGGTATTTCAATCCGGAGGGAACTCCGAAAATCGCGGCGCAGGGTGCTGATGGAGTTGGAATTCAAGGTGCGAACTCAAAGATTTTGTCAAGGTGCAGCCGTTCGAGCAACTGGCGCACGAGCGGCAACGGCTGCCGTAATCGCACCCTGCCGCCTTGCGGCGCGATCCATTTGTGGATGCAGATCAACGCGCCCAGCCCGTCGCTGTCAAGGAAACGGATTGTCGCGCAGTCAATTTCCACTACCCGGCACGCGTCCGTCAGGTGCGGTTTGATGAGCTGCTTGAACTCCGCGCCGTTGCCGGCGCTCAATCGCTCCAACTCGGTCACGCGCACATATTCGTTGTCCACCAGGATGTTCATCAGAAAATGATTACAAAACACGGACCGGCCGGGTCAAATCCCGAATCTGCCGGATGTTTCTAGGTGCGATTCTAGTTTGGCTTCAGCTATTTGGGAAGAACGCAAACGCATCTTCCGCCAGGCCTCCGGGGCCGGCAGCGGGCTTTCATCAGTTGCGGGCGGCGGCGGGGAAAGCTACTGTTGCCGCGTGCCGGGAATTTTCAACCAAATAAAATCTTCGCCGCTGCTGTTGTTGCTGCGAATGAACGCCTTTCATGGCTGGCGCCGGCTGCTGGCGGTGCGTGAACAGTCGCGGTTGCTCACCGGCATCATCGGGATTTTTATCGCCGGCTATCTGGCGCTGGCGTTCGAGCTGTTTTATCACGGGATGAAGTTTGTCGCCAAGTTTCCCGGGCTCGGTGCGGTGCTGACGGAACGGCTGCTCTACACGCTCTTCGCCTTTTTGTTCGCATTGCTGCTGCTGAGCAATCTGGTGATCGCCTACACCAATCTTTTCCGCAACCGGGAGACGGCGTTTCTGCTGACCTTGCCGGTTTCCAACCGGACGATTTTTCAGTGGAAATTCATCGAGTCCATGGTTCTGGCGTCGTGGGCGTTTTTGTTTCTGATTGCGCCGCTGCTGGCGGCGTTCGGGCTGGTGCGTGGTGTGCCGTGGCATTTTTACCCGCTGACGGTATTGTTGATCGGGCTGTTCATCATTTTGCCCGGCGTATTCGGCGCGGCGCTGGCGATTGCAATCGGGCGACATTTGGACCGGAAGAGTTTTCAAATTCTCATCTTGTTATTGGCGGTGACGCTGCTGGCATTTGTCGCCTTTTGGTGGAAGGCGAATCCCGTGGACGACACTTTGCTCGACCAGCGCACGCTGGAGGCGCTCGACAAACTCCTCGCCAAGACGCGTTTCACGATGTTTCCGTTCCTGCCCAGCTACTGGCTCTCGGCCTCGGTGCTGCAATGGGCGGAAGGCATCACGCGGGATGCGGTGTTTTTTGCGGGGGTATTGTTGAGCAATACGCTGTTTTTCGGCGCAATCGCGTTCACGCGGTTTGGAAATATTTTTTACGACACTGCCTCCGCGGTGCAAAGCCGGTCGGGCGGAATGTTCAAGTTGAATTTCCTTCGCGCGGCAAAAAGCGACCCGGCCCGGCCCGGCTTTCTGGAAAAAGCATTTGAAAAAATACCCTGGCTCGCGCCGGACACCCGCGCGCTGGCCGTGAAAGATCTGCGGATGTTCTGGCGCGACACCACGCAATGGGGCCAGTCCGTCATGTTCTTCGGCCTGCTTGGCGCCTACATCATCAACCTCCGCAACTTTACGCACCAGCTCACGAGTCCGTTCTGGATTCACGCCGTCGCGTTCCTGAACCTCGGCGCGTGCGCGTTCAACCTCGCCTCTTTGACCACGCGCTTTGTGTTTCCGCAATTTTCCCTCGAGGGCCGGCGGCTGTGGATTGTCGGCCTGTCGCCCATGGGCTTGGCGCGTATCGTCAAAACCAAATACTGGCTCGCCAGCGCCTTGTCGCTGGCCATCACGCTCGGCCTTGTCACGCTGTCGTGTTATCTCCTGAAAATGTCCTGGCCCGAAGTCGTGTTTTTTGGCGCGGTGGTGGCGGTAATGACCTTCGCGCTGAACGGACTCTCAGTCGGACTCGGTGTGCTGTATCCCAACGTCAGGGAAACCAACCCGAACAAAATCGTCAGCGGCTTTGGCGGCACCCTGTGCTTTGTCTTGAGCACCGTTTACATCATCGCCTCGCTCGCCTTGCTCATTACGGGCGTCGTCGGCCTCCAGCGGAACGCCGGCTGGGCGTTCGCGAGCATCGCCGGATTTGGCGGGTTATCGTTCGTGGTCGGCTGGCTGCCGATGAAATGGGGGCTGAAGCACCTGAAGCATTTTGAAGCGTAGTCAGATTGATTCCAGGGCTGAAAATAATTTTGCGGCTGACGAAAAATGTTTCTTCTGGCCGCCGGCTAGCACCAGATTAAAACCTTTCCCGTAAGCCGGACCGTTGGCCACGCAGGCATCCGTCGCGCAATCCGCCATTTGTTTTTCCGCCGCCCGCAACACGTCCGCGCGTCCGCCGTTCGCTTCATATTTCCAGCCGATGATTTTTGCCCTCGAAAACCAGCCGCGCAATTCCGCGATGATTTTCGGCGTGGGCAGCAGTTCCACCAGCAGGTTGCCCTGCCGCGTCGGGATTTTTTTGTTTTTTTTGAGCGCGGTGAATTCGCCCGTCTTGGTTTCCGCGAAGATTGTTCCGAAGGCAAAATCGCTTACCGCCGCCGCGTGGAAAACGGCATCCACCTTTTTCCTGGAAAAAGATTTCAGCTTCGCCCGTAAATCCGCCGTGGTGGAAAAGGTTTTCACCGTTTGCGCCCGTCGTTCGCCCGCGTAAGTCGCCGATTCGCTGATGAGCAAAGCGACCTTGTGACCGCGAGCGGTGAAAAAATTGGCCAACTCCGTGCCCAGCCGGCCCGTGGAAAAATTCGTGAGCCGGCGCACGTCGTCCAGCCGCTCGATGGTCGGTCCGGCGGTCACGATGCAATTCATGGCTGCAGCATACGCCGGGACCGGCGGCAGGAAAAGCCAGTTAATCCTAGAAACCGCAGTTGAATTGCCACAAAAAAGCGCAAACGGCGCAAAGAGATTGCCGCTGACGCGGTTTCTCATTGAGAAAATGACTCACCCGCGGGGTGAATAAAACTCAAGTCTCCAAACGCAATCCGGCGGTTTTTTTGTGCCTTTTGTGCCTCTTCGCGGCCATCCGATTGCGGGATTTCGGTTAATGAGCTCGGCGATGCGGTGCGAAGTGAATCAATTACCGGTGTCGTGCGGACGGTTTAGTAACCACATCAAAGCCACCATGATAATTATCATGATTCCGCCAAAAAAAAGGACGAAGAATCGCATCTGTTTCTGATGCGCCGTGCGGGTTGGCTTGCGTTTCCTCACGGCGGATGACCTTACAGTTTCCCCAGCGAAACTCAATTGAAAACTACCCGATAAACCACGCCAAAACGGGCGCAACCATCAATGCTGGCAGATAATTGGCCAGCTCCACGCGCCGCCCGCTCAGAATTACCAGCGAGATAGCGCACATCACCAGGCCGGCGGCAGCGTTGACTGGCTCTACTAGGTGGTGTCCCGCCAGCCCGGGCAGCGCAAACAGGTTCACGGCGGTGGCGATGGCGGTTAAAAAAATGAAGACCGGCAGCGCGGCCAATGCCACGGGCCAGCGAAATAATCCAACAAAGCTGGCCATCGCCATCCCGTCCATTACCGCTTTCAGCGCCAGCGGATAATAGTAGCCCGTCAATCCGTCTGTGACCGCGCCCAGAATTCCCAGCGGTGCCGCACAAAACAAAACCGTCGCCGCCGTGAAACCATCCATTGGCTTGCCGGGCGGACTTTTCTGAGCGGCCGCCAGCCGTTCGGACGCACGGCGGCCCAGCCAATTTGACATTTTTTGCAATTGTAGCAACCGGCCCAGCAGGTGGCCCAGAAACACCGCGAGGAGCGCGAGGAACAGTTGCCATAAAACCGTCTTGGCCGGGCCGCCGATATTTTGCCAGACCAGCCGGAGTCCAAAAAAAACCGTGAGCGCCCCCAGCGCCGACTTGGCAAAATTCTGGGTGCGGGCTGAAAACGGCTCGCGCCACCCGAGGGCGGCGAGCGCGCCGAGCAGGATGCCGAGGGCGTTGAGAAAAGCGCCGATCATCGGCCCATTGTGCCGCGCCGCGCCGCGAATGAAACGAAGAAAAGTTTTCCTTCGCCCGCCATCCGCCTTAAAGTTCGCGTTGCTGAAATGGCCGCCGCCAAAAAAACTTCTCCCTGGTCATGGGTGCCGACGCTTTACCTCGCGGAAGGCCTGCCCTACGCGCTGGTCACCGGCGTGTCGTTGGTGTTCTATAAAAACCTCGGGGTGTCGAACACCGCCACGGCGTTTTGGTCGGCGCTGCTGGGCCTGCCCTGGATTTTCAAGCCATTGTGGGCCCCGGTGGTGGATCTGCTGCACACCCGGCGGCTGTGGATCTGGGTCACCCAGCTGTTTATGGGCGCGGTGCTGGCCGGCGTGGCGCTGGCGCTGCCGCTGCCGCATTACTATCCGGTCACCATCGCCTTGTTCTGGCTGCTGGCGTTTGCCTCGGCCACGCACGACATCGCGGCGGACGGCTTTTACCTGTTGTCGCTGGCCGAAGGCGACCAGTCGCTCTACAGCGGCGTGCGCAACACCTTTTACCGGGTGGCCAACATCGCGGCGCAGGGCGGCCTCGTCATTTTTGCGGGCAAAATGCACGCGCTCACCGGCAGCCAGGTCACGGCCTGGCTGCTGGCCTTCGCGCTGGCGGCAGGCATTGTCTTTGGCCTGGCCATCTATCACCGCCGGATGCTGCCGCGGCCGGTGGCGGATTTCGCCGACATGAAACCGGCGGTAAAATTCTCCGCGAATTTCATGGCCACCTTCACTGGTTTTTTTCAGCAGCCGAAAATTGTCATGATGCTGGCGTTTGTGCTGCTCTATCGTTTCGGCGAGGCGCAACTGCTCCCGGTGGCCAGGCTGTTCCTGCTCGACGCGCGCGACCGGGGCGGGCTGGGGCTGACCAATGAACAATTCGGCTGGATTTACGGCGCGTTTGGCGTGGGCGCGCTCCTGCTCGGCGGGTTGCTGGGCGGCTGGCTGGTGTCGCGGCGCGGTTTGAAGTTCTGGCTGTGGCCGATGCTGTTCGCCATTCATCTGCCGGATGCGGTGTTCATCTGGCTGGCCTATGTGCGGCCGGAAAACCTGTTTGCCATCGGCGCGGGCGTGGCCGTGGAACAATTCGGCTACGGCTTCGGGTTCACGGCGTTCATGCTTTACCTGATCCGCATGGCCCGCGGCCCCCACGCCACGGCCCACTACGCATTGTGCACCGCCTTTATGGCGCTGGGTCTCACGCTGCCGGGCATGTGGAGCGGCTGGCTGCAGGAAAGGCTGGGGTACCAGCACTTCTTCGTCTGGGTGATTCTGGCGACGGTTCCGAGTTTCCTGGTCGCGCTGAAAATCCCGTTGGAGACGGAGTTCGGCCGGGAAAAATCACTTTGAACCCGTCGGCCCGCTGTTCGGCAGCGGGGTGAAGTCGCGCTGCTGCTCCACTTTTTTCACGGCGAAGCCCACCCACACCACGGCCAGCACAATGGCCAGCACTACCGCCGCCAGCACCAGCCACGGCCAGCGGTAAGTTTGCTTCGGTTCACTCATCGGCGTCAGTTTAAGCCTTATCGTCCTCGCTGGCGACCAAGGATTATGTCAAAACTCGACCGCAACGGTTTTTGCGCTAGATTGTCCGGCAAGTTTCATGCACGAAACCGAGACGCCAGACAATCCGCCGGAACCGCCCGTGCCCCAATCGCCGGCCGCGCATCCCTACGCCGTCTTTCGTCATGCGGGTTTCCGTCGGTATATTTCGGCGCGGTTCATCGCGGCCACCGGCATGCAGATGCTCGTCGTGGCCATCGATTGGGAGCTTTACGAGCGCACCGGCTCCGCGCTCGCGCTCGGGTTTGTCGGGCTGGCGCTGATGATTCCCATGATTCTCTGCACGCTGCCCGCCGGGCACGTCGCCGATAGTTTCAACCGGAAAAAAATCATCCTGGGCTCCACGCTGTCGCTGTGCGCCGCCAGCCTGGGATTGACGCTGGTCTCCGCCTTCACCGATGGCAAAAACAGCCTGTGGTTTCAGATTCTGGTCTATGCGCTGCTGGGCATCATCGGTGTGGCGCGAACCTTTCTCTGGCCGGCCAGCGCGGCGTTTGTGACGAGCCTCGTGACGCGGGAACAGCTCCCGCGCGCCATCACCTTCAACAGCGGCGCTTTCCAGCTTTCCTGTGTCATCGGCCCGGCCGTTGCCGGCGTGCTCATCTGGCTCCTGCACGGTGCGTGGGTTGTCTATGCCATCAATCTGGTCGCTGGTCTCATCTGCTTGCTGCTCATCGCGGGCATCCGGCACGAGCATAAAATCCCCGTGCGCGAACCGCTGACCTTCCGCAGCCTCGTCACCGGCTTCCGGTTCGTGTTTGAAAACAAAATCATCCTCGGCACGCTCACGCTGGACATGTTTGCCGTGCTGCTCGGCGGCGCGGTCTCGCTGCTGCCGATCTTCGCGAAGGACATTTTGAATAGCGGGCCGGACGGCTTGGGCCTGCTGCGCTCGGCGATGCCCGCCGGCGCCCTGGTGTGCACCCTGATCATCGCGCACCGGCCCACGATGGAAAAAGCCGGGCGCGCCATGCTCTGGTGCGTGGCGATTTTCGGCGTGGCGACGATGCTGTTCGGCCTCGTGAACCAGCAGTGCCTCGGCCGCTACTTCCCCGCGCCGGCGGCGGTGTGGTTCTGGCTCGCGTTCGGGCTGCTGGCGCTGTGCGGCGCGGTGGACAACGTCAGCGTCGTCATCCGCGCCACGCTGGTGCAGGTGCTGACCCCGGATGAAAAGCGCGGGCGCGTCTCGGCGGCGAACAGCCTCTTCATCGGCACCTCGAACGAGCTGGGCAGTTTTGAGTCCGGTTTCACCGCGCAACTGTTCGGGCCGATGATGGCGAACTCGATTGCGACCGGGACGATTTTATCCACCGTGGTGGGCGGGTTCGGCACCATCGTGGTGGTGGCAGCGGTGGCGTGGATCTGGCCGCAACTCCGCCGCTACGGCAGGCTGGCCTGAAGCGGGCCGTGTGGTTTTCCCCGGTTCAATCGGGCAGTTAGAGTATTGAAAGAAATGACGCCGCGCTGCTTTTAGGCCCGTATTCGCTGGCCTTCAGGATTGATGGAAATGCCCCAACTTGGCCCCCCGCTTGGATATTGAATGTCGTAGCGGGGTCTCGGCCGAGCGCCGCCATTGGATGTTGGATGTTTCCGCTTTGCCTTCACCTCCTTCGCGATCTTCGCGCGACCCATCCCAACTAAAAAATAACAACTTAAATTAAAAACTCCCCCTGAATTTTGAATGTTCGATATTCCCCATTATGTCCCCGCTGACCTCCGCCCTCCGCTCTCGTGATCAGTGGTCTGTAGTCCGTGGTCCTTCTTCTGCCCACCTCCCACCGCCCACTGCCTCGCCTCCTTATTCGCCATTGACATTGCCACCCGTCTGGAAAGACTTCTGGCATCACAGACAACAAATCCAACGCTATACGTTGCATTTAAAACACTGGGCATCAACTAAACGGCCGCTAACCATGAAAATATCCGAAGATTTTAGCATTGCCAAACTCCTCAAGGGTTCGCTCCTTGGACTGACCGGCCTCGCGCTATTTTTTAGCAGCATTTACATCGGATTCAACAACGGCAGCATGTGGTTGTGCGGATTCTTGATCGTTGGCGGATTGATTGCTTTTGGGCTGGGCGTTCTGCTGGTTTGTAGATTTTTTGAAAGAAAATGAATTTGCCTGTTTATGAAAATTGAAAAAACGACCCTGACGCCTGCCCTGCCACGAGCAAAGGGCACGGGAACAAATTTAGAACTTCGAAAGTCAACCTTCACCAGCAACCAATAAAACAGGAAATAATCATGCAAACCTCAAACGGGATCCGGGTCCGGACAACGCAACTTTGCCATGCCGTATGGGCATTGCTGCTGGCCGGAGTGCTGGCGGCGACCGGATCGGCGAACGCGCAGACGGACAAAACCACCGTCGCCACAACGGCCAATGTCGCCGACAACTCGCTGCCGTGTGTCGTGGACTTGACGCCATATTATGTGAAAAAATACAAAGGCCGCACCAAGAGCGGTCTTTTTACCGGTCACCAGGTGGTCGACGGGCTGCCGTTTGAATTGGGCGGCGAATGCATTCTTCACGGCAAGGACAACGCCGACCGGAACAGCGTCGCCCACAGCGTCTCCAAAATGGAAGTCACCGGCATCAAAATCGGGCGGAAGTTTGACGAATTGCACCTGATGCACAGCGTGCAATGGCGGGAGTATAATGGCTGTCCGGTCGCCATTCTCCGCCTTCATTACGCGGACGGCACCAGTCACGACTTCGAAATGCGTTACAATTATCAAGTCCTTGACTGCACCCGGTTGTTGTCGGAAGAACGGGAAATCATTGCCGACCCGGACACCAAAATCATCTGGCGCGGCGTGAATGGCGCGGCTCCCTGGAAAGGCACCCATCGCCTGTTCAAAAGCATGCTGCGCAATCCGTTTCCCGATCGGGAGGTCGTGAGCATGGATATTATTTCTACCCGCAGCCGCGCGTCTTATGTGCTGGAAGCGGCCACGGTGTCCAGGAGCGATCCGCATCGCGAAGTCACGGCGGGCCTGCCTTTGAACCAGCCCGTATACCCATTTGACGGAACTTTGAAGGTGCTGGTCGTGGACAAGGAAACCGGCGCTCCCATCGTTGGGGCGGAAGTCAATCCGTCCATGAGCATTGACAATGCGGGCGTGGTGGCCGATCCCATTCTGACTTCGACGAACGGCGTGGCGCAGGTAAAATATCCGGTCAGCCAGACGAGTCATCTCGGAGTTCAGGTGAGCAAGGCGGGCTATCTCGGCCGCTATGGCAACTGGCAGAGTGGAGCCATCCCGGATTCCATCACCTACCGCCTCGGAGCAGCCAGGGCGTCCATCCAGGGCCTCGTGCAGGACGCGGACGGTAAACCGGTGGCCGGCGCGCAGATACAGCTGAACAACTTTTCTTTCGGCAATCTCGACGAGCAGATTCATCTGGCGAACGATTCTACCGTGACCGATGCCGCCGGCCAATGGCGCATCCAAGGGCTGCCGGAAAATTACCAGGATTTTGGCATCACCGTTTCGCACCCGGATTTTCCGCAGGCGCAATTTCTTGCGGACGGCGCGCACAAGCGCGGAATGCAGGGCGCGCACATCCGCTCGGCGGATTTTTACGGCGGCCAGGCGGTGCTGACCATGACTCGCGGCAGCAAATTGTCCGGCTCGGTCCGCGACGAGACGGGCAAGCCCGTGGTTAATGCGGCGCTGTTCGTTGGCTTTGACCGTTACATGAGCGGGGCCATCAAATCCGAGACGGATGAGCAGGGAAATTTCACTTTGAAAAATCTCGGCCGCGGCGAAAACTACCTGACCGTCAGCGCCAAGGGCTTGGCCCCGCAATTCCTCACCATTTCCGTCGCGGCCAGCAACGCGCCGCTGGCGGTGGTTTTGAAACCCGGCCAGATGGTCCGCGGCCGCGTGGTGGATGCCGCCGGCCAACCGCTCGCCGGCGCGGAGGTTTCGTATGACGGCCTGGTGGCGAACCGGAACCGCATGTCCGGCGGCCGTACGATTGAATGGAAAACGAAGACCGGCGCGAACGGGGAATTCACCTGGGATTCCGCGCCCGCCGAAGCAGTGCGCCTCTCTATCCGCAAGGGCGGCTACATGGCGCTGGAATGGCAGATGGTCCAGTCGGGCACCACCGACACGGTCACCTTCACGCTCGGCAGTCCGCTCACCGTGAAAGGTTCCGTGACCGATGCGGACAGCGGCGCGCCGCTGGCCAGGTTCACCTTCACGCCCGGCTGGCCCGAAAGCGACGGCGCGCGGCTGGAAAAATACCGGGCCAGCGCGGGCAAGGACGGCCATTACGAAGTCCTTTTCGACAGCCCGATCGTCATCAGCACAAAGCCGTATGATTATGTCTTCCAGATTTCCGCGCCCGGCTACGCGCCGGCGCAGTCCCGCGCCATCAAGCCCGGCGAAGGCGTGGTGACCTGGGATGTAAAGTTGAAAAAAACTCCCGCCACCATCGCCACGGTCAAGACCGCGGACGGCAAACCGGCCGCCGGCGTGAAAGTGTATCTGGCCGGCGCGCGGGATTACCTGCAACTGGACGGGACGGATCTGAGCAATCAAAACCGCGCCGCCGATAGTTTTGAAACGGACGCCGACGGCCATTTCGAACTGCCGCCGCAGACCGGCAACTTCAACCTCGCTGCGGCCTCACCCGTCGGCTTTGCGCTCGTTTCCAAAGCTGATTTTACCAACCGCCTCACGCTGACCTTGCAGCCGTGGGGACGCGTGGAAGGCACCCTGCTGCGCAACGGCCGGCCGTTACCGGATCGCGAATTGTATTTCTTCCTCGGCGACGGCGCGGAACAGCGCAACGTGTGGATGAGGACGCCGGTGACGGTGGATGCAGCGGGACATTTTGTTTTCCCGAACGTCCCGGCGGGAATCAACCGCATTGAACTGAAGCAACCGATGGCGGATCGTTCCTGGTCTTACAAGGAACTGCAGTCGCTCGAAGTGAAACCCGGCGGCACGAACGTCATCCAAGTCACGCTCGAAGGCCGCGACGTGACCGGCCGCTGGAAAAAAGAGGCCGGCCTGCCCGCCGAAGTGAATCTGGAACAGGGCAACATTTCTCTTAGTCCGGCGATGACGCCGCCGCCGGTACCGGAAGGACTGGACTCACCGGAAAAAGTTCAGGAATGGTATAAGAGCTGGATGAAAACCGAAGCCGGCAAGAAATTCATCGCGGCGCAGCGTAGAGGCGGGCAGTTGCAGATGAAAGCCGACGGCACGCTGCGCGGTGAATCCATCGCGCCCGGCAAATACACTTTATCCGGCAGTTTCTGGGGACCCGCCGGCGCCGTGGCGGAAATGGCCAGCCGCGAGGTGGTCATTCCCGAAAGCGCCACCAGCGCCGCCGATGCGCCCTTCGACCTTGGCGAAGTCCTGATCAAGGCGGTGAAACATCTGAACATTGGCGACCTTGCGCCCGAGTTCAGCGTCAAGACGCTCGACGGCCAGCCGCTCAAGCTGTCCGCTTTCCGCGGCAAATATGTGCTGCTGGATTTCTGGGCGACGTGGTGCGGACCATGCGTGGCCGAGACCCCGCACCTGAAGGCCGCCTACGATGCTTACGGCAGCGACCCGCGCTTCGTGATGATCAGCCTGAGCCTCGACCAGAGCATCGGCCTCCCGAAAAAATTCGCCCAGACCCATGAGATCAAGTGGCTGCAGGGATTCCTTGGCGACTGGAGCAAGGACACCGTGGCGAAGGACTACTGCGTGCGCGGCATCCCGTCTCTATTCCTGATCGGCCCGGACGGCAAGATCATCGCCCAAAACCTGCGCGGCGAAGAGATTAAAACCGCCGTCGGCGCAGCGCTGGGCGCAAAATAATCCCATTGGCGGATCTTTTGTTTTATATTAATGTATATAACATAATATGTACAAAAATAGGCTTGCGCGGGCAGCCGCCAGCCCTTAGCCTGTGTCCGATGCTGCTAAACACCAGACGCGCCGGCCGGGCGGCCGGCGGGTGTTGGGTGGTGGACGGTGGTCGCCGCGCGCGCGGCGTGAACCGGGAAAGGACCATATGCACAACGATAAAACCGTTCAGCGCTTCATCGAACTGCGCGTTCAAGGCTGGGTGTTCACCCGTATTGCCGCCGAACTCAATGTCGCCAAAAACACCCTCATCGACTGGAGCCGCCGGCACCAGCACACCATCGCCAACCTCATCGCCATCGAGCGGGAAAACCGTTTGCACGAGCACCTTGCCACCGGCGAGTCGCGCATGCGGAAGCTGGGCGAACAGCTTCGCGCCGCCGAGGCCGAACTCGCCAAACGCGACCTCGCCACCCTGTCCACCGGACGCCTGCTGACTCATGTCGAAAGCCTGCAGCGCCGGTTGCAAAAAGAGGCCGGCCCGATGCGCTTCGTCAGCGCCGTGGACCAGATTCCGGAGGATGAATATGCCGACCGCATCCAGGTCTGGAACCCGTAAGTCCACCCGCCAAAACTGGCGGGGCGTCGATCGTCCGCGCTCCCGTTTGGGGCCGCGCTTGCACTCGCGCCCGAATCCATTCGCCGAACTGGCCTCCGCCTTGGAATCCTTGATCCGTTTCCACCAGTCGCATCCGGACTGGTTCCCGCCGCCGTCCTGTGGCGGCGGTCCGCAACCGTCGCCCCCGGCACTCGCTCCCGAATGGGAGGAGGCCATCCGCAAAGCTTATCACCTCGGCCCGGATGAACCGTTGAGCGATGTTCCGCTGGATACGCCCATTCGTGTAAAAAATGACCCCTGAAATTATGCCTCTCCACGGTCCAGAAACGGTTCAGTTTTGGATGCTCTATCAACCACTTACACAAGTTGCGCCTTTTTGGCGCAGTGTCCTCAATCGAAAATCGTAATTAATATGCCTCCCCGTCTCTGGCAGCGTCAGCCCGGTGAATCCCCCGCCGACTTCACCGCCTTTGCCGCCTACCTGCGGCTCAGGGGTCGCCGCTCTCATCGCGCCACGGCCGAACTAACCGGCCGTTCCCTCGGTGCCATCCGCCGCCTGTCGGCAAAATTCAACTGGCCCGGCCGCGTGGCCGCCTTCGAAAACCGCCTTGCCGACGCTACTCAGGATGCCTTGGATCATGTGATCTGCGCCGCCATCTCCACCTCTAAGTCGGATCTGGAGCAGTTCCGCATCAAGGAATTTCTCCTCGCGCATCAGGTCATTCAAGCCTCGAAACGCTGGCTCGAACTGGCCTCCAATCCGCGTCGGCGTCAAGTGTCGGTCGCGCAAATCTGCCGGCTCACGGAGCTGGCCTTCAAATTGAAATGCCTCGCCACCGGCATGCCTTTCGGCGATGAACCCTGCCGCCGGAAACGGCCGGAAGACCGGCCGGGCTACTGGACCGGCCCCTCAGTTGAGGAGGCGCTCCGGAAAATGTATGGCAACAATTCCCCCGCCGCCAAGTCTCCGGAGCCGTTGACTTGTCCGCCCGCTTTGTTAGCGTGACAGCAACATGGTGAACAAACGGATTTCACGGCTCATCAAAATCCTTTCCGGTGCCGGCGCCGACGCGGAGGATGAAATTTTTCTGCTCGAAAACCGGCTGGAACGCTTCGTCCATTTCTGGGTGCTGGTCACGCGCCAGTTCATCCGGCAGCGCTGCCTGGTGCGCGCGTCGGCGCTGTCCTATTCCACGCTCATCGCCTTGATTCCGCTGCTGGTGGTGGCGTTAAGTGTGACGAGCAGCCTGCTCAAAAACCAGGGCGAGGAGCAGTTCCAGCACGCCATCGAAAAACTCGCCGGCGCGCTCGTGCCCCCGGCCACCATCGGCACCAACGCCACCGCCGCCGATTCCCATGTGGTGACCATCGTCACCAACCATCCGGCGGTGACATTGGAAAACAACGGCACCAATGAAATCACAACCAATCTCGTCGCCACCATCGGCACCAACGCCACCGCCAGCGCGGTGCCGGTGAGTGCGCAAAAGGAATTGGCGCGGCAAATCTGGGTTTTTGTGCAGAAAACACAAAGCGGCGCACTCGGCGCGACCGGCATGGTGCTGCTGGTGTTTGTCGCCATTTCGCTGCTCGGCCGCATCGAGGAGACGTTCAACGACATCTGGGGCGTGACCCGCGGCCGCCATTGGCTGACCCAGGTGCAGCTCTATTCCACGACGATCCTGCTCGGTCCGCTGCTGCTCGTCACCGCCCTCGGCCTGGCCGGCGGCTCGCAGTTTCAATCCGCGAAGGATTTCATCGCCTCCACGCCGGTGGTCGGGAAAATTGTTTTCCAGCTTTTGCCGCTGCTGGTGCTGTGGCTGGCTTTCACGTTCGTGTATCAACTGCTGCCTAACACCCGGGTGAAATTTTCCGCCGCGCTCGTGGGCGGCGCGATGGCCGGCACGCTCTGGCATCTGAACAACGTCTTCAGCTATCTGTTCGTCTCCCGCGTGCTCACCAACAACAAAATTTATGGCAGTCTTTACCTGCTGCCTGTGTTCATGGTCGGGCTTTATTTCTCGTGGGTCATTCTGTTGTTCGGCGCGCAAATCGCCTACGCGTATCAAAATCGCGCCGCCTATTTGCAGGATCGCCTGGCCGACAACGTCAACCAGCGCGGGCGCGAGTTTGTGGCGCTGCGGCTGATGACCGCGCTCGGCCAGCGTTTCCAGAACGGCTTGCGCCCCGTGACGGTCGGTCAGCTTTCGACGGAGCTCGGCATTCCCAGCCGGCTCACGCAGTCCGTGCTGCGCACGCTCACGGCCACCCGGCTTGTCACCGAGGTGGCGGGCGCCGAGGCGGCGTTCGTGCCCGCGCGGCCGCTCGACGCCATCAATGCCTACGATATTTTGCAGGCGATGCGCACCGGTACGGGTCAGGAACTGCCGCTGTGCGACGAGCCGGCGCTGGCTGGCATCTACGGCGAATTTGCACGCATTGAAAAAGCCGAACGCGAAGCCGCCTCGTCCATTTCGATGCTGGCGCTGGTCAACCGTCCCGCCCAAGTCGCGCTGGGAGAACCCAAGTCGGCGGTGACGGAAATAGAAAGCACCAATGTTCCGCTGGAGGAAAAAGCGGTTGATCCAGAAAAAGCTGAACCCCAATTTCCTGCACCACCTCCAGAATCGGCGGAAACCAAGCCTGAAATTCCGGCCGCGGTGGCGGAAAAACCAGCTTTGCGGCGCGAAGTCGTGATGCCGGACGAGAACCGCGGATTCCCACTCTAATTGACCTTTCCAGCAACATTTCAGTGACAAAGTTGAATTTCGTTGACAGTAACGGCATGCGAACGAAACAATTTGGAAAAGTTCCAGGGAATATTTTGATGTTGTTTGCCAAATCTTCAACCCAGCGCCGCGTGTGCGGCGAAAACCCCACCGTCGGCTTTTTCTACCTGTGAAAAACTACATTCTCGATACCAACGTCCTGCTCCACGACCCGAATTCACTCGTCAATTTCAAGGAAAACAACGTCCTTGTTCCCATCGAGGTAATTGAGGAGATTGACCGCTTCAAACGCGAATCCACCGAACTGGGCCGCAATGCGCGCACGGTTTCGCGGATGCTGGACGGCTTTCGCGGCGAGGGCAGCTTGAGCGCCGGAGTGGATTTGCCGAACGGCGGCCAGTTGAAGATTGCGTTCGAAAAAAACGGCCACGGCGAAACGATTTTCCCCAAGGACTCGGTGGACAATCGGATTCTGGCGCTGGCCATGCACATTCAGAAATCGCAACCGAAGAACGCGACGATTCTCGTTTCCAAGGACATCAACCTCCGCATCAAGGCCGATGCGCTGGGTTTATATGCCGAGGATTATGAAACCGATCGGGTGTTCATCACCGATCTTTACACCGGCATGGTGGAGTTGACCGTGTCGGCGGAGAAAATGGTGGCGTTCCGCGCCAAGGGCGAGTTGGTGCTGGACAATGGCAAACAATATTTTCCGAACGAGTATTGCACGCTCACCGATGAATCGAACCCGAAGAAGGCGGCGCTGACCAAGGTGGATCCCACCGGCACCAAGTTGATCCCGATCCATGATTGTCGCGAAGGCGTCTGGGGCATCAAGCCGCGCAACCGCGAGCAGCATTTCGCGCTCGATGCCTTGCTCGACGATCGCGTCAAACTCGTCACGCTCATGGGCAAGGCGGGCACGGGAAAAACTTTGATTGCGATGGCCGCCGGCCTGAAGCGCGTGGTGAATGACCGTGAGTTTCGCCGGCTGGTCGTGGCGCGGCCGACGATTTCAATGGGCAAGGAGCTCGGCTTTTTGCCCGGTTCGCTCGATGAAAAGCTGGCGCCGTGGATGCAGCCGATTCACGACGCGCTGGAGATGTTGAGTGATTTGAACATGGGCCATGACCATCGTCGCGCGGCCGATTTGATGCGCAGCGGCAGCATCGTGGTGGAGGCGCTGAGCTACATCCGCGGGCGCAGCATCGCGAATCAGTTCATGATCATTGACGAATCGCAGAACCTGACGCCGCTGGAGGCCAAGACCATTGTGACGCGGGTTGGCAGCGGCACGAAAATTATTTTTACCGGCGATCCCTACCAGATTGACAATCCGTATGTGGATTCATCGTCGAATGGATTTAACTACGTCATCAGCCGGTTTCGCGACCAGGCGATTGCCGCGCATATCGAGCTGCAAAAAGGCGAACGTTCTGAATTGGCGGAACTGGCGGCAAATATTCTTTAAGCCTGCCGGCTTGGTCACTGGCGTCTAAAATGCAGTCGTTGATTGATTTCGCCGCTACCTGCAGAGGTTAGCGGCAAAATAGCGTTTTTTGCGATTGACAACTGGCCGATTTAGACGAGTTTTTCCTATCGTGAAAAACATGATTGGAAAGATATGATATCCAACGAACGTCCATCGCCATACGGTCGCCGCCCTTATCAAGGGCAGGGTTATGGTGCGCCAAAATACAACCAGCAGCCGCGCCCGCCGGTCAACGAAGATACGCTTAAAAGCGCCGAGGTGCAGATTGAACGGAAAAACTTCGTTTTCACGTTGAAAGAAAATCCGCGCGGCCGTTTTCTTCGCATCACCGAAGACGTCGGTGGCCGGCGTGATACCATCATCATTCCGTCCACGGGGTTGGCGGAATTTAAGCAGCTCGTGGACGAAATGGTGAAAGCCTCGGAGGCGATTCCCGAAAAGCAGCCCAATCCCGAAGCCTGAACTTTGAATCTGACCAACTCCGGTGGGATTAATTTCCCGCCGGAGTTTTTTTCTTGCGGGCTTTCGCTGGTTTCAGCGGTCTGGCGTCGCCCCAAAGCCCTTCGAGATCGTAGCGCGTTCGCGTTTCTGTGTGCATGACGTGGACAATCACATCAAAATAATCCAAAACCACCCACGAACCGGAACCGCCCCCATCCGTCCGCGTCGGGCGCAAATCATGGTCGTCCCGCAGCTGACTGTGGATTTCCTCCACGATGGCGCGCAGGTGCGGTTGGCTGGTGCCGGAGGCGATGACGAAAAAGTCCGTCACTGATGAGAGCTTGCGCACATCCAGCACGAGAATATTTTCAGCTTTTTTATTGTCGGCCAGTTCGCGGCACAACAGTGCCAGTTTTTTGGAATCCATATTTTGCGGGGAGAATTAAACCACAATTGGGCGCGGATGACACGGTTTTTTGCAGGATTGGGAATTATGTTTTGCCATCGCTGGTAATTCGCTAGGCTCCAGAAACTCGAAGTCATCATGAATATGAAGTTTGCCGGAACATTGTTTGCAGTCGTTGCCTTGTCGCTCCCGGCGGGCGCGTGGGATTACGAAGGCCATCGTGCGGTGAACGAATTGGCGCTGGCGTCGCTGCCGGAAAGTTTCCCGGCGTTTGTGCTGGCTCCGGTGGCGCGCGACCGCATCGCGTTTCTCGCGGGCGAGGCCGACCGCTGGCGCAACGTCACCAGTACCAGACAAGGCACGGGGCTGGCGCTCGGCCATGCCAGCGGGACGGATCACTATCTCGATCTGGAGGACTTGGGACTTTACGGCCTGACGCCGGCTACCTTGCCGCCGTTGCGCTACGATTTTGTGGCCGCCATCGTGAAGGCCCGGGCGGCGAATCCGGGAAAATTTCCGGCGATTGATCCCGCGCACAACGCCGACCACACTCGTGAATTAAGTGGTTTTCTGCCGTGGGCGATCACCGAATATTTCGAAAAATTGCAATCCGGCTTCGCCTCGCTCAATGCCCTGGAAAAATTCGGCGGCACGGCGGAGGAAATCTCCAACGCCCGGCAAAACATCATTTACGTCATGGGCGTGATGGGGCATTTCGTCGGCGACGCCAGCCAGCCGCTGCACACGACGATGTATCATCACGGCTGGACGACGAACAACAACCCGAATCATTACACCACGTCGTTTGGGTTTCACGGGTGGATTGACGGCGGATTTTTCAGCAAGACCGGCGGCATTGACGTTAAAAAATTGTCCGCAAAAATCCAGCCGGCGGGAAAAATTCCGGTGGCAGACGATCCTAACGGTATTTTTCAGACGGCGGTGAATTTTATTGTGGCCGCCCACCAGCTGGTGGAACCGCTCTTCCAGCTGGATCGCGACGGAAAATTGTCCAACCAGGATAATCGTGGCGCGGAAGGCCGGGCGTTTCTGGAAGGCCAGCTCATCAAAAGCGGCCAGCTTCTTGGCCGACTCTGGTTGACTGCGTGGCAGACCGCGCCGGAGGACACCTTTCTCGAACGTGAGCTGCGCCGCCGCGCGGCATCGGAAAAACCGGTGGAGTCAAAATGAACGCCGCCGTCACCGCGCGCATCGCCGCTCTGCTTGGGCTGATGGCCGTGGCGCTTGGTGCTTTCGGCGCGCATGGCTTGAAAGATCTGCTTGCGCAGAATGGCACGGCGTCAATTTGGGAAAAAGCCGTGTTCTATCACTTCATTCACGCCGTGATGCTGTTTGTGCTGGCGGAGCGAAAGCCGTTAGCGACCACGGCGTGGTGGAGTTTTTTTGCGGGCATCATCCTGTTTTCCGGCTCGCTATATTTACTGGCGATAACCAATCTTCATTGGCTGGGAGCCGTTACGCCGGTCGGTGGCTTGAGTTTCCTCATTGGTTGGGGCGCATTGTTTCGATTTTCAGGGGCAAAAAGCAATTGAAGCTTTTGATCCGGTTGGACAGCCATTGTCCTACCATCGCTGGCATAATCGCTTGAAATGACCAACCAGATTACAACCGGATTTAGCCCTAAACCAAAAACTGAACTGCTTTGACTATTTTGACGAACTTCACTAACGTCATTTCTCGACCAACCAAGAACTAAAATAATTTTATGGCTGCCAAATCCACCGAAAAACCCACCGAAAAAGCTGTTGTTGCCACCGTTGATTCCAAAGCGGCGGCGACGCGCGAACGCGAGCTGGATGCTGCAATTTCATCCATCACCAAAGCCTACGGCGACGGCGCGATCATGCGCCTGGGTGACGCCCGGGCGCAGAAAAAAATCGAAGTCATCCCGACCGGCGGGCTGGCCATCGACCTCGCGCTGGGTGTCGGCGGCCTGCCGCGCGGCCGCGTCATTGAAATCTACGGCCCGGAATCTTCCGGCAAAACCACGTTGATGCTCCACGTCATCGCCAATGCTCAAAAAGCGGGCGGGCTGGCGGCCTTCATTGATGCGGAACACGCGCTGGATCCCGGCTACGCCAAAAAATTGGGCGTGAACTTGGATGATTTGCTTGTCTCCCAGCCGGATTCTGGCGAAGAGGCGTTGACCATTTGCGAAACCCTCGCCCGCTCGAATGCGCTCGATGTGATCGTGATTGATTCCGTCGCCGCGCTGGTGCCGAAAGCGGAACTCGACGGTGAAATGGGCATGGCCACGATGGGCATGCAGGCGCGCTTGATGAGTCAGGCGCTGCGCAAGCTCACCGCGATTCTCGCCAAGTCCAAGACGACGTGTGTTTTCACCAACCAGCTCCGTGAAAAAGTCGGCGTCATGTTTGGCAGCCCCGAAACCACTCCTGGCGGCAAAGCGCTGAAGTTTTACGCCAGCGTGCGCATGGACATCCGTCGCAAAGATCAGCTTAAAGATGCTGCTGGCAACGTTTACGGCAACCACACGCGGGTCAAGATCGTGAAGAACAAGGTCGCGCCGCCGTTTGCGGAAGCGGAGTTTGACATCATCTACAACCACGGCATTGACAAGGAAGGCAGCATCCTCGACGTGGGCATCGATTGCGGCGTGGTGGATAAACGAGGCGCCTATTTGCAATTCGAAGGCGCGCTTATCGGTCAGGGCCGCGACGCTGCCAAAAAGGCGCTCGAAGAAAAACCGGAGCTCGCCAAGAAAATCATCGAGGCCATCATGGTCAAGCGCGCGGCGGCGGTTCCGGAAAAATGAAGGCGGGCGAGACGGAGAAACACCTTGATTTGGCCGGCCCTGCGATCAATCACAGAGACGAAATGTGTGGACTCATCCCGTGAGGCTTCCATCCTGCCCGCCGGGCGATTTTCAAGTCTCCCCTTTGCGTTTGCGGTGCTATTTTTTGCGGTGCTGTTTTGGCTGGATTATCCCAAGCCGCACATGGATGACTTGTTTTTTGTTGGAACTCCCATTCACATGGTGCAAGGCGGAGACTTTTCCAACCCACTGCTGGCGCGGCAACTGTACCCCAGCCATTTTTATTTTGTCCACCCGCCGGCCTTTTCTTTCATCTTGGCGGGCTGGCTCAAAATATTCGGCGTAAGCACGGCTGCCTTGCTTGGATTTCAATGGTTGATGTATGTGCTGATTTGCGGGGCGACCTCGATTATTTTGCGCCAGCATCAGTCCCCAGGTTGGCTTGAATGGCTGCTGCCATTGGCTGTGGCGGCGGCTTTTCTACCGGAGGGATTGCGGCCGGAATCACTGGCGGTGGCGTTGACCATGGGCGGTTGGGCGTTGCTTGAACTGGTCAACGTGCGGCGTGCTGGCGTGTTCGTTGGTTTTTGCCTGATGATTCTTGGTGCCTCGGTCGCTTCGCGAATAAGTTTTATCTGTGGCGCCCTGGTGGTGGCAGCCTTGGTTCAGCTGCGGCAGAAAATCACCCCGTTCAGCCGGGTGCTGGTGCTGGCGGCGGCGGCACTGCTGCTGGTGCTGGTTGCACTGTCAACCATGATTGGCTTCCGTTATTTGGAGTTCTGGCAGACTTATCATTTTACGGCAGCGGGGAGGGTTGGAGGGAATAGAATCGCCGCATTGTGGCATTTCTTTGAAAGTTTGAGCATCATCCAGCGGCCCCTCGTCCTGCTCGGGTTGGCAACCGCGCCATTGATAGTGGTTTGGCGCAGCCACCGCCTGATGCACATCAATTTTTATCTGATCGCCGCCATGCTGGTGACGGCCGGCTTGGGGGCCTTGGGACATGGCGGGCTTTGGTTTTTTATTCTGATGCTGTTATTTACCTGCGTCACTGGAATGAAAATTTTTCGGTCCCGCTTTGCGGTTTTGCTTCCCCTGTTGCTGACCGGCGGATTGCTGCTGGCCAGCAGCCGAATAATGATTTATGCCACTGGGATCCTCTGCAACGCGATCAAGGCGGATAAGGGAGGCGATCCCCACACGGTTCAGGCACTCCGTTCAACCTCGGAGCATCCGGTGTTGATTGATTCCCAAACCGCGCGCTATCTTTTTGACTATCGAATTCCAGCCGGATTCCTGGACTGGAGTTTTTCCGCCCCCTTTCCCAAAGCCCTGGCAACCGATGAGGCATTGCGTCCAGGCGATGTCTATTTGATTGGTCCTGATTCGATGGAGGGGTTCAACGTTAAGTTCCACTTGAATCTTACCATCCCTAAATGGGACCCCTTCCGTTCCACTAAGAAATTTCATGTGTATCCCCACCGGTATTATTATTTACGAGCTGAAGATGTTTCCGATTTGAACAGCCGGATAAATTCCCCTGTTCGTGCGGCGGTGCCGGTGGAAGGGAAATGACAGTCGGAGACGTTGCTGAATTAATTCGGTTGGCGGTTTAACCATTCCTGGATTTTTTTAAATCAGTTTCCGGGCAAAGGCCAGCCGCCGGCTGGGACTTTTTGTGACTTTTGGATAAAAACGGGAATTCAATCCAGCGATAGGTGGCCGCGCAAAGCAAAGTGGTGGCAATCGCCGTGGCGATGAGGATGAACCAATGATCCCACTGCGTTAAGCTGGTTAATCCATTCATTTTTAAAATATGGAACACCAGGCGGAAGATGATGCCGTGAAGCAAATATAAGCTGAAGCTGATGGCCCCCAAACAGCGAATGGCTGGATGCGTCAGGAAATTAAAAAAACGGTTGCCGGCGGCGGCGGCAAAAAACAAGGGGAAAACGGCACCCGCAAGGGAGATCGAATGTTCACTGACAAACGAATCACGGCCGGCCAAAACCCACAATAATAATGCGGTTGCTGACAATGCCAGACCCGCAGCGATCGGGCGGCGGAATCGGGAGTGCAATGTGGAATCTTCCAGCAACACCGGACAAAGCATGCCAAAAATAAAATACATACCGGCTTGGAGATTGATCTCATGCCAGCGACCGACCCAGACCAGCATGTACGCAATGATGGCTAATCCAAAAATTTTCCGACCGGGCGCCAGCCAGGCGATAAACGGAAGCATCAGATAAAAGGCCCATTCATAATGGAGTGTCCAAGTTACCCCGGCATTAAAGACGGTAAAGTCGGTCTGGCCCGCGTTTTGCCAGATCAAGGCCCCCAGCGAGAGCAGCCGGAGCAAAGGTTTCCAGTTTTCCAGCGCCAGCCAGCGGGTATCGGTCGCGGTCGCCGCCACCAGCAGGATGACCAGCAGGCTGAACAAATACAGAGGGGCGATGCGAAATAATCTTCCCCGCCATAATTTCACAATGTTCATTTTCCCATTCGCGGCCCGGGCTTTGCCCCAAAAAAGATGCCCCGTTAGCATGAAAAAGATAATCACCCCCAGCGGTCCAAATAACTGTAAAATCGGGTTTCGGGCATCGCCCCATACTCCGGTCGCGAGCCAAGTGCTGGACAGCGCGGCGTGATAGACTGCCACCATCAATGCCGCCATGCCGCGTAAACCATCCAAGGCCAGTTCCCGGTTTCCGGACTCGGCCAGCTCCCGCCGGTAAAATTTGCTGTAACGGGCAATTCCTGCCGCCGTGGCAATGACGGCGCCCATCATCAACGACCCGCCCATAAGGATTGCCAGCGAATTCATTTAAATTGATGGCGAAATTACTGTGAGCTTGCAGATCATCCAAGTAAATACCAATCGTTACTGGTAAGCGCGGCCAAGGTTTCCCGCTTACCCGCTTGCTTTCAGTGCCGTATCAATCCATGATATTCTGGAATAACAACCCCGCCTGTCGGGGCTTTTTTTACATGAGCAATATCGCAGACCTAGATCTGAATCTCGACAACCTGTTCCAACCCTCGTGGGCGCAAGGAAAGACCGAGGCTAACAAATTCGCAAAATTCACCGGTAATGAAGGGGTGAAGCCCGAACGTCAGTTCAGCGGCAAGCCTGGCGAACGCCGGGGCCCGCGCCGCGAAGGCGGTGGTGGCTTTGGTGGCGGCGGTGAACGCCGTGGCGGTCCGCCGCGCGGGGGTTCCAAATCTGGCGACCGCCAGGGCGGTTTCCGTGGCGGCGACCGGCGGGATGAACGCCGCGAGCGCCCCGAGCCGCCGGCGCCGTTGCCGGAGTTGAACGTCGCTTTCATTCCCGAGGAACGCGGCGTCGAGCAACTTTCGCGGCAGATCAAGATGACGGGTCGCGCGTATCCGTTGTTCCAGATCGCCCAGTTGATTTTGGCGAAGGCCGAACGCTATTCCGTCCACCTCACGGCCAAGAAAAAGGCCGCCGGCACGCTGGAAAAACTCTTTGTCTGCGCGCTGGACGATTCGCCGTGGACGAGCGAGGACGAAGCGGTCGCGCACATCCTCAAAAATCATTTTGCCACGTTTTATCAGGCGGAACGCACGGCCACCGAGCCGCCCAAGGGCGTTTACACCTTCGTTGCGCAATGCGGTTTGAGCGGAGAGATTCTTGGCCCGCCGAATCATCATGATTACCAGAACCAGTTGCGCAAGCTGCATGCGGAAAAATTTTCACGCATGCCGTTCGATCTGTTCAAAGCGCGCGTCAAGATCGTGAAGGATGAAGTCGTCGTGAAGAAATGGGTTGAAGAACAGAGCTTCAAGACGGAATACAACTGCCTCAACGTGGCCGAGCCGCTCAAGCTGGCGACGCTCGAGGAAGTGGAGAAACATTTTCGCGCCACGCACAAGGATTCCATCATCAAGCCGGTGGAAACGCTCACGGTGGCTGGTTTGCCGAGCCGCAGTCTGCGCTGCGCTGGTTTGCAGCGGCTCATCCGTCAGGAATGGGAACACCAGAAGTTTTTCCCGCTGCCCATCGCGACGAAATTGAGCCAGCAGTTCGCGCAATTTGGATTGCAGTTTTTCAAGGTCAATAAGACGGTTACGCATGTCAGCGTCGCCCGGCCGACCTTCCTCGACCTCGAAACCACGCCGGTCTCGGAAAACATCAAGCGCATCATTGATTTCATCAATGCGAACGCGAAATGCACGCGGAAGAAATTGATCGAAGCGCTCGCGCCGACGCCCAAGGTGGCAAAAACTCTCGTCACGGAAATTCTCATTGCGCCCGCGCCCGCGCCAGTGGCCGAAGGCGAAGGTGCTTCCGCACCGGCTCCGGCACAACCGGCAAAACCCGCCGAACCTGCCGCGCCCGAAGCCACGCCGGAACAGACGGCGATTATCGTGGATTTGCACTGGCTGATTCATCAGGGCGCCGTGTTGGAATTCGCCGATGGTCGCATGGAAACGGCGAAGAAGCCCGCGCCCAGACCGCCGAAGCCGGAAAAGAAAGCGCCGGCAGCCAAACCAGCAGCCGAAGGCGAAGCGGTTGTTACTTCCGAACCCGCTCCGCAGGCGGAAATTGTCGCCGAGGCGGTTGCGGCCCCGGTCGCAGAGATTTCTGTCCCGGTTGAAGCGCCCGCCGCGATTGTCGAAACCCCGGCCCAGCCGGAAACCCCGAAGACGACCGAAGGAACACCCGCATGAAATTCGCCGCGCTTGGATTGAGTGAAAAGGTGCTCGAAGGCGTTCGCGCCGTGGGCTACACGGAACCGACGCCGATTCAGTTGCGCGCCATTCCGCTGGTGTTGGAAGGCAAGGACGTCATTGGCAGTGCGCAGACCGGCACGGGCAAGACGGCGGCGTTCGCGCTGCCCATTCTGTCCAAACTCGCTCACCATCAACCCGGTGGCCCGCGCGTGTTGATTCTTGAGCCGACCCGCGAACTGGCGGCGCAAGTCGAAACCGCCTTTCGCGATTACGCGCGGTTCATGGATTTGAAAATCACCGTCGTCTTCGGCGGCGTGGGCTACGGCAAGCAGAACGATGAATTAAAAGCCGGCTGCGATATCATTGTCGCCACGCCTGGCCGCCTGCTCGATCACCTCGAGCAGGGCACCGTGAAGCTCAACAAGGTGGAATTTCTCGTCCTCGACGAAGCCGATCGCATGCTGGACATGGGTTTTCTGCCCGACGTCCGCCGGCTGGTGGAGCAATGCCCGCGCCAGCGCCACTCGGCGCTGTTTTCCGCCACCGTGCCGCCGCAGATCGAGACGCTCATCCAATGGGCCATGCACAGCCCGGAGACGATTGAGATTGGCGCCCGCCGCACGCCGGCCGAGACGGTGAAGCACGTCATCTATCCCGTTTCCGACACGCAGAAGACCGACCTGCTGCTCGAACTGCTCAAGCGCGTGAACTACGATTCCGTCATCGTTTTCTGCCGCACCAAGCATGGCGCGGACCGCTGCGCCTCTCTGCTCAAGCGCGAGAACCACGCCGTGGCCGTGCTGCATTCCAACCGCACGCAGAAGGAGCGCGAACAGGCGCTGCAAGGTTTCCGCGACGGCAAATTTGAAGTTCTCGTCGCCACGGATATCGCGGCGCGCGGGCTGGACATTGCGGATGTGAGCCACGTGGTGAACTACGATGTGCCGCAGCATCCCGAGGATTATATCCACCGCATCGGCCGCACCGGCCGCGCCGAGAATACCGGCGACGCCTTCACCATCATGGTGGCCGAGGATGCGCCGCATGTGTTTGCCATCGAACGCTTCATCAGCCAGAAAATCCCGCGCGTGAAGCTGGAGAATTTTGACTATCGCTACACCGCATTGTTTGAGGAGCCCAAGGCCGGTGCCGCCGCCGGGTTCCCCGGCAAAGTGCGCGGCGGCCGCGTCCACGGCGGTTACCACTTCGCGCCCGGCGGCCGGAGACGGTAAAACTACGCAACGGAATTTGGCGGGCGGTGTTTGTTCAAAGGTATGAATGAACAGAAAAATAAATCTGTGTTTAAGCCAGATGTTCCTTTCTGGATTTTTTCTGTATTCCTAATTGGCCTGATTTTTTATGGCGGTGTGATCGAACCGATGACTTACCGACATCCAAGAATTGAATCTCCGGCCAGTCATTGTATCATGAATCTCACCCTACTTGATGCCGCCGCCAACCAGTTTGCTTTGGAAAATCACAAGACCAATGGCGAAGCCATCAAGTATCCCGACGACCTGACGCCTTACATCAACAGTCACAGTCAGGGCAAGATTCCCGGATGTCCGGCCGGCGGCATATATCACATCAGCAAAATTGGCGAGACTCCGACTTGCTCGCTTGGCTCAACGGTCACGCCCCCACACGTTTTGCCTTAACCCAAAACCATTGTTGGCATCGGACGATGGTTTCTGCTAAAAGCGCAGTGTGTATTTGCAGTTTTACGGACTGAAGCTGTCGCCGTTCGACATCACGCCGAACCCGCGCTTCCTTTTTCACAGCACCAAGCATCGCGAGGCGTTCAACCACTTGTTCTACGGCATCCGCGAGCGCAAGGGCTTTGTGCAGCTCACCGGCGAGGTCGGTGCGGGCAAGACCACGCTGTGCCGGGCGTTGCTGGAGCAGCTGGACGGGCATTTTTCCACGGCGCTGATTTTGAATCCGGTCATGAGCGGCGATGAATTGATGAAGGCCATCGCCACGGAGTTCGGTCTGGACGTGAAAGGCAAGGACCGGCTGGAGACGATGGCGGCCATCAGTGATTTTTTGCTGAAGCAGACTTTGGCGGGCAGGGAATCCGTCTTGATCGTGGATGAGGCGCAGGATTTAACGGAAGAATTATTGGAGCAGGTACGGCTGATTTCGAATTTTGAGACGGATGACCGCAAGCTGCTGCAGATTGTTCTGATGGGCCAGCCGGAGTTGCGCACCCGGTTGAACAGCCACAAGCTCCGGCAATTGCGCCAGCGCATCACGGTGCGGTATCATTTGAATCCGTTGACGCGGACGGAAGTCGGGCAGTATATTCAGCACCGGCTGGCGCTGGCCGGGTCGGGCGGGGTGCCGACCTTCACGGTGCCGGCGGTCTGGCGGGTGTTCAGTTACAGCCAGGGCATTCCGCGGCTCGTCAACGCGGTGTGCGACAAAGCATTGCTGGCCGGTTTTGTGGAACGCAGTTACCGGATTAATTACCGGATGGTGGGACGCGCCATCCGTGAACTGGAAGGAGACATTCACGCATGAGCCTAATCAACGACGCTTTGAAGCAGGCGCGCCAGGCGCCGCCGCGCAACACGCCCAACGTGCTGCCGCTCCGTCCCGCCGCCCATCAGGAGCCCGGGGTGGTGGCGGTCTGGTTGCTGCCCGTTACCATTCTCATTCTGGTCATCGCGGCGATTTTCTTCGGGGGCTGGATGATGGCGCATCGCAATGTCCGTGAAATTATAACCGCCCCGGATACAAGCCCGACGCCTGAAATCGTGAAAGCCGCCGCGCCGGCGGAGCCGGTCAAGCCGGCGGCCTCCGAATTCCCAGTTTCTACCATCCCGGAAAATGCGCCGGTGTTACAGGGGATTTTCTATTCGCCCACCGCCCCGAGCGCCATCATTGATGGCAAAACAGTCCGGCCCGGCGACCGGGCGGGCCAATATTATCGGGTCAAGGAGATCACCCAATTTACGGTGACGCTCATCGGCCCGGATAATAAACCCTTCAAGATTGGCTTGGATCACTGACGCGTTGGCCGTGCGAAAATTTTTTTCCGCTTCCCCGGCGATGGCGCGCGTCGCACCGTTCGCGGTTTTTCTCCTGCTCACCGCTGCGCAGGGACATTTTGTTCCGGCTTCGGCTTATTGGTTCTACCTTGCCAAAACGCTGGTCGGCGGGTGGCTGATTTTTGTCATGCGCCCGCTGATTCCGGAGCTGCGCTGGGCGTTTAGTTGGGAGGCGGTCGCGGTCGGTGTCGCGGTGTTTGTGGCGTGGGTCGGCATCAGTGGCGAATGGGCGATGCAAAATTCAATCTGGGTGAAACTGGGCTTCGCTCATGCGTCCCAAACCGCTCCGGCGGCGTGGAATCCCCAAGAGCAATTCGGGGTCGGTTCGGCGCTGGCATCGCTGTTTGTCGGCGTGAGGCTTCTCGGCTCAGCCTTGGTGGTGCCGCCGCTGGAGGAGGTTTTCTACCGCTCGTTTTTGTATCGCTACGTCGCGCAGAAAGATTTTTTATCCGTGCCGCTGAACCGTTTCCTGCCCGTGCCGTTTCTGGTGACGGCGGGGATGTTCGGCTTTGCGCACAACGAATGGCTGGCGGGAATTCTCTGCGGCGCGGCCTATCAATGGCTGGTGCTGCGGAAAAACCGGCTGGGCGACGCAATGACGGCGCACGCCATCACGAATTTTCTGCTGGGAATCTGGGTCGTCTGGAAGCACGCGTGGAACTTCTGGTGAAAAATCCACCAGCGGCTTCGACGGCAAAATAAGAAGCTTTTTATTTTACCTTCAAATCCACCTTGCGCCGTTCCAGCGTGGCGCCTTCCTGCTGGGCGAGATTGGCGAGCGCCTTGTTGTAATTGGCCAGCGAGCGGATTTCCTGCGAGCGCGCGGCCGTGAGATTGTTTTGCAGTTGCAGCACGGTGAACGTGGTGCTTTTGCCGACGGCGTATTTTCCCTGCTCGGCCTTGAGCGCGGCCTCGGCGTAGGTGCGCGCCTTTTGCGTGGCATCCACGCTTTCCCACGCAGACTGCGCCTGCTTGACGGCGTTGTCGATCTGCACCATGACGTTTTGCTCGAGCTGCTTGAGCTTGAGCAAAAGCTGTTGTTCCGTGGCCTTGTCCGTCTTGATGGAATTGCGGGCCTTGGCGTTGCTCAGGGGGATGGAAAATTCCGCGCCGTAGGTGTAGTAGGGCCGGTTCGCCGTGGCGTATTGCCCCAAGGCGTCGCTATACTCCCGGCCCGCGCCGTTGTAGCCGTAGCTGCCGGTCAAATCAAGCTGCGGGAAAAGCTGGTTGAAGTCGTATTTCAACTGGATGCCCTGTTGCTCCACGTTCAGTTTCGCCTGCAATAAATCCGGGCGCAGCGTCATGCCCTTGCTCCAGCTGTCCTGCACGTCAAACAACTGTCGCACCGCCTCCAGGATGGCCGCCGGTTCAATGGCGGTGTCATGCCACTGCCGGTAATTGTCCGTGATCAAATTTTTCAACTCGTTTTCATCCGACGCGAGGGTGAATTGTGCGGCGATGAGATTCGCGCGGTTCTGTGCGACTTGCGACTCGTCCTGCTCAATCGTGCCGCCGGAGGCGGCCACGGTCCCGATGTTCACGCGCGACTTGTCGTCCGCGAGCTGTTTCTCGGCGAGTGCCAGCGCCTGTTGCTGCACCTTCAGATTATCGCGTGCGTAGATGAGTTCGTAATAAGCGTTTTCCACCGCCGTGACCGTGGTGATGATCTGCTGGCGCAAACCCTGTTCGGACAGCTTCAAATTGTTTTTCGCCGCACTGATGCTCAGCCGGGTGCTGTCGATCCAGAAATTCTTCAGCAATGGTTGCCGGCCATTCACGCCCACCCGGCCGCTGGAACTGTCATAACCGTTGGGGTATGTGGTGCTCTGGCCGTAATTTTCGGCGACGTTTCCAGTCAGGCCGTAACTCATGCCCCACGGCAATGAACCCGTCAGGCCGGAACTGAAGCTGTTGCCATCGGAAATGTTCGGAAACGTGCCATACGTGCCCGTTTCCATTCCCAAATTATTGTGGTTGTGCGTGCCGGCAAGGCTGAGTGTCGGGTCGTAACCCGCGTAAGCCGTATTTAGGTTGAGCAGGGATTTTTCCGGTTCGTAGCGCTCCATCTGCACGTCGAAATTATGCCGGAGCGCCTCGGTGATGCAGTCGGGCAAGGACATCGCCCGCCCCGCCGGCGCATTCGTCTGCGCGGAAACGGCCGCGGCTGAGGCGGCCAACAACAGACTGGCACAGATATTGTTCATTTCAATTCCAGACGCCCTGTGTCGCCGGAAAGTAACTGAAAAATTACTTCGCCGGAGCGGTTTCCGTGATGGTGGCGCTCTTCTCCAGCAGGTCGAGCACTTTTTCGTGCAGCACCTGCTGGTAAAGTTCGTTCACGCCGTCGCGCTTCTGCAGATCTTTGATGAACTGGTCAAACGGCATCTGATACATCATCGCCAGTTGTTGCGCGCGTTTGAGCACATCCTCCTGTGTCGCCTCGAGCTTCTCCTGCGCCGCGATGCGGCCGACCAGGAACGCCAGCTTCACCCGTTCCTTGGCGTTGGTCGCGGCGATGGAATAAATCTCGTCCTTCTGCGTTTCGATCAATTCCCGCGAGATGCCGCGCTGCGTGTTCTGGCGGACCAGATCATAGACCACGTTGCGCGTCTCGTTGGCGACCGCCGTTTCCGGCAGATCAAAAGTCACCTTGTCCAGCAGCGCTTTGACGGCCTGGGCGCGCACCGACTTGGAGCGCGAGTGCGTCAATTCATTTTCCAGATCCGTGCGGACACCGGCTTTGAGCTTGTCCAGATCTTCCGCGCCGTATTTCTTCGCGAATTCGTTGTCCGCCGGCGGCAGGACTTTTTCCTTCACCTCGACGAGCTCCACCTCGTAAACACCCTTTTTGCCCTGCAATTGCGGCGTCACGAAATCGGCCGGGAAATCCACGTTCACCGTGCGCTTGTCGCCGGCGTTCGCGCCGATGAGCTGCGCGGCAAACCCGGGGATGAACGAGCCTTCCGTCGTCTCGACCCAGAAATTTTTCTGCTCGGTCAAACCTTTCGCCGTCGGCGCGAGTTCCGTGATGACTTTGCCCTCGCAGGTGCCGGTGTAATTCACCACCGCAATGTCCCCGCTCGCCAGCGGGCGCGTCACGGTCTTGTAATCCGCCTGCTGGCCGCGCAGCAAATCGAGCGCCTTGTCCACGTCGGCATCCGTCACGGACTTGGTTTCGATCGTGGCGGGCAATCCCTTGTATTCCGGCATTTGAAAGTCCGGCGCGGTCTCGATCGTGGCGGTGAACTGCAAAATCTGGCCGCGGCCGAATTGCACTTCCTCGATGTCGGGATAGCCGACCACGGAAATTTTCTGATCCGCGATCGCTTTGCGGTAGGCGTCACCGATGAGCTTGCGCTTGGCTTCGTCCTTGATTTCCGCGTCGAACTTTTTCTCCACCATCGCGCGGGGAGCCTTGCCCGGACGGAATCCCGGCAGCGCGGCCTGCTTCTGGTAATCCTTGGTGACGGCGTCAAACGCGGCGTCCACGGCGGTTGCGTCCAGTTCCACCCGCACGAGCTTTTTGCACGGGGCCAAATTTTCAACGGATACGTTCACAATAAAATAAAGGTTAAACGAGCCGCCGAGCATAACTGAACCGCACTCTTCCCGTCAATCTTGGTTTTGTTTGGCGGCGGTTGCCATGGATTTAATTCGGAATCGAAATGCCCGGCGGGATGAAAATATTGCGGACCGCATCCGGGCCCTGAAAACCACCTTGACGATATTCCGTCATGCTGGCAACGTGCCATCCCTTCGAGCCAGCTTAGCTCAGTGGTAGAGCAGCAGTTTTGTAAACTGCGGGTCGTCGGTTCAATCCCGACAGCTGGCTCCATTTCTTAATTCTAATGGCCGTAATCACTTGGGGGCTGGCTTCCAGCGGATGCCAATATTCTCAATTGGTAAATCGTCTAGTGTAACGCGTCTGGTACCCTGATCTATCACTTAAATCACCGATTCAACCGCAGGCGGATGCGATCCTTTTTTAGCTCATCGCCCTGCAACTTGTCGGCGGTTTGGAGCAATGTCGCGTCTTTCCAGTTTACGCCCGCCGAGAGAATAAGCGGATAAAGCGACTCGCTTTTGTAGCCTTGAATCTCCTGATACCCCCATTTTTTTGCCGGGTCGGAAAACTGGGCGACAAAGTTGAATGCCTTTCGCAGGCTGCGACCGTCTGGCGTGGTGTAATTCCAAAGATCCACGCCGGCATGTTGTCCGGCCGTGGCGAGCTGGAAGAAGGCTTCCAGATTGAAGACGGAATAATGGAACGACTTGGTGCGCTTCAGTTCAAGCGGCATGCGTCCGTCAGGCTCAACTTGGGCGGCGATTTGCGCTTTGCCGGATTCGGCCAGGGTTTTGCCGACCTCCGAGCGGTTTACAAACAGGGCGTAGGTAGACGCTTGGGCGGCAAACCAGACGCCATGGTTGTTCTTGGCGCGCTGCTCCAGCTTGCCTTTTTCACTGTTGAGCAGCCAATCGGCATATTGGCCAAACCAGGCCTTAAGCCCCTTCAAATCCTCGGGCGTGAGGCTTTTTGATCCGGAAAGCAGGGTGATGGCATCAGGAATTCCGATCATGCCCACGGTGTCAATGATGCCGGTGCCGGTGACCTTGTCGCGTCCGGGATTGACTTGGGCATAGTTGAGGTTCGGATTCATCCGGGTTGCCGGATCCAGATACCATGTTTTCAGGAGAGTCGTGGCGTGACCGGCATAGGCTTCGTCACCGGAAAAGTAGTAAGCCAGTGCGAGAATTTCGATGGCTTTAAATATTTTTCCCGCCCGGCCCGGGTCGTAGGCATCCGTCGAGCGTTCGGGATTGGATACCCCGTCTTTGCTGATGTAGGGCAGCCCGTTGGGAGTGTTTGGATTTGGCCAATAATAAGGTCCGATGGAATAGAAATCGTGCTTGTCGCCGCTGGCCGGAGTTTTGGTTTTATCCATCACACTGGCCGGCTGGACGGTCATGGCTTTTTGCGCATCGCGCAGCAGCCTATCATAAGCCGGCTTGAGTGGACTGTTCCCGGCGTGGACGGACTCACGGGCCTGGGCGAGCGAGCCTGCATTCATCAGGATTAAATCCAGTTTTGCCTCGGCTGCGGGGCCGGCCGTGACCAGTCCCATGAGCGTTAGGGCAAGCATGAGGGAATAATATTTCATGGCTTAATGTAGAGTGGCTTTTCTCTTAATTGGATTGTGAGTGTTTCTTTATTTTGTGCGTTTCAAATGCGAATAGCAATGGGCGGTTGTCATTCCTTGGCGCATTTAAGGCGGGGTTGTTGGTGGAAAATTTAACTGCGGAAGTATTTTTTGGAACCCGACGGGAGAATATTTCGGACAACTAAACTGCCAGCTTCGCCTTGCTACAGTTGGTTTCCTGTAGCATTATAATGAACATAATTTACCCTGAACCGGACTCTTGATGAAAATACAAGGCGTGGAAAAAATTATTCTTTCGATCATGCTGTTGCTGGGCCAGGCCGGTTTTGCCCAGCCCGTGGTGGTCGATTCCGACGCGACGAACCTCTTTGCCGTCGGCGGTGCCGCGACCAATTATTCTTGGTCACTCGATGGTGTGGTCGTTGGCGGCAACAGCAATTCCTATGCTTATACGCCGCAGGTTTTCGATGTCGGTACGCATTATCTCCTGGCAAATCAAACGTTGCCCGGGTTGGTGAATTCAAATACGGGCTGGGCGGTGCGTGTCCGCATTCCGCTTCCGGTCAGCGGGGCAAATTATTACGTCGCCACCAATGGCGCGGACACGAATGCCGGCACGTTCGGCGCGCCGTTTCTGACGCTGGAGAAGGCGCGCGATACGATTCGCGCTCTGGCGCGTCCGTTGCCTGCCGGCGGCGTGACGGTGTGGCTGCGCGGCGGCACCTATTACCGCACCAATACGCTGATGCTGACCAACCTCAACGATTCCGGTTCGGCGCTTGCGCCGGTTGTTTATCGTGGTTACTCCAACGAGACTGCGGTTATCTCCGGCGGTAAATCGCTCGCCGCGACAAATTTTGCTCTGCTGGACTTATCGCAGACTAATCGCGTCGCGCCCGGAGTGAACCCGGCCAACATTTTGGAACTCGACCTGGCTGGCGCCGGCATCGCGCACGCGACCAATTTTCCGGCGGACTTTAACCAGTGGACCACGTTCAATACCTACAACCAAAGCGTGGATGGCGGTTTGTGTGAGTTGTTTTACAACGGCCAGCGGCAGTTTCTCTCGCGCTACCCGAACCATAGTCTGGTCAACGATGATTTGTTTACGACGAACATGATGATGGACGGCGTGGCGGTGGGGCGGTTGAATCCCGGGATCACGCTGGCTTGGACCGGCGACAGCACCAACTATCTGAGTTACCCCGGGACTTATACCAACAGTGCGGGGGTGCCGGTGGCGGTGGGCGGCGCTTTCTATTGCAAGAGCAATGACGTTTCCCGGTTTACCCGCTGGCAGTCGGCGCTGACCAATGGCGGGCTCTGGTTGCAAGGCTATTGGCGTATCCCGTGGCAGATTGACGGTATCAAAATCATCGGCTTCGATGTAACCAACCGCGCCGTGCTACTTGACACCAACGCACATCCCGGCGGCGGCATTGCCAGCAAGTATGCCCGGCCGGTCGGTTATAAGACCGAGCCGTATTGGGCGCTAAACTTGCTCGAGGAGATGGATCAGCCCGGCGAATGGGCGGTGGATTTCAATCGGAAGAAAATTTATTTCTACGCGCCCGGCCCGGTTACGGATGGCAGCGTTGTGATTTCCGACTTTGGCTCGCCGTTGGTGCAAATCGGCGGCAAATTCGGCGTGGTTAGCAACGTCGTTTTTCAGTCGGTGAATTTTGAGGCCGCGCTCGCGCAGACGATTTTGATCACGAACGCGATGAACAATCTCGTGGTCGGCTGCAATTTCAACAACATGAACAACTACGCCGTGGACATCAATGGCGGCGGCACGAATGGCGTCGTCAGTTGCAATCTGCAAAATCTGGCCGCCGGTGGCGTGCTGCTGCGCGGCGGCATTGAGTCTACCAACGCCGCGCTGCGGGTGCCGGCGCACGATTTCATCGTGAACAACGTCATCACCAGCTTCGGGCGCGTGGTGCGCGTTTATGCGGCGGCGGTGGATGCGGGCTTCGGCGGGGCCGGCGGCTCGGGCGGCGGCGGCGGACACACGGCTTGCGTGGGTATGCGCACGGCTCACAACAGCATCAGCATTTCGCCGCATGGCGCGGTACTGGTGGGTAGTTGGGACACGATTCACGAATACAATGACATTTCCCGTTATCAACTTTGCTCTGAGGATCTCGGCGCTTATTACAGCTACGACTACCTCTGGCAGCACGGCAATCTTACATTTCGTTATAATTTTCTGCATGACTCGCCGCTGGGGAACGGCATTGACTTCGATCAGGATCATCCGCAGATGCATATTTACGGCAACCTTATCAAGCTGAACACCACCAACACTTATCCTGTCGGGAATCAAACGGCGGGCGACGGCATTCGCTACCAAAACGGGACGCAAATCACCAACGGCAACGAGCAAACCATCGAGTGCTACAACAATCTGTCCATCAATTGTCACTGGCCTGCCGTATTCGAAGCGGCACTACCCTCGGTCATCGGGCAAAATGCGGGCATCGCCTGCAGCAACGGATTCGTGTGGACGCTGGTGTTTTCCAACTCGCCCTCGAATTTGTTCCAAAGCTCCACCGCCGCCGCCATGCAGACTGGCCCAAATCTGACTTACGCCAGCGATCCGGGGTTTATCAACGCCGCCAATAATGATTTCCGCTTGGTCCCCTCGTCGCGAATCTATTCGGATATGCCGGACTTCCAGCAAATACCCTTCGAGTTGATCGGTCTTTTTAATGACGAGTTCCGAACAAATGCCGGCGGTTACCCGCCGTTCATCGTGACCAGAAGTGCCACCGCCGTCACCGGCACCAACGCGGTGTTCAATGGCTGGCTATACTTCCCGCAGTTTGAATCGAATACCACCGTCACCGTTTATTATGGCCCGACGGATGGCGGGAGTAATGCCGGCGCCTGGCTGGCGTCCGCGAATATCGGCGTTCTGCCAGCCGGGCCGTTGAGCGCGTCTATCACCGGATTGCCCGGCGGCAAGAATTATTTTCGTTTCTATGCCGCGAATGTCTTTGGTTCGTCCTGGTCGCCGGCCAGTTATTCCACGGTCACGCCCGCGACGGTCATCACCAGCGTGACCCCAAGTCAGGCCGTGGTATCAAACAGCGTTGTGAACTTGAGCGGGCAGATCATCGCGACCGGCCCGCTGTATCCCGCCATCGGGGAAACCATTAGTGTCACCATCAACGGCTCAACCCAGACGGGCACCGTAACCAACAGCAACGGAAATTTTTGGGTGGCCTTCAACACGGCCGGCCTTCCTGCCTCGGGATCACCCTATGTTGTGAATTACTATTATGATGGCAACGGCAGCATTTCCAGTGCGACCAATGCCGGCACCGCGCTGACGATTGCCCCGCCAACAATTTTATGGTCCGGCGCCGCCGGCACCAATTTTGAAACCGGCGGCCTCGGCGGCAACTGGAGCGAGTATGCGGCGCCCATCAACGACCTGGTTTTTTCCACCGCGATCTTCGGCGGCGCGCCCACCAGCAACCAGCCGTCGCTGACCACCAGCCGCAGCGTTAAAGGTTTGAGTTTCGGCGCGACCAACGGCGGTTGGACGCTCGGGAGCGGATCGAAAAACTATTTCTTGAGCCTCGGCGCCGACGGCTTGTCCAGCCTCGTCCAGACCGGCGGCACCAATGTCATCGGCGCGGGACTGAATGTCGCGGCGAACCAGACGTGGCAGGTCGGCACGGGCGGCACGCTGCTGTTCACCGGCGCGATCACGAACGCCACCGCGCCGGTCACGAATTATTCGCTGGCCATCAATGCCGCCGGGGCGAACGGCACCGTGATTCTGAGTCCGGGCGCGGGCAGTTTCATCAAACTCACCGGCACGAACGACGCCCCGGTGCTTCAACTCGCCAACGGCGGCTTGCTGGAATTGGGCGGCGACGGCGTCACCGCTCCGGCGACGACCAGCACCAATTACATCGTCAATGGCAGCAGTGATAGCGGCTCGCTCAAGGTCATTGGCGGCGCCAGCCGGGTGCGGGTTAATTCTGGGACTTGGAACTTCGGCGATTTCAGCAGCAAAGCGGCGGCCGACGCGTTGTCTGGCACGCTGGATGTTAATGGTGGCGGCACCATCAGCTTCGCCGGGGCGCGGTATATCGGCGGCGGCACCATCAACGTCAACGGCGGCACGCTGCGGTTTGCCAACACGAATTCACTCGTTTCCAAAGGCGCCATGTTCCAGCTCGGCTGGAGCGGCACCGGCACGGCGATGATGAACTTGTCTGCTGGTTTGGTCGATGTCGCGGTTTCGGCCAGCGTTGGCGGCGTCGGTTCTGGCATCGGCGCCGGTCAGAGCGCCTTGCTGAATCAGAGCGGGGGAATTTTGTGCAACGGCCTCACGCCCGGTTCTTCCGCCAACAACACCAGTTTCAGCATTGGCGGTATGCCTATCGCGGGCGGCATGAACAACAACCGCACCGCGTTCACGCTGGCGGGCGGCACCCTGTTGAGCGCCGGGCCGGTGCTCGGCGGCACGAACGCCGGGCCGGGCAGCATGAACAATTTCAATTTCATGGGCGGCGTGCTGGCCGTGCAGAGTTTCAACGCAACCAACCTCGGCTCCAGCCCCGCCGCCACCGTGACCGCGAACCAGACCAACATCTCGCTCGCCCTCGGCACGCTGGCCAATTACGGCGGCGTGCTTGCGCCGGGCAATCTCGGTGTGCCCGGCAAAACCATCATTCTCGGCAGCTACGCTGTGTCCAACAGCGCGGCGGTGTTGGCCATAGACATTGGCGGGACGAATCAGGCGAATGCCTTTCAAAACGGCCCGACGAATTATGACTTCGTCGCCATCACCGGCAGCGCGGCGCTGGGGGGCGGTTTTAATATCAATCTCATCAACGGCTTTGTGCCGGCGGCGACGAACAGTTTCGTCATCCTCACCAACGGCGGCAGCTTGAGCGGCAACTTCACCAATCTTGTGGGTGGACGCGTGGCGGTCACCAACCTTCCCGGCGGCAGCTTCGCAGTCGTGACGAACGGGTCGAAAGTGGTGTTGACCAACTTCGGCATTCTGCAGGCGAATTTTTCGGCCAGTGCCACGAATGGCTCGACGCCGTTGAGTGTGACGTTCACGGATCTTTCGACGGGCAATATCACTAACCGGTTTTGGAGTTTTGGTGATGGCGCGACGACCAACACGACGGCGGCAAGCGTGGCGCACACGTTCGCCAGCGCGGGCACGAATCAGGTGACCCTCATCGTCAGCGACGGGTTGTGGACGAGCACCAACTCGCTTGCCATTGTTGTGGTCGGGGTGTCCGTGCCACCGGTGATTGGCGGCATCAGTTTGGCGGGGGCCCAACTGGTCATCGCTGGCACGAATGGAACGGCGGGTGAAAATTATTATGTGCTGGCGACGACCAACCTGTTTCTGCCCATGACCAACTGGGACATTGTTTCCACAAACCAGTTCGGTCCCGGCGGCAGCCTTAATTTCACCAGTCCGCTGAATCCAGCTTTGCCGCAAATGTATTATCGCCTCCGGCGACCTTAGTGTTTGATCAACGGGCGCCCCGGGGCTGCGTTTGGCCCGCCTCTTTCCCGGCGATAAATGGCCTTGCCTTTTGCGGGATTGAGGAACACGCTGCCCTGATTTTGCACGCTGAATTAACGAAGAAATACTGCTGGTTTCCGCGTCCGGGTTTTGGTTTTTAATTCCCGGGTGTTCGCGGCATAATCACTCCGCGTAATCATTCCACCAGCAAGACCGAAACAGTCGAAGGCATTCCAGCTGGATGAACTTCATTTCCGACAATGAAATCTGGCCGCGGCGGATCGCGAGAATATCGTTCGCGATTGGCGGGGGTATTTCATTGCTCGTGCTGCTGGCCTGGGCGGCGGGTTTTTGGCGGATTACCGTCTGGGGGAGTGAGAGTGTTCCCATGGCTCCCAGTGCCGGTATTTTGCTGCTGGGGTTGACGGTTGCGGCTTGGCTGGGACAGTGTTGGCCGGAATCTAAGGCGATCAATCGGTTTGGGCGGGCGGTGGGATTGGGCGTGCTGCTGCTGAGCCTTCTGACCTTGGGTAAAATCTATTTTGGCCTGCCGCTCCCGCTGGAGGCATGGCTCACCCGCTCGACCGATGCTGCCGGGCAGCGAATCCCGGTCGGCCATGTTTCTCCGCTATCCGCCCTAACCCTGCTGCTGAACAGTCTGGCCTGGTTGCTGGTGTTGGCTGCGAGTCCGGCCCGCCGCTGGTGGCGGCAGGTGGCGGCCCTTTTGGCGCTGGCGAGTCTCGTGATCGGTTTGGTGGTGATTCTGGGCAATGTGATGCAGGTCCAGTTGATTTACAATGGCACGGCCAGCAAGCTAATGGCCACGCAAACTGCGGAGGTGGTCTTTTTTGTGGGGCTGGGCCTGTTGCTATTGGCGGGCACGGATGTCTGGCCGCTGAATTTCTTTTTCGCTCCATACCAAGCTGCCCAGTCTGGCCGCCGGCCGGTCTGGGGTTTTCTGGCCATTGCCCTGTTGTTGACGGCGCTGATCGGAATCATGGGCGGATTTTATTTCAAACAGCAGCAAGCGGAAGCCCGCCGTGCCGCCCAGGAAGAACTTCAGGCCATTGGAAATTTCAAGATCCGGCAGATTTCGGACTGGATGAACGAGCGGCGCGGCGATGCCGAGACGGCCGGTAACTACAAGCAACTATCCGGCCGTTTTCTGTCCGATCCGGGAAACCTCAATTTGCGCCGGGATTTAATCCAATTGATGAATGCTTATCGGTCGGCGAGTGGTTACAGTGCGGTGGTTTTATTTGACTCGCGGGGAATTGCCCGGCTGGCGACCCCGACCAATGCGGATCAGCAGGTTTTCTTTAGTGCTGAGTATGTCCAAGCCACGTTGCGATCCCAGAAAGTGATCATTACCGACCTGCATCGCGCCCTGTCCGACCAGTCGATTCATTTGAATCTGCTGATTCCGATTAGAACGAAGTCGCAGGTGGATCCGTTGACGGACGGTGTGTTGCTGTTTGATGTTGATCCGTACCGTTTTCTTTATCCGCTGGTGCAAAGCTGGCCTACTGCCAGTCGCACGGCGGAGACGTTGCTGGTTCGGCGTGAAGGGAGCGAGGTGCTTTTCCTGAATGATTTGCGGCATCGCCCTAAAACCGCCCTTCAACTCCGGCTGCCCGTGAACCGCCCCAATCTCCCCGCCGCGCTGGCGGTTCAAGGCAAGGAAGGTGTGATCGAAGGCGTGGATTATCGCGGCGTCAAGGTTTTGGCCGTGACGGGTAGAATCCCGAACTCGCCTTGGTTCATGGTAGCCAAGGTGGATCTAGATGAGATTTACGCTCCGCTCCGTCAGCAAGCCCGGATGACGGGATTGTTCTTTGGGGCCTTGATTCTGGCATCTTTTCTGGTCGCCGGTATGCTGTGGCATCAGCAAAAATTGTTGTTTGCGCAACGAGAATTGGTTCAGCGCCAGCAGGCGGAATCACTGCTCCGTGAAAATGCCGAGAAATTGAACGGACTTTTTTACCTCTCGCCGTTGGGCATTGCCTTGTGCGACTTGCAGGGCCGCTACCTGGAATTTAATCAGGCGTTTCAGGATATTTGTGGCTATTCCGCCGAGGAGTTAAAACATTTGGATTACTGGAAACTGACGCCGAAAGAATACGCGCCTCAAGAGGCGCTGCAACTGGCGGCCATGCAGGAGACCGGCCGCTACGGGCCATATGAAAAGGAATATCTTCACAAGGACGGCCGCCGGGTTCCCTTATGCTTGAACGGGATGTTGATTACCGGTCGGGACGGGCAATCTTACATCTGGTCGCTGGTGGAGGACATCACGGAGCGCAAAAAAGCGGAAGTCGCCTTGGCGCAGGAGCGAAATCTCCTGAACAGCCTGGTCACGAACATCCCGGATCATATTTATTTCAAGGACCGGGCCAGCAAATTTATCAAGATTAACGCGACGCAGGCTAGGGCCTTTGGTTTGCGTGACCCTGCCGAAGCGGTGGGGCGTAGTGATGTGGAATTTTTCCCCGCTGACGAAGCTCGCGAGTATTACGCGGATGACCAGAAGGTGATGACCACCGGGGAACCGCTGGTGGACAAGGAGGAAAAAGGGACTTGGTTGGATGGTCGGGTGACTTGGTCTTCCACCACCAAGGTGCCGCTGCGCGACAAGGCCGGGGAAATCATCGGGCTGGTGGGCGTCTCGCGCGACATCACCGCCCACAAATTGCTGGAGGAAGAATTTCGTCAGGCGCAAAAAATGCAGGCCGTCGGCCAGCTTGCGGCCGGGGTCGCCCATGATTTTAACAACATCCTGACCGTGATCATGGGCAACACTTCCATTTTGCAGGATGGCCATTTGGATGCCCGAAAACAGGAGGAGGCGCTGGCCCAGATTGCCAGATCCGCCGATCGTGCGGCCGATCTCACGCGCCAGTTGCTCACCTTCAGCCGCCGGCAGCCCATGCAGTTAAAGAGTTTGGATCTGAATGAGGTCATCATCAACGTCAGCAAACTGCTCCGCAGTCTCATCGGTGAACATATCGTGTTGCAGACTCAATTCGGCGGCGGCCATGCGCCGGTGCAGGCCGATGAGGGGATGATGGAGCAGGTGCTGATGAACTTGGTCGTCAATGCCCGCGATGCCATGCCGTCCACCGGCGGCCGGATTATCATCCAAACCGAACGGGTCAGCCTCGACCAGCATGCCGTCGCCCCCAAACCCGAGGCGCGACCGGGGGAATTTATCCGGGTGAGCGTGAGCGACAATGGGTGCGGCATTCCGCCGGAGAACCTTCAGCGTATTTTTGAACCGTTTTTCACCACCAAGGAAGTTGGCAAAGGCACCGGGCTGGGACTCGCGACGGTGTTCGGCATTGTTCAGCAGCACCAGGGCTGGGTCGAAGTGGAAAGCCAGGTTGGCCTCGGCACCACCTTGCATATCTATCTGCCGCGAAATAAAACTTCCGTTGCAGTGGCGGCACCCCTGCCGGCAACATCAAGCGAATCCGGCGGCACGGAAACCATTCTCCTGGTGGAAGACGATCCCGCGCTGCGCCAAATCGCGCATGACATATTGAGGCAGCAGGGCTACCGCATATTGGAAGCGGAATCGGGCGTGGCGGCGTTAAAGGTTTGGCGGGAAAATCGCACCGGCATCCAGTTGTTGATCACGGATGTGGTCATGCCCGGCGGCACCAATGGTCGGGAACTTGCCCAGCAACTTCAGTCCGAAAGGCCGGAGTTAAAAGTAATCTACATCAGCGGCTATAACAATGAACTGCTCGGCGAAGGCTTGCCCTTGAGCCATAATCCAAATTTTCTGGATAAACCGTTTTCCATCCCGGCGTTGCTGCGCAAGGTTCGCTCCTGCTTGGATGGCCGTGTCTGAAGCGGCATCTGTGTCGGTAAAGTTGATGAAAGTAATTTATGAAAATATTCAGCCGGATTCTGCTTGGTTCGGTTTTTTTGGCGCCGCTGTTCTGGCCGTTCCCCGCCAGTCACGCCGAAACCACCGTGCCTCAAAACGTCCCCGCCAATGAATTGTTCATCGGCGGTGCCGGTGGCGTTTATTTTCTGGCCGAACCGGGCGAGTTGACCGTGGAGGTCGTGAAGCGCGACCTGAACCGCAATGACACCCGCACGGAACTTCGGGCGATACTGGCCGGCCCGGCCCGGCAGGTGTTGCAGGAGGTTGTCATTCCCGACGACGGCCGCCCGCGCGGCAGCGGCTTGGGGCCGGTGCAACGCTGCCGGTTGTCAACGCGGGTGGAGCGCAAGGGGGTTTATGCGTTGAATATCACCGTCTCGCAGGACCGGTATGGCGGTGCCGTCGTCTGGGGTTTTCGCGCTAATTGTCCGAAGTATGTCATCGAGACGGCGCGCGGCCACAAAGATGCGCGGCACGAGGAACCGATTGTGCTGGCCAGCCCGGAGCGTGCGGGCGACGTGTGTTTCGTCCCGCGACCGGGAGCGTTTAACATCGAGTTGTCTGGTTTGCCCAAAGGTGCGGCGGCACCGCAGTTGTTTGACGCCAGGGGTGCTCTCATCGCCACGCTGCTGCTCAATGAAAAAGGGCTGGGAACCACCAACACTTTTTCCGCGAGCCCGCTCCGCGAAGCCGTGCCGTGGCGGCTGCATTTCGCGGCGGCGCAGGCGACGATTGCGATTGATGGGATTACGCGCTGGGAGGGAAGCGACTTGCAACGCGACATGGCTTTATGGACGCCTGACCTTAAATCGTGGTTTCCCTTTCCCGAAAACCGTTGGCTGCTGACGCCTTACCGCCGGACGGTTTATGGAAAACCGGGTGAATCAAAGGAGGTGGCATTTCTGGTCCAAAACAATGCAGTCCGCGAGCGAACCATTCAACTGGCGCTTCAGTTTTCCGGCGGCAATTGGCCCGCACAGTTATCCGCCGGACAGGTGACCCTCGGCGGGAAAAAGTCAGCCACCATCACGGTTCGCTACCCGGTGCCGGCGGCGGGAGAAACCCGCGTGGTTCACCTGCAGGCGACGCCTTCGGATGATTCTGGCTTCTCGACTTATTCCACGTTGACCGTGAAGGCCGGCGAAGCCCCGGCCGCCCGACCGCTGGCCTTGCCCATGGTGCTCAAGCCTTACCAGCACGAGAACGAGCAGTTTGGACATTTGCCGGATTATCCAACCGAGAATCAGGTCTATTTCGATCTCAAAAACCGCCCCTTTACCATTACCGGCGACGGCGTGGCGACATTGCGCGATGGCCGCTGGGCTGCGGCCAGACCCAAGGGTGTTTCGGGCGAACTTTGCTCAAAGGTGGCATTCGACCGGGATAATCATGTCTATGTGCTGGCCACCGTCGGCGGGAAAGCCGCGCTCCTGTATTCGACCAACCGCGGGCAAAACTTCGCCAGCGCAGTCATTCCGAATCGTGCCGGCCAGTCGCGCTCCTTTGATATGGAGGAGTTCACGGGGAACAATTCATCCGAAGGACCGCCGCCAATTTTACGCTACACGCAAACTGCCAAGGACGAAAAATTGTTTTGGCGGGCGCTGTTCGACTTGGAACTATTCCTCCCGAAAAAAGTGGATGGGCGGATCGTCATGGGTGAGCCGATTCTCATTTCCCAAAAGTGCATTGGCCTGGCCGCCCATTCGGGCATTCCTGCCTCCGTGGTTTCGCGCGGCCGCAAGGTTCATGTGGTTTGGGGTGAAGCGACCGATCCTCAGTCGCCCGGCCCGGGCGTTCCCGCTTATGTGGCCACTTATGACCGCGAGACCGGGCGGTTGAGCCAGCCGGTGTTGGTCGGCATCGGGGCTCCCCCCAACGACATTCACAACTCGCCCAGCATCACGATGGACAGCCGTGGCTATCTCCACGTGCTGGCCGGCACGCATGGCCAGCCGTTTCCCTACGCGCACTCGCTGAAGCCGAACGACGCCAGTGGCGGATGGACCTCGGCCGTGCCGATGGGAACCAACCTCAACCAGACTTACGTCGGCATGGTTTGCGGGCCGGACGATACGCTTCACGCGGTGTTCCGCTTGTGGCAATACAATAAAGAACCATTTACCAACAGTTCTTACGCGACGCTTGCTTATCAGCGGAAACGTCCCGGTCAGCCGTGGGAAGCGCCGCGCATCCTCATCGTTTCGCCCTTTTCCGAATACAGCGTCTTTTACCATCGGCTTACGATTGACCATCAGGGGCGGCTGTTTCTTTCCTACGACTATTGGTCCACGTATTGGTTTTACCGGAACGATCATCGCGGTTCCCGGCGGACATCGCTGATGTCTCCCGATGGCGGAGTCACTTGGAAACTGGCGCAGAACGATGATCTATAGCCGTTAAACTCAACCTTTGAAAACGGAGCGCGGGTCTGTGACCCCCAGCGGCTTGATTTGCCGCGCTCCGAAATCAGGGCATCACCATTGAGCCAGACGGCTTTACTAATCATCCCATGTCGGATTAAAATTCCAGATACTCCACCATTCCAGATAATAGAAAAATGAAATCAACCATCCTGCTCGCAGCCTCCTTCCTGTTGCTGGTCCTGGGAGCTGACGCTTCCCCGCTGCCCCTGCAAAATCTGGTCGTTAATGGCAACTTCAAGTCCGACCTCCAGGGCTGGCGGGGAGCCAGGCAAAACCTGGTTGCCCTGCGCTCGGAAGGCGGCCGCACCTGGCTGGCCATTACCAATAACGGCAGCGTCACCCAAACCATCCCCCTGGATCCCGAATGGGAATGCCTGCACCTCGCGATGCGGATGCGCGTGACCGATGTGGTTCGGGGAGCGGAAGGCTGGCACAATGCCCGGCTGGCGATGAGCTTTTCCGGCCAGAACGGCAAGCGTCTTGATCCCTGGCCCAATGTGTTTAGCGCTCAAGGCACATCGGACTGGGTTCAATACCAGCGCGATTTCAAGATTCCCGCCGGCGCGGCGCGGCTGGAATTTTCTCCGAGCATGTTTGGCGTTTCCGGCTGTGCGGAGTTTGCTGATTTGATGGTGACGGTGGTTCGCACTCGCGGCGGCGCGGCGATTGACCTGCCGCTGCCCGCCGGGGCGGATGATTTGGCGGCCACGACCAATGTGTGGCGGCAATCATCCCAAACGCGTGAAACGATTTGCTTGAACGGTCTTTGGCGGTTTAATCCGGAATTTTCGGAAGCCCCCAAAACACCGCCCGGTTCCAATCGCGGCTGGGGTTGGTTCAAGGTGCCGGGGGTCTGGCCCCAATCTTCCAACGGTGACCAGAAATTTCTGATGCCGCCGGGATTCGATGATGCGGATCTGCTCAAGCTGGAGCAGGCCTGGTATCAACGCCCTCTAAACCTGCCCGCGAGCTGGAACGGTCGCCGCATTCTTCTGGATTTCACCATGGTGCAGACGTATGCGCGGGTATTGGTGGACGGGCACCCGGCGGGCGAGGTGTTTTTCCCCGGTGGCTTGCTGGATATCACTGCGCTGGCCCGGCCGGGTGGTTCGCAAGTCCTGACCGTGCTGCTGGTGGCGCGCCCATTGGAGCGGGAGGCGAATGTGTTCATGGCGCCGGACCGGATTATCACCAGCAAAGCCAGTTTGAAAAACAAAGGACTTACCGGTGATGTTTTTCTGCGCAGCCAGCCCATGGCGGAAGCGCTCGGCGATGTTCACGTCATCACCTCGACGCGGCAGAACACGATTGCCTTCGACACGGCGTTGTCGCCAACGGGCCGCGGCCAGCGCCGGCTGGAAGCGCGCATTTATGACCAGGGAAAGCTGGTGCAGACCTTTGCCGGCAATTTGTGTGAAACGGCGGTGGCGCAAACCGGACGCATCGCCTTCACCAATGCCTGGGCGGATGCGCGGCGGTGGGACTTGGACTCGCCCCGGAATCTTTACACGGCGGTCGTCACCCTGCGCGATGAAAAAGGCAAAGTGGTGGATGAATCTTTGCCCATTCAGTTTGGTTTTCGCGAGTTCTGGATTCAGGGTCGTGATTTCTTCCTGAACGGCTCCCGGATTCATCTGCGCCCCATATTCTTGAAAAATGTTGCCGAAGGCGCGGACGCAGCCTCGGTGGAGGGTTCGCGCAACACCTGCCGGCGTTTGAAAGAATACGGGTTCAATGCGTTCATCACTTCTAACTACAGTTTCGAGCCGGGCGAGGTGAGTTATCTCGATGGGCTTTATCAGGCGGCGGACGAGGAGGGCGTGCTCAGTTCGTTCACGTTGCCCCATGCGAAGGATTTTGGCTGGAAGCTCAACACGCCGGAGCAGTTGAAACGCTATCGGGTGCTGTGCGAGTGGCTGGTGCGCCGCGCCCAAAACCATCCCGGCATCATTTTATACGCCATGACCCACAACGCCACCGGTTACAAGGGCGACCAGAATCCGCTCTGGATGGATGGCCTGTATTCTCCGGACGATGAGTGGGCGCGAACCAATCCGGCCAAGTCAAAAAATCGTCAGCAGGCGCTCCTCGCCGCGAAGGCGGCCAATGAGTTTGACGCCACGCGGCCGGTTTATCATCACCAGTCCGGCAATCTGGGCGAACTTTATACCGTCAATATTTATCTGAATTGGGCGCCGTTGCAGGAGCGCAGCGACTGGCTGGAACATTGGGGAACGCATGGCGTGAAGCCGATGTTTTTTGTGGAATGGGGTCTGCCGCATGTGTCGAGCTGGTCGAGTTTTCGCGGGCCGCAGTTTATCTGGCGCTTTCCCGCCCCGCAGTCGATCTGGGACTCGGAATTTGCCGCCGCCTATCTCGGTCAGCCAGCTTATCAGATGACGCCGACCAAAGTGAAATCCATGGCTTGGGAAGAGGATCTGTGGGCGGGCGGCAAGCCCATGTATTGGTCGCAGCTCATCCGCTATTTTCGTTCGCAGGATGAAAACTACACCCAAATCCAGGCCTTGTTTGCCGCCGATAACTGGCGCAGCCACCGCGCCTGGGGCATTTCTGCCATGCTGCCGTGGGATCAGGAAAATTTGTGGCGCCTGCCGGCCGGAGCTAATCAGCCGCTGCCGGTGAAACAACCTTACCAGGGCTTGCAGTCGCCCGGAATTTATCCGGATCAGATTTTTCCGGTAAAGAGCGAATGGCTTTACTGCCGTGATGTTTCGAAAGTCAAACCATCCGCTTTGGGAGAAATCTTTCTCCGCTGGAACCAGCCCTTGTGCGCCTACCTCGCCGGGGGTGAAATGTTCACCGAGAAAGGGCACACCTTCCGCGCCGGTGATGTCATCCAGAAAAAACTCGCCATTCTCAATGACACGCGCAGGTCCGTTGCTTGTCGCTATCAGTGGAGCCTGGCGGGCACCACGCTGCGCGCCAGTGGCAGCGCGACGGTCGAGCCCGGTGGAATCGCCTTCCAGCCGGTGAGAATCACCTTGCCGCCAACCCTGGCGGCTGGCCGATACCCGTTGTCGGCGTCGTTCGATTTCGGACCGGGTGGGCAGCAGGAAGATTCATTGGTCATTGATATCTTGCCAGCCCTAGCCCCCGTCGTGTCTCAGTCCCGCATCGCCTTGTTCGATCCCAAGGGGGACACGGGGCGGTTGTTGCAGGATCTGGGAATCAGATTCACCCAGGCTGTTCCCGGCCAGCCCATTAATGGCGATGTTTTGGTGATTGGCCGCCAGGCGCTGTCAACCAACGGGCCGTTGCCCGGATTTGATCAAGTGGCCAAAGGTTTGAAAATATTGGTCTTTGAACAGGATGCGGAGGTGCTGACGTCGCGGTTTGGTTTTCACATCAACGTTCAGGGATTGCGGCAGGTGTTTGCGCGTGTGCCCTCGCATCCGGCATTGACCGGCTTGTCGGATCAACTGCTGTGCAACTGGCAGGGAGCGGCGACGATCGTGCCGCCTTTCTTTGACCTGAAAAGCGTTGAAGAGAACGACCCGAAATGGAACTGGTGCGGGTTTACCAATACGCGCGTCTGGCGGGCCGGCAATCGCGGTTCGGTGGCCACGGTGCTGATTGAAAAACCGCCCCGCGGTGACTATCTGCCGATTGTGGATGGCGGGTTTGATCTTCAATTTTCGCCGCTGCTCGAATATGTAGCAGGCGATGGCCGGGTGATTTTCTGCCAGCTGGATGTGACCGGCCGCACGCAATCCGACCCCGCTGCGCAAACACTGTGCGCCAACCTCCTGCGCTATTTGAAAACCGCCAGGCCCTCACCTGCCCGCCCCACCCGCGTGACCGGCGACAGCCGCGTCCAGAATTTGTTGCAGCAACTCGGCATATCAACCTCTGCTGAGCCGGTCGCCAATGGCCGGCCCGCCAACTCCCTGCTGGTGCTGGGCCCGGGTTCCACTGTTCCAGTGGATTTGCGGAAGCAGGTGGAAGCGGGTCTGAATGTATTGTGTCTGGGCTTGAATCAGGCGGAAATAGACCAGGCCTTGCCCGGATTGGTTCGTGGTCGCCAGGCGCAAACGGTTTCGGGCGGGATTGCCCGATATGACCTGCCGGCTCTCGCCGGCCTTTCCGACGCTGAACTGCATTGGCGGACCCGCCCTGACCTCACTGCCTTGGAAGAAAAAACGGAACAGTCAAATGAAGCCTTGCGCGTCCTGCCCATGGGCAAAGGACTGGTGGTCTTTTGTCAGTCGGCTCCGTGGATGTTTGATTATGCGAAACACCCCTACTTGCGCACTACCTACCGGCGGAATGTTTTTCTGATCAGCCGGCTGCTCCACAATCTTGGCGCGGCACACCCGGCGCCGGAACTTGGCGGCCAGACCAATCTCTATATCCAAAAAACCCAAGCCGAAGACGACCCCTATCGGTATTATCGGTGGTAAAACCAATGACCTCACAAAACCACAAAAGAAATTTGGTTGGAGTAACTTTATTGCAAACGGCTTGGTTGCTGTGGGTCAATCGTTGCAGCTCCAGCATTAACTTTTTGCACAGGGCTATGAAACCATGAAAAAAACCGCTGCCGCCGCTGTTGTCTTCTTTTACCTGCTGGCAATGGTCCGGGCTGTTGATCAGCCGCCCGATGGCTGGGAGTCCGTTGCGCCGAGAGTTGAGATTCGCCCGGCATTTTCATTTGAACCCGCAGGCGGGCCTAAAGGCGCAGGCTGCTTTGTGATCACGGACGACCAGCGCGATGGTTTGGACGGATGGTTCCAAAAGTCGTTCGCGGTGAAAGGGGGGGACTGCTACCGCTTTGACGCGGTTCGGAAGACTTCCGGGGTGGCCGTGCCCCGGCGCAGCGCGCTGGTGCGCGTGCGCTGGCAGGACGAGGCAAGGCGCATGGTGTCCGCCGCTGTTCCCGACCAGCAAGTCAGGGAGCTTGGCCACGTCCCCACTGCCGAACCCGAATATCCCATCGACGGCGCGACTGATCCGCAGGGTTGGACCACGGTTTCCGGGGTCTATCGCGCGCCCGCCAGGGCCGCGCGCGCCGTGGTTGAACTGCACCTGCAGTGGGCGCCAAACGGACAGGTGAGGTGGAGCGACGTTCAGTTCGGAATAACCGCGCCGCCGCCCCCTCGCAAGGTGCGCCTCGCCACCATTCACTACCAGCCGAAGGGCAAATCGCCACGCGAAAACTGCGAGGAATATGCGCCGTTGATCCAAGCCGCCGCGCAGCAAAAAGCCGATCTCGTCGTGCTCGGTGAAACGGTTCCCACGGTGAGGGTGAAACAGAAGCTGGCCGAAATTGCCGAAGTCATTCCCGGTCCGACCACCGGCTATTTTGGAGCACTGGCCAAAGAAAACCACCTGCACATCGTGTTAAGCCTGTATGAACGGGCTGAACACTTGATTTACAATACGTCCGTTCTGCTTGGCCCGGATGGCCGGTTGATTGGTAAGTATCGCAAGGTGTGCCTCCCGCCCGGCGAGGTTGCGAATGGTATTGCGCCGGGCAACGACTATCCGGTGTTTGACACGAAGATTGGCAAAATCGGCATGATGATTTGCTACGATGGATTTTTCCCCGAAGTCGCCCGCGAATTATCCAGCCGCGGGGCCGAAATCATCGCGTGGCCGGTCTGGGGCTGTAGCCCCTTGCTGGCGCGGGCGCGGGCCTGCGAGAATCACGTTTATCTCGTCAGTAGTTGTTACAGCGACCCGAAGGACGACTGGATGATCTCGGCAATCTTCGACCAGACCGGCAAGCCCGTTGCCCAGGCCGGAGAGTGGGGCTCGGTGGCCGTCGCCGAAGTTGATTTAAGCCAGTCTTACATCGGGCCGAGAAATCTCGGCGATTTCCGCTCGATGTGGCCCCGGCAACGGCCTATCGCGTCGCCGGAACAACCGTGAACCAATGCGTCGTTCCATTGTTGCAATGGTTCAAACTAAAGTCGTTCACCTTGATATTGGGATGCCCTGCTTCACCCGCGCCAAGTTCCAGCGGACGTCGCACCTGTTTTACACGGCAGCATCTTGGACTGCGGCGGCCCTCCGCCGCTTTTCCCACCGGCAAATCGAGGTTCATGGGGTTCATGGGAGGGAGGACGTGAAAATTTACGCCCCCCTGGAACAGGTTTCAGCTTTCCGCCCTCCGGCCGGATTTTCATTGCCAGTCCGATTCTGGTGTGCAAAGAAATGAAAAAATCGTGAAACCCAAACCCTTTGTTCTTGCTTTGACCGGCTGGATGTCGCTGCTCGCGCTGCTCCTCCCGGCTGCGTCGTTCGGCGGCGATGCCCTTCAATTCGCTGGCCGGCTCGGCGCGGTTCCCAAGGAAAGCGGATTCGCCATGAAAGGATGGTTCGTCTGGTGCGGCGCGGCCATCAAGGTCGGCGACGAATATCACCTGTTTGCGTCGCGCTGGCCGGAGGCGACGAAGTTCCCCGAAGGCTATCGCGCCCATTCAGAGATTGTCCGCGCCGTCGCGTCCCGGCCGGAGGGGCCGTATGTTTTTTCGGAGGTGGTCATTGGCCAGCGTGCGGCCGGAAAGTGGGACAGCGGCATGGCGCACAATCCGGCGATCTATAAAACCGGCGAAACCTTCGTCCTCTATTACATCGGGTCCGATGTCGGCTCCCGCCACCGTCAGATTGGCGTTGCGACGGCGAAAGCGATAACCGGTCCATGGACGCGGGGTGACCAGCCGCTGGATCTGGGCGATGCCAGCGATGCCAATAACCCTTCAGCCTGCTTCGCGGCGGACGGCGGCGTGAAACTGATTTGGCGCACGATTGATTTGCGGGTCTGCATCTCCACGGCGCGCTCGTGGGCAGGTCCTTACGCGCTGGTCAACAGCAATGTCTGGCCTGCCGCCAAGCTGGAAGATTTCTTCTTTTTCAAACACAGCGGTGAATATCATGTCATCTGCGAGGATAACATCGGCCAAGTCACCGGCCATGAGCGCTGGGGTGCGCATCTGTTTTCCGCCGACGGTGTGACCGGCTGGAAACCTTGTCGCGAGCCGGTGGTTTATGACCATCGCATCCGTTGGGCCGGGGGCGGAGACTTCGTCGCCACGCGCCGCGAGCGCCCGTGGTTCCTCATTGAGGATGGCAAGCTGACCCATTTATTCACCGCCGTGTATGACGGCCAGCACACCTGGAACCAGCCCGTCCCCATCATTCCCCCCTAGCGGTATCTCGGTGTTGAATGTTGAAGGTACGATGTTGGCTGTTGAGCCCTCCCCGGAGCGCCGGCCTCTGGCCCGGCTCGTTGGTAACCCTCCCCAGGGTGTCAAGCCACGTCTCCCAGTGCCCAATGCCTAATTACGAATGCCCAATGGCTGTTGGATGTTGGCTGTTTCCGCTTTTCTCTTGTTGGATGTTGGGCGTTCGATGTTGAATGTTTCCGGCCTTAACTTTCCATTCTTGGCGGCTTTGGCGTCTTGGCGGTTCTGATTGGGCCCTCAGGTCTCCAGTTTCAAGTTCAGGTCCCGGATGCCGGGTTTAATCTTGAAAAGGCACGCCGCATGCGCAAAGGTGCGGTCATTAAAAGTCCTGTCCAATCCATGCTGGGCCGCTGCCTGCTCGCGGCGCTTTTGGGCTGGTTCGCGCTGATCGCGGAAGCGGCGCCGGCCACTAGTGTTTATGGGGTCACGAATGGGAATGACAGCGCGGCGGCCACCAACCAGTCGCCCGGCGGCAGCGCGTCCTCCGGGTTTAACCGCAACACCAGCTCTGCCGCAGACAATTTAGACCCCATTGATTGGAACCGCGCCCAGATTCTTTACCGCCAGTTCCGCGAGGGCCGGCAATTATCTTCCGCGGATCAAGCCTATCTCGACCGGGCCAAAGCCGCCCATGCCAAAGCCAATCAAAGCCCGTCTCGCAGCGGCGCCACTTCCGATCCTGGCGTTCCGTCGGCCCGCGTCTCCACGGGTTTGACGCCCCTCGACCAAATGACCGCTCGGGATAATTACAAAGGGCAGGACGGCGGCTTGTATGGCGGCGGCGAGAACCAGCCTCCAGCCCTTCATCTCCAGTGGGCGCTCGCGGAGTCGGAGAAAATCATCCCGTTGGATGCGGCGGGCCAACCATCCGCCCAGGGCAAGATCGGACTGCTCTCGGTGGGCATGTCCAATACCACCATGGAGTATGCCCGGTTCAAGCAACTGGCCGACGCCGATCCCGCCAAGTCCGCAAACGTGATCGTGTTGGATGGCGCGCAAGGCGGGCAGACAGCGATGCGCTGGGCCGATCCGAAGTCGGCGCTGTGGCCGAAGGTGGACGAGCGCATGCAGGCGGCCGGATTGAGCGCCAAACAAATTCAAGTGGCCTGGATGAAACCGGCCGAAGCCCGGCCGGCGCAATACGGCGAGTTTCCCCGGCACGCGAAACAACTGCAGGAGAATCTTGTCAAAAGCCTCGCCAACCTGAAAGAGAAATTCCCGAATCTCCGCCTCGTGTATCTGTCCAGCCGCATCTATGCCGGCTACGCGACCACGGCATTGAACCCCGAGCCGTATGCCTACGAAGAGGCGTTTGCGATGCGCTGGCTGATTCAGGATCAGATGGCTGGTAAACCCGAACTCAACTGGGACCCGGCGCGGGGCGCAGTGAAAGCCCCGCTGCTGTTGTGGGGCCCGTATCTCTGGGCCGACGGCATGAACCCGCGCCAGACCGACGGATTAACCTATGCCCGTCAGGATTTGTCGCCCGTTGACGGCACGCACCCGACGGATTCCGCCCGCGCCAAGGTCGCCACGCTCCTGCTAAATTTCCTGAAAACCGACCCGACGGCGAAAGTCTGGTTCACCAGCAAAGCATCCGCCAAACCTGCCGACACCCCTTCAGCCCCCGAAGCGAAATGGCACCCGGGGCATTACGCGTTTATCCAGTTCAAGGCGCTCGATGAGCGCGATTTTTACGAAGGTTTCCGCGGCATCCAGAAGGGTTACACCTGGCGGTCACTGGAGCCGGAGCCGGATCATTACGACTTCTCGGAGATCCGCGCCGACCTCGCGTTGCTTGGCCGGCACGGCCGGCGGCTGGTCATTCAGGTGCAGACCAAAACCTTTGGCGCCGGCCAGAATTATTGCCCGGACTACCTTTCGGGACCGGCCTACGGCGGCGGTGTTTACCGGACGCGCTGGGGTTCATTCAATCCCCTCATTTGGAACGAGCCGGTCAACCGGCGGCTCAACGCACTTTACACCCGGCTCGGCCGGGCCCTCGACCGCGAACCATTCCTCGAAGCGGTGGTGATTCCCGAATCGGCCACCACGTTTGACCCCGGGGATCGGGAACAACTTCACTACACGACCGACGCCTACGCGCGGGCGGTCGAGTCTGGCATGCAGGCGCTCAAAGACGCATTTCCCGCAACGGTGGTCATCCAATATGTCAACATGCCTCCGGAAGTCACCCCCGCGCTGGCTGATTACGCCAAGACTCATGGCGTCGGTTTTGGCGGGCCGGATGTTTATCCGCATGATCCCGTCCTGACGGATCCGCAACGCGGTGTCTATCGCCTCTACGCGCCGTTATCGGGAATCGTGCCCTTGGGCGCCGCGGTCCAGCCGAACGATTACACGCAGAAAACGGCCTTTCGCGGAGCGGGCGGCGAAACCCCGGTGCAAGAGATTTACGAATTCGGCCGGGACCAGCTGCGGTTGAACTATATCTTCTGGAGCCCGCGTTCGGGTTACTTCGAGAAAGTGCAGGCCATGATGGCGGCCCCGTCCTTTCCGAAAGACCCCGCCGGCGGTCTCAGCCCCGTCCTCCCCAAGAGTCTTGGTGTAACGGGAAGCCGGTGAACCACGTCCTACAAGGTCTAAGCTGATGAAACTTTTCTCTCTCCCTTGTGCGCCAATCACGCTTGCTCTGTTCGTGGGCGCGGTGTTCTTTATGCCGCTATCGATTCGTGGCCAGGAACCGCCGATTGATCCCGCCCGTGGACGGCAGCTGATGCAGAAATCGAGCCGTGGCGAAACCCTGACGCCCGAGGAACAGGCGTATCTGGACCGCGTAAAGCAGGAAATCCGCAAGCGCGCTGCCGGCAAGCCCGCCAGCGCACCGGCTACTGCGGCCCGAACGCTGGCGGTGAACACGAACGACTGGCGCGCGCTTGTGCCGCTCACTGATATGACCGGGCCATACCAGGGCGAGGACGGCGGGCTTTATGGCGGCGGGCAAAACGATCCGCCGGCGGCGCATCGCGCCGCGCATCTGCGCGAGTCGGAAAAAATCCGCCCGCTCGATGTGGAGGGTAAACCGTCGGATCAGGGCAAAATCGGCTTGATCACAATCGGTTTCTCCAACACCTCCATCGAATCGGAGGCCTTCAAACGCGAAGCCGATGCCGACCCGCAAAAATCGCCCCGCGTGGTCATTGTCAATGGCGCCATCGGCGGCCGCTCGGCGGTCATGTGGGCTTGGGACGGCGCGGCCGTCTTGCCGCCGGCCGAACAGGAGCGGCTCGACCGGGAGATGGACGTCGTGCATATGCCCAAATCCAACCGCCGGAGCAGCCCCGGCCTGGATAAAGACACGTGGCCAACCCTCGCGCAGCGGATCAAGGCGGCGGGTCTTTCGCCCCAGCAGGTGCAGGTATGCTGGCTCAAACAGGTCGAGGCCAATCCAAAGCCGCTGGGTGAATTTCCGGCTCACGCCCGCGCGCTGCAGGCCGATATCACGGCCATCCTGAACATTGCGCGGTATCATTATCCGAACCTGCGCGTTCTTTATCTGTCGAGCCGGACCTTTGGCGGCTGGTCCGGCCGCGAGAGCGGCAGCCCCGAGCCCTACGCCTATGAATCGGGCTTCGGCACACGCTGGGTCGTGCAAAGCCAGATCAACGGCGACCCGCGACTTAACTTTGATCCTGCGCGGGGCGAAGTGAAAGCGCCGTTGGTGCTCTGGGGGCCGTATCTGTGGGCGCAGGGCAACTCGCCGCGCAAATTCGACGGACTGGTCTGGACGGAGAACGACGTGCGCGCGGATCGCCTGCACCCCAATGAATCCGGCTCCCGGAAAACCACTGCGCAGTTGTTGAATTTCTTTAAGACCAACGAAGGGGCAAGCCGGTGGTTTCTCAAGTCCGGCGAGCAGGGGCTGGCTGCGCCGTTGCCACAATGATTTCAGAAAGGTTCCCCGGTGCCAGCGGAGCACCGTCTCGGCCCGGTAAACCGGGCTGACTTGAATTTCCGCTTTCCACTTTGCGTTCGCCTCCTTCGTGATCTTCGCGCGACCCATCCCAACTAAAAACTAACAACTTAAAATTAAAAACTCCCCATCCCGCTCCTCCATCATCCGCCTTCCCCCGAGATCCACGCCGATTTTTTAATCTGCGAAAATCTGCGCCATCTGCGGACCATCCCAGGTACTCTCCGCTGTGCCCGATCGAATCGAAGCGGCGCCTCGGCAGAGCACCGTCATTGAATGTTGGTTGTTGAATGTTTCCCATTACCATCCGAGCTTGCGGAAAGCTGGATTTATCCGGCGGAAGAGTTGGCGGAGAGAATTCCCGCTCACTGACTTTTCGGCGCAAACATGCTCGCGGCCATTTTCATGCCCATCATTTGCAGGTCGCGCTGGGTTTTCTGAAAGTCGGCGAAGGTCTTGATTTGATCCGGCGTGAGAATTTGCTGCGCTTTCGCGAGAAATTGTTCGTCGAATTTTTCTTTTTCCTGCGCGTATTGGTTGACCTTGTCCTCGGAAAACATGGCGGCGTAGTCGCCGTCGGTCGGCTTTTTGTTGCTGTAATCGGTCGTCCATTTGTAGCTGGTGCGCGCCTCGCTCATGGCCAGGGCGAGTTGCTCCTGCTGGTCGGCGCTCAATTGGTTGGGGCCGCTGCCGAGCTGATCGTTGAACTGGGTGACGGAATAACGGTCCGGCACCGTTTTTTCATAGCTTTGGAACGCGGAATAATTATCCGCGCCGAGAAACTCCTTGATCTGCGCCTCGCAGTCATCCGTCTCGGCTTTCGTTTTTTTCGAGAGTTCGGCGCGCTGCGAGGCGTCCAGACTGCCATCCAGCAGCGACATGCCTGAGTCCGCGCCGGCCAGCGTCTTTTTCATGAGCAAGTCTTTCATGGAAGCCGATTCCTCCGGCGTCAGGTTGAGCTGGCGAAACAAGCTGGCGTATTGTTTTTCGATCATCGGACCCATGACCGCCTTTTGTTGCGACTTGATCATCTCTTTCATCTTCGGATCTTTGAACATCGTGGCCAGGGCCGAGAGTCCGCCGGCGGGCGCATTCGTTTTCGCCGCGGCAAGTTTGGTTTGCAGTTGAGCGACCTGGTTGGTTTGTTGCTTGGACTGTTCACCCGCCGCCGCGGCGGATTCCTTTAGCGCGGCTTCCAACATCTTGGCGCGGCTGGCCGCCGCCTTGGCGCTTTCAATCATCGCGGTCTGGGCTTGCAACCGGGTCTCGACCGCGGCGAGCTGGCTGTTCGTTTCTGCGAGTTGATTCTTTTGGCGGAACGTGAGCGCGCCGAGCGCAATCGAAACCGCGAGCAGGAGAATGAGGGCGATGTTTTTCATAAAAGGCAGGTGTGTTCCGGTATGAAAATTGTAATCCTGATTTTTCAGAATCCCATATTAATATTTATGGCTTTGGCTCAAACAAGCTTAGCATTACGCGGGTTTTAGGTGGTTTTGAATGTGGTGGCCCGTGTGGCCGTCATGCCCGTGGCGCTGCCATCGGCCGGTCCGGCCAGCCGGCGGATTCAATTTCTGCATGGTGCCCACCGGCAGGTTGCCAGTCAGGTTTCAGCTTTCACAATTTCAGCGTTTGCCTTTGCCTCGTATTCCTCCAGCGTCGGCAATTTCATCAGCGCCCGCGTTGCAATGACCGCAGGGCGACGGTAAAACTTGGGTGCCCATGGCATCGGCTACTGACTGATTACCCGGAAGAAGCCGCCGGCGCTTTTCGGTGAATTGGCCACGGTGATGCTCCAGGTGCCGTTAGTATCGGCGGAATTGGTGGCGACCGGCTGCCAGTTCAGCGGGAGGCTCAGGTTGGTGACCGATTGCAGGATGAAGCTGTAACCCGGGGTGGCAAAGAATTGCAGGGCAAGCTGATGGCCGCCGGCGGCGGGGGCCGCCCTGATTTGGGGAGGGAAACCCGGTGCGAGCCAGTTGTTGAAGGCGGCGCTGACAAAGAGCCAGGGATTGGAGGGATTGTTCACGGGCTGGCCGGTGTTGTAATCGTAATTGTCCCAAGCCGTCCAATCGGCATCCGAGCCGGCCCGGACTTCGGGATGCGTGGTGACGAGCATGACCCGGCCGTGGCCATATTGGTAACGCACCACGTCGGAGAGATTGCTGGCGGATCCGCCATAGGCAAAGGTGGCGGCGGTATAGACGTGCGCGCCTTGCTGGGCGTCGGTGGGGATCATATGGTAGCCGCCGCCGTAATAAAGTTCCTGGAGGGTTCCCAGGTCGCCGAGCACGGAGTCGTTGATGCGGATGGGGGTCAGGGCGTAGCCGGGCCAGGGGATGATGTCGTTGATCGGGCCGTTGTCGCCGGTGGCTAGCAGGGCGAGGGGATAGGCATAATTGGTGCCATACCAGGTCAGGTTGGAGCTCGCATAGAACGAGCCGGCACACACGCCGTAATAACTGCCGCCAGCGCGAATAAAGTTGCGGATGTTTTGCTCGTAGCCGGCCAGGCCGGTGTAGTAGCCGTAAATGTAGCCGCCGGGAAAGGTCACCACCTTGAAATTATTGGTGGTGAGGTAGCCCTGGATGATTTCGTTGAACCGGATGGCGAGCGGCACGTGCCCGCTGTATTCGATGGCTTTCGCCATGGCGGGCAGCAGCCCCGGCCAGGCCCCGCCGTTGATGTTGTGCGTGGCCACCACGGCAATGTTGGCCCCGGCGGGATTCGCGGCGGAATTGATGGCGGGCGCTGAGGCATCGCCGCTGGTCGCCCAGCCGATCATCCGGCCGAGAAATTTCCAGCAGCCGATGGAGTTGCTATGCACGCCGCCCATGGCCCAGTTGTCCCAGAGGGTCCAATCAACCACGGTATCGCCCCGCAGTTCGGGGTCGAAAGCGCACAACGCCACCCGGCCGGAACCGTAAGGGACGCACACGGCCACGGGCCGGCTTGCACTGTCCGTGGCAATCACCGTGGTGTTGAGCGGCAGCGGCGGGGAAAAAGAGCCGCCGCCGGAATCCATCCACGCGTCCTGCGTGCCGCTGCCAAAGGATGAGGCGACGATGGTGAACGTCTGTTTCCCGGGGGTGGGTTGGGACCAATAGTAATTGCCGCCATAGATCGCGGGACCGCCGGCGTTTTGCGAGACGAAGAAGGCCCCGGCCTGGATCGCCACCACGCCGCCGCCGGCATTGAGAAAGCTGCGGATGGCCGCGCTGGTTCCCGGGGCCCCGAGGTTGTTCGTGTCGGCATAGGAACCATAGTTCACCAATTGACCCCACTGGCCGCCTTCGGCGGCGGGAATGATCAGCACGGAAAAATTGGTGGGGACCAGTCGGCCGCTGGCGATGTCGGACTTGAGAATGGCCAGCGGGGTATGGCCGCAGGCGGCGACGGCCTGGTAGAGGGCGAGCATTTTTTCGGAGTCCGCCCCGGTGCCGCTGTAGATGGCCACGCGCAAGCCAGTTGGGCTGGCCGGCGCGGTCAGGGGGAGCCAGCCCGCGGCCGCCAGCACCACGCCGGTGATAAAACTTCTCCCCAGCCGTCCCGGCCGGCTGGCCAAACTTCCCCTCGCCGGCTGGCATGCAATCTTACTTTCGGAAGTAAAATTTTTCATGTGTGCGTAAAACTACGCCACGCCGGGACCGGGATGTCAACCGGGATTTCCCATTGGCTGGCCAGCCCGCGGCGGCTGCGGCGGAGCGGGTCGCGCGCCGGTGCAGTGTCCTAATTTCGGAGCGCGGCTCTGCGAGCCGCAGCCCGTCGCCCGGCAAATCCAGCCGCTGCGGGTCACCGACCCGCGCGCCGTTTTCAAATTGGGACACTACTCGCGCCTATGACGGTTTGACAGGAGCGGGCGATGTGCTAGTCTCATTTCGCCGTATGGCGAAATGATGAAATAGATTATGCGCGACTTCATGTATATCACCAAGGCGCTGGCGGATGCCACCCGCGTGCGCATCCTGATGGCCTTGCGCGGCGGGGAGCTGTGCGTCTGCCAGATCACCGAATTGTTCGGGATGGCCCCCTCCACGGTTTCCAAGCACCTGTCCATCCTCTATCAAGCCGGGCTGGTGGAATCCCGCAAGACGGACCGCTGGGTTTATTACCGCCTGCCGGACAAAAAAGATTCCGCTACGGTGCGGGCGGCCCTCGCCTGGGTGATCAAAGCCAACGAAAACGAGCCGCAGATTTCCGACGACACCAAACAAATCAAACAAATCCTGAAAACCGACCTCGCTGAAATATGCAAACGACAATGCAAAAAGTGAAACCGACCGTTCTCATCCTCTGCACCGGCAATTCCTGCCGCAGCCATCTGGCCGAAGGCATCCTCCGCGCCGTGGCGGGTGATTTCCTGAACGTGCAAAGCGCCGGCTCGAAACCGGCGGGCTATGTGCATCCGCTGGGCATCCAGGTGATGAAAGAAATCGGCATTGATATTTCCGGGCATCATTCCAAGTCGATGAACGAGTTCCTAAACCAGCCGGTGGAAACGGTCATCACGGTCTGCGGCAACGCGGACCAGGCGTGTCCGGCCTATCCGGGCCAGTTGAACCGGCATCATTGGGGTTTTTATGACCCGGCGCACGCGACGGGCACGGACGAGGAAAAGCTGGCGGTGTTCCGGCAGGTGAGGGACCAGATCAAGCTGGTGTTCGAGGCGTATGCCGACGGCCGCCGTGACCAGATGAAGGCGAAAGCCGCTTAATTTATGAAACCGACCACGCAAACCATTCAAGTGTTCGACCCCGCCATGTGCTGCTCGACGGGCGTGTGCGGGCCGGACGTGGACACCAAGCTGGTGCAATTCGCGGCCGATCTGGACTGGCTGAAAACGCAGGCCGTGATTGTGCAGCGGCACAACCTCTCGCAGAACCCGGCGGCGTTTGTGGAAAATCCGACCGTGCAAAGCACGTTGATGGAAAAAGGCGAAGCGGCGCTGCCGGTGATTTTGCTCAACGGCAAGGTGGCGGCGACGGGCCGTTATCCTGACCGCGCCGAACTGGCCGGCTGGTTCAATTTGAAATCCACGGCGAGCGCTTCCGTAAAATCAAGTTGCTGCTGCGGTGGCGGCACCTGTTGAAATGAACCTGCCCGCCGAACAATCCCTGGCCCGTTTTCTGGACGCGCCGACGCGCTTCTTGTTTTTTACGGGCAAGGGCGGCGTGGGCAAGACCTCGCTGGCGTGCGCCTCGGCCATCGCGCTGGCGGATGGCGGCAAGCGCGTGCTGCTGGTCAGCACGGACCCGGCGTCAAATCTCGATGAAGTACTGGGCGTGCGCCTGACTTCTGCCGCGCGGAAATTCCAGCGGTGCCGCGACTGGCGGCGTTGAACATTGATCCGGCGGCGGCAGCGGCGGCGTACCGGGAAAAGCTGGTGGGGCCATATCGCGGGAAACTGCCGGATGCCATTGTGCGCGGGATGGAGGAACAGCTTTCCGGTGCCTGCACGATGGAGATTGCGGCGTTTGATGAATTTTCCCGGCTGCTCGGCCAGCCGGACGCGACGGCGGAATGTGACCACGTCATTTTCGACACCGCGCCAACCGGCCATACGCTGCGGCTGATGACGCTGCCCACGGCGTGGACGGGTTTTCTGGACAGCAGCACGACGGGCAATTCCTGTCTCGGCCCGCTGGCGGGGCTGGAGAAGCAGCGGGTGATTTATGAAAACGCGGTGGCGGCGCTGGCCGATGGCGAACGCACGACGCTGGTGCTGGTAAGCCGGGCGCAACGGGCGGCGCTGACGGAAGCGGAACGCACCAGCGATGAACTCGCGGCCATCGGGGTGCGCAACCAGCGATTAATTTTGAACGGCCTGTTTGAAGCCGTGGATGCCGATCCGGTGGCGCTGGCGCTGCAACAGCGCGGCGCGGCGGCGCTGGCGAACGCGGGCGCGTTTCTGAACCGGATGCGGGTTTCCAAAGTGCCTCTGCGGGCGCATAACCTCGTGGGCATTCCGGCGCTGAGGGAACTCATTGAAAGTAGAAAGCAGAAAGTAGAAAGCAGAAATGAAACCGTTGAGCCATTGCCGGCGACGGAAACTTTGAGTGATTTGGTGGACGACATTGCCAAGGCCGGCCGGGGCGTGGTGATGACGATGGGCAAAGGCGGTGTGGGCAAAACCACGATGGCGGCGGCCATTGCGACGGAACTGGCACGGCGCGGCTGCCAGGTGCATTTGAGCACGACCGATCCGGCGGCGCACATCGCGGCGGCGGCGGGGAAGATTCCCGGAATGCAAGTCAGCCGGATTGATCCGCAAGCCGAGACGCGGAGCTATGTGGAGCACGTCATGGCGACAGCGGGCAAAAATCTCGACGCCAATGGCCGTGCACTTTTGGAAGAAGATTTACGGTCGCCCTGCACGGAAGAAATCGCCGTGTTCCGGGCGTTCGCGCGGACGGTGGCGCAGGGCAATGATGCGTTTGTGGTGCTGGATACCGCGCCGACCGGCCACACACTGCTGTTGCTCGACGCGACGGAATCGTATCACCGTGAAATCGCCCGCAAGGCGAGCAACATGCCGGAAGAAGTGCGCGAACTGCTGCCGCGGTTGCGGGATGCCGACTATACCCGCGTGTTGGTGGTGACGCTGCCGGAAGCGACGCCGGTTCACGAGGCGGCGATGCTCCAAGCCGACTTGCGCCGGGCGCAGATTGAGCCGTTCGCGTGGGTCATCAACCAGAGCTTTGCCGAAAGCGGTTCGCAGGATCCGCTGCTCGTGGCGCGCGGACGCGGCGAGGGGCAATACATCCGCGAAGTCTGCGAGCAACATTCCAAGCGCACGGCGCTGGTGCCGTGGGTGACGGAAGAACCAGCCGGCCCGGAACGGCTGCAACAATTTTTTCAAACCGCAACCCAACCCATTCATTGAGCCATGAAACAACGTGTCCTGTTCGTCTGCATTCACAACACCGCCCGCAGCCAGATGGCCGAGGCGTTTCTGAACCAGCTTTGTCCCGAAGAATTTGAAGCGCACAGCGCGGGCATGGAGCCGGGCAAGCTGAATCCGGTCGTCGTCGAGGCGATGCAGGAAATCGGCATGGATATATCCGGCAACCCGACGAAATCCGTGTTCGACATGTTCAAGACCGGCAAGATGTTTGCCTATGTCATTGCGGTCTGTGATGAGGCGAGCGCGGAACGGTGCCCGATTTTCCCCGGCGTCACCAAACGCCTGCAATGGAGTTTTCCCGACCCGTCCAGCGTGCCAGGTTCACACGAGGAAAAACTGGCGAAGACGCGCGAAGTGCGCGACGCGATCAAGGGCAGGATTGAGGAATGGTGCGCGGAAATGTGTTGTGCCGCATGAATGGCGTGACAGACATCGCAGCTCCCGTGGCCGGCTTGAAACCCGGCGATGCTCGCCTGGCGGGCTGGCGGCATTATTTGCTGCGGGGTGTCGCGGTGCTGGCGGTCTGGTGGCTCGTGTATCACAGTCTCGCTCCGGTGGCGGGCTGGTTCACATATTCCCTCTGCAGGCTGGCGAAGGGTTCGCACTTGGGCGCGGCGGTGGAATTTTTCGTCTATGAATCCCCCAAGGTGCTGATGTTGCTTATGCTGGTCGTTTTTGGCGTGGGCATTGTGCGCTCGTTTTTCACGCCGGAACGGACGCGGCGGATGCTCTCCGGCAAACGCGAATCCACCGGCAATGTGCTGGCGGCGCTGCTGGGCATTGTGACGCCGTTCTGCTCCTGCTCGGCAGTGCCGCTGTTTATCGGCTTTGTTACGACCGGCGTGCCGCTGGGGGTGACTTTTTCGTTTCTCGTTTCCGCGCCGATGGTGAACGAGGTGGCGCTGGTGCTGTTGTTCGGCCTGTTCGGCTGGAAGGTGGCGGCACTGTATCTCGTGACGGGGCTGCTGATCGCGATCATTTCCGGCTGGGTGATCGGGCGGCTGCACATGGAGAAGCACGTTGAGGATTGGGTTTATGAAACCAAGACCGGAGCCAGCGCCGATGATGCTGCGCTGGACTGGCCGGCGCGCATCCGCCTGGGACGCGACGCGGTGAAAGACATTGTGGGCCGCGTGTGGCTGTATGTGTTGATCGGCATCGCGGTGGGCGCGGGCATTCACGGCTATGTGCCGGAAAATTTCATGGCGTCCATCATGGGCAAGGATGCGTGGTGGAGCGTGCCG
>CAIXUZ010000063.1 GCA_903922735.1 uncultured Verrucomicrobia subdivision 3 bacterium
CATTATCGAATGTTGCAAGCTCACGTTGAGTTGATTCATCGCGTCTTTGTGCAGCATCTGCCGCACTTAACGCAATGCGTCCCTCAAAATGGCTGGTTTTCATTCGCTCTTTACTGGCTGGTTTTGACCGCTCGCTGACATATATACAGCAGCCCATCCGCCGGCCGGCATCCAGCCCAAGCGTCCGGCCAATTACCAACCCTACCGGTATCCCTTGTCCCCGCAGGAGCTTTTGGCAAAAGACGGCCCGGCGATGGAGAAGTTGTCGAAAGCGGCGTGGGCAGACATTGAGCGGGTCAACGGCCAGGGTAAATTTAATAATACGCGCAAATCACTGGCCACGCATCAATGCCCTGAATGGTTCAAGGATGCGAAGATTGGCATGTTCATTGACTGGGGTCCGTGGTCGGTTGCTGGCTATTCTCCAACCAACAAGTTTCACGCCACTGGAGCCTCGTATCCTGATTGGTATGAAAAATTTCTCCATGATAAAGAGCCAGTAAAGCAATATCATGCTCAAACTTGGGGTGCTGACATCGGCAATGATGATCTCATCAATCTTTTAAGCGACCGCCGGTTCGACTCCCGCAATTTTGCCAGGCTGGCGAAGGCATCCGGGTTCCGGTATGTCGTCCCCTTCCTCAGACATCACGGCGGTTTTTGCCTGTGGGACAGTTCCTACACCCGTCGGGACTCGATGGATTGGGCATTTCATCGCGATTTTGCCACGGAATTGAGCAAGGCCTGCAAGCAGGAAGGCTTGAAATTTGGCGCTTATGTTTCCGTGGGCGAATGGGATTACCCCGCCATCCGGCCCGATGGCAAGCTTGGTTTGTTCGGATTTGATGCCAAATTGAGTGAAACCAATAATCTCAACGATTGTGTTTTTCTGTCCGGCAAAATTCCCGTGAAGGATTTCGCTTGGGATTACCTCATTCCTGCCACCAAAGAACTCATCGACAAAACAGCCCCAGACATTCTTTGGTGGGACGGCGAATGGAGTAATACTTCAGAATTCTACCGCACGCGTGACCTCAACGCCTATTATTACAATCGGGCGGCTCAAAACCACCAAGCGGTGTGTATCAACGACCGCGCCGGCAATGACTATCGAGGAAAAAAGAAAGACCCGGCCTGTATATCCGACTTTATCACCAGTGAATATGGGGGCGGGAACGACCACGAGGACGCCACGTGGGAGGAAAACCGTTCGTTCAGCCGCAATTTTGGCTACAATTGGACCGAAGAATCAGACCCTGCCGCCATCTTGAGCGACAAGGCGTGTATTGATTTAGTCGTGGATGTCATAGGGCGCGGTGGAAATTTGCTCCTGATTGTTTCTCCGACCGGCACGGGAGAAATTCCACCGAGGCAGCTTCATGCGATTAACAACCTTGGCGACTGGCTCAAGAAGCATGGCGAGGCCATCTATAACACCCGATCCTACAAACTTGCGGAACAACCCAAATGGGGTCGTATCACGCACGCCAAGGACAAGCGGAAGGTTTACCTGCACATCACGCAATGGCCGGCGAACGGGCGCATCGAAGTCCCGAACCTCCCGGTGGCATCCATTACAGCCGCCACGGTGATGAACGGCCAGGGCATGCCCGGCTTTACCCAGCCAACTAAAAACGGATTCACAGTGGACTTGTCAGGTTGCCTGCCGGGTGACCCGAGGGTGTCGGTGATTGTCTTGAAAACAAAGTGAATCCGTTAATAATGAAAAATACATTGAATTGATAAAAAGATGAAACGATCAAAACTCACAGCCCGAGGCCCGGAATTTTCACGCATGGTATATGGCACTTGGCGCTTGCTCGACACGCAGCCGACCGTGCAGGAGGTCAACCGGCGGCTCCACGCCTGCCTCGACCTGGGCATCACCACCATTGACACGGCGGAAATTTACGGGCTCTACAACGTGGAAGAATTACTCGGCGCCGCGCTCGCACTGTCGCCGGGACTGCGCGACAAACTGGAAATCGTGACGAAGGGGGGCATTTATGTGCCGTGCCCGCAACATCCCGAACGCCGCACGGCACATTACGACGCCACCGGACCGCGCCTCATCCAAGGACTCGAAAAATCGTTGCGGCTTTTGGGAACTGACCACGTCGAACTATTTCTCGTCCATCGTCCGGATTGGCTCACCCGTGCCGACGACACCGCGTCCGGCTTGAACCAGTTGATGCGTTCGGGGAAAATTCGCTCCGCCGGTGTGTCCAACTACAGCGCCTCACAATTCGATCTGCTGAATGCGCAAATGGAACAACCGCTGGCGACGAACCAGATCGAGTTTCATCTATTTAACCCAGAACCGATCCACGACGGAACGCTTCACCAGTGCGAAAAACTCGGCGTGTTGCCGATGGCGTGGAGTCCATTGGCAGGCGGCCGGATATTTGATCCGAATAATCCCGCCGCTCCACGCTTGGCGGCGGCGGCAAAAAGCATGACCACTCGCTACCACGGCGCGACGCTCGAACAATTGGCCTATGCCTGGATTCTGGCTCACGCAAGCCGGCCGCTGCCGGTCATTGGCACGAATAAACTGGAACGCATCCAATCCGCCGCAAAGGCAGATGAAATCGTGCTGGAGCGGGAGGATTGGTATGCGCTGTGGGAGGCTGCTCAAGGGCGCAAGATTCCGTGATAAATCCTCCACATGAACAAACCACTCGGAGCCTGCGCTGATCGGACGGCGCAACCATAAACAATTATTCATGAAATCCATCTTGCTCGGCCTTGGTATCACGACGCTCGCAACGGTGGGTTTCGGAAGCGTTTTTAATGTTGCCACCAACGGGAGCGACGCGAACAACGGTTCGTTAGCAGCTCCCTTCAAGACCATTCAAAAGGCGGCGAATATCATGGTGGCCGGCGACACCTGTTCTATTCACGCCGGCATCTACCGCGAAACGGTGCGGCCCGCCAATTCGGGCGTGGTTGGCAAACCATTGGTGTTCACGGCGTATGGGAATGGTGCGGTCGTTGTCCATGGCGGCACGCCGGTAACCGGCTGGACGCAGTATTCTGGAAACCCCAACATTTATAAGGCCGCGATTGCCAACCCGGTCAAGGATGTGTTCGTCAACGGTCAATACATGCTCTTGGCCCGCCATCCGAACATGCCCTGCGATCCGGTCAAGGGTTTCGACCTGCAACATCCGCGACTTGGCACCGCCAATCCGCCGGCCGGCGTGGACTATACCGGCGTCATCATGTTGACCAACGATGTCCACGGTTGGAGAACCAGAGTCTCATATCCAAACGCGTTTGTGCTGTTGACGAACACCGTCCCCCAAGGCGGGTGGCTGATGGGGGTGCTAGGACTGCTGGATTCGCCCGGGGAATGGTGCTGGAAAAACGGCACGCTTTATCTTTGGGTGCCCGGAGGAGTGAATCCCGCCACGCTGCTGGTTGAGGCCAAGGTGCGTGATGTGGGTTTTGATCTTTCCAGTCGCAATTATGTTGTCGTGAGCAATCTCACGGTCTTGGCCGCGACCGTCAACCTGAACCAGGCCAATCAGTGCGTTTTGGATAATTGCCGGGCGCTTTATGTCAGTTCCACTTTTAATCAGGCGGCGTTCAACACCCGTTCAGGGGATTGTTACGCGCCTATGACCACTAATTTGGCGGGCAAGGGAATCCTCGTGAACGGCACGAACAACGTCATCCGGAACTGCGAGATTGCGCACTCGTGGGGCAACTGTGTTTCGCTCCTAGGCTTGAGCAACACCGTGTATAATTGTGAAATTTACGACGCCGGCTGGCAGGAGTGGGTTTGCGCGACCATCGCCCTGAACGGCGGCGGCCATGTCATCCGGCAAAACACGTTGCATGACACGACGAGCAGCGGGTTGATCTTCTCTTGCAAGTTCGACATGGTTCCTCCGGCGGCCCCGTTCCTCATCACTTCCAACGAAATCTACAACATCGGCCAGGCGACCACCGACAACGCCGGGATGTATTGTTTCAGCACGGACGGCAACGGCTCGGTCATTTCCTACAACTGGGTCCATGACAACTTTAACGGCTACAGCACCAAGCACGGCGGCAGCGGCATCTACCTCGACGACTATTCCCGGAATTTTGTCGTCCATCACAATGTCGTCTGGAATATGACGAATGGCCCATCAGCCAAAGGCATATTTCTCAACAATCCAAAGGCTACCACCCACCCGCCCAACGGCCATCAGGTCTACAATAATACGATGTGGAACTGCCTGAAATCCATCAACTCGCCCGACCATGATTGGAATGGGACGAAAGGCCGACCGTATTGGGTGAACACGAAGGTTTACAACAACATCTTGCTCCAGTCCGAGACCTTTGGTGCGGCCGCGGTCGGCAATAATTACTCCGGTGCAAACGCCATGTTTGTAAACCCGGCCGGTAAAGATTTTCGATTGACCGCCGGGTCGCCGTGCGTCAACGCCGGAAAGGTGATTTCCGGCATCACCGATGGCTACGCCGGTTCCGCGCCGGACATTGGCGCCTACGAATATGGCGGCGTCAACTGGCAGCCGGGCGTCCGGAAGGCTTTGCCGCGGCCTGAATTGCCTTAGCAAGATGATCAACAAAGCCGCGCATAGGGCTGGTTATTTAACGGTCGCCCTGGCCCTCCTGACGATCACGGTCGCCCGAGCCAACCTGATTTTTCAGGAGAGTTGCGATTCCACCGCGGGGGCAGCCCGCACGCTCCCGGCGACCAGTTCCATCCAGGGCGGAACGGTCTTCACCAACGGCAGCGGCAGCTATTTGAATTCCACCGCGCCGGTCGGATCAAACATCATTACCGTGGCCACCTATTCCCCGGCGACCTCATCGAATTCCTGGGCGGCGCTGCTCGGCACGCCCATCAACCTCGGTGGAATCAATTACCTGAACCTGAATGGCGCGTTCGATTTGTTTGTGCGTCCCAATTACACCGAATCGGGCGCGGCGTGGTTTCGACCGGTGGATGTCGAATACGGCGGACCGCTGCGGATCATTTTCAACGGGAGCGGCACTGGTCAGATTCAATTGGAAGTAGCCACCACAGCCACGGCGCTGGGCAGTGCGCCGGGGTCTTTCACGGCGGTCAACACATGGGCGCTGCCGAGTGCGATCAGCAGTGTTCCCAATTTGTTCACGTCCGGGGCGGTAACGCATTATGGGATCACGTTCAATACTGCCAGCAACGGCCAGATTACAATGAAAGTCTTTGGCGTGGCCGGCACCGGGGCGCTGGACACAACCTCCGGCACGGTGGGCGTGGGCAACCTCCTGGCCAAGCAATCGTTCTACGCCAACGCGGACACCATTGGGCCAAACCCGTTGCCGACCGGAGACTGGTCCATGACGGCGCGCCCGGCTGGAACGACGTTCGCCGCCGCTACCAGCGTGGATTACGACACCGTGCGGCTTTACAACAGTGTTCCGGGAACCTTTCCCACCGTCACCAGTGCGCCGAGCCCGGTTCCTGCACCTGACTGGAGCACCTACGAAGCGCGGCGGGACTGGCTGATGGCTGTGGGTTGGCCGGCGCCAAACACAAGTGCCAAATATGGCATGGCCGCCAATCTGGCGACGTTTTACAACTATCCCGCCGGCAGCACTCAATCCGACTTGGCGGTCAGATACACGACGAACAATCTGGGGCAATTGCAGACCACGGCGGAATTGGGTCTGTCCGACTTCTACCCGCTGGGCGTCGTGCGGGCGATTTACCAGTTTGGCAGCCGCTTCACGGCAGACCAACTTTCGCGAATCGGAACCGACGCGCAACGGATGTTTAATTGGTATGGCGGGGGCACGGAGAACATGAATTTGATGCATCTGTCCAACGGCTATCTCCTGGCGCAAATGTTTCCGACGAATGCCAGCGTGTGGTCCACGTATGGCAGTAACAGCACCAAGGTGAACTCCGCAACCTTGATGGCCAATAACAAGGAATCCCTGCGCCAGGAGGGACAAGCCCGCTATCAGCGCTCGTGCTACGAGGCGATCTCGCCCAATTATCTGCTGCTTCACATTATTGCGATGGAGCACCTCTACGAGTTCGCCCAGGATTCCGAGGTGAAGCGCATCGCCGGGGCCATGCTCGCCCAGATGATGGCGCAGCTTTCGGCCAACGTCTATCGGGGCTACATCATGGATCCCTACTCGCGCTTCTATAATTCCTGCTTCACCAGCGGTGGCATCGGGCCGGGCGTGGACGACGGCCAAAAGAATGATGTTTTGCTCCTGAACTGGCTCTACTGGAACCAAGGGGTTCCCGAACCGTCACGTTTTACCGGTGGCCCGGCCGACAACAGCTATCTGGTCTATGCCGCGCTGTCCGGTTATCATCCGCTGCCCACCTTTGAGCGCATCGCCAATGTGAGCAGCGACCACGCCGGCAAGGCGCATTGGGTCAGGACCTCCGAACCCAACTCGCAAGACAGCACGGGGTTGATTTCCCATATGAACTGCCGCCGGGTCTGGCGCGACCGGGAATTTGCGATGGGTTCGGCGGTCGGATATTTCAATCCCAACGGATTTTACAATCAGAGCAGCAGCCGGTTGGGCATCGCGTATCGTTCGAACGACCGCCTGAACTACCTGCAGGCCGGGCATCCCTACTGGCTGGCCGACGAGTCGGGGTTGGCCTGGTGGCAGGCTCCGCAATCGCCGTTCATGCAGGTTGCCCACTATAAAAACACGGCCATTGTGATGTTCAACGTTCCGGCGACCGATCCCTGGCCCACGAACCCAGCCAACCGTCCGGATTTCTATACGACAGATCGCACCAACAGTCAGATACGCCGGAGCGAGCATTGGAACTCGCTGCGCACCGAGTGCGGAATGCGCTGGCCGCTCACGATGGACGAGACGAGCCAGACGAACAACGCCGACGGCACCACCTGGTATTTTTTGCGCGAAGGGGAAACTTACATTGGCATTCGCACCCTCACGAACGCAGGCACGCCGCAGCAGGACGATTTCTGGCAGAGCGTCTATGCGACTGCCGCCGTGCATGGGGGCCGCTCACAGGCCGGGTTTGTGATTGAGATCGGCACGAGCACGGCCACCGGCGGCCAGTTCGCCTCCTTCGCCGCCTTCCAGTCGGCTTTGACGCCCAGAAAGCCCATGGTCACCTGGGGTTCCGGTTCCACGCCGTCGCTGTTCGTGCAATACACCAACACCCAGAACCTGGTCTTGAGCGCCGGCTACGACACCAATTTGACTTCCGATGTGAACGGCAAAGTTCACATGTTTCCCACGGTCTCGGAAAATGGCGTACCGGATCTTTCCGATCCCTGGCCGGACCTGGACGCCCGGCTCGATGACACGCATCCCATGGCCACGATGACCAACAGCGTGCTGACGATTACCGACCCGGCTACGGGCGGCCTGGTGGAGCGGGTGGATTGGACCGGCAGTCTGCCCGTCATTACGCTGGGGCCGCCGATGTTCCTGCCGCCGGCCTTGGGCAACGGCCAGCTCACTTTAGACTGGAGCGGCAGCGGGACGCTGCAATGGGCGCCCACCGTTCAGGGAGTGTGGACCTCCATTCCTTTGGCGGAATCGCCTTATACCGAACCGCTGATGCCGACCAACCGATTTTTTCGGTTCCAATAAACCTGAATGAAGCCTGACGACAATTTATGAAGCGACGAGAATTTTTGATGTTGGCGGCGGCGTTGCCTGCCGCGCTGGAGACGGTGGCTTGGGCCGCCAGCGAGCAGCCGACCGATTACCTGGGGGAGTTGGTGAAAGCTGGCATCTCTCCCGGTGCTGCACTGGTGGCGTCGCGGCATGGCTCACTGAAGTTACAGCAGGCGGTTGGCACTTGCTGCCGCCTCAATCAGCGTGCGGCGCGCCTCACGCTTGAGACGCAACATCCGCTTTATTCATTCTCCAAATTGATTACCGGCACGGTGGTCGCCATCGCCCGGACGGAAGGCCGGCTGGATTACGGCGATCGCGTGTCGAAATATATTCCCGAGTTTGCGGGCGGCGGCAAGGATGGCATTACGATCCGCCATTGCCTCACGCATTCCGCCGGACTGGCCAAAGTGCCCGTGCCCGCGCAGGCCGTTCACCATGCCGCCGGCTGGAAGCAGGCCCTCCAGGAGCTATGCGCGGCGACGGTGGAATGGACGCCGGGATCGCAAACGGCTTACCACAGTTGGAGCGGGGCATTCCTCGCAGCGGAGTGCGTGCGCCGGGTGAACGGCGGGACGCCGTGGGCGGAGTTATGCCGCGCGCAGCTCTTCGCCCCGCTCGGTGCCAAAACGCTTTCCTACGACTTGCCGGCCAACGATGCTGCGGTCGCCATCGTGCGGCCGCCCCGCGCCGATCAATCGTTACCCCCGACGGCGGCGCAGGCGTTCAGCTATGCCGGCCATCCGGGCAAGGGTTGCTTTGGCACCCTTGGCGATGCGCTCAAGGTGCTGCATTTTCACTTGCAGGCAGGGGTGTGGGAATCAAAACCAATCATTTCCCGCGCGGTCTTCCAGGAAATGCACACGGTGCAGTATGCTAAAGAGATTGCCGCCGCGCGGGCCTCCGGCCAGAAACCAAAACATGAGACATGGGGACTTGGCCCGCTCCTGCGCGGTGCTGATCCGGCCAACGGCAATCACTTCTGGTTTGGATTCGGCCATCAAACGGAAGCCAGCATCTTCGGCCATGCCGGCATTGATACGCTCATTGGCGTGGGCGACCTGCGCCAGCAAAAGGCGCTGATGTTTGCCACCACGAACACACCGCAGCCAGCGGCGCAGATCGAGATCGTACGTAACAAGGTCACGGACTTGGTGTTTGCCGGGTTGCAATGAAGCCCGCCGCATATAAACCGAACTGGCATCATCCACTGGACATCGCCCAACCAAAAAAACATAACCTCAAACCATTTCAGAACTAACTTATGGACTGGACCAGAAAAGTGAAGCCGGTCAGGATGCGGCAATGGGCGTTCACCGTTCAGGGTGCGTGGACCTCCATTCCCTTGGCGGCATTGCCCTATACGGAACCGCTGATGCCGACCAACCGATTTTTTCGATTCCAATAAACCTTGGATGAAACCTGAAGGCAATTTAATGAATGAACTCCCCAAAAACGTCCTGCCAGAACCCGTCTTGGGCGCAATCTGGAAATTTCGCCGCGGGCTGAATTGCCTCGAATGGGGCGCCTCCGTTAATTCAGGGTGGATGATTAAAGTGAACCCTCTTGTTTTTTAAATCTTCCAATGAAAACAGCATCAATGTTTGCATGTCTTTCCGTTCTGCTCGCGCACCTCTCCATCGCAGCAGCGGCTCTGAAATCCGGGCCGCTGGTATTTTCGGTTCCCGTTGCGAGCCTTACCAATCACAACACTTCAGCCTCTCCGACCTATAATCAAACCACCTGCCCGGCAAATTTCGGCACCGCCGCCGCCATTTCTTCGACGGCCAAGTTGAATATCAACCCGGATCTTTGCGATCTTTCGCTGAACCCGGTGACGCCGGGTCATGTTTCCTCGGTGGACGTGCATACGCTCATCCCGTCCCGTCCTGATTTGCGGTGGTTTGCCCACCTGACACCTTGGTTTATCCCTGGCGGACCCCATATCGGCATCGGGGTCAACAATGACACTGACGAATGGGTGGAGGCTGCGATTCGGGACATGAAATCCCGTGGGTTTAACGGTGCCATCATTGATTGGTGGGGCCCGAATAACCCCATCAATTCTGTGACTTTGCGAATCAAAAAGTTTCTAGCCCGGCAGCCGAAGCATGATTTCACGTATATCATTCAAATTGATCGGGTGAAAAATCCCGAGGAACTCCAAAGCCTGATCGCTTACTGTGAAGAAACGTTTTTCTCTGACCCCAATTACGAGCGCGAGGCGGGCAAGCCCATCCTGATGTTTTTCGGGGTGGAAAGTAACATCGGATCGGCAAACATGGCGGCGGTGAAAGCGCGGACAAAAATGCCCGCCATCTGGGTTCCGCATGAACGGCTATGGGAATCCAAGCCTTCTCTGAGTGAAGCTTGGAACGACGGCGTTTTCGCCTGGACCGATGATTTTAAAGATGGAGTTAATTCCCAGGATCCATACAACCTCGCAAAGATCACTTCGTTTTACAGCAAAGTTGCCAAATACCCATCCAAGCAGATTTTTGCCGGCATCTGTCCGTCCTTCAATGGCACGTTGACAAAAAAGAAGACCTGGTCGCTGGGCAAACATTTGCCTTCCGATTATGGAGCCTGCCTGATCGAGCGCGCCAAACGCATCAATCAGGTCATTACACCCAATGTCACCCGCGTGCAATGGATCACCTGGCAGGATTACGAAGAGGGTTCGGCGATTGAGCCGGGGATCGAGAACGGCATCCGAGTGACCGCCACCGTGTCGGACGATAATCTCACTTGGACGGTGAGTGGCGGCACGGGCGATGAGCGCACCATCGATCATTTCGATATCTATGCCAGCATGGATGGGCAACGAGCCGCGCACTTGACGGCTTTGCCAGTGGGCACCCACCGGTTAAAACTCGACCGCCGCCGGTTCGATTCCGGAAAACCGTATCGCCTATATGTCAACGCCGTGGGACGCCCCTGCATCCGCGATCATCTGAGCGCGGCGGCGGTTTGGATCGCCAAGTAAATCACCATCATGCAACACATAAAAAATGCTCTGGGGCAACCGATTGGTTTTCCGCTACCCGATTGGAAGCCGCCCGGAACACCTTCGCGCGAGCCGATGGAAGGGCGTTATTGCCGCGTGGAACCGCTCCATCCAAGCCTCCACGCGGCATCCCTGCACGATGCCTACGCGCTGGATGCCGAAGGGCGAATTTGGACTTATCTCCCCTATGGCCCATTCGCCACGCCGGACAGTTACCGGGCATGGGCCGAGGAGATATGTCGTCGTTGCGACCCGCTGTTTTACGCGATTATCGACCGGGCGACAGAACGGGCGGTCGGTGTCGCCAGTTATCTGCGGATCGATCCGGCGAATGGCTCGATTGAGGTGGGACACATCAGCTACTCGCCGCTGCTCCAACGCACTTCGGCGGCGACGGAGGCGATGTATCTCATGATGGAGCAGGCTTTCACGCTCGGCTACCGCCGTTATGAATGGAAATGTGATGCACTCAACGGCCCGTCCTGCTCCGCTGCTCAACGCCTGGGCTTTTCCTTTGAGGGCGTTTTTCGACAGGCCACCGTCTATAGAGGCCGTAATCGCGATACGGCCTGGTTCTCGGTGATTGACCAGGAGTGGCCCGCGCTGAAGGACGCGTTCCAACACTGGCTTCAGCCAGCGAATTTCGACGAACAGGGAAAGCAACGTTCGCGACTGTCGGCCATGTCCACGCCGCCTCGGAAAACAATGGCGGCTAGATGCGATAACGAGTAAAGACAGCACTGAAGGTCCAACCACCATGACATTTTAAAACCAACAAAACATGAACGCATCAAACAACAAATTGCAGCCGGAGATTGATAAAATCATCAGTCGGCTTGGACAACTCATCCCGGAATATTCAGCAAATCCCGCCGACGCCTTCGCTCATGGCAATGTTGCGGTCTGCATTATTGACGAGGCGGGAAATCTATATGGCAAAATCTGGGGCGACAACAAAGTGCAGGGTCGCACGTACGCCCGGCTGGCCTGGATCAAAGCCACGCAGGTTTGGATCACCGGGATGAAGACGGGGGAATATGAAAAACGGCTTTTCAACGGGGAATTTGAAGAGGAAAAATTCGGGATCACCAAACCCGATTTGATCGGGTGGGAAGGCGGCCAGCCGGTCACTTTAAAAGACGGTTCTCAGCTTGCAATAGGATTCAGTGGTTTTCGCGGCATTAACGATTTAGAAATTGTTTTGAAAGCAGTCGGATATCCGCCTGTTTCTATGTAATCTCAGGTTTCATGCCGGCACATTCATTCATTCAAAATTGCTGATGTGGAACTGTGGTGGAATATGATAGTGGAGCCTTACTCCGGTTTTGCCGAAAAAGATGAGTGTGGTAGCGCACAACAATATTGAACCACTTTCGCGTATGAAGGATAAAATCAATCGACGCAGTTTCCTGGCCAAAACCGGCGTCATCTCCGGGGCGATCCTGGCCCCGCCAGCCCTGTATTTGGGACAACCATCAGCCTTTGGCGAGACACTCCAGGAAAACCCGGCGATTCCCCAGAATTCTTCGCTCAAGCCCAACGAGGCGAAGCTGTCCATCCTGGTCAATCAAGTCGGCTACAACCTCGCCGGAACCAAGGTGCTGTTGCTACAGGTGCGCGACGAGCAGTTGCAGCCCAAGGCGGACACCTTCGAACTGGTTGATGAGTCGCGCCGCATGGTTTTCCGAGGCAAGCTGGTCGCACGGGACGGTATTCATCAGGGCAAGAAAGACGATTGGAACTCGCGCTATTGGACTGGTGAATTTAGTAAATTCAAGTCGCCTGGCACCTACCAGGCCCGGCTGCTGGTCGGATCGGAAGAGTTGGTTTCTTTCCCTTTCCGAATTGGCGAGCACCTGATATTTCAGGAAACCGCCAGTCTCGTGGCCGGTTTTTTCCACTGGCAGCGATGCGGTTTCGCGATCCCCGGCCTGCATGAAGCTTGTCATCTCGATGACGCTAAAATCCCCAATGAACTTGGCGGAGGACATCTTGATGCGCGGGGCGGTTGGCATGACGCCGGTGACTTCAATAAATACTCATCCATTGCCTGTCGCAGTGTATATGCCCTGGTTACACTGGCCCGGGATTCGGCGAGTCTCTTGGGCGTTGCGGAAAGGAAGCGTATTCTGGATGAAGCCGCGTGGGGCGCGGATTTTCTGCATAAAATGTGGCAGCCCGGCAAAGGGATTTTGTATCACGACGTTTTCAACGGATACGGTTACTGGGGCGATCCGGCAAAAGAAACAGACGGCGTTCCAGGCACCAAAGATGACCGGCCATTACGCGGTCAAGGCCCAAGTGCGATGTCGGCCGCCGCGCTGGCCGCGGTGGCGATTGAAACCGGACGCGCGGAATATCGCGAAGCCGCCGAGGATCTCTGGCGGGGAGCCGTTGCAGCACTTTCCATTGATGCCGAAGATCCGTGGGTTGTAACCTCGGGCGGAGTTCCAAAACTCGAAGATGATGTGGCCGGCCGGCGGGTTCGTAGAACTGCGGACCTGCTTCTCGCCAACCTCGAACTTGACCGATTGACGGGCAACCCTCGCTATGCCATCAGTGTCCGGCAGTGCGTGGAATCGCTTCTGAAAGATCAGCGAAGCGATGGCCTTTGGCCATCGGATGCTTATTCACGTTCCGTATTGCAGGGCGTTCCGGCCGCTGCACTGGCACTTTACTCGCGCACCCATGGGCGCGACTCCCAGGCATTGGGCACGAAACCCGCTCTCAAGCGCTGGCTTCAGCGCAATTTGGCGCTGGCCAGCAGCCCGTTTGAGATCACGCCCTGGGATGACGGGGTGTTTTTCAATCCCTATATCTTTTTGGAGAATTCCAATCACCGGTATTGGAGCCTCGGTCAGAATAGTCAGTATCTCTCCCAGGCGTGGGCGTTTTATTTGGTGGGCGGTTTATTGAAAGATCCCCGGGCCCGCCGACTGGCCGACCGCCAAATCGACTGGGTATTGGGAATGAATCCGCTGAATCTATGCATGTTGGAGGGACGAGGCTGCTTCAACCCGCCGCGCTACCTTCATCGGTGGGCGCCGGATCGGGACCGGGGCGCCGTTCCGGGCGCGATACCGAACGGAATTCGCTGCCAACATAATCACGAAGACGTTCCGTATTTTGAAATCAGCGACCGGCCCGTCAGACGGATTGATTATAGCTCGACCGAGCCGTGGGAGCCGCACAATGCGTTTTTCCTGCTTGCGCTTTCAGCCGGGGAGAAGGCGCAATGATGACTGGAAAATGGTCGTTGGCTTTCACGAACGCCAGCGACAGAATTCGGTTCAAAATCCAATGAGACTGATTTCAGAAACACGTTGGCGGTCATTGATTCAAAAACGCGCCGAGATTCATGCTCCAATCAAAAATATGAAAACGATTAAACCATTTTCAAAATTATTTCCGGCTGCTATTGCCTTGGCTGTTTTCCTGACCAACGCGCCCGCGATCTTGGCCCAAACAACTTCACGGGATTATCACTTCGATGGTTCCATCTCTTTGCCGGTGCTGCAGAACTATCTTTCCCGCGCCATTCATATGGGGCGGCTGGGCGAAGGGGTGGGGAACACGGCTGACAATATCCGCATGGTGAAGTCTCTGGGGGCAAAATACCTCGGTCGGGTAATCGTTCCCTTTGGCAAAGAGGGGACGATTCCGCAACGGCTTCAATCCACTCGCGCCATCGGCGCGCAGATTCATGCGAACGATCCTGACATCATTCTTGAAGGCGGCATATTCGAATATGTCAGCACGCAAGTTAACACCCTGCCCATTCCGGCCCACGTTTTTCAGGCCTTTGGCCTGCCCGTCGCGACTCGTAATTTCCGGCAGGCGGAGATGGTGTTCGCGGATAATCCGATCATAAAACGGCCCTACACGGTTCCGGATATCACCAAGCTGGAGACCCGGTTGTGGTTCTATTACCTCGCCACCGCCCAGATTGATGTCGGGATTGAATCAATCCACTGGGGATTTTTCGAGCCCCAGTCGTATAATGACAAGCCGAACTACCCGAACTACTACGATCTGCTGGCGAAGGTGCGTGCCTACGCGAAAATCCATGCGCGCAGACATTTCGTGCTCAACAACGCCGATTCCAACATAGCGGTGGCGGTCGGTGGTAAATTGCTCTTTGATTTTGGCTCCGGCAATCTTCATTCGGGTAAAATGACCGAGGTGCTCACCGACCCGCAAAAATGCATCCTTACCGGTAGATACGGAAAAAGCGGAGCCGGCATAACGCCGAGCGGGTGGTCGACTACCAAGCTTCCTTACTTGCGCCATTTCGACAACACCACTTATAAAGGTCATGGCGGCACCCCGGGCGATGGCTCATGGGGCTGGGACGAAATATCCTGGTTTGCGCACCAGCCCGAGGCCTACCGCAACGAGTTCCTCCGTTATGTTGATAATTACGTCAACAACGAGTGGCCGGGCAATCCGGGCCACCTTGAAATGCCGGGCATGCGGGTAATCAATCCGCTGATTAATGGCAACCACACTTACTTTGCCAACTCCCGAGCCGCCAATCCCTTGGGATTCAATCAGGAGGAAACCATTCGCCAGATTTGGAATGCGAAATGAACTTTCGATCATTGAGCAGAAAAAATAGATAATGATTGAGCACCATGAAAAAGGCCGTTACCGATTAGGGACAAAGGCCGAGGCGGAATCTGACGAAGCCTTGACCGGTAACCTGCCTGCATACCCTGATTTACAAGGCCATTATAACGCTCATTTTACAGGGGTTCAAGGGGTGTTTTACCCCATCCGACCACTATCCGGCTTTACCCGCTGCACACACGGTTTCTACTCGGTTAACCAACAATATAAAAACCAACATTGTGAACCTTTGTTGGGAGCTTCATAAGACGGCCGATTTATCGGTGATGAGCAGAGGATAGTCGAGGCACGGCAGGTTCTTGAAGCGTAATGACGGGCGGAACTGACCTTTGACCGCGAGCCGCTCGGGGGCTGGCAGCGCGTAGATGGTCTGGCGAATGGGATCAACCAGCACCGGCTCGCGCAGGACATCGGGGAACTGTTTTGGATGGCTGTCGCAGGTGAGGACAACATCCACCGGCACGGTCGGCGTGTCGTCCTGCACGTTGGCAGCTTGGTAGTAGGCCAGCATCGGCGCGCCGCGACGGCGGAAGAGCATGGTGTATGGCTCCATCAACGACGCACCGTCTGCGACGGGCAGCATCGCGCAGTAGTAGCCCGGCTCGGGGCGCGTGTCGGCGTCGCATAGCGTGGCGATGCTCTGCATCGCGGCGTAGGCGAGCTTCGGCGTGTAAGTCTTGCCGTTAAGGAGGCCGAGCATGACCGGCGGCCTCGCCTCACCGTTGGCTTGGCGGTAGGTACTTTCCATCAAATCGCAGAGGTGGAAATACTGCGCGCGGTCGAGGTCCAGGAACACGTCCAGCAGCAGGCGGCGCACAACCCACTTCGCTTGGTTCAGCTCGTTCATGTTCCAGAGCTTCATCCACGAGGCGTCGTGGTGGCCGATGGTCTGCGCCGGCGCGCCGCACTCGCCTTGCCAGAGCCGCACGTGGGGTGCGAGCTGGCGCGCGATGTCCCGCAAGCGGCTGACCTGTGCCGCGTAGTTCAACTCCGGGATTTGTTCGGGCTGGTAGGGATGAATGGAGAAAAAATTGATGTGCTTGCCCATCCCGGCTTTCAGGCAGCCCTCGAAGAATGAGCTGTCCACGCCCGACTCGCAGGCCACGATCTTGGCCGCGGGATGGCGGGCGCGAATCGCCTCGGCGCTGATCGCGACCAGCTTCGCGTATTCGCCCGGTGACGATTTGTGTTTGGGATGCCAGAACGACGAGATGTTCGGCTCGTTCCAGATTTCCCAGTGCTCAATCCGATCTTTGAAATGTTCCGCCAGCGCCCCCAGAAAATTCTTCCAGCCATTGATGCCGCGCTCGCCGTCGTAGAGCGGCACCTGGCCGACGGCGGACTCATGTGGTGCGTCGGGACTGTAGAGCTTGTTGCCGTAGCCGACGTTGAACCACGGCTTCACGCCGGCGGCGATGACGTGGTTGACGACGTCGTCGAGCCACGCGAAGTCATAGACCCCTTCCTTCGTCTCGCAGCGCGACCAGCCGGTCTGTAGCCGCGCCCATTTCGCGCCGAGCGCGGCGAGGTGTCCGTAGGTTTTCTCCGGCAGATACATCCGCCGGTCGAGACATTCCATGCCGATGCCGATGCGGGAGGCAGCGATGTCGCGCGCCGGCTTCGTCTTGAGCGCGCCGATGCGCTCCAGCGGGAGCTGTTTCGTATCGAGCGCGCGCAATGCGGGCAAGGGAACGGCGGCAGTAAGGACGGCAGCTTTGATGAACAAGCGACGATTCATGGTTGGCTTATGGTAAAAAACAAGTTGAGGCGAGCATGGGTTGGGAAATGCCGCGCCGTAAATGGTCAAGAATCGCGTCTGTGTGGATGCGGCTGGCAGGAACTAGCACCGGCACCAATTGGTGGGCTGCTGCCATGGGGTTCTTGGCTTTCTTCTTCTGTCTTGCAGGCTCGAACTTCAGCAAGCTCTTGTCGGTGATTACGGCGGGCCCGTCATAAACCGGGATGTTCTTGAAGACATAGTTGGTTCCGTCCATGGCGATTTGTTCCGATGGAATCTCGTAAATGTTTCCTGTGATCAGATCAAGCCAGACCGGCTCTTTGAACTTGGCGTTGGGCACGGTCAATTGCGCTTTGATGGGAATGCATTCGTTGGCGGGAATGCCTGTGCTGTCCCAGAACGTGACCAGGCTCAGACCGGTGGTCTTGTCGCGATACGCATATGCCGTGAGTTTTTTGTCACACTGAGCGGTAACGGCTGCGTTCGGAACCCGTTCCACCGCGTCGTTGAACACGGACACCACGTTCTGAACGACGTAGTAAGCCGTCTTGACTTTGATGATCGAGTTGTCGGAACTCGTTTTGAGCAACCCGTAGCGTGAGATGAAATCCTTGTGGTAGGCCAAGTCGGAGATTGTGAAGACGGAGGAGCGCACATCGTGTCCCAAGTCGCCCAACATGCGGCGTGCGTTCCACTTGGCATGGGACAACTCCGTCCAATCCACACCGCTCAACGCAAACTGGACTTCTTCCGAGGCGCAGCCGGCTTCGCCCTGCCACAAACGAAGGTTCGGCGCGTGCTCCCGCACCAGCTCCAACAGCTTTTCAATATTGCCGCCGTAGGTTGCGTCGGGGTTCGTGGGGTAGTAATGGTAGATGACCCACGCGAACAGATCGAGCTTCCCTTGCGCCTTGAGTTCGCGGAGAAATCCCCCGACGGCATCAGCGTTCGCGCTGGATAAGACCAGCCCGCCGATGCGGGCCTGCGGGTCCACGCGCTTGATGATTTGGGCCGTGCGGATGTTGAAAGCAGTGGCCTTCTCAATGGTCGTGTTGGTTTTGGTTAGATGCGGCTCGTTCCACATCATCCATTCCTTGACACCCTTGGCCGAGTAGCGTTTCGCCATCGCTTCAACCCACTTATCCCAAGCGCACAGCGTCTGCTCGTCTCCAGGCAGGTCTGCACCGGGCCCCACCTTGGTCGTTGGCTCGTAGAGCCTATTGCCGTAGGAGGTTTCCAGACAGACCTCCAAGCCCCGCGCGAGCGCATCATCCACGATGTAATCCAGCCACGCGAAGTCATAGACCCCTTTTACCTTCTCGGACCGTGCCCAACCGCCTTGCAGGCGAATGTGCCGGATTCCCAGCGGCTGGAGATACTCCTTGTAAGCATCCCAATTGGCGTGATCGCGATCCAACGTTTCGCAGCCGAGCGACCACATCGAGGTTTTGAGCTCGCTGACGCTCTTGGGTTTCAACGTGCCGACCTTCGGCCAATCAAGCTTCAGCGACGTCTGCACGCGCGTCGGCGTCTGATCCAACATTACCACGGTCGGTACGCGCGGTTTCAGCTCGGAAAAGAAACGCACCGTCCGCAAAAATTGCTCGGGCTGTAGCGTTGCGCCCGTCAGCCGGATTTCATCGAGCCAGCCGTCCAGTCCGCGCCCGAATACCAACGCGCCGTCGTCATACACCAGCGGCCCTTTCGTGACCCCGCTGCCGCACCGCACGTAATCCACGTAGATGAGCGCCGTCCGCGTGGCGTGGTCAAACGTCAGCGCCACGTGATGCCATCCGCCATCCGCCACGCTGCCGGTTGAGCCGAAGGTTTGATTGAAACCCTCACCGCTCTTGGCGTCCGCGCCCGGCTGTGTATCGAATCGCGCCCGGACCAGGCCCTGTGGATCAATCGAGAGCGACCAGGTCGCCCCGGTCTGCCCGTTGCGGCGCTTGCTCGCGATGAGCGCGTGGCGCGCCATCTGCCGCCCCATTTTCACAAACACCTCGATCGTCAGATTGGGCGTCGATGCCGTGCCGGCAACGGTCACTTCCCCGCCGACCGGACTGCCCGTTCCGACTACAGGTTCATTGACGAACCGTAACGAACTCCGGTTGTCCGGGCTCGCGACCGCCAACGTGGCCCGGTTCCATATGTTCGATGCCGGCGTTTTCCCATCAAACACCGGTGGCGTTCCTTTCTCGAACACGCCAGCTTTGCCGGTAAGCGCCGGAGCGCCCTCGGCGGACAGGTCGCCATCAAGCCGCCAGTAGCCCACCGGCTCTGCGACCGCCATCTCACCCGCTAACATTATTCCTGCCAGTGTTGCCAATACCTGTTTCTTCCAGTTTGTGTGAACTTTCATAATTTCATGTTCGTCTCCCGTTTTCAAAGATGGGCATCGCGTTGAAAGTAATCCACCGCATCTGCGGGTCGGATGTCGGTAAGCGTGCCGACATAGTGGCGCAAGTCGCGCGGTTCGTAAGGATGCGCGGCGATGGCGTCTTCATTGAGATCAATGCCCAATCCGGGAGCATCGGGTATGGTCATGCGGCCTTTTTCAAATCTCACCTGCTCATTACAGACTTCTTTGCGCCACGGCACATCCATGGCCATCGTTTCGTGGATAAAGAAATTTGGCGTGCAGGCGGCGAGCTGCAGCGTGGCGGCATTCGCCACCGGGCCGCTCGGATTGTGCGGGCATACGGCGATGTGCCGCGCCTCGGCCATCGCGGCGATCTTTTTCAGCTCGCCGATGCCGCCGCAGTGGCTCACGTCGGGCTGGATAAAGTCGGCGCACTTTTTCTCAAGGAAGTTGGATGCCTCCCAACGGCTATAAAGCCGTTCACCGGCGGCGATGGGCACGCGGCTGCGCTGCTTCACTTCGAGGAGCGCGTCGAGATTGTCCGGCGGCACAGGTTCCTCGAACCACAGAATATCGAACCGCTCCAGTTCGCGCGCGATGCGCACGGCGGTGGCGACATTGAAACGCCCGTGGCCTTCAATGAGCAAATCGGTTTGATTGCCAACCGCAGCTTTTACCGCGGCGATGTTATCCAGCGCGAGATGCAGGTCGATTTTGGAAATGTCGAGGTAGGACGAGCCAAATGGATCCCATTTCAGGCCGGCAAAACCGGCGGCAACAGCGGCTTTGGCTTTTTCCGCGAATTCGGCGGGAGTTTTTGCCGGAGCAAACCACCCGTTGGCGTAACATGGCACGGAGTCGCGCACTTTGCCGCCGAGCAATTGATAGACGGGCACGCCGAGCGCCTTGCCTTTGATGTCCCACAGCGCCATCTCCACGGCCGAGAGCGCGCTCATGAACACCGGGCCGCCGCGAAAATAGGTGCTGCGATACGCCTCGTGCCAGAGCGCCTCGATCTGGTGCGGATCGCGTCCGACAAGGGTGCGCCCCAATTCGCGGATGGCCTCGGCGACGGTTTTTTCGCGGTATTCGAGCGTGGCTTCGCCGATGCCATAGAGACCCTCGTCGGTCATGACTTTCACGAAGACCCAGTTGGTGCGGTAGGCGTGGCAGATGATGGGTTTGAGCGCGGTGATTTTCATAGGTAAAAAAGTTTTGGCGGTGGTGCGGGAAGGTTCGGTCAACAGAGTGGTGCTTTCCACCGATTGTCCACATTTCAGGATGGTGGCGGGTTGATTGCGACGAGCGCAGGCGCTGCGAAATTCGTCAGGGTCGGCGGTGTTTTCGGCGAACATCCCGTAGTGCATCGGTATAGCCAGACGCGGTCGCAACTCAGCGGTCAATTGTGCTGCTTCGGTAAGGTTCATGTTGCCCAGCTTGCCATTGATGCACACGAAGGCGATGTCCGGCGGACGGCCGGCCAGTTCCAGAACCTGTCCGGAGAGTTCAGGGTAATACAAGGTGTCGCCGCTGAACCAGAGCAGTTCAGCATCGGTTTGGATCAGCAATCCGACCGCACATGGATCACTGTGACGAGCGGGCGTGGCGGTGATGGTCAGATTCTCAAGACGAACAGTTTGTCCAGCTGCCAGCAATCCGAGCCGATTATCGGAAAATTCATTATTCTTTGCCAGTTCCACGACGCTGGCCGGTCCGACAAGACGGCAATTTGGAAAGGTGCTCATGATTTCGGTGACGGTTTCCGGATCGAAATGATCCAGATGATTGTGGGTCACCAGCAGGGCGTCGGGCTTCAGACTGGCAATTGAGCAAGGCGGCGGCATGAGCCGGCGCACCCCCTGCTTGCGTTCGACGATGTCGCTGAAGAAGGGATCAATCACCAATCGGCGATTTCCCATCTCCAACAAATATCCCGATTGTCCAAGCCAGGTGATTTTCATTTTGTTTTCAATGGCTTGCCAGCGGTTTTTCAGAAGCATCGTCGGAACACCGCTCGCGCTTAAAAGTGAAAATCGCCGCCAGCAGGACGGCCAGTCCGCCAATCAAATAAGCGCCGGCCAGCGCGGAAAAACCATAGCCCAATCCTCGTCCGTCAGGATGCGATTCGCGCAAACGACCCAGGAGCCATGGCGACAGTGAGCCGATGAGGAAGGCGAGCATGGTCATGATGCCCACCGCCGACGCGCGATGCCGCGGGGAGATCACATCAAACAGCGCCGCGTGTGTGTTCGCTTCATAGAGGCCGCGCAACAGGCCGAAGCCGGCCATGGCGGTGCAGGTCGCGAGCAGGCTGCCGGAAGCGCCCATCAGGAAAATCACCGGCACACCCAGCAGCATGGCCACACTCATCAATTGCGGACGGAAAAACGGACGCGCGCGAACCATCCGGTCGGTAAACCAGCCGCCCAGAAGAATGCCCGCCAACGCCGCCAGATGATGATAAAACATGGCGTAACCCCCAGCTTGCGTCAGTGACAAATTGAATTTCTCCTGCAGGAAGATTGGCGCCCAGACGACGTAGGCGTTGTTGACAAAGACGATGGCCGTAAATCCCGTCGTCAGCAGCAGCGCGCTCGGCGAACGAAAAACCACGCCGAGCGCCTGCCAGATCGAATCGCGTTTCACTTCTGTTGGCGTCGCCGGGGGCGGTGCGTCGAGCAGCCGCCAGATGAGAATCACTCCCAGCCCGATTCCGCCGGCACCGTAAATAAAAAACGCCGAGCGCCACCCCCACTGTTGGGCGATAAATCCGCCGAGAAATCCCGTCGCCATCACGCCGAGATAAAGTGACGATTGATGAATCGAAAGCGCGAGCGAACGGGTGCGGGTGTGGTGTGACGCCAGCAGCGGATAAGCCGCCGGCGCATAGAACGATTCTCCGCCCGCCGTCGCCACGCTCCGAAAAATAATCAGCCCCACCAAACCACCGGCGAAACCGGTGCACATCGTCGCCATGCTCCAAAACAACAAACTGCCGATGATGATTTTTTTGCGATTCAAGATGTCGCCCAGATAACCCGCGACCGGCATCATCAAGGCGAGCATGAAGAACAATACCGATCCCACCAAGCCGAGGTGGCTGTCGGTCAAGTGCAGGTCGGTCTTGATGGCTGAGAGCACCACGCCGAAGATGGCGCGGTCGCCTTGATGAAAAAAGAACGTGCAGAACAACAGCGCCAGCAGTTCCCATTTGTAACGTGGCCGCGGATTGACGCTGTTTTGTTCGGAGTTCGCTTTCACACGTCGCAGTCCGCCGGCATGTGCTGGGCGCAGCAGCCGCCGTCCACGACGAGGCGGATGCCAGTGATGTTGGATGCATCGGTCGAGGCAAGGAAAAGCACGGCGCGGCCGATGTCTTCGGGCGTTGCTTCCCTGCCGAGTGGCACATTTTTGCGACGGCGTTTCACGTGTTTTTCCGGCAGCACCTCCCAGCGGTCGCTGTGGATGTAGCCGGGGGCCACGTTGTTCACCCGGATGCCGCGTGGGCCGAGATCCAGCGCCATCGAGCGGGTGAGGGCATCGATGCCGCCCTTGGAGGAAAGGTAGGCGGTCTTGTCGCGGATGGCGCGGGTGGAAACTGCGGAACCGATGTTGACGATGACACCGCCACCTTTTTCCGCCATGAGCCGCGCCGCATGCTGGGAGACAAGGAAGGTGCCGATGAGATTGACGCGGATGACCGCTTCGAAGAATTCCAGTTTGGTTTCCAGGAATCCCGTGCCGATGCCGAGGTTGGCCGCGTTATTGACGAGCACGTCGAGCCGCTTGGCCTTGGTCTTGATTTGGCGGAACATCTCTTCCACCTCGCCGGGCGAGCCGATGTCAGCGGGCACGCTGTGGATTTTCCGGAATCCGCGCTGACGCAACGCCGCCACCGCTCGGTTCACTGCTTCGGGCGTCCGGTCGTTGAGGTAAACGGTGGCCCCTTCCGCGGCGAAGCATTCGGCGATGCCGAGTCCCGTGTTCTGGCCGGCCCCGGTCACGAGGACAATTTTATTTCTAAAGCGCATAGGCATAGGCTGAATGGATGATTTCATTGGATGTTAAAAAAAACAGACCAAACTGGCAATTGACTTAGTTAGCCATTGATATTGCATTTTAGGCCAAGCATTCTACCGCTCATGCCGACCTCATCCCCGCGCTCCAAGTCCATCGCGGTGTGCATTGACACCCGCGACGGAGGTGCTCGTCATCGCCTGCACGGCATCGCGCAATACCTTAGCCGCCTGGGTTGGCGCATGATGCTGGTGCGCCAGAGCGGGGAAGCCGCCGCGATGGATGTCGTCCGTCTTGCTCCGGACGGGATTATCGCCTATGTGGCGGATCGCTGGCTGGTTAAGGCTGCCGCTAAATTGTCTATTCCTTTGGTGGATACGGCCGTGGGTGAAGTTCCGGTTCCCTTGACCGTCAGTCTGGATAATGACGCCCTGAGTCATCTGGCACTGGCGCATTTCAAGCAAATCGGGCTCAAACATTTTGGCTATTGCGGTGTGGCGGGACGGGTCACCTCAGAACAGCGCGAAGTCAGTTTCGCGGCCTGTCTGGAGGACCGGGTGTTGCCGGCTTTCTCCGAACCAATCAGCGAAGGCGAATCGGGACTTGAACCGCTCATGAACTGGCTTAAAGAATTGCCGAAGCCCATCGGACTGCTTGTGTTCGATGATAAACTAGGTGAGCGAGTTCTCACCGCCTGTCGGTGCGCAGATATTTTAGTCCCCCATCAAGTGGCCGTCATCGGCATCGGCAATGACGAACTCATGTGCGAAGTGAGCCATCCGACCTTGTCCAGTTTCAGCCTTCCCTCGGCGCGATTCGGCCTGGAAGCAGCGAAAATGCTGACGCAGGCAATGACCGGCAAAAAAATCAAAACTCCGCATCTCAAAATCCAACCCACCGGCATCATCACTCGTGGTTCGACGGACATGGTGGCGGTTGACGATGAATTGATCAAAGCCGCCATCCAGTTCATCCGCACCCAAGCCGGCAAAGCGATTGGCGTAAAACAAATCGCGCAGGCTTTGAACGTTTCCCGTCGCACCTTGGACCGGCGATTTGCCGCCGCCTTAAACCGGACCATTGGCGATGAACTCAAGCGCGTTCGCATCCAACTGGCTCAAGCAAGATTGTCGGATGACTCCCAATCTGTTTCTGAAGTGGCCCGCAGTTGTGGTTACAGCACCGCCTCCGCCTTCAGCCGGGCGTTTCACCAAAACACCGGCTGTTGGCCATCTGAATACCGCCGCGAGCTCAGGAGCTGACAGCCAGCCACCACGACAACAGAAAACGATTGGGAAGTTCCGGCTAGGTGCCTGCGGCATTTATAGAACTTGCCGTTGTGGTGCCAGAGGCAACGAATCGGATGATTGCGGTTGTCCTGCGCCTTCTGTTAGGAATAGGCTCCGTCGGATGTGGCGAGCACGAGTTTGCCGGCGGTGATGTGGAACGTGGTAGTGGTGGCGATTGGGAGACATGACATTTTACATAACCAACAAAACATGAACGCATCAAAAAATAAATTGCAGCCGGAGATTGATAAAATAATCAGCCGGCTCGGACAACTCATCCCGGAGTATTCGGCAAATCCCGCCGACGCCTTCGCTCATGGCAATGTTGCGGTCTGCATCATTGACGAAGCGGGAAATCTGTATGGCAAAATCTGGGGCGACAACAAAGTGCAGGGTCGGACCTACGCCCGGCTGGCCTGGATAAAAGCCACGCAGGTTTGGATCACCGGGATGAAGACAGGGGAATATGAAAAACGGCTTTTCAACGGGGAATTTGAAGAGGAACAGTTCGGCATCACCAAACCCGATTTGATCGGGTGGGAAGGTGGCCAGCCGGTCATTTTAAAAGACGGAACGCAGCTTGCAGTTGGCTTCAGTGGCTTTCGCGGCATCAACGATTTGGAAATTGTTTTGAAAGCAGTCGCATAACTCACCCGCGCCGCGTCCAGCCAATGAGCCCACAGGAAATGCAATTTCCGATCAGTTGTAATTAAGAAAATGCCGGAGTCAATGGAAGGTTCGGCGGGAAAATATTCGGTGTTCACGCTGGGAAAATCATGTATTAAACACCCCCGTGCTCGCTCAACCTGACCCCAGCCATCGCCGCGGCCTGCTCGCCGGCGGCAATTGGATCGTTGACCACGTCAAAATGATTGACGTCTGGCCGGCGCAGGATGCACTCGCCAACATCTCCGCCCAAGCCGATGGCAACGGCGGCGGTCCCTACAACCTCACCAAGAATCTCGCCAAGCTCGGTTGCGGCTTTCCGCTTGGCGGTGTCGGCTTGATTGGCCGCGATGCCGACGGCGAAGCGATCTTACGCGATTGCGCCTCGCATGGAATTGACGCCCGAGCGATTCAACAAGTGGCCACCGCGCCGACTTCCTACACCAACGTGATGACCGTGACGAGCACGGGCCGGCGCACTTTTTTCCATCAGCAGGGCGCCAATGCGCTGTTAGACCTGACTCATTTCGATCTGACCCAAACGAACGCGCGGATTTTTTATCTCGGCTACCTGTGTCTTTTGAAAACCTTGGACCAAGTTGACGCAACCGGACGCACCAAAGCAGCACATTTGTTCGAGCAAGCGCGCGCTGCCGGCTTGACGACCGTGGCGGATCTGGTGAGCAATGAATCCAGCGATTTTGCAGCCATTGTGAATCCTTGCCTGCCGCAGTTGGATTATCTTTTCCTGAACGAATACGAACTCGCGCACCTCGTGAGGGCGGCAGCGAGCAAAATCCCGACGCAATTGGAAGCACAGGCGCGCGAAGTTTTGCAGCGAGGCGTGCATCGCGCGGTCATCGTGCATTTGCCGGAAGGCGCATTGTGTGTTCCCACGGCTGGAGCGGTCATCTGGCGGCCGGCGGTGCGCGTGCCGGCCAATCTGATTGTGGGAACCGCCGGTGCCGGCGACGCGTTCAGCTCCGGTTTTTTGCTGGGCCTGCACGAAGGCTGGGATTTTCAACGGTGCCTGGAACTCGGCGTTTGCGCCGCCGCCGCTTCCTTGCGCGACGCGACTTGTTCCGCTGCCGTCGAATCCTGGCAAAATTGTCTTGCGCTGGGCCGCAAAATGGGTTTTCACGCTGACTTGCAAATCAAATGATCCGTTCTCTCGACCAAAAACTGGCGGCGATTCACGCCAATCCGCAGACGAAGGAATTCATCCTCGCCGACGCGAAGGACGCCGACATGGCGTTTGGCGTGCGTGCGCCAGGCCCACGCAGCTACCTCGCCCGGCACGGCGCGCGGCCTGCGCAATTTTCTCCGGAAGTCTGGACGCGCGACGAATACGGCCACCGCAATCTGCCCGAGTTTCTCGACATCATCCGCGAGGTCGTCCATCAAGGTTTGGTGGACATTTTACTCATGTCCGCTTATGTCAACGAGCAGCTCACCATCAAGGAAGGCTTGTTCAAGAATTCCGCCGTCACGCCCGCCGCGCGCGCGAACGACACCACGGACGTCTGGGCCGTGCGCCACGGCTGCTACACGCGCGAACCGTCGCAGCCGTTTCGTTCGGCTAATATTGACCAGATTCAATGCGGCCAGATCGAGTGCGATCGCACGACGGATGATTTTCCGGGCGCGAACCTCGGCTTGTATTCGCTGACATTCGTCAACGAGCTCAAACAGGATCGCGAGGCGCTGCTGTGGTATAAAGAATTTCGCGAGGAAGCCGAACGCAAAAAGTTCCGGCATTTCCTCGAAGTCTTCGATCCGAATGTGAGCAGCGGCATTGCGCCGGAGAAGCTGGGCGAATTCATCAACGACAATATTATCCGCACATTGGCCGGCGTGCCGGATTCGGGCCGTCCTGATTTTCTAAAGATTGTTTATCATGGACCGAAAGCGATGGAAGAACTCGCGCAGTATGATCCGAATCTCATTGTGGGCATTCTTGGTGGCAGCGCGGGCACGACGTATGACGCGTTCAAGCTGATTCACGACGCGCAAAAATACGGTGCGCGCGTGGCGCTCTACGGCCGCAAAATCAACAATGCGGAACATCAGCTTGCGTTTATTGAAATGCTGCGACACATCACGACCGGGAAAATTTCGCCGGAAGAAGCCGTCCATGCCTACCACGGTGTTTTGCAGGCCAAGGGCATCAAGCCGCATCGTGCGCTGGTTGATGATTTGAAAACCACCGACCAAGCGATGAGTTACGACGGCAGCGCGGCGCGGCGTGCCACGGCGGAAATCCGCAACAATCCGCTGGCCAAAACAACTTCTTCCGCCTGGCCCAAGCGCACTGACGGCTCGCCAGATTTTGAGAAGATGAATTCCGCCCAGCGACTCACCTACGACCGCGCGCGGCTGAGCTGACCTTTTTAAGATGAAACGTTCTGAGATCAATCGCGCCTACCGGCGGGCGAAATTGTGCTTCAAGAAGAACCGCTGGAAGCTCCCGCCGGAGCCGCGCTGGGACATCACCGATTTCGGCTTGGGCGAGTTCACCAAAACCGGCCTCGTGCTCATCAACCTCGCGGAGGAAACGGAGTATTGCGAGAAGCTGATGTATTGCCGCAAAAGCCAGATCACGCCGCTGCACACGCACGCCAGGAAAAAGGAGGACATCATCTGCCGGCAAGGGCGACTGGCAATAGAACTTTGGGCCGGGCATCCGCAAAAAACGGCCAAGGGAAAACAGCTTCATCTGAAACGAAATGGCGAAGAAGTTGCCGTCTGCTCTGGCGAAGTCATCGAATTGGCAGGCGGCGAGCGTGTGACGTTGACCCCGGGAATTTATCATGCTTTCTGGGGCGCTTCAGTCGAGTGCGTCATCGGCGAAGTTTCCACCGCCAACGATGATGTGAATGACAATTATTTTGTGAATCCAGACATCGGCCGTTATCCCGGCATCCAGGAAGACGAGCTTCCCCTCGTGCGCCTCGTCAGCGAAAGGCAATCACCCGCGCCGCGTCCAGTATTTGACCCGGAATGAAAAGTAATTTCCTATCAGTTGAAAGGCTGTGGTGGCGTGGGTAGGACTGATGAATCCATTTATGGCTACATCAATTACCGCAACGCGACAAGTGAAGGCATCAAATGTGCCAAAAGGCAAATTACGCCAGGCAGTTCAAGCCAAAATGTTTTATAACTTTATTTCGCTGGCGGCCCGTAAAGAGGCCATTTCGCTTTAAAGAAAGGCTTGGTCGCATACACCAGTGAGGACGGGATGCGCGATGATTGGGTCAATTGGCTCTAATCATACGGGGTGTCGGAAATGGGGAAATGGTCGGAGCGACAGGATTCGAACCTGCGACGTCTTGCTCCCAAAGCAAGTGCTCTACCAGGCTGAGCTACGCTCCGACGCGCCGCCATTGTCCCGACTTTCCGCCGCGGCGCAATGAAATTCCCGTGGCCGCGGCAGCTTAAACCGGCCCTTCTTCATCATGTTTCCGGGAAGATTATGATAATGATGGCGATCAAGATCCGGCAGCCGCGCAAATTCTCCGGCCGAAGTTCTGCTCGACGCTGCCGCCGAACGCGGTTAGGTTTTCGCCATGTCAAAGGAAGCGCACACCACGCCCGGCAAAATCAATCTCCGCCGGCCCGATGTGATGGAAGCCGTCTCAGCCCAGGTGCTGTCGCATTACCGCAGCGAGATTGTGGAGAGCATCCGCGCCAATGGCGGCGTGCTGGCCGCCGGCGGGCTCACCGTCAAGCTGGCGAAGGAATTCGGCTTTTGCTACGGCGTGGAACGCGCCATTGATCTCGCGTACGCCGCGCGAAAATATTTTTCCGACGTGGCGCCGAACACGCCGATTTACCTGCTCGGCGAAATCATCCACAACCCGGAGGTCAACGACCAGATCCGCAACATGGGCATCAAAATCATCGCCCCCAAGCCGACCGACGAGGAAGTGGAGCAACTGGAATCCGGGGATGTGGTCATCATTCCCGCCTTCGGCACCGAGGTCAGCACCCGCAAGAAAATTGAAGCCAAAGGCTGCGTGCTGGTGGACACGACCTGCGGCGACGTGATGAGCGTCTGGAAACGCGTGCGGCAATACTCCAAGGAGCACGTCACCAGCATCATCCATGGCAAAGCCAAGCACGAGGAAACCAAGGCCACCACGTCACAGGCGCGAGCCTACGGCAGCGGGCATTACCTCGTCGTCTACAACCTGGCGGAGACGGATTACGTCTGCAATTTCATCCTCCACGGCGGCGACAAGCAGGAATTTCTGAAAAAATTTGACGGGGCATTTTCCGCCGGCTTCGACCCGGACCTGCATCTGCAAGCCGTCGGCGTGGCCAATCAAACCACGATGCTACGGGGCGAAACCGAGGAGGTGCAGCGCCGATTCCGGGCAGTCATGGAAAAAAAATACGGCGCGGACAGCATCGGCAGCCATTTCCGCTTTTTCGACACGATTTGCGGAGCGACGCAGGACCGGCAGGACGCGCTGGAGAAAATGCTCCTCGACCCGCCCAGCCTGCTCATCGTCGTCGGCGGCTACAACTCCTCCAACACCTCGCACCTCGCTGAGATGGGCGAGGCCAAGCTGCCCACCTACTTCATCAAAAACGCGGCCAAGATGCAGTCGGACAAACTGATCGTGCATTACAACCAGCACAAAAAAGAAGAGGTGGAAACCCACGACTGGCTGCCCGCCGGCAACCTCACCGTGGGCATCACGGCCGGCGCCAGCTGCCCGAACAATCTGATCGAAGACACCATCCGCCGCCTGTTTGAACTGCGCGGCATCTGCGTGCAGGAATTACTCAAAAAATAATGATGCTTTTATGGTTGACAAATGATGATATTTGAATCATTTTGACGACATGAGAATGACAGTCGAATTGGACGAAAAAACCATGGATGAATTGTTGAAGGTCACCGGCCACAAAAAGAACAGCCCGGCGGTGGCGTTCGCCGTCCGGGATTTTATCAACCGGAAAAAGGCGAAGGATTTCGGCCGGATGTTGCGGGAGGGCAAGTTTGATTATCCCGCCACGAACGCCGAAACCGAGGCCCGCGACGTTTGACCCGTCATGGTGCTCGTGGATTCATCGGTGTGGATCGAGGCGCTGCGCCGGGACGGCCGGCTCGACGTCAAGCTCGCGCTGGAAGGCTTGCTGGAGGAATACGAAGCCGCCTGGTGCGGGCCGGTAAAACTCGAAGTGCTCGGCGGCGCACGCACGCAGGATCGCAAGGCCCTGGAGGAACAGTTCCTCTGCATCCCTTATTTTCCGATGCAGGACGCCGCCTGGGAAGCGGCAAAAAAACTGGCCTGGCGGCTGCGCGACAACGGCTGCACCGCGCCGTGGAACGACATTTTGATCGCCGCACTTTCCGTCAAGGCCGACTGCCGCATTTACGCCGTGGACAAGCATTTTGACCTGATGGTTCAAAGCGGGGCGGGCATCCGGCTTTACCGGCCGGGCTACGGCGGCAAATACGATCCCAATTGATTTTCATTTATGCCTCGCACCCGTTTGGATCTCGAACACCTAGAACGCCAGTTTCTGGCTCCCTACGCCCAGTTCAGCGGCGACACACGCGGCCGGAAATTTTCCGAAGCCCCGCCCGTCTGGCGCACGCAATACCAGCGCGACCGCGACCGCGTCATCCATTCGCGCGCCTTCCGCCGGCTGGAATACAAGACGCAGGTTTTTCTCAACGGCACCGGCGACCATCTACGAACGCGGCTCACCCACACCATCGAAGTGGCGGCCATTTCGCGCAATCTTTCCAGCGCGCTGAAATTAAACACGGATCTGGCGGAAACCATCGCCCTGGCGCACGACCTCGGCCATTCCCCCTTCGGCCACAAGGGCGAAACCGTTTTGAACGAGCTGATGCGCGGGCACGGCGGCTTTGAACACAACCAGCACAGCCTTCGCCTCGTGGAAGAGCTGGAACAGAAATATCCCGGCTTCCAGGGGCTGAATCTTTCCTGGGAAGTGCTCGAAGGCCTGGCCAAACATCAAACCGCCTTTGACCGGCCCGGCGTTAAAAAAGGTTTCATCGCAAAAAATCCGTCGCTCGAAGCCCAGATCGCCAATCTCGCCGACGAAATCACCTATTACAGCCACGACCTCGATGACGGCCTCGACTCGGAATTGCTTTCGGAAAAGGAATTGTGCCGCCACGTCCGCGTCTGGGACCAAGCCGCGCGCCATGTCAAGAAGGAGCACGGCGCATTACCCGACGAATGCCGGCGCTACTTTACCATCCGCACCATCATCGACCAGCAAATCAGCGATGTCATCGCCAACAGCGAGCGGCTGATCCAAGCGAGCGGCGTCGAATCGGCGGATGACGTGCGCCGCCAGGCCAAGCCCTTGATCCAATACAGCCCGGAGCGCCGCAAACTGAATCTCGAACTGCGCCGCTATCTCTACCAAAATCTGTATTTCAACCCCGTCGTCAACGAGCCGCATACCCGGGCGAAACAATTATTGAAAGACCTGTTCGCCTATCACCTGACGCATCCCGACACCATCGTCGGCTTCACGCCCAAGCGCACCGGCCGCGTCAGCCGACACCGCTCCGTGTGCGATTATATCGCCGGCATGACCGACCGCTACGCCATCCAGGAACACCAACGGCTATTCGGCAACACGCTCAAATTCGGGTGACACTTTCACCGGCGGGCAACAAGGCGAGCAACTCAGCCACCGTCTTTCCCTGCCCCGGCAGGATCAGGACCGACGCAATCTCGTTCAACGGCTGCAGCACAAACCGGCGCAAGTGCGCCCGCGGATGCGGCAATATCAGCTCCGGCGAATCACACAGCTCATCGCCAAACGCGATCAAATCCAAATCCAGCGGACGCGGCTCGTTCAAAACTTTTTTCGGCAGGCGACCGAATTCATTTTCCACATCGCGCAGTTTTTTCAGCAGCGAGGCGGGCGTCTCGCCGCGGAGCGGAGTCAAGGCGGCCACCGCGTTCAAGAATAACGGCGAGCCCGGCGGACAAGCCACCGGCGTCGTCTGCCAGAGGGAGGATTTTAGAATCGGGCGGTCCGAAAAAGCCTGGAGCCGCGCCAGCGCCGCGCCGAGGATTTTTGCAGAGTCGCCCAGGTTTGAACCGAGGGCGATGCAGGCCAGTTTTGAAGTTTTAGTTTTGAGTTTTGAGTTCAAAGGCGCTTCCCACAGATAACTCAAAATCAAGAATTAAAAACCAAAAATCATTTCAGTCCCAGCACGGCCTGCATGTCATAGATGCCGGGAGGCTGCCGCACGACCCACGCCGCCGCGCGCAAGGCACCGTTGGCAAACGTATCGCGACTGGAGGCCTTGTGCGCCAGCTCCACGCGCTCGCCGGTGTTCGCAAAAATGACCGTGTGGTCGCCGACGACATCACCGCCGCGAATCGAGTGGACACCGATTTCGCCCGGCGTGCGCGCGCCGACAATGCCCGCACGACCGTGCCGCGCGGTCTCGTTCAGGCGCACCTTGCGCACATCCGCCAGGATTTCCGCCAAAGATTTTGCGGTGCCGCTCGGAGCATCTTGCTTCAGGCGATGGTGCATCTCGACGACTTCGAGATCGAAATCCGGGCCGAGAATTTCCGCCGCCTTACGCGTGAGCCAGAACAGGGTATTGACGCCGGTGGAAAAATTCGACGTCCAGACCATCGGAATGGCTTTCGCCAGCTTGCGAATTTCGAACGTCTCGGTATCGCTCTGGCCGGTGGTGCCGATGACCAGCGCCTTTTGATGCTGCGCGCACAGCGACGCGACCTGGACGGTCGTGGCGTGCGAACTAAAGTCAATCACCGCATCGCACGAGCCGATGACGGCAGCAAGATCGTCGCCCGCGTCCACCCGGCCGGCAAGTTCCAGCCCTTGATGCTGGGGCAGGCAATGCACGAGCGCCTGGCCCATGCGGCCCTTGTATCCGTTGATGATGATTTTAGTCATAGGAGTTGGGAGCTGGGAGCTGGCAGATGGGGTCAGGCTGCTTGCCCAACTTCCAACTTCCATCTCCCCTCTGCTTATTTCAAAATCCCGCACGCCTTCAGCGTAGCCTTGAGCTGCGCGCGATTTGCGGCACTCATCGCCACGAGCGGCAGGCGATACTCTTCCGCGACCACGCCCAACATAGCGAGCGCGGCCTTGACGGGAACCGGATTCGTCTCGAGGAACAAATCCTTGAACACCGGGTAAAACTTCGCGTGCAACTGCGCCGCCTGCTTCACATCGCCGCGGGCAAACGCATTCACCATCTGCGAAACCTCGCGGGGAATGACGTTGGACGCCACGCTGATGACGCCCTGCGCGCCGACGGACATAAACGGCAGCGTCAGCGAATCGTCGCCGGATAAAATCGTGAACTTCGCGCCCAGCGCCGCGCGTAATTGGGAAACGCGATCGGCGCTGCCGCCGGCTTCCTTGATACCGACGATGTTTTTACAATCGGCGGCGAGGCGCTTCACCGTGTCCACGGCGATCTCAATGCCGCAGCGACCCGGGATGCTGTAAAGGACGAGCGGAAGCTTTGTCGCCCGCGCGATGGCCTTGAAATGCTGATATAGTCCCGCCTGCGAGGGCTTATTATAATACGGCGCGACCTGCAAGGAACCGTCCGCGCCGACGCGCTCGGCTGCCTGCGTAAGGTAAACCGCCTCGGTGGTGGAATTGGCGCCGGTGCCGGCGAGCACTTTGATTTTGCCCGCCGCATATTTCACGGAGAGTTCGATGATGCGGATGTGCTCCTCGCAATCTACGGTGGGCGATTCGCCGGTGGTGCCGACGGGCACGATGCCGTCCACGCCGCCCTTAATCTGGGCCTGGATGAGGCGCGCCAGCGCCGGTTCATCCACACGTCCATTTTTGAACGGTGTGACAATCGCAGTGTAAGTGCCGGTGAACATGATATTAATTCAGACCGGAAAAATAGCCGAAACACCCATTTTGGCGAGAATGAATTTACCAGCAACGACCGAACAACTTCACCTTCGCACCCACGGCAAAAATACAGTTCGCAAGCCAACCGCTTTGAATTACCTTCACCGCCATGAACGGGCTTGGGCAAATTTCACAGTTCTGGCCGCAGCTCGCAACCGGCTTTGATTATATCGCCGCGCTGCTCGCCGCCGCCCATGCCCTGCTCCACAAACGAGATTCCCGCGCCACGGCGCTGTGGCTCGGCATCATCTGGCTCCTACCCGGTCTGGGCGCACTGCTTTATCTCGTGCTCGGCGTCAACCGCATCCGCCGGCGAGCCCTCGCCCTCGGCGTCCACAACACCCGCACCCGCCCCATTCCTGAAAACCTGGGCGAACCCGAACCTGACGGCGCGGAACATCTGAAGCTGCTCGCCCGGGTCGTCACCCGCATCAGCAACCAGCCGCTCGCCACCGGCAATAAAATCGAGCCGCTCATCAACGGCGACGCCGCGTTTCCCGCCATGCTCGCCGCGATTGAAGCGGCCCAGAAATCCATCTCGCTCGCGACCTATATTTTCGACAATGACACGAGCGGAAAACAATTCGTCGCCGCACTCGCCCGCGCCGGCCAGCGCGGGGTGGCCGTGCGCGTGCTGGTGGACGCCGCCGGCGCGCGCTATTCGTGGCCGCCCATCACGCGGGAACTGCACCGCGCCCGGATTCCGTTTGCCAAATTTTTGCGGACCTCGCTCGGCACGCCGTGGCGCGTGGCCACCATCAATCTCCGCAACCATCGGAAAACACTCGTCGTGGATGGCCGCATCGCCTTCACCGGCGGCATGAACATCCGTCATGGCAACATGCTCACGGACCAGCCAAAACATCCCGTGCAGGATTTGCATTTCCGCGTCGAAGGCCCGGTGGTCACCCAGCTTCAGGAAACCTTCGCCAATGACTGGGCGTTCACCACCGGCGAAGGGCTCGACGGAGAGCCGTGGTTCCCCGAGTTGACGGAATGTGGCAGGGTCATCGCCCGGGTCATACCGGACGGACCGGATGCCGATTTTGAAAAAGCGCGCCAGACCCTGCTCGCCGCGCTGGCCGAGGCGCAAACGTCCGTTCAAATTCTCACCCCGTATTTCCTGCCGGACCCCACGCTGATCGCCGCGCTCAATCTCGCGGCGCTGCGCGGCGTGCGCGTGGACATCGTCCTGCCGGCGAAGAACAATCTGCCAGTGGTGCATTGGGCCTCGCGCGCCTTGTGGTGGCAGGTGCTGGAACGCGGCTGCCATCTCTGGCTCACGCCGCCGCCGTTCGACCATTCCAAGCTGATGATCGTGGACGGCCACTGGGTGCTGCTCGGCTCGGCCAACTGGGATGCCCGCAGCCTGCGGCTGAATTTTGAGCTGAACGTGGAAGGCTACGGCCGCGAATTCGCGCAGGAAATGGAGCAGGTCATCAGGGGAAAGATTGCCGCCGCGCGCGAAGTCACGCTGGCGGAAGCCGACGGCCGGTCGCTGCCGGCCAAATTGCGCGATGCGATGGCCCGGCTATTTTCGCCATATATGTGACCCCGCTTGTCCGCGCCGCCAAAACCCACCTTGCGCGAAAGCGTCGTCTGGCACAAAATGCGCGAAGTTTTTTAATTCACATGAGCTTGCACAAACTGGCCGGAAAACCCGCACCGACGGAACTGTTGATTGATATCAGCAAACTAGAGCGCGACTACTACGAACGAAAGCCGGACCTGGCGGATCCGAATCAACTGGTCAGCTTCGGCACGAGCGGCCATCGCGGCACACCGTTCAACGGCACGTTCACCGAGGCGCACATCCTCGCGACGACACAGGCGATTTGTGAATACCGCAAAAGCAAAAACATCAGCGGCCCGCTTTACATCGGCAAAGATTCGCACGCCGCCTCCGCACCCGCGCAGCGCACCGCACTCGAAGTCCTCGCGGCGAATGGCGTCGAGACCTTCATCCAGCGCGACGATGACTTCACGCCCACACCTTCGATTTCGCACGCCATCCTCACTTTTAATCGCGGTCGCACCAACGGCCTAGCGGATGGCATTGTCATCACGCCGTCGCACAATCCGCCCACGGACGGCGGGTTCAAATACAACCCCACCAATGGCGGCCCGGCAGACACGGACATCACCGGCTGGGTGCAGAATCGCGCGAATGAACTCCTGCGCGGCGGCAACCATGACGTGAAACGGCTCACTTACGAATCCGCGTTGAAAGCGAGCAACACTCATCAATACGATTTCATCACACCCTACGTCGCCACGCTGGGCGAAGTAATTGACATGGCGGCCATCAAGTCCGCCGGCGTACGCATCGGCATTGATCCGCTCGGTGGCGCATCACTGCCCTATTGGCAGCCGATCAAGGAACGCTACGGCCTGGACATCACCATCGTGAACACCAAGGTTGATCCGCAATTTGGTTTCATGACGCTGGATCACGACGGGAAAATCCGCATGGATTGCTCCAGTCCCTACGCGATGGCCAGCTTGGTGGGACTAAAGGATAAATTCAGCGTCGCGTTCGGCTGCGACCCGGACGCCGACCGGCATGGCATCGTAACGCCGTCAGCCGGCTTGTTAAACCCGAATCATTATCTCGCCGTCGCCATCAACTACCTGCTCACGCATCGTCCGCAGTGGAATAAAAAATCCGCCGTCGGCAAAACGCTCGTCAGCAGCAGTATCATCGACCGCGTGGTGGCGTCGCTCGGACGCAAACTCATGGAAGTGCCGGTGGGCTTCAAGTGGTTCGCGCCCGGACTCGCGGACGGCTCGGTGTGTTTCGGCGGCGAGGAAAGCGCCGGTGCGAGTTTCCTACGGCGTGACGGCAGCGTATGGAGCACGGACAAGGACGGGTTGATTCTCGGCCTGCTGGCGGCGGAGATTTGCGCCACGACCGGCAAAGACCCCGGCCAGCATTACGCGGAACTCACCGCGAAGTTTGGCGCGCCGAGCTACAAACGCATCGACGCCGCCGCCACGCCGGAACAAAAGCAGGCATTCAAGAAACTCACCCCCGAAGCCGTGACCGCCAAGACGCTCGCCGGCGACGCCATCACGCAAAAGCTCACCCGCGCGCCGGGCAATAACGCGGATATCGGCGGTTTGAAAGTCTGCACGGCGAACGGCTGGTTCGCCGCGCGTCCATCCGGCACGGAGAACATCTACAAGGTTTATGCCGAGAGCTTCAAAGGTCCGGCACACCTGGACACGATTATTGCCGAAGCACAGTCGATTGTGACCAAATCACTCGCGCAGTAATTCATTTAGCCGCAAAAAGGCACAAGAATCACAATCATTTAAAAGGTGTTTTGTGCTTTCTGTTGATTTTGGCGGCACACTCTTGAGCATTAAATCAAAAGCGCCAAATCCATGATGGATTCGGCGCTCTCGTTTTAAGAATTCACGAGTGGCTCTATTGCTTCCAATCAAATGCTTTTTTCTTCAGCGCATAGAGATAACCGGCAAAGAGGATGCCGAGGAAGGAAATCATCGAGCCGAAAATGAGGTTGCGGGTGGCGTGTTCCGCCAGCATATCGCGATAGACCACCGCCCACGGATACATGAACACCACTTCGATATCGAACAGGATGAACAGCATCGCGACGAGATAGAACTTCACCGAAAAACGGGAACTACCCGTGCCAATCGGATCCTTTCCGCATTCGTAAGCGGTGTCCTTGGCCTTGGAAGACTTGGCATATTTGCCGAGCAGGACGGAAATCAACAGCGTGCCACCCGCAAAACCGACGGCGGCGGCGAGCAGGAACAGAACCGGAATGTATTGGGCCAACTGCGACGGCGGCGAATGATCCATGCGAAAAGTTTAGAAACGCCGGGGGATAAACTCAATAAGGAAAGCAGGAAATCAGGAAACCGACTGATAAATAACGCGCTTCACCGTCAACGGCATGGCGGCAAAGTTGAACAACAGGCCGTGTTCCAAGCCGACGGCTTTCAGATACGACCGGACAATGGCAAAATGAATGTCCTCAAGTTCCGAAATAGCCTTCAATTCCACGACGATTTTGCCTTCCACGAGCAAATCCAGCCGATGTTCCCCAACCAATGTGTCACGATAATAAACAGGCAACGGCTTTTGTCGTTCAACTTTCAATCCCGCCCGCTGTAATTCCACTACCAGAGCCGCCTCATAAATGGATTCCAGAAAGCCCGACCCAAGCGCCTTATGAACTTCAATCGCACACGCTATGATACGCCCAGTCAATTCTTCGTAAGCCAGTTTAATCATGTTCTAATTTTACTAAGGAAAGCAGGAAGGTAGGAAAAGAAAAGGAAGGAGAGATTTGATTCCAAAGCCCTTTCCTGTTTTCCTGCCTTCCTTATTCATTTTGCTTCATTGAGAAATTTCACCATTGCCGCACCGAACGGCGCCAGATCGCGCGGGGTGCGGCTGGAAATCAAATTACTGTCCTCCACCACCGGCGCATTCACCCAGATGCCGCCGGCGTTTTCCAGATCATCCTTGATACCGAGTGAGCCGGTGACGCGTTTGCCTTTCAAAATCCCGGCGGAAATGGGAATCCAGCCGCCGTGACAGATGAAGGCCACCAGTTTGCCCTGCTCGAAAAAATCCCGCGTGAGGGACAGCACCTTCGGATCGCGACGCAACTTGTCCGGCATGAAGCCGCCGGGCACGAGCAATCCACAGAAATCCTCGCTGCGGGCGTCTTGCAGCAGCAGATCCGACGCGGCGGGATAACCGTGCTTGCCGGCGTAGGTCTTGATTTCCGGCGCGGCACACTTCACCGCATAGCCCGCCTCCTCCAACCGCAACTTGGGATACCACAACTCCAAGTCTTCATAAACATCGTCCAGGAACGCGAGCACGGTTTTGTTTTGCATGACGAAGTTATTCTCCAAAATATTCAATAAGGAAAGCAGGAAAACAGGAATGTTCTATTCAAATTCATTTCCTGAATTCCTGCTTTCATTATTAATTGATTGGCGTTTCAATTCGTCATGCACGTCGCCAACCCATCGGCGTAACCGGTCTGCTTCTGGTTATTCTGCTCCTGCTCGCTTGGCGGGAAAAGCATCCGGGACGCATTTAGTCCGGTGTAAAAAGCCTGCCAGACTGCGTCTAAAGTCTGCACGCTGGCGCCGTTGGACTGTCATCTTTCCTGAAAATCCTGCCATCTTTCTCTGCCAGACTACCTTCTTTCCTCAAAAGACAGTCATCTTTCGCCATGAGATTGTCATCTTTTCCAAAAAGACTGTTCTCCCGCGCCGAAAGACTGCTTTCTTTTGCCGTGAGACTGCACGCTAACGGCAAAATCGTGTTCTCTTTCGGGAAAAGCGTTCACTCTTTTGCCAAAAGAATGCACTCTTACGCGCAAGAGCGCATGAATTTCCCGGCTTGTTTTCAAGAAATGTAGCTAATATTCAACAAGTTATGCAAAAAACAGCCGTTTTGACTGCTTGTTGGTCAAAAAGCGACAGCGGCAAACTACCCTATTGCCGCGCATCGTCACCGCCGCTTGCCTTTCGCTTCGCCGCCGGTTTTAATCTGCGTTCATGTCGCACGAATACGTCTTAAAGCCGTTCACGCCGGAGATCCGGTTGAACATTGACTATCCGCGCGAACTCAACGAACAGCAGCTCGCCGCCGTGACCGCGCCGCCCGGCCCCGCGCTCGTCATCGCCGGCGCGGGCTCCGGCAAGACGCGCACGCTGACCTATCGCGTGGCGTATCTGCTGGAACAAGGCATTCCCGCCGACCGCATCCTGCTGCTGACCTTCACGAACAAGGCCGCCGCCGAAATGATGCGCCGCGTCAGCGACCTGCTCGGCCACGAATTGCGTTCGCTCTGGGGCGGGACGTTTCACAGCATCGGCGCGCGGATTTTGCGGCTGCACGCCGACGCGCTCGGCTACCAGAAGGATTTCACCATCCTTGACCGCGACGACGCGAAGGATTTGATCAAGGCGTGCATGGCGGACGCGAAGATCGACAAGAAGGACAAGCATTTCCCCAAGCCAGACGTGCTGAACGAAATTTTTTCACTCGCGGCCAACACGCACAAGACCGTCGAGGAACTGGTGGACGGGCAGTTCAGCTATTTCTCCCAATTCGCCGCCGAGATCGCCGACCAGCAGAAGCGCTACCACGCCCGCAAGCGCGCGACAAACGGCATGGATTTTGACGACCTGCTCGCGCTCTGGCTAAAGCTGCTGCAGGAACACGCGGACATCCGCGAGCATTACCAGCGCCGCTTCCAGTTCATCCTCGTGGACGAATATCAGGACACGAACAAGCTGCAAGGCGACCTAATCGACCTACTCGCGGCCCGGCATCACAACGTCACGGTCGTGGGCGACGATGCGCAGAGCATCTACGCGTGGCGCGGCGCGAACTTCGCGAACATCCTGGATTTCCCGAAGCGCTATCCCGGCGCGAAGGTGTTCAAGATCGAGACGAACTACCGCAGCACGCCGGAAATCCTCAACGTGGCGAACGCCGCCATTGCCGCGAACGTGAACCAGTTCGCCAAGGAGCTGGCGCCGGCGCGCAAGTCCGGCGTGAAACCCGCGCTCGTCCAATGCCAGGATGCCGGGCAACAGGCGACGTTCATCGCGCAGCGGGCGCTGGAACTGCGCGAGGAAAGCACGAGCCTCAATAACATCGCCGTGCTGTATCGCTCGCATTTTCATGCGCTGGAATTGCAGCTGGAGCTGACACGGCGGCAGATCCCCTTCTCCATCACCAGCGGCCTGCGCTTCTTCGAACAGGCGCACATCAAGGATGCGACGGCGTATCTGAAATTTGTCGCGAATCCGAAGGATGAAGTGTCGTTCAAGCGCCTCGTACAGTTGATTCCCGGCATCGGCGGCGTGGGGGCGGTGAAACTGTTTCACAGTTTCACGGCGAAGATGGCAAATCACACGATGCTGGATGCTGGTCCCGGGATGCTGGATAAAAACCAAGCCGCACCCGCCGCCGAGCATCCAGCACCCGGCATCCAGCATCTCGCCAAAGCTTTACAGACGTGTTCCAAGGCCGTGCCAAAAAAAGCCGTCGTCGCTTGGACACAATTCGTCGCCACCATTTCACAGCTCGAAGCCGACGAGACGCGCCGCAGCGCGGCGAAGATGCTACGGCTGATCATGGACGCGGGCTACGACGATTATCTCAAGGAAACTTACGACAACTACGCCCGGCGGCTGGACGAGATACAGCAGCTGGCGGAATTTGCGTTCCAGTTCGGCACGGTGGAGGAATTTCTCACGCAGCTCGCCCTGCTCACCAACGTCGAGGCCGAGGAAGACCCGCAGGACGACACGGAGAAAATCAAGCTCTCAACCATCCATCAGGCGAAGGGCTTGGAGTTCGAGGTGGTGTTCGTCATCATGCTCTGCGACGGATTGTTTCCCTCTGCGCGCTCGACAGAATCCAATGACGGCGAGGAGGAAGAGCGGCGGTTGTTCTACGTTTCCGTCACGCGGGCGAAGAACGAGCTTTACCTGTGCTATCCAAACATGCGCGCCGGATTCGGCGCGTCCGGCATGGACACTTACCAATCGCCTTCACGCTTTCTTTCGGAAATCCCGGAGGATTTGCTGAACAAGTGGAATTTGCGCTGAAACGCATTCCCGGCGCGTCAAAAACTGATGCCGAACAACAGCCGCACATTCAGCCGCTCGTGGCCTTCGAGTTCCAGCTGGCGGGTGCCGTCGTTCCCGCCGATAAAATTCGCGCCCCAGATCTGCGGCATCACCGAGAGGGTCATCCACCAGGCACGCCGGTGGTAGCCAATGACCGGACCGGCGTAAATGGCGGTGTTTTCCCACTGATTGTAATCGGGCAGCTCATTGTGATCGCGAATTTCCAAGCCGATGGACCAACGCGAGGCCGGACACCACGCGAGGCCGGCGGAGAGTTCCAATTCCCCCTCACGCTGCCGGAAATCATCCGTCCATTCGGTGGCGTGGGATAGATTCACCGCCCATTTCCAGTCACCGTGCCGCTGGCCAAGAATAATTTTCTGCTCCAGCTCGGCATTGTGTCCATCATACGTCGGCTCCAGATAAAGCGTCAGTCCGACGGGATTGGAAACCGGGTCGAGGACGAGATACCGGTTCTCGAGGGAAACACCCGTCCAGCGGTTCTTGGAAATGATCACGCCAGTCGCGGAATCCCGGAAGTGCTCATAATCATCATTCACATAAAGCCCGACCGTGTAGCGGTCCGTGACGCCGTGTTCGATTTCCGTGCGGAACTGCCAGAGCTGATATTCCTTCTGGCCGACCGCCGCGCTGCGCCCGACGCGGGAAGTGATGGATTGCTCCAGTTCCCAATCGCCCTTTGGCTCCGTCTCCGGCTCGTAGGTGGAGGTGAAAGTGCGATGGTCGGCCAGCGCGGTGCTGACCATCAACAAGATTCCAAACAATAACGAACGTTTCATAGCGACAGGCTACGCGAACCAAAAAAACCCGCTGCCGACGGCTTGCTAAAGATTGTCGGCGATTTGCTTGCTCAGCCCGGCTTCTGCAACGGAAGCTTGAGTGGATACAAGCCCGGGCAGCAGCCAAACGTCTCGTGAAACGCCGCGCTGAAATGGCTCAGGCTGTTGTAGCCCACTTCCAACGCCGCCTCGGTGACGTTGTATTCGCCGGACTTGAGCAATTCCGCCGCGCGCTCCATGCGCAACTGGCGCAGATGCTGCGTGATAGTGTGCCCCGTCTGCCCGGAAAAAATACGGCTCAGATAAAAATGGCTGCAACCGATTTTTTTCCCTAATTCTTCCAGCGCTGGCGGCTCGGCGAGATTTTGTTTGAGCAAAAAAATCACCTGCTCGACGCGCTCCTGGGCGAGCCGCTGCTGGCGCGAACAGAACATCTCCTGTTCCAGCGGCGGCTGAAGCAGAAATGTCACCGCGAGTTCCAGTGCCTTGCACTGATACCACAACGGCTGAGCGGCCGCGTAAACCGGCGGCTGCCGCAGCGTAGCTATGAGCTGCTGTTGCGCCGCTGTCAGACGAACCGTCGCGCCGGAAACAAGTTCGCACGGTTTATTTTCGATGGCTGCGCGCACTAGCGGATGCAACATCGCCTCCATGCCCGCGAGATGCTTGGCGAGGAATGCGCAGGAAAATTCCACGGTGAGAAACTGGTGCTGCTCGTCCGCCGCGCGCGTCGCGGTCAACGGCTCGTCCTTGCGATGGTAAAACCCGACCGTGGCCGGCGAAAAATCCGTGCGCTTGTGCCGGCACTCCACAAAGCCGTGGCCGGCGAGGTTCAGGCACAATTCCACGCAGCCGGGATGAAAGCTGGCGGCCCAATCGAACTCGCGCTTCGCAAAAAAATCGTGCCACTCGATGCTGTAGCCCGCGCCATGAAAACTGCCGAAGATTGGCTGCCAGCCCTTGCCGACATCACGCCACGCGCCCGCCTCGCTAAAGGGCGAAAGAACTTTGCCAGCTTCCTTTTTCAGAACAGCACACATGCGACGGACAACCTAAACCGAACTGGAAATAAGTCCACCAAACGGTATTTCACTTGCAGATACCGCGTTCGCTGGCCCGGACAAATTGGACGAGGTGCGACACTTCCGGCAATGCCGGCAGTTCCGCCTCGATTTTCGCCAGCGCGTTGGGGTGGGAAAGTTCTTCCCGAAAGAGAATTTTGTAGGCCTTCTTTAACGCATTCTGCGCCTCCTCGGATACACCGTGGCGCTGCAGGCCGATCTTGTTGATGGCGCGGGTTTCACCGGGGTTACCGTCCACGATCACGAACGGCGGCACGTCCTGCACAATCTTGGAGCAGCCACCGATCATGGCAAATTTGCCGATGCGGCAGAATTGATGCACGGCGACGTAGCCGCCGAGAATCGCGTGATCCTCCACCACGCAATGACCGGCCAACCCCGCGTAGCCGGACATGATGATGTGGCTACCCAGGATGCAATCATGAGCCACGTGCGCCTGGATGATAAATAAATTATGCGAGCCAATGACCGTGGCCTCGTGGTCATTGGTCGCGCAATGCACCGTGACCCCTTCACGAAAAACGTTCTGGTCGCCGACATCCAGGCGCGGAGACCCGCCCTTGAATTTTAAATCCTGCGTCTTCATGCCGAGGGCGGCGAACGGAAATATTTCATTCCCCCGCCCCAGCTTCGTGTGGCCGTCCACGACCACATGCGAATGCAATTTGCAGTTGTCGCCGAGCGTGACGTGTTCGCCGATGACGCAATAGGGCCCGATTTCGCAGCCGGAACCAATCTGCGCCTGCGGATGAATGATGGCCGTGGGATGAATCATGGGAATTTCAAGCGTCCCGCAGCATGAAGGTAATTTCCGCTTCGCTTACGATTTCGCCATCCACCTTGCATACGCCTTTGGCCTTGCCGATTTTTCCGCGGCACTTGGTCAATTCGAGTTCCATGACCAGCACGTCTCCGGGACCGACCGGCCGGCGCCATTTCACATTGTCCGCCGCCATGAAATAAGCCACTTGATTCGCCGCCTTGATGGTTTTCAGCAGCAGAACCCCAGCCACCTGCGCCATCGCTTCCAGTTGCAACACGCCCGGCATGATCGGATGGCCGGGAAAATGGCCGACGAAAAACGGCTCGTTCATGGTCACGCATTTGATGCCGGTAATCTTCATGCCGTCAATTTTCAAAATCCGGTCCACCAGCAGAAAGGGCGGACGGTGCGGCAGATATTTCATCAACTCCTCGATGCCCATCGCGCCCTCGGAGGCGGGCAGCGGAGCCGGCGCATCTTTTGCCGGCGGCGGGGAGAAGGTCTGCTGCGCGCGGAGGGGCTGGTTAATCTGCGCAACGATTTTCCGCACCAGCTCGGCGTTGCCCGCATGGCCGGGCCGCACCGCGATGATGTGGCCGCGGATGGGTTTGCCCAGCAACGACAGGTCGCCAACGATGTCGAGCATCTTGTGCCGCACAAATTCCTCGGGATACCGCAACGGCTCGGCGGTCAGCACCGCGTCATCGCGGATGACCACGGCGTTTTCCAGGCTGCCGCCTTTGATCAGGCCGTTCTTGTAGAGAAACTCGATCTCCTCGTAAAAACAGAACGTCCGCGCATGCGCGAGCTCCTGCTCCCAGGTCTTCGGCGTGACCTCGGTGGAATAAAACTGCGTGAACCGTCCTTTCTTATCCGCGCTGGTGCAGGTGATCTTGAAATGCTCGTCTGGAAACAGGGTCATCACGGTCTCGCCGAGGCGGACTTCAATCGGCTCGGTCGGCGTGAAAAATTCTTTTTTCTCCGGCAGAGCCACAATGCCCGCGGCCTGGATGATTTTGCAGAACTCGCGCGAGCTGCCATCGGCAATCGGCGGCTCGTTCGCGTCCAATTCCACCACCGCGTTGTCGATGCCATAGCCCGCGAGCGCGGCGAGGACATGTTCGACGGTCTGGACTTTGACATTGCCCTTGGACAAGGTCGTGGAGCGGTTGGTCTCGGAGACATTTTCCACGCGCGCCTCAATTTCCGGCTGGCCGTCCAGATCCACACGGCGGAACCGCACCCCGCTGTTAGCAGGGGCGGGCAGAATCGTCATGTTGACGCGGTTTCCGCTGTGCAGACCGATGCCGGAAAAACCGGCGGGACGATTGAGAGTTTGCTGATGCAGCACGCGCAGATTGAATAAAAAATCAGGCCGCTTGGCAAGATTGCTTTCGGCAAGGCATTGATTTTTTAAAACAACCCGCCATCTTCTTCAAATTATCCGGATGAGCGTGAGTCACCAACCAAACAACAGCCGGCAGCGCCTGGGCAAAAACCACGGCGGCTACCACGGCGAGACGATTGACATCCGCACCGTGCTGCGCGAAGCAGAAGCCGCCGCGCCGCAACACGGCTGGACGACGGAGGTTTTTCACACGCACAGCGATCTTAAATGGCTCGCGCTGCACCGCAGGCCGGAGGACAAAGGTCGGAGGCCAGCGGTCAGAATTTACATTTCAACGGGGATTCACGGGGATGAACCCGCCGGCCCGCTCACCGCGCTGCGCTTGATCCAGGAAAACCGCTGGCCGGAGGCGGCGGAGATTTTTCTGCTGCCCTGCCTGCACCCAACCGGCTTCACCTTGAACCGGCGCGAAAATCTGGAGGGCATCGATCTGAACCGCGATTATCGCAGCCTAAAATCCGGTGAAACCCGCGCCCACATCGCGTGGCTGGAGCGGCAGCCGAAGTTTGATCTATACCTCTGCCTGCATGAGGACTGGGAAGCGGACGGTTTTTATCTCTACGAGCAAAACCCCGAAAACCGCCCGTCGCTCGCGGGTAAAATCATCGAAACGGTCAAGCCGATTTGTCCAATCGACCTTTCCGAGATGATCGAGGGCCGGGAAGCGCAGGGCGGCGTGATTCATCCGAAAATCAACCCCGCTGAACGGCCCGACTGGGCAGAGGCGATTTACCTTATCAGCCATAAATCGCGGCAGGGCTACACGCTCGAAGCGCCATCGGATTTTCTGCTGACCACGCGCGTCAACGCGCTGGTCGAGGCGGTGAATGCAGCGGTAAACTGCTTGACCACCGATAAACACAGATGAAGATTTTGGAGGGCGGCGGGAAACGAAGTACCACGCCGCTTTGCGCTGCCGGCACAGCCCAAGATGCGGCTCGCGCGGATGCTCGCCCCACCCACTTGTTTTTATCCGTATCCATCCGTGTCCATCCGTGGTTTAATTCCGGCACATGAGCAAACCGGTCAAATCGCAGTGGGACTTCGGGGAATTGTTCCCCGCCGAACAGACGCGCAAGGTCTTGTCCGTCTGGGAACTCACGTCGGACATCAAACGCTTGCTGGAAAAACAGATCGGTACGGTCTGGGTCAGCGGCGAAATCACCAACTTGCGAGCGCAAAGCTCCGGCCATGTTTATTTCACGCTGAAAGATGTCGCGGCGCAACTGAGCTGCGTGCTCTTTCGCGGCACGGCGGCAGCTCAGCGCACTCTGCTCGCGGACGGCCAGAAGGTATTACTGCAAGGCGAAGTGACGGTTTATGAGTCGCGCGGGCAATACCAACTTATCGTCCGCGAAGTGGAATTGAAAGGCGTCGGCGCACTGCAAGTCGCGTTCGAAAAACTGAAACAGAAGCTGGCGGCAGAAGGCCTGTTCGCCCAGGAACGCAAGCGAGCCCTGCCTCGCTACCCGCAACGCATCGGCCTGGTGACCTCGCCCACCGGCGCGGCAATCCGCGATGTGTTGCACGTCGTGCAACGCAGGAATCCGGGGATGGAAATCATCCTCGCCCCTTGCCGTGTGCAAGGCGACGGCGCGGCAACGGAAATCGCGGAGGCCATCCGGATGCTGAATGAATTCGGCCAAGCAAAAGCGGAAATTGATCTGATTTTGATCACGCGTGGCGGCGGCTCACTGGAAGATTTGTGGGCATTCAACGAGGAACCAGTGGCGCGGGCGATTTTTGAATCAACTATTCCCATCGTTTCGGCGGTCGGGCATGAAATTGATTTTACCATCGCAGATTTTGTGGCGGACGTGCGCGCGGCCACGCCGAGCGCCGCGGCGGAAATCATCACGGAGGACGTGCATGCCAGCCGCGAATTGGTCATGGAGGCGATGGATCTGATGCATTTGCGGGTGCAAAGAAGGCTGACAAATGAAACGGAAGGTTTTCGGTCGCTCGCCGGACGGCTGGCGCGACTGCATCCGCGCCGACGATTGAATGATTCCTTGCAGCGTCTGGATGATTTGCAATCCGGACTGCTGCGCGGACTGAAGACGGCAGCCCGCTCACGCAGTCTGGTGTTTGAGAATGTCGCCGGCCGATTCCTGCGCGCAAAGCCATCGCTGACTTTAAAAAAACGACGCGAGGTTTTACATCAGCTGGAAAAACGGCTGAACGCGCTCGGCCCGGAACAAGTGCTGGCCCGCGGCTATTCCATCACGATGGAGGCAGCGACGGGAAAGGTTTTGCGCGATGCGGACACAGTGGTTTCCGGTCAAAAGCTAAAGACGCGGCTGGCGAAGGGCGAGGTTTTCACCCGGGTGGAGCCATGAGGTTTTCTCCGCGCTGGACGCGGATAGGGTTTTTTCTTACTTTTCCCCCATGTCAAAACCAGCCAAGGCCGGGGACGCGGCCAAGGGCGGCGTGCCGTTTGAAGAAGCCCTCAATAAACTTGAGGGCATCGTGGACGCCATGGAAGCGGATGATTTGCCGCTCGAAACGCTGCTGGCCCGCTATGAAGAAGGCGCGCGGCTGGTGAAAATCTGCCAGGAAAAACTCGCCGAGGCAGAGGTCAAGATCCAGCAACTGGAGAAAACCGCGGCGGGCGAACTGAAGCTGAAGCCGTTTGAGACCGAGGTTGAATCATGACTCGTTTTATCGCCGCCTCGGGAAACCCGGGATGGCGACTGGCGATTTAACCATTCAACGATGTAACGAATTTACCAAAATATGAGTCGATACTTGGACATGGTGGACGGACCGGAGCACGTTAAAAAGCTCACGGTGCCGCAATTGCAGGAACTCGCCGGCGAAATCCGCACCGAGCTGATCGAGGGTCTTGCCAAAGGCGGCGGCCACCTCGGCCCGAACCTCGGCGTCGTGGAGCTTTCCATCGCGCTACACAAGGTTTTCACCACACCCAAGGACAAGTTTGTCTGGGACGTGAGCCACCAGGTTTATGTCCATAAGATTTTGACCGGACGCAAAAACCGCTTCCGCACCATCCGCCAGACGGACGGCTTGAACGGCTTCGCGCTCCGCACCGAGAGTGAACATGACAGCTTCGGCGCGGGTCACGCGGGCACGGCCTTGTCCGCCGCGCTCGGCATGGCGGCGGCGCGCGACAAGCGCGGCTCGGATGAAAACGTGGTGGCCATCTTCGGCGATGCGGCGTTGACCAACGGCATTTCCTTCGAAGCGATGAACAACGTCAGCCACACGACGAAGAAATTCATCGGCATCCTCAACGACAACGAATGGAGCATCGCCAAGAACGTTGGCGCGATTTCCGGCTATCTCAACAAGCTCATCACCAATCCGCGTTACAACCAGCTCTCCAAGGATTTTGAAAACTTTGTGCGCCGCCTACCCAAGGGTGAACTCGCGCTCCAACTCGCACATCGCGCCGAGGGCGGCCTCAAAGGCGCGCTGACCGGTGTCGGCTTAAAGCCGAACACCAGCTTGGTGGAATCATCCGACGGGCGCGGCGGCCATGGCTCACCGGTGCTGTTCGAGGAAATGGGCTTGCGCTATCTCGGCCCGATTGACGGACATGACCTGCCGTTGCTCATCAGCACGCTGGAATTTGCCAAAACGTGCGATCATCCGATCGTCATCCACGTTTTGACCCAAAAGGGCAAGGGCTACGAAGCCGCGCTGAAACAGCCGGAGAAATTCCATGGCCTCGGACCATACAATGCCGCCACTGGCGAAACGCCGGCCACCAAACCCGGAACGCCGCCGATGTATCAGGACGTGATGGGCCAGACCTGCGTGAAGCTGGCGAAGAAAAACGAAGCCGTCGTCGGACTCACCGCCGCGATGCCCAGCGGCACCGGCATGAAACATCTGGAAAAGGCGATGCCCGAACGTTATTACGACGTCGGCATTGCGGAGGAACACGGCGTCATCTTCGCCGCCGGCATGGCGACGATGGGCTTGCGTCCCATCGTGGCAATCTATTCCAGCTTTCTTCAGCGCGCCTACGACTGCATCCACCACGACGTCTGCCTGCAGGATTTGCCGGTGATTTTCTGCATGGATCGCGCCGGCCTTTCCGCCAACGACGGCCCGACGCATCACGGCATTTTTGACATTTCCTATCTGCGCTGCTTCCCGAACGTCATTGCGATGGCGCCGGCGAACGAGGACGAACTCGCGGACATGATGTTCACCGCCACGACTGTGAATCATCCCACGTTCATCCGCTATCCGCGCGGCGCGGCGGAAGGCGTGCCGGTGAAAGACGAACCGGCGCTCATCGAAGTCGGCAAGGCCGTCGTGCAATCGAACTTCGCCAACAATGGCGGGCGCAAAATCGCGCTATTCGGTCTGGGGCCGATGAACGCCATTGCCAAGAAAGCTGCCACGCAGCTCACGGCGGACGGCTACGATGTTGCCGTCATCAATCCGCGCTTCACCAAGCCGATTGACGCAGCGGTGCATGAGCAGTTTGGGCGTGAGGCGGATTTGATCGTGACGCTGGAAGACCATGTTCTCATCGGCGGCTACGGTTCGGCGGTGCTGGAACTGTTCAGCGAGAAGTCCGTGACCACGCCCGTCGTGCGCATCGGCTGGCCGGATCAATTCATCGAACACGCCACCACGCAGGACGAACTCCGCGCGAAATACGGCCTGTCCGTCGCGAACACCGTCGCCAAGGTGAAAACGCATTTCGGCGACACGACTTCCGCGACGAAGCTCATTGGCGGGGCGTAAAACTTCCTCATGAAACCTTGGCGGCAAAGGGTTCAATCGGCATTCACACTGATTGAACTCTTGGTCGTTATCGCCATCATCGGAATTCTTGCGGTGCTTTTGCTGACAGCGGTTTCCAAAGCCAAAGGGAAAGCTTACCAAATTCAATGCGTGAGCAATGTGCGCCAACTCGGCTTGGCCTTGAATGGATTTGTGCAGGAAAATCATGTCTATCCTTTGAATCAGAATATCGATGTCGTCAAAGGCGGCTATTCCGCTCATTACGAAAACTGGGCGGAAGCTTTGAGTTATGAGGAATTAGGCATTCCTAAATCGGTTGTGCCTTATTTCACAAACGGCGTATGGAATTGTCCTTCCGCTCGCTGGAATAAGAACCAGGGTATAGTTAACACGATGGGGATATGGTTTTCATACGGCTACAATTGGCTCGGCTTGAATTCGCCGGGAAAAAATGAGGCCACCGGCTTGGGCGGACGCACGCTTTTATCAATTTATGGTGCACTTGCACCACCGGTTAACGAATCGGAAGTCGTTGCTCCAAGTGAAATGATTGCAATCGGGGACGCATTCGATGGCAATCCAGTTCTCCAACGTTCGTCTTGGCCGCATGCACAAAAATACAGCAACCCATCTTCCCGCCACCAAGGCAAAGCCAACGTGGTCTTTTGCGACGGCCACGTTGAATCGCCGACGCTGACCTTTCTCTTTACCGACACCAGCGATGCTGCCCTCTGCCGCTGGAATCGCGACCACCTTCCGCACCGCGAACGGCTGTCGCCGTAATTCACACCGCCCAAGCTGCGGAGCAGCGTCCGGTAGTAGCCCACAGCGCGAGCTGTGGGTTAAAGGTTCAAAACAGGAAAAGCTCCGGCAGGAGCGACAGAACAATCACATCGCACAAAACATTTCTTCCGCCCCATCCGGGGCTTGTTTCATTTGACGGCAAAACCCACGGTTGCACCGTGGGCTACTTTCTTCCGCCACTCCGTGGCTTGCCAAGCCAACTTGGCCTTTTGCGACGGCCACGTGGAATTGCCGACGCTGGCCTTTCTGTTTGCCGACACCAGCGACGCCGCCCTTTGCCGCTGGAAGTCTTTGCAGACGGCCATCAACCACCTGCCCCACCGCGAACTGCTGGCTCCGTAATCTTGAAAATAGCCCAGCCATTTATGGCTGGGTTCTCAATTCGGAAACATCCCCAGTCCCGCAGGGACGAAAGGAACCGTCTGCCGTCCCTTGCGGGACTAAATAATTTCTTGGGGACGTTTCCACCCAGCCTTGAAAGGCTGGGCTATTCTCGGCGGCAACTGACACCAGTCGCGTCAAATTGCTCCCGCTTGACCTCTCACATTTGGGTTGGGCTGGCCGAGGTATCCTTTTTCGCTCAAAAATGGCAAAAATCATCGTTTTTTGGCGTTTCTAAATCCCCAACACCTCCAAATGTCCAATTGCCGGACAAAAACCCATGCCATTCTGGCTTAAAAGGACATCCTTTCGTCTCGGAAGGACATCCTTTCGTCTCGGAAGGTCATTCTTTCGTCACGAAAGGATGTCCTGATGGTGATTCGTTTTGAGTTTATTTGCCACCATGAACTATTTCTCAAGTGAATCTGGTAAACTAAACCACCCGCGCCGGATGATCCGACGCGGGGGGTTTAGTGTTTAGTATAAGAGGACTGATCCCCGCAGGGATCAGGTGCCTTCCTGGCCACAGCTCGTATAGCCGATGAAGAGGACGCTAATCCGGTTCTGGCCCGGCAGCTTGTAGCTGGTGATTTGAACCTGGGCAAAACCAACTACCCGGTAGAGCGAGTTGTTGCCTTGCTTAATGGACACATCCCAGATGGGCACGGTGATGACGCCCGTTTCAAGGGCGTTGAGCGCATTCCGCACACCCGAACTGTTGGATACGCCGGGTTTGCCCTGAATCCAATCACCCACGAGAATCGACTCATTGTAGCCATCCAACGGATTGACGTAGGTGTAGCTGTTTCCCGATCCCGTCAGGCTGTCCACCAGGGTCGGTTCGCTGGGGCTGCCCGCCCAGGTCAGCCAGCCGAAATTACCGGGCTGTGTGCCATTCAGGATGTCATTGATTTCCGTTCCCGGCGCGACATTCGCCAGGGTTTGCACCGAAAGGGCGATGGGATACAGTTCGCACTGGGCGCTTGCTACATTGACCAGCATCAGAGCACCGGCAAACATAGATGAAAGGAAGGCGTAACGACAAACCAGATTGTGTTTCATAAAAGTTGTCCTCATTGTAATTTGTTAGTTTTTCCCCTTAAACCCTGATGCAAAAATAGCATCAAAAAGTGCATACGCAAACGGTTTATATTCTACCTGATGAATCCAACAACCGGGATTGCCCGCATGTTTCATTTGCCATTTTATACATGGCCGGAGGATGGGAAAGGTCCGGCTGCTGCCGCAATCCAAGCCGCTGGCGCGCACCGGGTGAACGCTGGTTTGCCAAAGGAACCGTTTGACCCATGCGACGGGCAATAATTGTATAAAATCGGGTAAGGGACGGTGAGTTTCTTTCCTTGATTTTCAAGGCATTAGACGGTTTCATTTACTACTTAAATTCGTAAATCGTTAATCGAAAATCATCAATTTATTATGGCCTACACCACCTGCACCGTGCCCGCCGGCGGAAAAATCTCCATCGCCAGCGGCAAACTGACCGTCCCGAACAACCCCATCATCCCGTTCATCCGCGGCGACGGCACCGGCCCCGACATCTGGGCCTCCAGCGTGCGCGTGATGGATGCCGCCGTGGCCAAAGCCTACGGCGGCCAAAAGAAGATCGCCTGGATGGAAGTATTCGCCGGCGAAGAATCGTTCAAGAAGTTCAACAACTGGCTGCCCGATGACACCGTGGAGGCGTTCAAGGAATTTCTCGTGGGCATCAAAGGCCCGCTGACCACGCCGACCGGCGGCGGCATCCGCTCGCTGAACGTCGCGCTGCGCCAGATGCTTGATCTCTACGTCTGCCTGCGCCCCGTGCAATGGTTCACCGGCGTGCCCTCGCCCGTGAAGCATCCCGAGAAGGTGAACATGGTCATCTTCCGCGAGAACACCGAGGACATTTACGCGGGCATTGATTTCGAAGCGGGCAAGGAAATGGCGATGAAGACGCTGGAATTCATCAAGACGAATTTCCCGAAGGAATTCAAAAAAATCCGCTTCGGCGAAACGCCGGAAGTCGTCGGCATCGGCATCAAGCCTGTGTCCAAGACCGGCACGCAACGCCTCGTGCGCGCGGCCATCGAATACGCCATCGCGCAGAAGAAGAAGTCCGTGACGTTCGTCCACAAGGGCAACATCATGAAATACACCGAGGGCGCATTCATGCAGTGGGGCTACCAGCTCGCC
>CAIXUZ010000064.1 GCA_903922735.1 uncultured Verrucomicrobia subdivision 3 bacterium
CTCGCAGCTCGCCTCCGGCTCGTTTTAACTCGAAACGAAAATCCTTTGACTGAAAAAACAGAACTGATATGAATCCCTTACTTCAGAGTGGCCGGTTTTGAATCGCTCACCTCTGGCCGGTTTTCAACCGCTCGGTGACAACTCATTCCGACGCCCCTGGTCCTGTTCCCCGCCAAAGCAACTCCGCACTCAACCGAAAAAGAGGAGCGTTCAAATTGCAGACCGATTTCAAAAGCGCGAACCGCCCGTTATTTGGTCCCACGGGTGAACTTAAAAATATCCTTGCGAACTTTAAATCTGATTACTAATTTCCGCCTGTCTTTGCAAAAGGGTTTCTTAAGTGGATAAAATGGTCTGAATTATGAAAACCAATCATGGAGGGAAATATTTCCCCCGCACGCTTAAACGTGCATTGAACCTCGCACTTGTTATCGCGGGTCTTTTATTTTCCATCGACAGTTTTGCTCAAGGTGGGCCACCTCTGCCAACACCGCCACCGGGCCGATTGCTGAATGTTTGGGAATTCGACACGAACACTTGGCGGGGCGCATGGCATGTATTGCCAATTAGCTTCACCAACATTGATCAGGTGGAGGACTGGTCGGGAACCGCTTTACAGGTGGATAGCACGAATGCGGCTTGGCTTCAGTATCATGTCATTGAGAATAATAATCACACCAACCTCATGTGTACCCAAGGCACGGTCCGATTCTGGTTCCTGCCCAACTGGTTGAGCAACGACACCAATCAGAACGGCATCGGCCCCAGAGACTATGGCCGGTTCATCGACGTGGGCACATGGACGAACGATGCCAGCTTGGGCTGGTGGTCGCTCTACCTGAACAGCGACGGCACAAGCATCACCTTTTCCAGCCAGGACGACGGTCAGGGCACCAATTATTTGAGTGCACCGATTTCGTGGGATTCAAGCACATGGCATTTGATCTCGCTCACCTATTCCGTTACGAACACGGCGTTGTATATTGACGGTGAATTGGCGGCAAGTGGCGATGGTGTGTTGTATGTGCCGAATGCCAGTGTACTGACCAACGGCTTCTTTGTCGGCAGCGACAAGACCGGGAATGATCAAATTCACGGGCAGATGGATGCTCTTGAAATCTACAACTATCAGCTCGATCCCACGGACATCGCTGATGATTTTAACTATGAAAATCCAAATCTCACACTGACTGTGGGGACAGGCGGGACACATACGACGGACAGCGGAGGCATGTTTCCAGGCGGAGGCGATACCGGCGGCGGCAACACATCAACAAATACGCCGAACAACCAGCCATATAACGCTGACTATGGCGCCAATCTCTGCATCATCCAGCAAACCATCGTCTCCAATTGCTTGAACGGCATTGTTTCTAACACACAGCCGTACATTTTATATGAGATTCAAGGCCGTTCGGATTTGATCCAAGGCGATTGGATTTCCTACGGCTTCTTCAACGGTTCAGAACTGGCCAACTGGTCGCCGTCTAGCGTGCCGGCCAGCACCAGCAGCAATTTGTTTCTGCGCATCCGCAGTTGGCAGGACACGACCGGCACCGGCATCCCGGATTGGTGGTGGTTGAAACATTTCGGGCAGACCACCAATGTGGATGCCAGCACCATTGTCGCTGGTGACGGATTAAACAACTGGCAGAAATTCCAGTTGGGAATTAATCCCAACAATTATTACAACCCAAATGCACCGGCAGTATTTTTTGGCTGCCCGGATGCGACCGGCACAAACATGGTTCTGGAATGGAGTCCCTCGCCGGGGCCGGTGCTCTATTACCTCATCCAAAAGAGCACTTATGACGACAATTGGGATCTCCATACCACCAATATCATCGTCAGTTCCAACACGACCTTTTATGTGGATCGGGGTGAAATCATCGGCCAGCATACCATTTTCTCATGGTCGTATTGGCAGTATGATGAATATGCTCTGCAAGCGGTCTATGCAGACGGCTCCACAACGGCCTCCAACTTGTGGTATGCCGACTATGCATATTATGCAGACACATTTTTTTTCACCAATTACAGCTTGCCCACCGTTGCGGTTTATGTGGACACATCCTCAAACAATGTGACGCTGACCTGGACGCCTCCACCTTGGCCTCCCACCAACTATATAATTGAACGGGTCGTCTACAACGCGGCCAGCAATAACTATACAAGCACGCCCATTGCACAAGTGGGATCCAACGCGACTTCATTCGTGGTTTCCAATGCCATCCAGTATGCCACCAATTGGAGCGATCTTTACGCCGTGTCGGCGGGGTATCCCGGTGGCGGCCAGACACCCGTTTTTCCATATAACAACTATGGTGAAGGCAGCAATCCGAGTGTGGCCAATATCAGCATTGGCTCTCCCACGGCTGACGCCGGCCCGCCGATGTTTTATGGTTACAAAGATGCCACCGGCACGAACCTTTATCTGATCTGGAATCCGGCTTCCGGCTCGGTGATAAATTACCTCATCTTTGGTGGAACCTATGATTATGATCTCGGCGGGTATCATTATGTATCGCTGGGCATGGTTGATGGCAACACGGCTGCCTTTGAGGTTGTGGGCGCAACCTATGACGCATATCGTGTGGCAGCCGTATTTGCCGATGGCAGTTATTCCCAAGGCAAGGTTTGGGTTTCTTCCGGTGGCACGCCTGCCCCCGGCGGATTTTATGCATATCTGAACTCGACGGGGACAAATGTATGGTTGTCATGGAATCCTTTGGCCGGAAGCTTCAACAGCTTTGTGCTTCGACGGAGCGATAACAATGGCGGCTCGTATTCTCAAATTGCCGTGCTGGGAACCAATGAGACTTCTTTCACCGACACCAACGCCATCCATACCGGCAGCTTCAGTTTGAGTTCCACAAAATACTCCATTCAGGCGACCTATCCGCATGGCGGCATGTCTGCAATCGCTACCGCCATGGTCAGCAATACGCCTTCGGCTCCCACCGAACTTTCCGTAAAGGTGGATAGCACCGGCACCAACGTCTCGCTCGCTTGGACCTCGGCTTCAGGTGATGTCACGAGCTACACCATTCAACGCGGTGTGTTGAACCCAAGCACCGGCGCTTACACCTACACGACCATCGGCACCGTCAACGCCGACACGACTTCATTCACCGTGACTGGGGCCATCAACAACTACAATGATGAATGGGATTCTTATCAGATTGTGGCTAATCACACCAGTAGTGGCGTATCTGCACCGATCAGCACCCAACTTCCGTCCTCCGCCATCAATTTACCGCCCAATGCCAGTCTGAATCCCAAGTTGTCGATATCCGCGCAGTTGGTTCGCAATGAAAACGGCCTGTGGCAGGTGATGTTCCTTAACATTCCCACCAATGCTCAAACCATCCTTTTGAATTGGTGTTGGTATGATTATTTTTACGATATTGGCCCGCAAAACGGAGACATAAATCAGGACCTCAGTGCGTTTGCCTATTGCCCGCCAATCAAAATTCCTGTCGCCAATTTAACCAACAGGGTGTATGTGATTCCTGATTGGCAGTTGCTAAATAATTTCCCAAATAATTGGATTGGTGATGTAGGTTATGTGCAGGCCATGGATGCCACTGGCAATATTGGCCCTTCCTCGTTGGTAGGTTATCTTCGCTATGACTCTCCTCGTTGGGTGGACGGTCGCCAGCACCTAAAGGAAAACCTGCTGTTTCAGCTTCAAGCGGCTACGGTGAGCCAGCCTAGCGCCCGATTGGCCGAACGCGCGGTTTGGTTCAATCCATGGTTTCAAGATTTGGGTATTCCTGCAGACGCAAACTATGTCGAAAGCAGCATCTTCCATTGGTCAGTGATGTTGAGCGCATACACCGCTTACGTCAAAATGGATGATGTCTGGCCCTTCACCGCCAATTACGAACTTCATCGCAGCCTTTACGATCCTAATTACAACGGCTGGGACTATTTCCAATGGCAAATAAACTCATGGTATTGGAACTATTATGGCGGTTCCGGCTCGTTGGCGTTTCAAGGTTCACTGGATACGATTCCCGCTCCGGCGGTTCTAGGTTCCGGCCAATATTGGATCGGACAATCCCCTTCCGATTTGCCGGCCTATACCAGCGGGGACTATTTCCATACCCAAAGTGGCGTGAACCTTTTCGGTCTGCAATACCAAGGGATGATTGTCCATACCGATGAAAATAATTCATCGTTGATCCTCAGTCCAGGTGGTTCGACAGCCAGCACCAATGTGAACTGCTATTACACAAAAACTGCCGCCCCCAGTTTGTCACTAAACAGCTATTACTTCGCATTAGTCAACACGCCGGGCACCGCTTTGCCTGGTGGAACGCCACCGCAAGCCTATCCGTTACCTTGTCTCCCTGGCTTTGCCAATACTAACCAGACCGGTGTGTTGATCGCATCGGTGGGCACGCCAACAGTCGTCGGTGGTTGGGCAAAGTTTGCCATCCAAAACGGCGCAGCCGACAAATTTGCCTATCTCGGCCAATATTATTTTACTAATGCCTATCTGATGACCAACAGCATCATCACCACCCAAAAAACTGGTGTGGTTTCACCCTACGGGGATTTCTTCCCGACTGAACCGGGTGTGGTGGCAATGACCACCATGGAGGACAATGATTCATACTATGCGCAAGGCACCGGCGTGGTGCGGGTGATCGCGCTTAACGTGGACGCCAACCACGACGGCACGATGGATTTCACCTACCAAAGCCCCGATTTTGTTTCCGCCGGCAAACCCTTCCGGTTTTGGGTCAATGACAATTCAGATAGTGGCGATTTTGGTGGCGATGGCATACCTGACAAGGGAGTCCGAGCAGACGGAGTCATGCAAGTTCAAGTTCCTGTTGGCGGTCCCTATTATGGAACGATGATGAATGCCTGGCAAATACATGGCCGACGGGATTTGGTAGATTTTTTTCCGGTTCATATCAACATTGGCAGCATTTTTCAAAGCAATGTGTTGAGCGCGGGCGTCAGTTCTTCAGATACTAGTTGGCAGTTTGTATTAAGTCAGGCGGATGGGATATTGCGTTTCACCACCACAGGCTTGACGCCAACTAATTACATGGACTTTTTGCATAATACTAACGTGTCAGGCAATCTAGCCGAGGCAGTGCTGACCACCATCACTCCAACCGGTGTGACATTACCGGCATCATTCATTGGTGGCATTGCTGCCAGTAATCAAGGCATCATCTTGGTGGAATCGGCGAAGGCCACCACCCAACCGCTTATATTGACAATTTATCACAACGGTAATCAGGTTGCTCAAACCTCCCTGCCATTAAGCATTACCGGTGTGGAGCAAATGTTTCGCTCCAAAAATCTTTTACAGCAAGCGGATTCCAGAGCGATGCCTGACCGACTGACCGATGCTGATGTGCAGAACGAGCCTGACACTGTTGACAAGAATTTTGTGTTTTTGCATGGATATAACGTAAATCCATACGAGGCTCGCGGCGTTTTTGCTGACATGTTCAAGCGGTTGTATTGGGCAGGTTCTCACGCAAAGTTTTACGGTATCATGTGGAATGGTTATGATTCACAAGGTAAGATTATTACCGGCGTGACCGGCAATCTGGAGACCAATGTTGTTCATGCTTTTGATACAGCCCCGTTGTTAAATACTTTTCTCAATGGCTTAACCGGCACAAATGTCGTGGCTGCGCACAGCCTAGGCAATATGGTGGTTTTGAGCACACTCAACGATTGCACCAACCACAGCATCAAACAATATTTCATGCTGAATGCGGCAGTAGCGATGGAGGCTTTAGATGGCAGCACACCCCAAAGCGCCAATCTGGTGCATACAGATTGGGCGAGTTATGGCACCAACCTTTGGGCCAGCTACTGGCATAATTTATTCCCCGCCGGTGATGGGCGCCGCCTGTTAACATGGAACAATCGATTGGCAGACGGTCTCCAGAACGCCACCGTTTATAATTTTTATTCCAGCGGCGAGGAAGTGCTGCGAGCTTATCCCAATACCAGCACACCGTCATTCGTCGGGTTTGGTGGCAAGCAGGTTTTGCAAAGTGTGTTCGGAATTACGCCCATTGCCTCTTATTTGTGGAATATGCAGGAGTTGCTCAAAGGTCGTTCACCCTTAAACGATGTGCTGGGCAGCACGCACGGCGGCTGGTTTTTTAACAACAGCAGCTATTATTACAATGACTATACCGGCATTCGCATGGCACCAGCGGAAGCCAATGTGATTGATGGCACACAACTGCAAATCATTCCATTTTTTAGCTTCAATACGCATGGCGGCGTGCATCCTGATTCCGCTCTGACCGAACCCAATGCCAGCAATTACGCGAAGACCAACCAGAATCGTATTCTCTCCGATGCGATTCCCGCACTAACGCTGCCGGCAGGCGCAAATCCGGTGCCGAGTTTTTCTCCTCCGAACAGCCCCTTCGAGCGGAATTTTGATATAAATACTCCTCAATTCCAAAACAATTGGCCACAAGGCCGAACAGGCAACGAGAGTTCAAAATGGCATCATTCTGACTTTCAACAAGTGGCTTATACTTTTACCTGCCTATTTTTCAACGAAATGGTAAATCTAGGAAATCTTAAATAGAAACTTATGAAAAAAATCATTTGGATCACCATCACGGCAGTATTTGTCACATCGTGTCACTCACAAAATAATGATGAACAGCCATGGAAGGCTGTGGTGAAAGTCGTAAATGAATCTGGCAAACCAATGGAGGGCACGGATGTAACAATTGGGTATTACGTTCAACCACCGGAAGGCCAAACCATTGCAACGAGTTCAACGAAGGGTAAAACAGATGCAAATGGATCTTTCTCAGCTACTGGGAAAACACGCTCAACAGATTTATTTTTGGGTGCCGGGAAAGATGGGTATTACAGGTCTCATTACGACTACGAGCTTGGATTGCCAATGACTTACGATCCGGCCAAATGGAATATAGAAAAAACATTGGTGCTTAAAAAAATCGGCAGACCGGCTGCTATGTATGCGAAGCATATTTTGCAGCTAAAAATTCCAGAATTTAACAAAGCTATTGGCTTTGATTTGATGATTGGAGATTGGGTTGGGCCCTATGGAAAAGGAGTCAATGCAGACCTCCTGTTCACACAGCATCACACAAACCCACAATCGGGGTATCCAATAACTTTGAGTTTTCCAAACAGCGGTGATGGCATCCAGGAATTTGCTCTGCAAGAATCGGATAAAGGCAGCGGTTTGCGGTCAGGTCACGAAGCCCCAAGCGATGGGTATCAGGCTACAATTGCGCAAACCGTAATGACAAATCCTAATCGGAATTTTTATTTTCGTGTCCGCACCAAGCTAGATGAAAACGGCAAAATTGTGAGTGCTCGCTACGGTAAGATTTACGGGGATTTGGCACAATTCACCTATTACTACAATCCCACGCCCAATGATCGGAATATTGAATTTGACCCGAAACAAAACTTGCTTGGCGGCTTGAAATCTTTTGAAAGTGTGTCGGCACCTTAATTTCCTTGCCAAAGACCCCATTCAGAAATCCCAGAAACGGCCCAAAAATCACCATGGCCTAGCCTGAAACCATTTTTACATTCTTCCACCCCCTCACTCCACTTCGCTCATCAATTCTCAAATCGTTTCTTAATCTAACGCCAAACTGCTCCTGAACTATAGGAACGACCATTGCCTTAAAATCACTTCTCTTCACTGGTTCCAAGTTCTGTTGCTTCGCTAATCTTAAGAAGACGCTATAGGCATCAGCTAGCAAAAGCACTTTCCCAGGTTCAGCGGTCAGCAAGCTCTCTACAAATCGTCTAGCTACGCGTTCCTGAAGCTCCTGGCCTTTGATACGTTGATGAGGAGATGTGGGGCTAAAGAATGAAGAATCAGCGGCTAAAACCGACTTTGCCCTTTGAACGACGGCTTTGGTAATTTTATCGCTCCTCCATTCATGAAACAGGTTCAATTTATGCACTGATTGAGGCATGTCTTGAACTGCTTTCATCATCAAGGCGCGGTAAAGATTCGCGAGTTTTTCTGCCGTTGTGGTTTTGTAGATGCCGTCTGAATCGCGAAAATACCAGGCGAGTTCAGATTCATAATAAATTACGTGATGGCCAAAATCACGACGACCTCCCAACACAGCAGCAAAGAAGTCGAGGTTAATGGAGATGGGCAAGACCTGAACTAAAAACTGGTCTAAAGGCTCCACAACCTCAAGGAATGGCGAACCGTGCTTTTCGTAGGCAAAGGGGTAGCGCTGGACAAACCATTCATTCGGGGTTCTGGGTTCTTGAAGCTGCTTATCGAACTGACTGAATTTGGTCGGCTCGTACAACTTCAACTGCTCAGGTCTGGTTAATGCAATGTTTTCGCCCATACTAATAGTTCTTTGTCGGTTGGAATCTTAGGTTTGAGACTGCCTTCGCTCCTCAAAAAGTCCAGCAGCCACTCTGAATACGCCCATTTAACTTTTGCGTCGTTGATTTGATTAAGTCGCTGCAAAAAGGGGTTGGATTCGTCGCTCATACTACTTAAAGATGCTGATTTATCCTTAGTTTTGGCTCGTCCTCTACCAAACCAGTCGCCATCCCATACACCATCATTCGGTTATATTCCTGCTCAAATTCAGCATCAGTTCTGGCATTGAGCGCTTCCATCTTCTCAAACAGTTCCTTGCCCAAATACCTGCGATTCGATTCTTTGCTCGATTCAGAACCAAAAAGCGGTGCAGCTGATTTCATTCCCGTCATCTCTTCGATTTGCTCTGGACTAAAACCCATAATGCTTAGCTTTTGGTCCCTTTCCAACCCAGATAATGAATTGGCCGGGAATTTGTTCTTGAGGAGATTGACCAAAGGCATCAAATCCTGACATTCCTGTTTCAAGGCATTTAGGTCTTGGTTCATGTTATTAGAAGTTTCAAAAGTAATCATAGCGTTGAAAAGTAAGGATAGGGGTTGGTATGTTTAGTTTTAGACTCGTTTTTAAGGTTTGAGGAACGAAACAATCCGAAGTTGAGACGGTGATTAAGACCTTATTATAAAATGCCTCACCAATCGCTCTGCCTGCCCATTCTAGCGCATTGGTTAACCTGAATGTGGGATGGGGCGAATTGTAGTTTGAAGCGCAGAAATCGGGTTCAGCGCCGTTTACTAGCCAAATATATAATAAGGTCTTGGTCAGCTGTGAGATTCTTTTGCGAAGCAAGTTCACCGGCCTTGACCCAACCGGCGCAGATTTTTTGAGCGTGTTGTTTATTACTGGTGCCGGTGCTTTTGAAATACCGTTTGCCATCTGGTGTTGTGAAAGCGCAAAACCAGTGTGGGCGGTCGGTCTGTCGATGCAAGCTGGCCATAAAAATGCATAACAGTTTCGCATAACAAAAGATGGTGTCAATCGTGTTTGAATGTATTGAAACCCCAATAAAAACGCATAAAACCAAGTCGCTGGCGAATCGATGGTTCGAATCCATCACCTACCACCACTTTCGTTATGGCCCAATGGAATCAATGGTTCCATTGGGCTTTATGTTTAGGTCGGTCGGTGATCAGAATATGTTAAAATTGTTCTTACGCGCTTGAAACTGTCCGTCATTGTCATTCATTGGATATTCTATGCTGCGAAGTCGCATCACCGTGTATCCCGGATGCTCCAAGTCGTCAGCCGGTTGCCGGATTGCTGCTGGGCTTTTTGACCACCGATCCAATGACTCAACCGTGGTTCAGGACAAAATGAAGTCGAGCGGCGGCCATCGCGGTCATTTTCCCATCTGACCGCGCGTGACGCCGATCTGATTGAAGAGTTTTAATTCTCGCCAGAGCTCCGTGCCGGAAATTTCACCGCGCAACAGCTGGCGGTATTTCGCAATCGTCCGCTCCACTTCCTCCGGCGTTTCGTTCAAAAACTCCACGCGGAAATTTCGCACGCCAAGGGCGAGCAGGTGTTCCACGAACTCCGCGCCGGTCTGCGCCTGTGAATTGAAAACGGTGTTGCGGCAGCCGGCATCGGCCTTGAGCGGATGCTCCGCGCCCACGCGGTCGCGCAGCCGCACGTCATGCACGTCGCACGGCCGGCCGCAGTCATGATAATCCCGGCCCTGGGAGAGAAACGCGCAGAACACGCAATGCTCCATGTGAAACATCGGCATGTGCTGATGAATCGTGACCTCAAACCATTCCGGCGGCGCGGCGGTGAGCAATGCCTCCAGTTGCAGCACATTCAGATCGTAGCTGGCCGTGACGCGTTCGAGACCGAAATGATTTTTAAAATAGTCTGCCGTGATGCGGTTGGCCACGTTCAGCGAAAAATCCCCGATGCGCCGCGTGTCCGCGAAAAAATTCAGGTGATCGTAATTGCGGACGAGATAGCCGTCCGCGTTGGCGGAACGGACCTGCTTGAGAATCCAGTCATCACCCGTCTTGAAGACGCGCGGCGGCGCGACGAAGATTCCAGGCGGCGAGGATGGCGGATGGAGGACGGAGGAGGGAGACGAACAGCCGCGAGCGGTGTGAAAGGCGGTCACGGCTTCACGATATTTCTTCGGGTCTTCAAACTCGCAATAGACCGTGGTCACGCCGCATTTCAACGCCGCGTCAAGCTGCGCGAGATTGCGGACGAGGACGATCAATTGCGGGTTTTCGATTAAGGATACCGGTTGGGCGGGCAAAACGGTTTCCCCAACTTCCGCCTTCCAGCTTCCCGCTGCTGCCAGAGTCCACTGTTTCGGCACCGCGCGGCGTTGTTCCAATTCCGCCACCGCCTCGCGGCGCAGGCGATTCAATTCACTCACCGGCAACAGCACATCACCGACCAGGAAATTTTTCAATTCGCCCAGCTTGAACGGTGTGCCGCCGAGCCGGCCAAGCTGGTCACGCAATGTTTCTTCCGTGAGCGGCACTTTCTCCGCCCGGGCCAGCGGCATGGCGGAATCGGCCTTCGCCATGTTGCCCGCCTCATCGCGGAGTATCAGCGTCAGCGGCTCGCCCACGCCGCCATAAACTTCAATGGTGACAGGGCGTTGAAAGCGGATTTTGTCGCCGGCAAAACTTTGTCGTAGGCGCTTGTCGAGCTCCGGATCATTCGTCTTCCATAATTTGTCGCCGACATGGACGCGCAGAAAATTGATCTGGCCGTTGCCGAAGCGCAGCTCCGTCAACGCCATGCCGGGAAGCTTGAACCGGGGGTTTTCCATCTCGTAAATCCGGCCCCCTTCTTCCTTTTCATCCGGTCGGCCCGCATCAAATACAATGCCGTCACCGGGTTTCAATGGCGACGAGAGATTCACAATGACGCCGTCGCGGACGATTTTTTTGACCTTGCCGAGATAGACGCCGCGTTTTTTGCCGAACCGGGCGTGAACCAGTTTTTGATTGTCCGTGCCGCCGAACCAGCCGGTAAACAGCCCGCGCGAAAAGGACATCTCCAGTTCGTATTGACGATTGGCGATTTCGGATTTGCGGGCGGAGGGGTCGGTCGCGCGTAAATCGTCATTCGTCATTCGTAAATCATCCAGCGCCTGCCGGTAGACGCGCGTGATGCTGGCGACGTATTCAGCCGACTTGAGCCGGCCTTCGATTTTGAGCGACGCGACGCCGGCGCGGACGAGGTCCGGCAGGACTTCCAGGCCGGACAAATCCTGCGGGCTTAACAAATATCGTTTGTCGCCGAGCGGTACCGGCTGGCCGTCGGAAATCAAATCATACGGCATCCGACAGGCCTGAGCGCATTCGCCGCGATTGGCGGAACGGCCGCCCAGCGATTCGCTGGTCAAACACTGGCCGGAATACGCCACGCACAGCGCGCCGTGGACAAACACTTCCAGCGGCATTTCGAATGCGGTGGTGGAAGCCGCCTTCATCTTTTCAATTTCCGCAATGGAACATTCGCGCGCCAGGACGACAAGGTTGCAGCTCAGGTCGCGGGCAAAATCAATTCCCGCCGCGCTGGTGACGGTCATCTGGGTCGAGGCGTGGATGGGAAAATCCGGTGAGAGTCCACGGATCAATTTGCAGATGCCGACGTCTTGGACAATGGCCGCATCCACGCCGGCGGCAATGATCGGGCGGAGATAATTTTCCGCCTCGGCCATTTCATTTTGGAAAACGAGCGTATTGAACGTGATGTAGCCTTTGACGCCGCGCCGGTGCAGATATTCCATCAATTTCGGCAAATCCGCCTCGGTGAAATTGTTGGCGCGCATCCGCGCATTAAACTTGTCGAGGCCGAAATAAATCGCGTCCGCGCCATTTTCCACCGCCGCCTTGGCGCAGTCCCAGTCCCCGGCCGGGGCGAGCAACTCCGGCAATTGCGGGTTCGGTTTAAGAGGGTCGCCAAAGTTCATTTCCAGAAGCAAAATCTATCATAAAGGCGCAACGGGACAAAGTTTCTTCGGGCTGGAATCGAAATGGTTTTATAATAATTGATGGTGGTGGATGTGGTTAGCCTCGCAAATCAGCCCTGATTATTTGAGCGTAACCAATTGAACCAATGACGCGTCCAATACTTATTCATTCATGTTCCCCGATGGTCCGCTTTGCCCGTGCCTTGCATTGGTGCCTGTAGCCGGGAAGCTAGAAAACGCCTTTATAATGAGAAACTCAATCAAACTGCCGGCAATGATCATCTTGTTGGCGCTCTGCACGCTGACCGGAATCCTTTCTGCGGCAGACAATCCGGCAAAAAAGCCCGTGGCGAAGCCGACCAAGGCGGAGCCAGCTTTCGGCCAGTTGATGACCGACGCGGAATTGTTTGCAAATCTGAACCTGGATTTGCCGGCGCTGGCAGATGTCCGGCGCGCGGTATCGGCGGGTGATCTGGTGGCCGCCAAAAAGGCGCTCGCGGCGAATTTCCGCAGCCGCAAATCTCCCGTATGGACGGTGGACTGGCGGCAACCGGAGTTCCTCACCTCCAAGCGCAAGCTAAATGCCGATCCGCGGGTGGAAAAAGTCATGCAGCACAAGTTTGATTTTACCAAGGGACCCAACCTGGTCGGCACGCTGGATTTCGGGCCGAAGATTGATTGGACGGCCAACCCGACCACGGGCGAGGCGAAGACGCATCTTTGGAACGAGAGCCTCAACCGGCATTTTCATTTCCGGCTGTTGGCCGAGTCCTACTGGCGCACCGGTCAGGACAAATATGCCAAGGAGGTTGCCGATGAAATCATGGATTGGATCACCTCGAACCCCCCGGTGCAGGGCGTCAACGGCAACGGCATGAAAAACGGGTGCGAGGCGTGGCAGACCCTGACGACGAGCATCCGGCTGTCCGATGTCTGGCCCAACACGATCTATCGCTGTCTCGGGTCGCCGGCCTTTACGGATGAGGTCATTTGCGCGATTTACAAGACCGTCTGCCAGCAGGCCCGCCACTTGATGCGCTGGCCCAGCGGCGGCAACTGGCTGACCTCGGAGTCAAACGGGTTGTTCATCGGCGGCATGTTGTTCCCCGAATTCAAGGAGGCCCCGGAATGGCGGCGCACGGGGCTGGCGCGCTTGTATAAGCAGCTTGATGATGAGATTTATCCCGACGGCGAGGAATATGAATTAGCCGCCGGTTACAACAACTGGGTCGTGGCCGAATTTGCCGGCATTATTGAGCAGGCTGACCGCAACGGGCTGCGCGCCGAAGTGCCCGCTGATTTTCTGGTGAAGATGGAGAAGATGTTCAGCTATCTCTGTCTCAGCGCCATGCCCAATGACGCCATCCCCGGATTGAATGACTCGGGAAACTCCGACGTGCGGAAGCTGCTGGAGACGGGCTTCAAACTTTTCCCCAAGCGAACCGACTTCCAATACATCGCCACCGGCGGCAGGGAAGGCCGCGCCCCGGCGGAAATCTCGCACGCATTTCCCTGGTGCGGCCACTATGTGATGCGGTCCGGCTGGGATAAAGATGCGACCTATATGTTATTTGATGCCGGTCCGTTCGGTTACGGTCACCAGCACGAAGACAAGCTGCATTTCGTCCTTTGGAGCAACGGGCGCCAGCTCGTGCTCGACCCCGGCAGTTTTTCCTATGACCACTCGCGCTGGCGGAAATACGTTTTGACCAGTCCCGGACACAATACCGTGCTGGTGGATGGTCAGGGCCAGCATCGCTCCGGCAAAAAGGAAACTTATTTCTGGCCGCGGCCATGGAACACCCCTGCGCCGCCGCAGAATGACGCGCGCTGGAAATCCACCAAGGATTTTGATTACGCCTCCGGCCTGTACACCAACGGCTATGGCAACCAGAACGAAATTGCCGTCATTCACCGGCGGCAAATCATGTTCCTCAAAGCGGAAAAGTTGTTCGTCATCTACGACACCCTGACGCCGCAAGACCAGCGCGAGCACAGCTACGAGGCGCTGTTTCACCTCGATGCGACGAACGCAGTGGTGGATCCGGCGACCAAGACCATCCGCAGCGAGAATCCCGGGGCGGCGAATATCGCCATCATTCCCGCCACCGGCGGCGGGCTGGATGTCGGCATCGTCAAGGGCAAGACCGATGAACCGGTGCAAGGATGGGCGAATCATCCATGGCGGGCAATACCGACGGCTATTTTCCGCAAGACCGGAAACGGCGCGGTCAACCTCAGCTTTGCGCTCGAACCGCTCGCGACCAATGCCACCGCCCGCGTTGCCAGCCTCGAGCAGATTCCAGAGGGCGTGCGCCTCAAGCTCGCCGACAACCGCAGCATCACCGTCGCGTTCGGGCCGGAACCGGCCATCCGGCGTTTCGCGACGCGCTGATTTTCCGGCAAAAAACGCGACCTTGTTTCTGGCCCGGCTAGTTGAAAAATCAGTTTTATTCTGTCGGCAACTATGTGAATCTGTGGTCACAAATGATTCATCCAAGTGCCGTTATCCATCCGTCAGCGAAACTGGGCGCGAATGTCTCCGTCGGGCCGTGCGCCGTGATTGAGGCGGGCGTGGAGTTGGGCGATGACTGCGTCGTCGGGCCGCAGGTCTGCCTGCTCGGCGCGACGAGCATTGGCAAAGGCAACCGGTTCCACGCGGGTTGTGTCATTGGCGATGCGCCGGTGGATCTGAAATACAAGGGCGAGCCGACGCGATTGCGCATCGGCGACCACAATGTGTTTCGCGAACATGTGACGGTGAATTGCGCAAACACGCTGGCGGAGGACACCATCATTGGCTCGCACAATTTCCTGACGCCGCACGCCCACGTCGGCCACAACGTCGTCATCGGCGACCACGTCATTCTCGGCGGCGGCTGTTTTATTGCGGGCCATGCGGTGGTGAACGATCGCGCATTTGTTTCCGGCTGCTGCCTCGTGCACCAGTTCTGCCGCATCGGCACGTTGGCGATGATGCAGGGCGGTTCGGCCATCAGCAAAGATCTGCCGCCGTTCACCATCGGTCGCCGGCTGAACGAGATTTGCGGGCTGAATGTCGTGGGGATGCGCCGCGCGGGTCTTAATCCCGAGGAACGGCTGGAATTGAAACGGCTCTACCGCGCGTTGTTCCGCAGCGGAAAACTATTGCGGTCGGCGATTGCCGATGCTGAAAAAATCTTTTCCAGCCCGGCGGCCAAAACCTTGTTGGAATTTGTTGCCGCCGCCAAACGGGGTGTGTGTACTGATAGCAGCGCGAGTGAACACAGTCCGGACGAAGCATGATCACGTTGCCCCAATACCAGGTGCTGGGTGGGGACGGTCGGGAATACGGCCCGGTCTATGATGATCAAATCCGCCAGTGGATCGCGGAGGGCCGGCTCGAAAGCAAATCCCCGGTGAAGCCGCCGGATGCCAAAGACTGGGTGTTCCTTGAAACACTGCCGGAATTCGCCGAGGCACTCCAGGCGTTCGAGACGCCGGAACCCCCCCCCCCAGGGGCGCCAGGCAAATTGGCGGCTGGCCGTCGTTTTAGTGGTGTTGGCGGTAATGGTGGTTCTCGTTTTGCGGAAGCTCGTTCATCATCATCATTGAGTTATGTATAAAATCATCGGCAACGACGGTAAAACCTACGGTCCCATCAGTGCGGAACAAATCCGCCAATGGATCGCGCAAGGCCGCGCGGACAGCCGCACGGCGGTCATCGCGGACGGCGCGGGGGAATGGACGTTTCTTGGCCTGCTGCCGGAGTTTGGGCGTGAACTGGCGGACACCCCGCCCGTCATGGCGCCGCCGAAAATCGGCGCGCTGCCCGTGAAAAAATCGAATAATTTTGCGACCGCGGGATTTGTCTGCGGGCTGATTTCACTGGCGTGTTGCTGCGGCTGTCCGTTTAATATTCTCGGCCTGATATTCTCCATCATCGCGCTGGTGCAAATCAACGGCCAGGTGCAGAAGCAGGAAGGCTGGGGACTCGCGCTGGCCGGATTAATTTGTTCGGCGGCGAGTTTGCTGGCGACCTTCGGGCTGGGAATCCTGCAGCTTGCCCTGACGCCCGCCAATTTAAACTGGCACTTCAGCGGGTTTTGAATGAACTCCGTCCCGCCCAAAATCAATGCCGCCGGCAGTCGCCTGCCGAGTTTCATAATGGCGATAACAATGTCCGGAATCGCCGTGATGGTTTTTTTCCTTAATCCGGCGACCCACAAAATTTATCCAGCCTGCCAGTTCCACCAGCTGACGGGCTTGAACTGCCCCGGTTGCGGCATGACGCGGGCGGCTTACGCGCTGCTGCATGGCGAATTTCTGACTGCGCTGCATGACAACGCTCTGTTCGTTTTCGCCTTGGCAACCTTGGCGGTTCGCGGCGGCTGGTTCGGCTGGAATCAACTGAGCGGCCGGGCAAACGGTGAGTTTTTCCCGGCAAAATTCCTCTGGCCGCTGCTCGTCGTCGCGTTGGTGTTCACCTTGCTGCGAAACCTGCCGGCGGGCGCGTTGCTCTCCCCGTAATCCACCGGTCTCGAAGCCGCAGGTGTGAATCGGCTTGGACTAGGCTCCTAGTCATGTGTCCGCTGGCGGGTTTTTCAGAAAATCTTTGAAAGCGGAGCAGGCAAACAGCATGGGATATTCTTTTCGCATGACTTCCAGCGGAACTTTGCCCCATAACAAATTGACCCACCGGTTGGGGAACTCCTGGCATTGCTGCGGCTTTACCGGCTGGATGGCGCAGTTGCCGCCTTCCAGGAAAATGCAGGAATGATTGGCTTGCTCTTTCAGGGCCAGCCCTTTTCGGTCATGGCGAAGGCGAAGGTGCTGTTCAATAAAATCCGGCTCCTGCATCTCCATAAAGGCCGCGATCTTCGCCACCTCATCGTCAGTGAGTCGAACCTCACCCGGCCAGCGGCAACAGGCTGCGCAGCGTTGACATTCGAGGGAAATCGGCATGGGCAACCCGTTCAGGCCTTCTTGATTCCCCGCTGCCACAGATCGAAGTGATACAGCGCGACGACAACGAGCGAATGGCCGATTTTTTCATCGGCAACGAGCTTGGGAATTTCCGCCACCGGCACCAGTTGCGTGGCCAGATCTTCGCCGTGGTCGAATTCCACACCGTGTTTCAGGTGGCAGTTCTCAATCAGCACGGTGTAGGTGGCATTGCTCAAGATGGCCGGGTTGGAATGGATTTTCCCGAGCACCCGCGCGTTGTCGCCCTCGTAGCCGGTCTCCTCGCGCAATTCGCGGATGGCGGCGACCACCGGATCGGTTTCGTGCGGGTCCATCATGCCGCCGGGAATCTCCAGCTCCACCGTGCCGGAGCCGTGCCGGTATTGGTGGATCATCACCAGCTTCCGGTCGGGCGTGAGGGCGATGACGTTCACCCAGTTGACACTGTCGAGAACGTAAAAATCATGTTCCTTGCCCGTGCGCGGGTTGATACAGATGTCGGAGCGGATTTTGAAGATGCGAAAATCGCCGACGGGCTTTGAGCTGACTTTTTTCCAGGGCAAAATCATGGGAGATAGAAGATAGCAGATGGAAGATGGAGGCCAGAAAAAACTAAAGCCCGCCCCAACTCCTATCTGCCAGCTTCCATCTGCTATTTGGGCGCGGCCCAGCCTTGTTTCATCAGCGTCAGCAAATGTTTCAAGGCCTCCTCGTAGCTCCGGCCCTTCTCCGCGGCGAGCTGGCGGGCGCGCTTGTCGAGCTGCACGGCCATGTCGGCGGATTTCTCCGCCGGACAGCCGAGGGCGACGAGCACTTGAGCCAGTTGCGATATTTGCATAGCCTCATTTTAGCCGCAGTGGAACACGGATGAAACACCGATTTGGCGACGACCGGGCAAACGCGGAAGCAGTCAAATATGGCTCGACATGTGGACGGGGTGGAAATAGCGTCGGTGAACGTGAAATCAGACTAGCCACACAATCAATGGACCGATTGATTGTGCTGCGGTTATTCCATGCCACAAACTTTTATAACTACCGGTGGGGCGCGTGTCGGTTGGACTAATGCAACTTGGCCGTTAGCACAACTCTTGGCCACTCCTGACAAGCTTACCCTTTCGATTCGACTGTTGGGCACTTACAGCTTTACGCCGGATCAGGTGTTGTCGGTCGAGAGATATGTATTAATTCCTGTTCTTGGTTGGGGCATTCAAATTCACCATAACAACGCTGATTGTCCTCAGCACGTTATTTTCTGGTGTCTGGGTAGCCCGGATAAAGTTCTTCAAGGTATTAGTAATTCCAATTTCCTGCCTATCGCTTCGGGTTCCACCCTGCCCCGGCGTAATGGCATAGCAATTCGCTGGTCGGCTATCGTCATCGCTGTCGCACTCTGGAACGCGCTCTTCTTCCTCAACTCCATCCATGCCAGTAGAGTTCCTCCGCATCCAGGACCATTCGTTTTGGCTCCACTGCTTTTTGCATTCGCATTATTCGTTGGCACACTTACCTCGCCAAGACTTCAGGGTATAATTCTCAAACCAGGTCGGAGCATCGGTGAGATTAGACCATTTTTGCGACTGCTTGCTTTTATTTCCGGCCTTTTGCTGGTCATCTTTTCTATTCTGTTAGTCAGCGGTGCATTCAACCAACATGCTTAATCAAGACATTCTGAAAGATTTCCACCAAAATAAAAAACGCCCCGCAATTGCTTGCGGGGCGTTTGGGGTTTGAGGCTTTAGTTCATGCGCCGACGTTGGCGAGTTCCTCGTTCGTCTCCACGTTCACAATCTTGAACTGTTCGGCGTGCATCCCAGTATCCGCCCGGAAGGACAGCTTGCCGAAGTAGCGTTTTTCCATCTCGATGAGATGCTGCTCGTCCTCGGTGCGCAGCCGTTCCAGTACGGTGGGATGCACCACGATGCGAAGCTGGAAGTCCGTCTCGTCGCGGGTGCGTTTCTTGAGGATTTCCTGCAGCTTGCGCTGGATCTCCACGCTCATGGTCACGGTGCTCTTCACCTTGCCGCGGCCTTTGCAATACGGGCAGTCGTCATAGACGGCGGCCCGCACGCTTTCGCTGTGGCGTTGACGGGTCATTTCCATCAGGCCGAGCTGCGAGATGGGCAGGATGTGGGTCTTGGCCTTGTCGCGGCGCAGACCGTCCCGCATGCGGTTGTGGACCTGCTGGCGGTCGCGGCCGCCCTTCATGTCGATGAAGTCGAGCACGATGAGGCCGCCCATGTTGCGGAGGCGGAGCTGACGGCAGATTTCTTCCGCCGCTTCGAGGTTCACCTTGAGGATGAGCGCTTCCTGATCCTTGCCGCCTTTGTGGCGGCCGGTGTTCACATCAATGGCCACTAGTGCCTCGGTTTCGTCAATAACGACGTAGCCGCCGCTCTTCAAATGCACCTGCCTCGAGAACGTGTTTTCCAGCTGTTTGCTGACGTTGAAGCGGTCGAACACGGGCTGCGCCTCGGTGTAGAGCTTGATCTTGCCGGCGGAACGCTTGGAGATCTTGGAGATCATCTCGCGCATGCGTTCATAAGCCTTGGCATTATCCACCACGATGCGCTCGACGTCCTCGGTCAGGAAGTCGCGCACGGTGCGCTCAATGAGGTCCGGCTCCTGGAACACGCAGGTCGCCATCGGCTGCTTCTTGATGCGCTCCTGGATCTGGTTCCATTCCTCAATGAGAAAAGCAAGGTCGCGCACGAAGTAACGCAACTGCTGGCCTTCGCCGGCGGTGCGCATGATGACGCCCATGCCGTCCGGAATGGACAGCTGGCGCAGGATTTTCTTGAGGCGCTTGCGCTCCTCAACGTTTTCAATCTTGCGCGAGATGCCGGACTGGTCGGAATTTGGCAGCAGTACGAGAAAGCGTCCGGGCAGTACGAGATTGGTCGTGACGCGCGGGCCTTTGGTGCTGATGGGGCCTTTCGTGACCTGCACGATGATGTCCGAGCCGGGCGAATACAGGCGCGGGATGTCCTTCTGCGTGATCTTGGGGCGCTGCGGGCGGCGGCCCTGATTCTCGCGTTCGACGATTTCCACGCCGGAGTCGAACTGGTTCGGCACGATGTCCCAGTAATGCAGGAAGGCATTCTTTTCGAACCCGATGTCCACGAACGCGGCCTTGAGGCCGTCTTCGAGGTTGCGCACCTTGCCCTTGAAGATGCTGCCGACGAGGCGTTCCTCGGTCGTGCGCTCGATGTTGAATTCCTCCAGCTTGCCATCTTCCGTCACCGCAACGCGCGTTTCGAGCGTCTCGGCATTGATGATGACCTCCTTGTGGATCTTCTTTTCCGGGCGGATGAGCCGCTGGACTTTCTTGACGATGTTGGACGCGGCGTCCTTGATGGTCTCGATTAGCCCCTTCGGCTGCTCGGGGATTTTCACCGGCTCGAATTTTTCCTCCGCGCCCGGCGCGGCGGAGGCGGCTTCGGACTTGTGTTCATGCGGATGCGGATGGATGTGTTCCGTCGGCGCGGCGGCCTCGGGTTTGCCCTCCGGCGGCAAACCGGCGGCGACGTTTTCGGCGCGCTCGATTTCGTTCTGGTGGCGCTTTTCAAACAGGCGTTCCTGTCCGCCCTGCTCGGTCACCACGTCGGCCCGGGCTTCAACCGCTTCGCGGTCGGTTTTCTGGTGAGCGGGGTTCAGGCCGCCTTTGGGCTTGAAGCGCATTCCGCGGCGGCGCCGCGAGAAGTTATTGTTGCTCATGTTGATTATCCTCTTCGATGGATGTGTATGTTTTGCATCAAGCCCACGGCGATCAACGAGCACAGCACTGAAGACCCGCCATACGATAGCAGCGGCAGTGGCACACCCGTCACAGGCATGATGCGAATGTTCATTCCGATGTTTATGAATACGTGGCTGAAGATGAGCGTGACCACGCCCACCGCCACGAGCTTGCCCAGGCGGTCGCGCGCCTGGCCGGCGATTCTCAATCCGGTGAAGAGAACCACCGCATAGAGCGTGAGCACAATCACGCTGCCAACGAATCCCTCTTCCTCGGCAATGACGGAGAAGATGAAGTCGTTGTGTGCCACTGCGCGCGGCAGATAGCCCAGAGCATTCTGGGTTCCCTGTCGCCAGCCTTTTCCTGTCAGCCCACCGGAGCCGACGGAAATCAACGCCTGCCGCACATTATATGCGTCGTCCAACTGTCGTTGGCGCAGGCGTTGCAACTCCGCCGGAGTGGCGTTCGGCGGAGCGAAATTCGAATAATCCCGGCCAAAGTAAATCAACAGCCGGTTGCGTTGGTATTGTTCCATCGGAATGCGCCAGTGCGCCGGGGCAAATAAAACATCCGCGACAAACAGCACCGCCAGTAGGCCGACCCCGATCAGGAGCTTCACCAGGTAGCGGCGCGGTGTTCCCGCGACCAGCATCATCACCAAGCCCGTCGGCAGCAGCACCAGCGCCGAGCCCAGGTCTGGTTCCTTCAAAATCAGGATAAACGGCAGCATCATCAAGCCGATGCCCTGCCAGAATACCTCCGCCCGTTTCAATTCATCCGGCGGCCGGCTCAAAAAGTTCGCGCCGGCCAGAATAAAGGCCAGTTTAGCAAATTCACTCGGCTGGAACTGGAAAAAGCCCAGGTCAATCCAGCGCCGCGCCCCAAACCGCATCGAGCCAATATGGGGTATCAGCACCGCCAGGAGGCACAGGATCATCGCCCAATACGCCACGAACGACCACCGCGCCAGCGTGTGGTAATCCACCACGCAAATGGTCGTCACCGCGCCGATGCCCGCGATATACCAGAAAATCTGCCGCACCCATGCCTGCTGATACCACGCGAGCAGCCCTGCCGAGTCGTTCGCCATCGTGGCGCTATACACAAACGCCGCCCCCAAAAACATCAGGCCCGCCAGCGCTGCGAACTGGAGCTTGTCAAATTTTTCTCTGGGAATCGGTTGAAACATTTTAATTCATCGCCGTCACCAGCGCTTTTGCCGCGCCGGAAGTTTGTTTCTGAAAAATGGTCTCGTAAACATCGTGTGCAATCGGCGCACAGGTGCCGCCGCCGGACGAACCGCCCTCCACCATCACCACCACGGCGTAATGCGGACTTTCATACGGCGCGAACGACGCAAACCACGTCGTGTGATCCACTATGCGATTGTGTTCATCCATCACCTGCGCGGTACCCGTCTTGCCGCAGATGCGCAAACCCGGCACCACCGCTGCGCGCCCGGTCCCTTCAGTATCCTCGGTTTCCGCCAGCATCGCGTTGTGCAAAATCCGCAGGCTCCGTCCGCTCACGCCGAGCCGGTCGCGCACCAGCCCCGCGGGAAAATTGGTCACCACCTCGCGCCGCAATGAATCCTGCGATTCGATCCGTGAAACCAGCCGCGGCCAGTAAACCGTGCCCCCATTCGCAATCGTTGAATAGACCACCGCCATCTGTAGCGGCGTCACGGAAATCTCGCCTTGGCCGATGCACAAGTTCGCCGTGTCCCCGTCGCTCCAACCCTCGCGCACCCGTTCAAACGATGGCAGATTTCCTGCGGTCTCCTGGCGGGTGGGCAGACTGCCTTTCTCACCGAGCTGAAATTTTTCCGCGAGCGCGATGATGCGATTTATCCCGGTTTGCAGGCCGGCCTGGATGAAATAAGAATTGCTGGAGCGCACAATTGCCCGCTTGAAGTTGTATTCGCCCGGCGGCGCCGTGTCGTCAATCTTGCGCCGGCCCACGTAAACACAACCCTTTCCCGCTCGCGTCGGATCGGCCTGAACGTCGTAAAGTTTGTCCGGATTCAGCCCCGCTTCCAAGGCGGCGAGACCGATGATGACTTTGAAGATGGATCCCGGCGCGTAATTTTCCTGCGTCGCCCGGTTGATTTCCGGGCGCAATTTCATGTCCGTGCGCCGCGCGTCTTCGCGCCGCTTTTCTTCCGGCGCAAGGCCGCCGGTGAAGTAGAGCGGATTGATCGTGGGCGATGACGCCAGGGCCAGCACGTCCCCATTGCGCACATCCATCACCACCACCGCCGCGCGGGCGTCGGGGCCCTGATGTTTTGCGAGCGACGCCTCCGCCGCCCGCTGTAAATCAAGGTCGATCGTCAGCACGAGATTTTGTCCCGGCTCCGGCTGGCTCCAGATGTTTTCCGACATGCGATAGCCGAGGTTGTTCACCAGCACGGATTCCGCGCCGGCCCGTCCGCGCAGTTGCGCGTCAAAGCCCGCCTCCACGCCGACGACGCCGCGATAATCCGGCAGGCGATACGAATAAAACGGCTCCTCGCCTTCGGTGGATTTGTCATCGCGCGTTAGGTAGCCGAGCAAATGCGTCGCCGTCAGGCCGAGCGGGTAGTCGCGCACCGATTGCAAATCCAAATCCACCCCCAGCCCGCCGGCAAAACTTTCCTGAAACCGCGCCATCTGCGCCGGCGTTAGATTTTTCAACACCGGAAACGGCAGCGCCAGCCGCGTGGCGTAATGGCGCTTGAACTGCGCGGCGTCGATGGCGAGCGGCTCGCCGATTTTCTGGCTGACCCCGGCGGCGACGGCGCTGGCCACGCGCAGGCGGGCAGCTTCGCGCATGGCTTGAAGTTGTTCCGGTTTGAAGGCGAACTGCTTGCGCTCCGCCTTGGTCAGCGAACGATCTAGTCGTTTTTCTGCGGCGGCGATTCTCTGTTTCTGCGCGACGCGGGCGGATTTCAAAAGTTCGCTGTAAGCCGCATCGAACTGGCGATGCAAATCATCGAGGTAAAGGCTCAGGTTGTAGCGCGGGCGGTTCTCGGCGAGCACGCGGCCTTCGCGGTCGAGAATCTTGCCGCGCACCGCTGGCAGCCGGATGGTGCGAAATGACTGCGTGGTCAAATGCTCCTGATATTCGCGCGCGGAGACGACCTGCACCCACCAGAGTCCGGCCAGCAGAATGCAAAGCCCGGCCACCAGCCCCACCGCGACGAGGCGGAGGTGCGGTTCGTTCTTTTTCAGTTCGTCAAAAACTAGCATTTCACTTCAAAATTCTGCCGTGCCGGATTTCACGGTCGGAGCGGAAACTCACTTCTGTCCGCAGCTTGTAACCGAGCGCGCCGTTGCACGCCTCCATCAGCGCGAAAATGAACGGCGTGGCGACCGCGCCGCCGGCGGTCATCACCAGCCATTGCCAGAGCGTGCCCCAGCCGAGCAGTGGTCCCGTGCTGCCGCTTAACAGCATTAAGAGCGTCAACGCCGGCACCGCTGCGCTCGCCGCCGCCCCGAGGACGAATTGCGCGAACGGCAAATCGCGCAGAATCAAATCGCGGCGCAGATAAATCGGAAAGCCGGTGAGCATCAGCGGCAGAATCGAGATGCCGGGCGGATTGGCGGAAAAAGTGTCGAGCCACAGGCCGCCGAAAATCGCGAGCGCCGCAATCGTCGTCAGTCCCGCATTGAGCGCGGCGAAAACCATGAGGGCCGGCAGCAGATCAATCTGCGCTCCGAGCCACGCGCGCGGGGCGGATAAAACCGTTTCGCCGAACACGGCAAGAAACGCCGCGGACAAAATCAGGATGGTTTGAAACGGGTTCATTGGATCGGATTCATCAGCACCCAGACTTGTTCCAGCGAGCCGAGGTTGGCGTTGAGTTTCACCCGCCCTTCGGTGTAAAGGCCGAATTCGACGGAGCGCGAGTCCACGACCTGCCCGATGGGAATGCCTTTCGGAAACACCCCGCCGAGGCCGCTGGTGATGACGCTTTGGCCGGGTTTCAAATTCGCGCTGCTGGCGAGATAGGTCAATTGCACGAGCGAGGTGTCGAGCGGGCCGCTGGCGAGGATCACCCCCATGTCGCGGGCCGCGTTTTCTACGATGGCCGAAACGCGGCAGTTCGGGTCGCCAATGAGGACGATTTGCGATTTGGTTTGGCTGACGGAGGTGACGCGTCCGACCAGCGACCCGGTGGCGCTGATGACCGGTAAATTTGTCCGCACGCCGTCGCGCGAACCGAGGTCAATCTGCACGGTGCGCCACCAGTTCGCCGGGTCGCGCATGACGACATTGGCGAGCTTGAGTTTCCATGGCGATTGCCGTTGCCAGTTGAGCAGCGTCCGGAGCTGGTCATTCTCGCGGGCGATGGCAAGGCGCTGGATGGATTGCGAGCGGAGCTGCTGGTTCTCGCGGCGGAGCGTGTCAATCTGCCGGAGCAGCTCCCGGCGCGGCAGGACGGAATCGGCAAGGTCGGCCGGTAATTGCTGACTGGCGCTGGCGAGGCCGAATAGTGGCAGAAACCAGCTGCCGACGGCGAGCTTCAGGCGGTCAGTGGCGCGCGTAGGGAGGCTCAACAGGAGCACCACCACGATCACGACTGCGCCCAGCGCGAGATAATTTTTTTGTTTAAACATCCGCTACGTCACGGCGTTGTCGCCATGGTGCGGTGAACTTCCCGGGAAGAATCAGTATTTGGCGTTCGTGGCGACGCGTTTCAGGAATTCAATTTCCTGCAACACGCGGCCAGTGCCCTCGGCGACGGCGCTCATCGGGTCGTCAGCGAGATGCACGGGCAGGCCAGTTTCGCCGGCCACGAGCCGGTCAATGCCGCGAATCAATGAGCCGCCACCCGCCATGACCATGCCGCGATCCACAAGATCGGAGGCAAGTTCTGGCGGGCAGCGTTCCAGGGTGATGCGGATTGATTCGAGAATGCTCGAAAGCGGTTCCTGCAAGGCTTCGCGGACTTCCTCGGAACGGATGGTCAGCGTCTTGGGCAGACCGGTGCCCAGATCGCGGCCTTTGACATCCATGGTCAATTCTTGTTCCAGCGGAAATGCGGAGCCGATGCGAATCTTGATTTCTTCAGCGGTGCGTTCACCAATCATCAGGTTGTAGGCGCGCTTCATGTGCGCGATGATCGTGCTGTCGAGTTCGTCCCCGCCCACCCGCAGGCTGCGGCTGAAGACGATGCCGGCCAGGGAGATGATTGCGATTTCGCAAGTCCCGCCGCCGATGTCCACGATCATGTTGCCCGCCGGTTCATGTACCGGCAGACCTACGCCAATGGCCGAAGCCATCGGTTGCTCGATCAAATACACCTCACGCGCGCCGGCGTGGGTGGCGGAATCTTTCACGGCCCGCTTCTCCACCTCGGTGATGCCGGAGGGCACCGCGACCACCACGCGTGGGGCGATGAGTTTCCGGTGGTGCACCTTTTGGATGAAATGCCGCAGCATGGCCTCGGTGATCTCGAAGTCGGCAATCACGCCGTCTTTCATCGGGCGGATCGCCACGATGTTGCCGGGAGTTCTTCCCAACATTCTTTTTGCTTCGTCACCGACCGCCAGCACATTGGTTGTGCCGGCTTGAATGGCTACCACGGAAGGTTCGCGCAGGACGATTCCACGGTCCCGCACATAGACGAGGGAATTTGCGGTCCCCAAATCTATTCCAATGTCATTGGAAAACAGGCTTTTGAATTGCTCGAGCATGAATGCGCCTAATCGGTCATAGTTAAAACCGCGCCCCATCAAAGGTCAAGCGGCAAAGCGGTGACATTTTATTTATTCGCCGGTCAAAGGGGACAAAAAATGGGCAAAACTTGTAACGCTTGGCTTGCGCAGGGTGCGTGCCCCTGTCATTATCCACAGGAAATTTAACCAAATACCTTGTTCCTTAAGCGGCTCTGCTTGGACATGGGACGGAAAAGCTGAATACTAATGGCGTCAATCTGCAAATGAACCAACTATGAAATTCATCCACAAAGATTTCCTGCTGGGCACTAAAAGCGCGCGCCGGCTTTACCATGAATACGCGGCGGACGAGCCGATTTTTGATTATCACTGCCACCTGCCCCCGAAAGACATTGCCGAAAACCGCCAGTTCAAGAACCTTTTTGAAATCTGGCTGGAAGGCGACCATTACAAATGGCGCGCGCTGCGCACCAATGGCGTCGCCGAAAAATTCGTCACCGGCAACGCTGCGCCGGAGGAAAAATTCAAGGCCTGGGCTAAAACCGTTCCGCACACGCTCCGCAACCCGCTGTATCATTGGACGCACCTCGAGCTGAAACGATATTTCGGCATCACGGATTTGCTGAGCGAGAAGACCGCCGCGAAAATTTGGAAGGAAGCCAACGCGCAGCTCGCTACCCCGGGGTTCACGACCCAGAGCTTGCTCAAAAAATTCAAGGTCAAGGTCGTCGGCACCACGGACGACCCGGTGGATAATCTGGAATATCATCGCGCCTTCGCCAAACAAGGTCATCCAACGCGGATGCTGCCGGCGTTCCGCCCCGACAAGGCGCTGGCCGTGAATGCGCCCGCCGCTTTCAATAAGTGGGTGGAGCAGCTGTCTGCGGCGGCGAATGTGGATATCAGCAGTTTCAGCGCGTTCATCAGCGCATTGGAAAAACGGCACGATTATTTCCATTCGCAAGGCTGCCGGTTGTCTGACCATGGGCTGGAACATTGCTACGCGGATTTTTGTTCCGAGAAGGCGGCGGCGGAAATCTTCGACCAGGTGCGGGGCGGAAAAACGGTTTCGCCGCAGGAACATTCGCAATTCGCCTCGTTCATGATGGTGTTCTTCGGCCATCTCGACGCCAAACGCGGCTGGACGAAGCAGCTTCATCTCGGTGCCCTGCGCAATAACAACATCCGCCTGCTCACGCAGTTGGGGCCGGATACCGGCTTTGATTCCATCGGCGACTTCCCGCAGGCCAAGACGCTCTCGGCCTATCTGAATAAATTGGATTCCGACAACCTGCTGCCCAAGACGGTCATCTACAATCTGAATCCGGCGGACAATTATGTTTTTGCGGCGATGATCGGGAATTTTCAGGACGGCACGATTCCCGGCAAAATCCAATACGGCTCCGGTTGGTGGTTTTTGGATCAGAAGGAAGGCATGGAAATGCAGATTAACGCTTTGTCGAATCTCGGCCTGCTCTCTCGCTTCATCGGCATGATCACCGATTCTCGTTCGTTCATGAGTTATCCGCGCCATGAGTATTTCCGGCGCACGCTCTGCAATCTCATCGGCAACGACATTCAAAACGGTCAGATTCCCAATGACGAAAAGCTCGTCGGTCCGTTGATCCGCAATATTTGCTACCGGAACGCCGAGGCTTTCATGGCTTTCCCATTGAGCGCGAAAAAGAAATGATCTTTCAGGTAAATCTTATTTTTAATTTTATCTAAATGGAAAAAACATCTCGTCCCCTGACCAGTAACTTTCGCTGGATTATCTGCGCCCTGCTATTTTTCGCCACGACCGTCAATTATCTGGACCGGCAGGTCATCAGCTACTTGAAGGAGTATTTTTGCACGCCGGCGGCATTGGGCGGCTTTGGCTGGTCGAACACGGATTTTTCCCATTTGACCGCGTTTTTCACCGGTTTTTATGCCGGCATGACGATTTTGGCCGGCTATGTCATTGACAAAATCGGCACGAAAATGGGCCTGGCGCTTTCCCTGATTGTCTGGTCGGTGTTTGGGATCCTTAACGCCTTCGTCGGGCGCGTGATCACGGCCCATCTGGTGGTGCGCAGCGCCTTCGGTATTGGCGAGGCCGGCAATTTCCCCGCCTCCATCAAAACCGTGGCCGAATGGTTCCCGAAGCGCGAACGCGCGCTGGCCACCGGCATCTTCAACAGCGGCACCAATTTCGGCGCCATGATTGCCGCGCTGTTCGTTCCGTGGTGTCTGGTTTATTTTGGCAATGAAAAAGGCTGGAAGATGGCTTTTATTCTTACCGGCGCCGTCGGATTCATCTGGCTGATTTTCTGGTTCTGGCTCTACGACTCGCCGGCCAAAAGCAAATTTGTTTCCTCGGCCGAATACGACCTCATCCACAGCGACAAAGATGAGGCGCAGCCCGTTCCGAATGCGCCCAAGAAGCGGGGCACGAATATTTTTTCTCTCGCCGGCCGCGTCCCGCGTTCCGCGTATTGGGGCACGACCATCATGATCCACCTCCTGTGCGCATTCATATATTTCATCACCGCAAAAATCGTCGGCAAGGACGTGCTCTCCCACAAGCCCTCGTTGATATTTTTTGCCGTGACGGTCGCGGTGGCGGTGGCGGCCAGTTTCGCGTTGCACGTCCGGCGCTGGCATGACCAGGGCAAACCCGGCTGGCTGGCCTTGATCTATCTCATCCCGGTGGCGATCGGCTTCGCCTCGGTGATTGTTTACGGATTTGAAAATCATATCTATCTGGTGGCTGTCGCTCTGGCGCTCGTCGCCATGATCGTTGCCGGTTTCAAAGCCGGCGCCGGTGGGCCGGATAAGTTCGGAAACACCGCCAACCCCGGCCTCCTGGGGCATCGCCAGACCTGGTCCTTTTTCCTCGGCAAATTGATGACGGATGGCGTCTGGTGGTTTTATCTGTTCTGGCTGCCTGACTATCTGGTCAAACAATTTCACATGAAAATCCAGGACACCATGTGGCCCACCTTCATTGTTTACGGCGTCTCCATCGTTGGCAGCGTTTACGGCGGCAGTATTCCGATGACTCTGATGAAGCGCGGCCTGCCGGTCTACAAAGCCCGCATGACGGCCATGTTCCTGATCGCGGTGTGCCCGCTCGTCGTGCTCTCCACCCAGTATTTTGGTGACGTCAGTCGTTTTGGCGATATGGCCAAAGTTTATGCGGTCGCCGTCATCTGCATCGGCGCCGCCGCGCACCAGGCTTGGTCTGCCAATCTGTTCACCACCGTTTCGGACATGTTCCCAAAATCTGCGGTCGGTTCTGTCACCGGCATCGGCGCGATGGGCGGAGGACTGGGTGGCGTCATCGTGCAACTGATTGCGGGCACGCTCACCGACAACTACAAGGCCACGCCTCAAACCGCCTACATGATTATGTTTGTGATTTGCGCCTTGAGCTATTTGATTGCCTGGGGCGGAATGAAGCTGCTCGTGCCGCGCCACCAGGTGATCACCGATTTGTGATTCATTTTCGTGGCAAACATCTCTAAATTAAAAAATAAAGTATTATGTCAACTGGCTTGAACATCAAAAAAGAAGGCGCCCTCGATTTTCTGTCGCTGGGCGCGCTCGTCCATCGCCTCGACCCAGGCATCATCCCGTTCCGCAAGGCGTCGCACTGCGACATCCACGTGAGCGGCGGCGAATTCAACGTCTCCGCTAATCTCTCCGACTGTTTCCGCCTTAACACCGGCGTCGCGAGCGCGATGGTGGATTATCCCATCGGTGACCTCATCGCCGAACGAGTGCGCGCGATGGGCGTGAAGCCGTTCTATAAGAAATTCAAGCACGACGGCGTGCGCGGCCCGAACATGGCGACCGTCTATTCTGACCGCGGCCAGGGTGTCCGTGCGCCGGTGGTGTTTTACAACCGCAGCAACGAGGCCGCCGGCCAGCTTAAGCCGGGTGATTTCAACTGGAAGGAAATCTTCGGTTCCGGCGTGCGCTGGTTCCACAGTGGCGGCATCTTCGCCGCGCTTTCGGAAACCACCGGCGAACTTATCATTGAAGCCATGAAGGAAGCGAAAAAGAGCGGCGCCATCACCTCATTCGACCTGAACTACCGCCAGAAGCTTTGGGATATCTGGGGCGGTCAGGACAAAGCGGTCAGCGTGCTCGCGCGCATCGTCGAGCATGTGGACGTGCTGGTCGGCAACGAAGAAGACTTGCAGAAAGGTCTCGGCGTCGAAGGCCAGGACGTGGAATCGAAATCCAAGCTCGACCCCAGCGCGTTCTACGCCGTCATCGAGAAGGCCACGAAGAAATTCCCCAACGTCAAAGCCGTTGCGACCACGCTGCGCGAAGTCCATTCCACCAACCGCCACACCTGGGGCGCGGTCGCGTGGATCAACGGCAAAACCTACCAGTCGCCCATGTGCGAACTCGATGTCGTGGACCGCGTCGGCGGCGGTGACGGATACGCGGCGGGCTTTTTCTACGGCCTGCTGTCCGGCGCTTCTGAACAGGAAGCCGTCAACCTCGGTTGGGCGCACGGCGCGCTGCTCACCACGTTCCCCGGTGACACGACGATGGCGACGGTCGAACAAGTCAAAGCCTTTGCCAAAGGGGGTTCCGCTCGCATTCAACGATAGGATATATTTATGAAATTATTTGATCTCTCAAATGAAGTGGCCGTCGTCATTGGTGCGACGGGTGTGTTGGGTGGCGCGCTGGCCGAAGGCCTGGCCGAAGCCGGCGCGAAAGTAGCCGTGCTTGGCCGCAACGAGGAACGCGGCCAGGCCCGCGTGAAAGCCATCGCCGCCAAAGGCGGCCAGGCGGCGTTTTTCACGTGCGATGCCTCGTCCCGCGACAGCCTCGCCGCCGCGCATAAAAAAATCGAAGCGCAGCTCGGCGCGCCCACGATTCTGGTCAACGCGGCCGGCGGCAATGATCCCAAGGTCACCGTCACCCCGGATAATCCCTTTGAAAAAATCCCGCTCGAAGCTCTCCAGGCCAACTTCGACTTGAACCTCGTCGGCGGCGTGTTCCTGCCGTGCCAGGAATTCGGCCCGGGCATGGTCAAGCGCGGCCGAGGCAGCATCATCAACATCGCCAGCGTTTCCGCCCACCTGCCGCTCTCTCGCGTCGTCAGCTACTCCGCGGCCAAGGCGGCGGTGCTGAACCTCTCGCAATTCCTCGCGCGGGAATGGGCGACCAAAGGCGTGCGCGTGAACACCATCACGCCCGGCTTTTTCCCGGCGGAACAGAACCGCAAGCTGCTGTTCAAAGACGACGGCTCGCCGAGCGACCGCACAAAATCCATCTGGGCGCACACCCCGATGAACCGCTTCGGCGAATCCAGCGAACTGGTTGGGGCGTGTGTTTTTCTCGCCGCGCCCAAGGCCAGTTCGTTCGTCACCGGCACGGACATTCGCGTGGATGGCGGCTATCTGTCACAGACGATTTGATGTTTTTAGCCACCGATGAAACACAGATGGGCACAGATATGGAATTTCCAATCTGTGTTTCATCTGTGAGAATCTGTGGCAAAATATAGTCATGAACCTGATTTCAAAATCCGCCTTTCCCGGCAAGCTTACGGATGGACAGGTCGCGCAAATCGTCGCCCAAGCCCTCCCGGCTGCCGATTATCAGGGAAAGAAAATCCTGCTCATTGTTCCCGACCACACGCGCACCGCGCCCGTCGGCTTGCTGTTCAAGACCATCTTCAACCAGATTGGCGCGGTCACGAAGGAGTTGGATGTGCTCGTCGCCCTTGGTACCCATCCGCCGATGAGTGAGGAAGCCATCTGCCACCGGCTGGAGATTTCCGTCGAGCAACACCGGAACGAATTCAAAAAAGTCCGCTTCTTTAACCACGAGTGGGACAATCCCGCCGCGCTTCAGGAAATCGGATCGCTCACGTCCGCCGATGTGAAAGAACTTACCGGTGGCTTGTTTGCCATGGATGTGCCGGTTGAAATCAACAAGCTCGTTTTCAATTACGACCAGGTCATCATCGTCGGGCCGGTGTTCCCTCACGAAGTCGTCGGTTTTTCCGGCGGCAACAAATATCTGTTCCCCGGCATCGGCGGACCGAAAATTCTGAATTTCTTCCACTGGCTCGGTGCGGTGGTCACCAACCCGATGATCATTGGCAACAAGTGGACGCCCGTCCGCAAAGTCGTGGATCGCGCCGGTGCGCTGGTGAAGATAAACAAGGCCTGTTTTGCCATGGTCGTGGCCCCCGATAAATCCCTCGTCAGCCTTTCCTTTGGCACTCCGGAAGCCGCGTGGGATGCCGCCAGTGAAATTTCCAAGCAGGTTCACATCGTTTATCAGGAGCGGCCGTTCCAAACCGTGCTGTCCAACATGCCGCCGATGTATGACGACCTCTGGGTCGCCGGCAAGGGCATGTATAAATTGGAACCCGTCGTTGCCGACGGCGGCGAACTCATCATCTACGCGCCGCACGTCACCGAGATTTCCGTCACGCACGGCAAAACCATCGAACGGATTGGCTATCACTGCCGCGATTATTTCCTCACCCAGTGGGACAAGTTCAAGCACGAGCCGTGGGGCATCCTCGCGCACAGCACCCATGTGCGCGGCATCGGCAAAATGGAAAACGGCATTGAGAAATGCCGCATTAAGGTCACGCTCGCTACCGGCATCCCGGAAGCTATCTGCCGGAAAATCAACCTCGGCTACCGCGACCCGAAAAGCATCAATCTCGAAGACTACGCCAACCGCGAAGACGAAGGTGTCTTGCTCGTGCGCAAGGCCGGGGAAATGCTTTACCACCTCAAACAGCAACCCAAGTGGGCTGGCGGAAAAGCCTGAAGCAACTCGGGGTTAGGGAAGCGGTAACCCGCGAGTTTAGTGGATTTTTTCCAATTACGCAGGGCGCCTTTATCCTTCTCCATGAAGGCGGGATGAGAATTTTCCCAATTGGAAATTCGCGCCTTGAACCCTTGAACCAGCAGTTGCCTTCAAACGTCAAGCCGCCGGGGTGAGGTGCGCGTCCCTCCATCTTCGGGTTCATGGGGAGGGGAATCGTGATTCAAACTGACTTGAGCTTTACGCCCTTGTCCTGAGCCTGATTCTTTTCGGTTCGGCAAAATATCCAAATATAAACCGCCATCGTTCTAATTTTTACGGCTTGGAGAGGCGGATCAATGTTTCTCGCCCAGCGCGGCCGTTATCGCCTTCGTGGCGGCCTCGCCAAGGATCTTGGAGCCGGCGGCGTTCCAATGGAACTGGTCGCCGCGCGCCAACTCCAGATTGTCGGCCATCAGGGAATAGAAATCACTCACCGTCACCTTCTCTTCCGCCATGACCTTCGCGGCCATCCGGTTGTGCTCAAGGATGATGGGATTAAGCTCCGGGTCCAGCTCCGGTTTGCCTTTGAGCATGATCGGCGTCGTGCTGGCCCAGATGATCATGGCCTTCGGACATTTCTGTCGGATGATTCCAACGAAGGCTTTGGTCAGCGGTTCAAACTGGCCTTGTGGAATTCGCCCCGGCTGCCAGCCATGCAAGCCTAGGTTGATGTGCACCACGTCATAAGGGCCGTTCGCCAGCACTTCGGCCAGCAGGCTGTTGAATTTTTCTGACTGGCAATACGGATTTACCCATGCATCCACATTCGCTTTGCCCTTGAGCAACTTGACCACTCCGCCCTGATAGCCATTGAGGATCGAATCGCCGACCAGCAGCACGCGCGGCAGCGTGGCATCGCTGATGGTCGCTTTGTCCAGCCGCCAGGCCTTGCCGTTGGCTTGAACGCGCAGATCTTTTTCCACCGGATTGCTGATGGCGGCAGCGCCGGCTTGGGTTTTCGCTTTTGCCCCGTTGGTATTGGTGTTGGCCGGTTTTTGGATCGGTTGACCTTGTGTCGTTGACAGGAATGCCAGGGCCAGAACAACGGCTCCCCAGTGGTTAATGATGGGATTTTTCATGCGATGTTTGATGTCGTTTTTGGTTTGTGCATGACCGGGTTGGGCATCTATTGGCCCACTTGCAGTGCGGATGGCGTTAACTGTGTTCGTGGCCGAAAGAATGAAACGATCATTGTGAAAACTGCGGGCGTAAACCCCGTCTTATTATGAAAGTGGAGCCAATTGTCGGACTTGAACCGACGACCTGATCATTACGAATGACCTGCTCTACCAACTGAGCTAAATTGGCGCGAATACCACAGCACGTTGCCAGTTAAACCGCCCATCGTCAAGATGGGTTTTCCCGTCCCAGCCCTTGTTTTAAGGCTCATTTCGCTTCCCGCCGCCGGAATTCCCGTTCGCGTTTCTTGATTTCGCCGGCCAATAATTCCTCCGCGCACCAGCCGCGCGCCTGGGCGAACGCCGCCAGTTCAAATAACTCCTGCGCCAGTGCCGGTTTGCCCAATTTGCGTTTTGATTTCTTGCCGAGTGCAGGGTGGCCGTCTGCCAGTGCCTTGCGCGCCTTTTTCACAAGCTTTTCCGCCCGCAGCAACGCTGGCAGATGCTTGGGTATGCCGTCCAGCGCGGAATGCCGGGCGTGTTTGGTGCCGTGTTTCTCGGCCCTCTTGATTTTTTCCCAATTCGCCCAGACCTCGTCCACATTTTTGACTTTGGTTTTCCCGAAAACATGCGGATGGCGGCGGATCAGTTTGTCCACGAGATGCCGCGTGATTTTTTCAAAATCAAATGCGCCGCGTTCATTTGCCAGTTGGCAGTGAAAAACCACTTGCAGCAGTAAATCGCCCAGTTCCTCGGCCATCTCGACATCGTCGCGCGCCTCGATGGCGTCAATCAGCTCATACACCTCTTCAATGGCGTGCCGCCGCAGCGTCTGGTGCGACTGCTCGCGATCCCACGGGCAGCCCGTCGGCGAACGCAGTTTCGCCATCACTTTGAGCAAATCGTTTATCGCCGGTTGTTTTTTCATTTTGGATGCACCGCCAAGCTGCCAAGGCCGCCCGGAATTTCCAGTTTTGTTTTAATCTTGGCGGCCTTGGCGTCTTGGCGGTTCACAAAATCACCAGATCATCCCGGTGCACCAGTTCCACGCGCGTCAGTTTCTGGGCGCGGATTTCCTCGCTGTTGAACTTCACGATGCCGCGCGCAAATTCCGTTCCGTCCAGATCGCAGATCCGCACCACGTCGTCCGCCGCAAAGTCGCCTTCGCAGCGCGCCACGCCCGGCGGCAGCAGGCTCTTGCCCTTTTCGCGCAATGCCAGCTTCGCCCCGGGGTCCACGAATAGCGTGCCCTGGGGATGGTGAAAAAAGGCGATCCAGCGTTTGCGGCCTTGCAGCCGGTTTGGCTTGGCGATAAACAACGTGCCCTCGTCCGCGCCGCCGAGGATTTTGGCGAGCACGTTTTTCCGGCTGCCCGACGCGATGACCAGCGGGATGCCGGAACGCACGGCGATTTTCGCCGCGTCAATTTTGGACTTCATGCCGCCCACCGCCGTTTCGCTCGTTGTGCCGCCCGCCATGTCTTGAATGGCGGAATCTATTTTTTCGATGACCGAAAGCGTTTTGGCGTTTTTCTTGCCGAAATTTTCGATGACGCCGTCCACCGTGGTCAGGATCACCAGCAGGTCGGCGGGCAATAGCGAGGCGACAAGCGCAGAGAGTTTGTCGTTGTCGCCGAACTTGATTTCCGTGAACGACACCGCGTCGTTTTCGTTGATGATGGGCACGACGCCGCGCTGGAGCAGCGTGACCAGCGTGTTGCGGGCGTTGAGATGGCGTTCGTGATGCTCCAGATCTTCGTGCGTGAGCAGCACTTGCGCGACGACCAGGTTGTGCGCCGCAAAAAGCTTTTCATAAACCGCCATCAGCCGCGTTTGGCCCACGGCGGCGCAGGCCTGTTTCTCCGCGAGGTTGGTGGGGCGCGCGGCGTAGCCCAGCGCGCCCATGCCCGCGCCGACCGCGCCGCTCGTGACGAGGACGACTTCCTTGCCGGATTTTTTCAACGCGGCGACCTGCGCGACGAGCTGTTCGAGCTGCGCGGGATCAATCAGCTTCCGGCTGTCGGTGAGGACGCCGGTGCCGAGTTTCACGACGATGCGGCTGGCGGATTTTAGCGGGGCGCGATGCACGTTGGCTGTGCTGTTTAACATGAATATGTTTATGCGATTACCCTGACGCATAAAAGCTTAATTCAAATGCTGGCCGTCATTCCTTGTATCAAATTTGATGGAGCACTCAGCTAGGCTAGCTGTCTGGGCAGCCAGTCTTCCAATAAATAGCGGCAATTCAGCACCTTCTCCGCGAGGTCCAGCGGCACATAGAAATACTGGTTGGAAGCTTCGAAACCGATGCGGGAGTCGTGGGTTTGGATGTCAAAAAGTTGTTTTGCCAGGTCAATTTCGGTTCGCAGGGTTTTTTCCAGGATGGTTTTCAAAGGCCCCGCCTCCGCCGCGGATTTGGCGGTGGCGAGGGCATCGCGCGTCAAAACAAACCGCGCCTGATTGGCCGTGCTGCGAAAATGAACGGCGGCGGCTCGTGCCACCCGCAGTTCGGCGGCCAAAGCGTTTTGTTCTGGTCCCGGGGGCAGGGTCACGAACGTCTGATGTAATTCCGCGATGGCGGTTTCAAAGCCTTCGGCGATTTTAAGGAATTGACCAATGAAGACCTCGGGCGGAAACACGGCCCGCCATCCTTTTAAATCATCATACGGAAATCCAACCATGGTCGAGGCGTAACGCGTGGGTTCAGGCCAGAGCAGATTCGCCGGGCCAAACTGCATCGGCGCTTGATAGAGGAGACGGATATGAAAGGGAAACTCGTGGAAAGCCGCGCTGAACGCCCGCCAGGCTTTGACCACCGCCGGCGCCGCTGGCGCGCCGAAACGGCGTTCCGCCACGACTGCCAGGGCTTGCTCCGCTGTGATTCCGGCGTTTTTGCCAATCTCAGCGACCACTTCAAGATTGGGTGACGGATAGCCACCCAGGGTCCAGCCCAACATCAGGCCGTCCACTTTGGCTTGCCGCAAATTGACCGCGTGCCGGGCGACATTTTCCAGAGCCGGAATGTAGGGGACGGCGGAAAGCTCCCACGTGTTGCTCGCTTGAATTTTGGCAATGGTTTTCAAGCCGCGTTGTCGGGCTAATTCCCAGTGGCGGGTGGCTCTGGGGCCGGGGCCCGCTTCGGAAATTGAATACTCGCCGATGACGCTTTTGATTCCGCCCCGCTCAATGGGAATGCTCCATTCGCTCACGCTCATCAGGCTGGCGTCGTTGGGCAGGCGCTGGATGATTCCTTCGGCCCAGTCATCCGCCCATCCCCAATCCCAGGCAATTAATTGGGCGTTTGATTTGGCTTGCCGAATGCCTTCGGCAAACAGCGAGTTCACTTCGGCGATGACCTCTGCCGGGGGCCTTTGGCCGCAGCGTGGGCACCGGGAGCCATTATGGTGCGACCAGCAATTGGTGGGGTTCTCCGAGGCGGTGATGGTGAAGAAACCGCCCAGATCCGGCGCCGCCCGGCAGATGGCCGCCACGGCCTCCCGCAGATAGGTTTGCACTTCCGGGGCGCTGGTGCAAAGGGTGGCGCTCTGGTTGGCCATCGCCACCCCTTTTAGCTCCGGGTGGTTGTTGAAAAAAGCCAGGGGCTTGGCCCGCGGTTCATTCAGGTAAAGATAAATGCGAATGCCATGCCGGAGTGCGCGTGCCACCAGTGCTTGCAGGTTGTGCCGGCGTTTTTCGTGGTGTTCGCTGGCTTTTGGGTCCCACGGGAAGGGGGCCAGTTTCTCCAGCATACCTTGCAGCCAGACGCCATTCACTCCGGCTTCCTTCAGGCGCGCGAGATACCCTTCGGGATAAGGGTCGGCGGCTTTTTCCAGCAATGGATCGCCGTAGAGCGCAAAATAGGAATAGCAAAATCGCGGTGAAAAGGCGGAGCCCGCCGGAACGGCATCATGGCGCGATTTCGGCGGAGCGGATAATTGCGGGATAAAATTAAAGAGCGGCTCCGGGGGGGCGTCGTTCAGCTTGGGGAATTCCCGTTCATTGATATCGGCGATTCGGCGCAGTCGATCCCGAACGGCTTCGTCCGGTGGCGCGTAACGAAGGGGTTCGCATTGAGGTTTTAGATTGCCCAGTTTTTGCAGCAGGAAATCATCTTCGCGCAGGGTGAACGCCATTTTCTCCGGCGTCCAAGCCAGCAGTTCCAGCAGTTGTTCGTAGGGCAGAAGGTGCCAGTTGCGCCGGATCACGGTGATGTAAGCGCGGAGTTGCTGATCTTCCGTGATGCGGGGCGGGTGTCCCAGGCCGAGCCGGATGCCCAGTTGCCGGATTTCAGCCGGGGTCGCCTTGACGACTTTCGCCAGCCGATCGGTGGGAACGAGTGACCAATTGCGCCAGACGAACGCGCAAAGCCGGTTGGGGAAATGCGGCGTTGGCAAGGGAGCCGGGGAATTGCCCGCCGGCAATTCAGCCACGGACATCGGGTATTTTGTTGCCCAGGCCCCGAAACACTCGGAGCCGCTCAATGCCGCCAAGCCGGTGATGGCCAGACTGGTGCTCTTGAAAAATTCTCTCCGGCTCCAAATGGTGCCGGCTTGGGTGGCGGCAGTGAAATCAACCGCCTCGCGATCGGAGGGTGACCGTTTCGCGGCGCTGCGGGAAACGGATTTGAGGGGTTCGCAATCCACGGGCAGAAATTAGGGGAAAAGGCGGCGGTGAAAAAGTTAAAATGCCTCACCTCCACCCCGTTGGTGCGACGATGGGATTGAAAACATCCCCGCCCCGCAAAATGACCAGCACGGCCAGGCCGGCCAGATCCGCCGGGGTTTTTACGTTTTTGATCACGCAATTCTCGATGCCGATGGTTTGCGTGCGGTTGTTGCGCGGGTCTTTCAGGTCGATGAATTTTGCCGTGCCGACCGATACATTCAAGACCTCGATACCCTTGAAATCAAGCCCGGTCTTTTTCTTGAATCCGGCAAGGTCTTTGCCTTTGGCGACGGATTCCTTCGTCGGCATCGCCAGACCAAGCGAAAAGATGTTCGTCCGGCCGGCTTCATTTTTTACGATGTCCAGTTCGTCCAGATTGAAGCGCAGCAGCGTGATGTGTAACTGATTATTTAAGAGTGCCGCGCGGTCGTATTCCACATGGATTTCCGGGATGTTCAGGAACGGCGTGCCGCCGAAATCCGGCGGGTTGTGGAGTTTCAAATTCTGGATGGTCACGACCGGCTCGATCAGGCCGAGGTGAAACTTGCCGATCTGCGCCTCCATGCCGGTTTGCGATCGGATGTTGTGCTGCATGACGACGCGCAGGATGTAATCCAGCGATAAAACCAGAATCACCGCCAGCACTACAGCCAGCAGCAGCAGCCGGAACAGCCATTTGAAAAGAAACTTCATGTCGTCACCGCGTCAATTTCGCCCTCACAGCCGCACATCTTCCGGCCGCACTTCCAGGCATTCATCCTGGTCTTCCCAGATCACGGCGGCGTAGCTGTCGAGCAGCTTGGGCGCCAGTTCGCGACCGGCGATGGCGAGCAGTTGTTCCGCCTGTTGCGCGGCGCTTTCGTAGGCGGCGTCGTAATTGCCGCCGCGCTTGCGCTGGCGGTCGTCCCAGTGCGCCACGGCATGGACGGGTTCGTAATTCTTCCCCCACGGTTCGAGGGTGGCGCGGAGTTCGGCCGGGATTTCATCAAACGGCACCAGGATTTCATTGCAATGCTGGCAGATCAGGCCCTCGGTGCAAACGTCGCGCGTGAGCAGCGGCAGGAACGGCGCGCGGCAGCACGGCGATTCCGCGTAGGCGGCGGGCGGCGTGGCGAGCCGCTTGAACCAGATTTGTTTTTCATGCGCCATCTGCGCGCCCAGCCGGTAGGCCCCGACGAGTGGATGCGACAGCCGCCATGCGCGGCCCTCAAACTGGCCGAGCGTCTGCGCTAGCCAGCGGGCGAGCGTGAGGTCGTCCCACGACTGGAAGGCGCGGTTGTATTCCTGCCAGAGCGAGTCGAGTGGTGAAGCCGGGGATTGAAAAGCCATTGGAATCAGAATGGCGCGGCCAAAGGTTTTTGTCGAGCGGTGGAAAATGTTTTTTGCCGTCAAAATCGGCGTGCCATTTCACCCCTGATTTGCCGGATATTGAAATCCGCGTGCGGCCCGCTCCCCCAATTACCGCCAATGACCGCGTTCGGCGTGCCAATGTTGGCCATCGTGCCAGGCGCGACCCCCAACCCAGACCGAATATCCCCGGGGCGGAAGCCCCCAATAACCGGCCCGCCAGACCCAGCCGCCGGCCCAGATCCATTCGCCGCCAATCCAGACATAGCCCGGTCCGGGCGCGACCACCAGGGTTTCCACCGGTGGCGGCGGCGGGGCTTGCTGCACCACGACCGTGCTGGGGGCGGCGGTGTTGGCTCCCACCGAGCCCGGCGTGTCGATCATATAATTGATCACTTTGTCCGTCACGCCCGCGTCGCGCAGATCAATGATGTCGGCCGCGCTCAAATGGAAAATAGTTCGTGAATTGTGGATCTGGTTGATCATGACGTCTTCGCTGACGCCGGCTTTGGCCAGCGCCTTGACATCGGCGATGCCGAGCGGCGTGCCTTGGTCAATCCGGGCGTACGTTTGCGGCGCCTGCGCCCTGAGACGCGCCTCCTGTTCCCGGTCCGCCGCGTTGCCGATCAATCCGCCCGCCATCGCCCCGACCGCGGCGCCGATCAAGGCGTCCGGTCCGCCATGCCCCTGCCCGCCGATGGCCGCGCCGGTCAGCGCGCCAAAAACCCCCCCGATTAATGCGCCGGAACCCGTGTTGTTTGGCGAACCGTCGGGATTGACGCATCCTGTAAGCAGAACCGCCAGACTCGCCACCGCTAGAACCAACGTGTGTCTTTTCATATTCAAATTTTGTTGCCTGTCATCTTATCAGACAATGGATGGAACGCCCCTATTCAAAAAAAGTTGTGCTGCCGGACTGGCGCGGTGGGGCGGGCATCCCCGCGAGCCGCTCTGATGATTCCTGCGCCCGCCGGATCCGGCTCGCCAGCAATCTCTCCAGCCGGCTTCTTTTCGCGTGGTTTGTGTATTTCGTGGTTTATCAATCCGCCTTTTTGGGCTTAATTATCGCTGTGATTGCAAAACGTGTCATCCCGTGTCTCGACGTCCACGACGGCCAGGTCACCCGCGGCGTCCAGTTCGGCGTGGCCGAAAAGGGCGGCCTCAAGAACGTCGGCGACCCCGTGGAACTCGCCCTTCGCTACAACGAGCAGGGCGCGGATGAGATGGTTTTCTTCGACATCACCGCCACCGCCCACGGTCGCGGCACCATGGTGGATGTCATCGAGCGCGCCGCCGACCAATGCTTCATGCCCCTTACCGTGGGCGGCGGCATCAAGTCCGTCGAGGACATGTTCACCATGCTTCGCGCCGGGGCGGACAAGATTTCCATCAATTCCAGCGCCATCGCCAATCCCGAACTCATCCGTCAGGGCGCGGAAAAATTCGGCAGCCAGTGCATCGTCGTTTCCATTGACGCCAAGAAGATCGCGCCGGACAAATGGGGTGTGTTCTCGCACGGCGGTCGCAAGGACACCGGCCTCGACGCCCTCGAATGGGCCAGGCGCGCCGTGTCGCTTGGCGCGGGCGAGATCGTGCTGAACTCCATTGACGCGGATGGCACGAAAGCCGGATTCGACCTCGTCATCACCCGGCGCGTGAGCGAAGCCGTGGGCGTTCCCGTCGTGGCCAGCGGTGGCGCCGGTAGCTTGGAACACATGGCCGAAGTGTTGCTGGAAGGCCGCGCCGACGCCGTCCTCGCCGCGAGCATTTTTCATTTCGGCACCTACACCGTCGGAGACGTGAAACGGTTTTTGAAGGAGAAGAATATTCCGGTGCGGGTCTAATTTATGAACTCCGCCGATAATGTTGTGATTCACGGCAAGGAATGGAAACAATCTGACGTAAAAGAGCAGATTGAATTTTGCCTCACAAAGAAATGGTCACTTGCGAATTTCAAAAAGCCGAACCACGATCATTGTGAAATCTGTTGGTGGACTTTAGTCAAAACAGAAGACGAAAATCATTCTGTTGGCTATACGGACGGATACCGTTGGTTATGCCGTGAGTGTTATCATCAATTTATCGAGTCCGCCGACAGCCGTTTTGCGAGTAATTGCCCTGCGTAAACCTATTCCCGCCGTCCGCTTGAGCAGCAAAACCGGACAAGCTCGGTGTCTGGAGTCTCCCATTAGTCAAACCGGCCTAAACTGTCTCTTTTTGACCATTTTTGACAAAAATACGGGTTTTTAGCCTCTTTTGATGGTTTTTGGGTCACGGAAAGCCCCTTTTCGGTTTTTAGAAATCGTTTCCCAAGACTGGGAAATCATTTTCCAACATTGGAAAGTCATTTCCCAAGACTGGGAAGTCGTTTCTGAAGACTGGAAAGTCGTTTCCCAACATCGGGAAGTCATTTTCCAACATTGGCAAATCGTTTCCCAATGTCGGAAAGTCATCTTCCGATGTCGGAATGTTGTTTCCCAAGACTGGGAAGTCTTTCCTCAATGTCTAGAAATCGTTCCCCAAGATAGGAAAGTCATTTTCCAAACCCGGAATATGACCTGGTTCGATGGCTTTCCGGGTGGGGCACGAGGTTTGGTTCCTTCCCAGCCGGTTTCCCGCACCGGGGCATCATGGCCGCCGTTCGGGCGAGGTATGATTCTTCTGGCGAAGCGGACCCTGCTGGTGTCGGCTTGGCTTCAAATTCCTTGCCTTTGCTGGCGGTCAGGCGCAGTTTGGCGGCATGAAAAAATGGCTGCTGCGGATGGGCCTGGGCTTGCTTGTCGTGTTCGGGTTGCTCTTGGGAGTTGTCTTGTTACGGTCGCTCACGCCGGTGCCGCCGGTGAATCAGGAACTCCAGTTGCCGCGCGCCAGCCTTCCCCAAGGCGCCAACGGCTATGACGTGCTGGTGGCGGCGACCAATCATATCTGGTGGCCGGAAAAGCAGGGCAACCAAATATACGATCTGGCAAAGGATACCAATTGGGATGACGTTTTGGCCGGCACCGTCCTCGCCAGCAACCGCGAAGCCCTGGCCGGTTGGGATGCCGCCGTCAAACTTCCTGACTTCCAGATTCCGGAAATTTCCAGCTTGAATGATATGTTGCCCTATCTGCCGGGCTGGAAACAATTGGCAGAACTGGCTGCGGTGCGGGAAAATGTTCTCCTCCATAATGGGCAGGACCAGGAAGCATTTGATCAGATTTTAAATCATGTCCGGCTCGGCCGGCGGATGCAGAATTCGCGCGGCGTGTTGATTGTTTATCTGGTCGGCACGGCGGTTCATGGTGTGGGCTTGAATCAATTGCAGCATTGGGCAGGCAAAACGCATCTGGCTGCGGAGCAGTTGAAAGGTTATATCCTCCAGCTCAAACCCCAGCCGGGCGAGGCGGCCATCGCCTTTGCCAACGCCATCAAAGTCGAACACCAGATGCAGGTTAACACGCTGGCCGCAATGCGTGACGGAAGCATGACCAATTTGGAAGCGGGTGGATATAATCCTCATCTGTGGTCAGTTTGGCCGTTGTTCAGTTTCAGCCAGACCAAAGCATTGTTTGCCCAAGGCGCCCTCAAGCTGGTGAAGGCGGCACCGCATCCCTACGGCGAAGCGAACATCGCCGAATTGGAATCACGGCCGGGGCTGGCTTCAATGGCTTTGAGCGGAAATTGGACCGGCCAAATCCTGTATTATATGATGATGCCCGCCCTGGCCAACTCGCTGGAAAGAAAATCCAGGAACGACGTGCAATTACAAGCCACCCGCACCATCCTCGCCCTGCGCGCCTACCAACTGACTCACGGAAATCTGCCGGCAGACTTGAGCGCGCTCGTGCCGGAGTTCTTGGAGACCGTGCCAGTGGATGATTTCGATGGAAAGCCGTTGCGTTATTCAGCCGGAAAGAAAATTGTCTATTCCGTCGGCAAAAACCTTAAAGACGACGGCGGCGATGACCGCCCAGCGCCCGCCGACTCTTCCCTACGCCATCTTGATCTCGTCTATAAATTCGATTTTTGAAGGTAAAAAATATATTGTTGCGCCTTTGAAACCGTAGCGGCGTCTCGGCAGAGCGCCGCCAATTGAAGAGTTCAAAAAATGCGGTGGTCTACCGACATGCCGCTACCGGGGGCTCAAAGCCAACCAGCGCCGGAGGCGCGACACAAAATAGCCCGCGGTAAAACCGTGGGTTAATCGTTCATAAAGATTTCAAGCCCCGGCAGGGGCGACAGAAAATTTCCACCATAAACTTTTTCGCCCGCCGCTCCCGTGCCCGAAAATCGGCCGTTTCACGTCCACGTCTCATTTATTGTCCACTCATTGGTAAACGCGGACGTAATCAATCAGGAATTGTTGCGGCAGAACTGAATCATCAATCGGCCCGCCCCAGCTGCCGCCGAGCGCGAAGTTGAGCAGCAGGTATTGCGGCGCGCGGAAGGGATTGCTCGCGCCTTGATTCGCCTTGTCGGTGCGAACGGTGTGGTATTTCTGTTTGTCGAAATAGAAATCAATCTGTTCCGACGTCCATTCAACCGCGTAAATATGGTAGTCCGCCCAGGGTTGGTTCGCCTCCACTTGGCCGCCGTCGGATTTATGTTTGCCGTCCACGGCAAAATGGAGCGTGCCGTGGATGCCTTTGGGTTCTTTGCCGACGAATTCCATGATGTCAATCTCGCCGCAGCGCGGCCAGCCGGCCGTATTGTGGTTTGCTCCGAGCATCCAGATGGCGGGCCAGACGCCTTTGCCCTGCGGCAGTTTGGCGCGAACTTCAATCCGGCCGTATTGCCAGCTCGCCTTGTTCTGCGTGATCAGGCTGGCGGCGGTGTAATTCACCGGGGCATGGTTTGCGGGCGTGAACGGCTCCTTGCGGCATTCGATGATCAGGTGGCCGTCCTCCACGCGGGCATTCTCCTTGCGCGCCTTGGTGTAGTATTGGCTTTCGTGGTTGCGCACAAATCCCGTTTCGTAGCCCCACTTGGCCGGGTCGGGCAGCCCCTGATAGTTGAATTCATCCGCCCAGACCAGTTTCCAATCTTTTGCGGAAAGTGCGTTGGCCATCAGGACGAGGAGGCTGAACATGAACCAGACAATTCTCATGTGCTAACCGTATTGTGGTCGCCTGTGGCTGTCCAGCCTCAACCGCCATTATCAAAAATCCGCATTCAAATTGACAGGCAGGGAAGGTGAATCCATTTTCCGCGCATGAATTTGACTGAATCCCGCTGGCTCCCCGTGGTGCTGCTGACCTGCTCGAACGTGTTCATGACCTTCGCCTGGTATGGCCATTTGAAATTCAAGAGCCGGCCGCTGCTGTTGGTCATCCTCGCGAGCTGGGGCATCGCGTTTTTTGAATACGTCCTCATGGTGCCGGCCAACCGCTGGGGCAACTCGTTTTATTCCGCCACGCAGTTGAAGATCATGCAGGAAGTCATCACGCTGGTGGTGTTCTGTGTGGTGGCGACATTTTATCTCGGCGAGCGTCTCCGGTGGAATCATTTCGCGGCCTTCGCCTGCATCCTCGCGGCGGTGGCATTCACCTTCCTGCCGAAGGATTAAGCCGTCGCTTTACCGATGTTCTGACTGCACCCTTCTAACTTCCGACTTCTGACTTCTATCTTCCCTCGGCTCCCGCGCGGTCCAGCGCATCCAGGACGGTCCCCGGCGTCAGCACCTCCGGCAGCACGATGGCATTGGCGCTCGAATTTTTTGGGTAAATCAGTACGAGCGGCACCCCGGCGCGATTGAAGCGGTTCAGCTCTGCGGTGATGGCGTCCGGAAAATGCGTATAATCCGCCAGCAGCGCGATGGCGTTGAGCGCCTTGATTTTCGCCGCCACGGACGGGATTTCGATGCTGGTGCGCTTGTTCACCTGGCAGGTGAGACACCAGGCGGCGGTGAAATCCACCAGCACCGGCCGGCCGGCGGCGCGCGCCTTCGCCAGCGCCTCGGGACTCCACGCTTCCCACGCGATGCCGTCGCGGTCCTGCGACCGGGTGGCGGCGCCTTGTTGCGGCGGGAGCGGCTGCCGCCAGTGCAACTGGCTTTCCAGCGCCAAGCCGTAGGCTGTGACTAGTAAAACCAAAGTGATGACGGCGGCAAATAGCCGATGCTTCCGTCCGCGCTGGACAAATTCGCCAAAAAACCACGCGGCAAACGCCAGCATCACCAGAAACACTCCCAGCCACAGCGCGCGGTCGCCGTAACTTCCGGCGGCGAGGTTGAACAGCCAGACCACGGTCAGCATCATCGGAAACGCCATGGCCATCTTGAATTTTTCCATCCACGCGCCGGGCTTGGGCAGGAATTTCAGCCACGCCGGGTTCCAGCTCAGCAGCACGTAAGGCGACGCCAGGCCGGCGGCCACGGCCGCGAACACCAGCAGGATGACCGCCGCGCTTTGGGCGAACGCGAATCCCAGGGCGATGCTCAAAAACGGCGCGGTGCAGGGCGTCGCCAGCGCCGTGGCCAGCACGCCGTTGAAGAAGGCGCCCGCCGCGCCGTGCTTGGCGGAAAGCTGGCCCGCCGCGTTCAGGGCGCCGCTGTGGAGCGTCACTTCAAAAAGTCCGTAAAGATTTAACGCCACCAGCGTCACGAGCGTGATGAGGCAGACGAGAAACACCGGATTGCCGAACTGCATGCCCCAGCCCGCCTTGTGCCCGGCGGCCTTGACGCCGATCACCACCGCCGCCAGCACCAGGAAGGAGGCGAGCACGCCCAGCGCATAAACCAGCCCCAGCCTCCGGACATGGCGCGGTTCGCTCCGGGATTCATTCACAAAGCCGAGGATTTTTAGCGCGATGACCGGCAGGACGCACGGCATGATGTTCAGGATGAGACCGCCGATGAAGGCGTATATGAGCATCCGCCACAGCGGTTCGGCGCTAATAGGGATAGGGGTCAGTTCTTTACTTTGAACACTCCCTGCGGCGAAGCTGGCGGCGGGCGCGGCGCTGATGGCGGTCTTGGCTTCCACCGCGCCCTCGGCGGCGGCGAACACCCCGGCAATTTCCAGCGGCCAGTCGCCGGCGGATTTTTTCACCGCCTTCCGCAGGTGGATTTCTCCGGTCGGGGCGGCGAGCGATTCCGTTGCGCCCTGGATCTCAAAATGGTCATCGGCGGCCGGGAAGAAATCCGCGCCCGCCGCCTTGCCCGGCCATTGCAGGTGGAGATTGCGGGTTTTGTCGTCCGTGGCGGGTTCCCACCAGGCTTTGGCGGAAAAATTTCCGGCGGCCGCGGGCACCCTGGCCTGCCACGATCTGATCTGCGCGGCGTCGGCGGAAGGCCGGGTTTCGCTGCCGGCGTTCAGGGTGCCTTTGATCTCCGCGCTGGCGGGGATGCATGACTCTTTGCATTCCAGCCAGGAAACTTTGGCGGCGAGATCCAACGGGCCGGGCGGAACGCCCTGGGCGAGCGTGAGCGGCACGAGCAGGACGACTTCGTCTTCGTAGCCGTAGGTGGTGATCTCGGCGGGCGGAATTTTTTTCGGCAGCGGCCATTGGATTTCACCGGCGGTCACGCCGGGCGGGAGCTGCCACTTGATTTCAGTGGCCTGTCCCGCTTCGCCGGGATTTTTCCAATAGGTATGCCAGCCGGATTCCATTTTCAGCTGCACGCCCACGACCACCGTGTCGCCGGTTTTCGCGGCGGCGGGCAGGAGCAGCTTCACCTCCGTATGCGCGGCGCGCAGATCAAGCGCGGCGAGGAGCAGGGCGGAAAAAACAATTGCAAGTCGGCGCATGTTGATTAGATGCCACAAATGCCGGTTTATTTGAAATGATTTCTTTGCCCGCGGTGCCGCCGACCTCTGTTTTGCTCCGGTTTCAGGTGTGAATGGAGTTCCGATCTCAACTATCCCTCCTTGTCGGCCTTGGCGCCTTGGCGGTTGACTTCTGTTTTCAACTTTGAACTTTCTGCTTTGTCCCGTCTCCGGTTTCCGGTTTCAACCTGAAATAATTTTAAAAAAATGTTGCATTCAATTTCCAATTTGTTATTTTCCTCGCTCCTCGTCGTCCGTAAGGCCGGCTGGACAGCATGTTTGCGAACCGATAACTGATTCCCTCCAAGGGACAGGAATGATGGCTCGCCAACTTCAAAAAGTTGCTGAAAAAAACTTTAGCTATTATGCCCGTTAAAACATTTAGACCGCTGACGCCGTCCACGCGATACATCACCATCGCGGACTTTAGCGACATTACGAAGACGACGCCCGAGAAGTCGCTTGTGGAAATCCGCAAGAAGACCGGCGGCCGCAACATGTATGGCCGCGTCACCGCGCGCGGCATCGGCGGCGGCCATAAGCAGAAAATCCGCCTCGTCGATTTCAAGCGCAACAAGCATGGCGTCGAAGCCACGGTCTCGGCGATTGAATATGATCCGATGCGCTCCGCGCGTCTGGCGCTCCTCGAATACAAGGACGGCGAGAAGCGTTACATCATCGCCCCGGTCGGGATTGTGGTCGGCAGGACGATTTCCAGCGGGCCGACGGCTCCGCCCGAAATCGGCAACGCCCTCCCGCTCAAATCCATTCCGGTCAGTTCGGCGATTCATAATTTGGAGCTCACGCCCGGCCGTGGCGGTCAGATCGTTCGTTCCGCCGGCGGCGCCGCGACCCTGATGTCGCGCGACGAAGGTTACGCGCAGATCCGCCTGCCTTCCGGTGAAATCCGCAAGGTGAGCGAAGAATGCTATGCCACCATCGGCCAGGTCGGCAATACCGAGCACGAAAATGTGGTTTTGGGCAAGGCGGGGCGCACGCGTCATCGCGGTCATCGCGGTATCACCCGCGGCATGGCGCGCAACCCGGTGGACCATCCGAACGGCGGCGGTCAGGGCAAATCCAAGGGCGGCGGCGGCTGGCAGCAGCTCATGTCCCCGTGGGGCAAGGTGGCCAAGGGTGGAAAAACCCGCGCCAAATATAAACAATCCAACCGTTTCATTGTGGTTCGCCGCAACGGGCTGCCGATCAAGACCAAGTAAAATTTTATGGGACGTTCGATAAAAAAAGGTCCGTTTGTTGACGCTCGGCTGCTGGAAAAAATCCAGAAAGCCAAAAGCGCAAATCAGAAGACGCCGATCAAGACCTGGTCGCGCCGCTCGACGATCTCGCCGGAATTTGTCGGCCTGACGTTTGCGGTTCATAACGGCAAGGTGTTCAATCCGGTGTTTGTGACCGAAAACATGGTCGGCCACAAGCTGGGTGAATTTTCGCTGACGCGCACCTTCAAGAAACACGGCGCCCACACCGCGAAGGCGGAGGCCAAATAGTTTTTATGGAAGTTTTCGCCATCACCAAAAATATCCCGATGTCCGCGCAGAAAATGCGCGAAGTCGTCCGGCAGATCCAGGGCTTGCCGGCTTTGCAGGCCGAGCAGATTCTCGCCGTCGTGCCGCGCAAGGGTGCGCGCTTCGTCGCCAAGACGCTCCACTCCGCCATCGCCAATGCGGAGAACAACAACAAGCTCCGCCCCGAAACCTTGCGCATCAAGGAAGCCGTGGCCGGCACCGCGACCACCCTCAAGCGTTTTCAGCCCAAGGCGCGCGGCTCCGCGGGCCCGATCCTGAAGCGCCGTTGCCACATCAAAATCACTTTGTCCGACGAATAATATGGGCCAAAAGACCAATCCAATCGGTTTGCGCGTCGCGGTCAACAAAGACTGGCGCTCGAAGTGGTATGCTGACAAAAAAGAATTCAGCAAGCTGCTCACGGAGGACCGCGAAATACGCGATCTGCTCAAGAAAAAACTGGAATCGGCTTCGGTGCCGCGCATCTTGATCGAGCGCGCCACGAATCGTTGCCGCGTGACCATCATGACCGCCCGTCCCGGCGTCGTCATCGGCCGTAAAGGCTCGGAAATCGACAAGCTCAAGGAGGAATTGAGCAAGAAGACCGGCAAGGAAGTTTACGTGGACATCGTTGAAGTCAAGCAGCCCGAACTCGACGCGCAGCTCGTTGCGGAAAATATCGCGTTGCAGCTGGAGCGCCGCGTTTCGTTCCGCCGCGCGATGAAGAAGGCGCTGCAGACTGCCAAGGATTTCGGTGCCGAAGGCATCAAGGTGCGTGCCGCCGGCCGTTTGGGTGGCGCCGAGCTGGCCCGCGTGGAAATGTATCACTGGGGCCGGGTGCCGCTGCACACGCTCCGCGCCAACATTGACTACGGTTTTGCGGAAGCCAAGACCGTTTACGGCAAGCTGGGCATCAAGTGCTGGATTTGCAAAGGCGACAATAAGCCGGCCAAGAAAGTCGAAAACAAACCCGAAGCGGCAACCGTCGCGAGTTAATTTTTAAGAAAGTATTTTTGTTATGGCAATGCAGCCGGATAAAGTAAAATATCGCAAAATGCACCGCGGCAGCCGCACGGGCATGGCGATGACGGGCAACACCGTCGCGTTTGGCGAATACGGTTTGATGGCGCTGGAACGCTGCTGGATGGACGGCAAGCAGTTGGAAGCCTGCCGCGTCGCCATCACGCGCCACATGAAGCGCAAGGGCAAGATGTGGATCCGTGTGTTTCCGCAGAAGTCCTACACCAAGAAGCCGCTGGAAACGCGCATGGGTAAGGGCAAGGCCCCGCTCGAAGGCTGGGTGGCCGTCGTTCGCCCGGCGAACATTTTGTTTGAAGTGGACGGCGTCACCGAAGCCGAAGCGCGTGAATCCATGCGCCTGGCGGCGACGAAATTGCCGATCAAAACCAAGTTTATTTCACGTCATCAACACGTGAGCTGAGAGCCATGAAATTTGCTGAAATTAAAGACCTGACGCTGGCGGAATTGGCGGCCAAGAGCCGCGACCTCCGGCATGAGATGTTCAACCTGCGCCTGCAACAGGCGAGCGCGCAGCTGGAGAAACCGGCGCGCCTGCGCACGCTGCGCAAGGACATCGCCCGCGTCGAAACCCGTATTTCGGCCTTGAGCAACAAGGCGGCTAAATAATTTTGTATGGCTGAAGCAACCAATAACGTGGCGGCCACCGGCAAGCGCAAACAGCGCGTCGGCGAAGTCGTCTCGAACAAGATGACCAAGACCATTGTGGTGCGCGTGGAACGCCGTTTCCCGCATCCGCAATACAAAAAAATCGTGACGTCCTACAAGAAGTTTTACGCGCACGATGAAAAGGCCGAGGCCAAGATGGGGGACACGGTGTGCATTGAGGAATCGCGCCCGCTCTCCAAGCTCAAGCGCTGGACGCTCATCAAGGTGGTGGAGCGCGCCCAGGAAACCGCAGTCGCAGCCTGATAAGACATTATGTTGCAAATTCGTTCCAGTTTGGATGTGGCGGACAACACCGGTGCCAAGATCGCTTGGAACATCGGCGTGCTGGGCCGCAACCAGCGTTATGCCGGCATCGGCGATGTCATCAAGGTCCACATCAAGGAAGCCGCGCCGGATGGTTCCGTGAAAAAAGGCGAAGTGCATGATGCCGTCATCGTCCGCACCCGCCAGATCACCCGCCGCTCGGATGGCTCCTATCTGCGCTTTGACCGCAATGCCTGCGTCATCATCGACAAGGAAATGAATCCCAAAGGCACGCGTATTTTCGGCCCGGTCGCCCGCGAATTGCGCGAAAAGAAGTTCATGAAGATCATCTCACTCGCGCCCGAAGTCATTTGAAGGTTATGTCAAAATTTCATGTCAAAAAAGGTGACCAGGTCACCGTTATCGCCGGCAAGGAAAAAGGCAAGAGCGGCAAGATCATTCATGTGCTGACCGATAAGCAGCGCGTCATTGTCGAGGGGTTGCAGATGGTCAAGAAGCACGTCAAGAAGAGTCAGCAGAACCCGAATGGCGCGATTCTTGACCGCGAAGGTTCGATCCACATCTCGAATGTCAAAAAAGCGGAGGCGGTTGCCGCGTAAGCAATTTTTCACGGCCCGATCCGTGAGCTGAAAAATGAAAGCCAGACTTTACAAAAAATATACCGATGAAGTGGTGCCCGCCTTGAAGGCCAAGCACAACTTCAAGAACATCCACCAGATTCCCAAGTTCGTTAAGATCGTCGTGAACATGGGTGTCAGCGCCTCCAACGAAAAGGGCGCCATTGAGGATGCCGCCAAGGATTTGAGCCAGCTGACCGGCCGCAAGCCCGTCATCAGCAAGTCGAAGAAGGACGTCGCCAATTTCAAGCTCCGCAAAAACCAGCCCATCGGCTGCCGCGTGACCCTCCGGGGCGACACGATGTTTGAATTTTTTGACCGCCTAGTGGCGGTTTCGCTGCCCCGGATTCGCGACTTCCGCGGTTTGTCCCCGCGCAAGTTTGACGGCCGCGGCAATTACACGTTCGGTGTGCCGGACCAGACCATTTTCCCCGAAATCGAATTGGAAAAGATCAAGCGCCAGCAGGGCATGGATATCACGATTGTGACGACGGCCGCAACCGACGAGCAGGCGCGTGACTTGCTGAAATTCATGGGTTTTCCGTTCGCAGAAAAATAATTTGTTATGGCCAAGAAATCCTGGATTGAGCGAAACAATCGCAAAAAAGCAACGGTCAAAAAATTCGCCGCCATTCGCGCCGAATTGAAGGCCAAGCGGGACTACGCCGGGCTGGCGAAGCTGCCGCGGGATGCGAGCCCGACGCGCGTGGTGAACCGTTGCGCGATGAGCGGCCGCCGCCGTGGCTACTGGCGCAAGTTCGGGGTGTCGCGCCTGACGTTCCGCGAAGCGGCGTTGAACGGCCTGATTCCCGGGGTGACGAAGGCCAGTTGGTGAAAATTTAATCGTGCTGGCTGTCGGTTCCGCACTGAAGTTGGAACCGAAACGCAGGACGAAAACAAAAAGTAAAAATGAGCGATCCGATTTCTGACATGTTGACGCGCATCCGCAACGCGGGCGCCGCCCAATTGCCCGTGGTGAAGCTGCCGCATTCCCGCATCAAGGAAAGCGTGGCGAAAGTTTTGAAGACCCAGGGTTACGTCGCCGAAGTTTCGGTGGAAGGCGATGTCAAGAAGACCCTCTCGATCAGCCTGAAATTCAACGGCAAGAAAAGCGTCATAGAGGGTCTCAAGCGCGTGAGCAAACCCGGTTTGCGCCGTTACGTTGGCGCGACGGAAATCCCCCGCGTGCGCGGCGGTCTGGGCGTGGCGATTGTCTCGACCTCGGAAGGTCTGTTGACCGACCAGCAGGCCCGGAAGAAAAACCTCGGCGGAGAACTCCTCTGCTACATCTGGTAATATTTTTATGTCTCGTATTGGAAAACAGCCGATTGTCATTCCCGCCAAGGTCAAGGTGGATGTGAAAGGGCAAAAAGTTTCTGTCGAAGGACCCAAGGGCAAGCTCGCTTGGGAATTGCCCCGGCGCACCAGCCTCAAAGTGGAAGGCGACAAGATTGTCGTGAGCCGCGCGGGTGAAGACGCGCAATCCAAGGCGCTGCACGGCTTGAGCCGCGCGCTGGTCAATAACATGGTCAAGGGCGTTTCCGAAGGCTACGTCAAGAAGCTGGAAATCCAGGGCGTCGGCTTCAAGGCGGCCGTCAACGGCAAGGTCGTGAACCTGGCGCTCGGCTATTCGCATCCGATCAATTACAGCATTCCCGACCAGATCAAAGTCACCGTCGACGAAAACACCAAGATTACGATTGAAGGGCCGGATAAGATGATGGTGGGCAAGGTGGCCTCCGAGATCCGCGCCTACTATCCGCCCGAACCTTACAAGGGCAAGGGCGTCCGTTACGCCGGCGAACATGTCCAGCGCAAGGAAGGCAAGACCGTCCAATAATAATTTTAGTTCACGGCCAAGACCGTGAACCCACTGAGATGAGAACTGAAAAGAAACAAAAATTGAAGCAGCTCCGCCGCTGGCGCATTCGCAAGAAAGTCACCGGCACCGCCGCCCGTCCGCGTATGAGCGTCTGCTTCACCAACGAAAACATTCATGTCCAGTTCATTGACGACGTTGTCAGCCAGACGCTGGCGGCGATTTCGACGGTGAGCAAAAGCACGCCTGATCGCGAAAAACTCGCGGCGAACGTGGCCAGCGCCAAGACCGTGGGCGCGCTCGCGGCCAAGGCGGCGATGGATAAGGGCATCAAAGCGGTCGTGTTTGACCGTGGCGGCAACCGTTTTAACGGCAAGGTCAAGGCGCTGGCGGATGCCGCGCGTGAAGCCGGACTGCAATTTTAACCTGAACCGGAGAATTTATCGTGGCTGAAACTGAAAATATTCCTAGTGGCGAACAACAACCGCAGCCGGTGGCGCAAGCGCCGGCGCCGGAAGCCAAGCGTGATTTCCGCGACCAGCGCGGCGGTCAGCGCGGCCGTGGCGGTCGTCCGGGCGGCCGTCGGCCGTCCGACGACAAGGGCGGCGATGACCTCGCGGAAAAAGTGGTCTTTATCAACCGCTCCTCCAAAGTCGTCAAAGGCGGCCGCCGTTTCAAATTCAGCGCGCTCGTCGTGGTCGGCGATAAGAAGGGCCGCGTCGGCATGGCGCTCGGCAAGGCCGCGGAAGTGGCGGACGCCATCAAGCGCGGCGGCGAACTCGCCCGCGCCAAGATGCAGTCGGTGTCGCTGAAAGACGCGACCATCCCGCACGAAATTTATTCCACCTACGGCGGCGCCAAGATTCTGCTGCGCCCCGCCTCGCCCGGCACGGGCATCATCGCCGGCAAGACGGTTCGCGCCGTTTTGGAATCCGCCGGGGTGAAGGACATTTTGACGAAATCGCTCGGTTCCAAGAACGCGGCGAACGTCGTGAAAGCCACGCTCAATGGATTGCTGTCGCTGCGCACCCGCGAGCAGATTTACCAGGGCCGTGGTTTGGAAATCAAAAAAGTGGCGGCCCCGAAAGCCCCTGAAGCGGTGGCGGCTTAACCTGAAATTTTATGCGACTGCACAATCTTAAACCCCGTCCCGGCTCCAAACACCGTCGCAAACGGCTCGGTCAGGGCGAATCCAGCGGCCGTGGCAAAACTGCCGGTCGCGGTGGCAAAGGCCAGACGGCTCGCTCCGGCAGCAGCATCCGCATCGGTTTCGAAGGCGGTCAGATGCCCCTCATGCGCCGTATCCCGAAACGCGGTTTCAACAACGCCCAGTTCACCACGGCTTACAGCCCGGTCAATGTCGGCGACCTGAACCAGTTTGAAAACGGCGCCCGGGTGGACGAAACCGCCTTGCGCTCCGTCGGCCTGGCCAACGGTCCCGTGCTCGGCATCAAGCTTCTCGCCACCGGCGAACTCACCAAAAAATTGACGGTGGTCGTCAGCGCCATCAGCGCCTCGGCCCGGACGAAAATCGAAGCCAAGGGCGGCTCGGTGGAAATCGTCGTCAAAAAATCGGCGGCTCCGGCCAAAAAATAATTCGGCTGAAGCATGTTTCGCTCCATCGCCAGCACCCTCGGTAATTGTTTCAAGATTCCGGAATTAAAATCCCGGATTTTGTTTACGCTTGGTTTGTTGGCGGTCGTCCGCTTGCTGTCCGTCATCCGCATTCCCGGTTTGAATGGCGCGGCGCTTTCCGAATACTTTGCCAGGCAGCAGGGCGAGGGCGGGTTGCTCGGCATGTATAACACCTTTGCCGGCGGCGCGTTTGAGCATTGCGCCATCGGTTCGTTGGGCATCATGCCCTACATTAGCGCCACCATCATCATTCAGCTGCTCACGGCCGTCATCCCGCGTTTGAGCAAAATGGTGCGCGAAGAAGGCGGTCGCACGAAGATCATTCAATACGGACGTTATCTCACGGTGCTGTTGTGCATCGGTCAGGGTGTTTATTTTGCCAACAACTGGGCGCACCCTGAAACCGTGTTCCGCGGCTTTCAGGGCAATTTGGTGCTCATTGAAAATCACTACTGGTATCTGACGCAGGCGGTGCTGGTGATGACGGCGGGCACGATGCTGCTGATGTGGCTGGGCGAGCAGATCACCGAACGCGGCATTGGCAACGGCGTCTCCCTGGTCATCACGGTCGGCATCCTGGCGCGGTTGCCGCGCGCGGTGACGGCGTTGAAGGATATGTTTTTCCCGGCGGGCGGTTCGGAAATGCAGCAGTACCATTTTGCCGGCTCCGGCTTGATGCTGCTCTTGCTCCTGGTGCTGGTCATCGGCGGGGTCATCGCCATCACCCAGGCGCAGCGGAAAATTCCCGTGCAATACGCCCAGCGTGCGGTCGGCCGTAAGATGTATGCGGGCGGCACCTCCTTCATGCCGTTGCGCGTGAATTACGCGGGCGTCATGCCCATCATTTTCGCCCAGTCCATTTTGATGTTTCCGCAGCCGGTCTGCAGCTGGCTGGCGCAGCACGCCCCGGGATTCATGCGCGATCCCTTCCAGTGGCTGAATTTGCAGCTGGGTTACGGCTCCGGCATTTATCTCACGATTTACTCGCTGATGATTTTGTTCTTCTCGTATTTCTGGGTGGCCACCCAGTTTAACGAAATCCAGATTGCCGACGATTTGAAGAAGAACGGCGGCTACATTCCCGGCGTCCGGCCGGGGCAGGGCACGAGCGATTATCTCCACAATGCCATGAGCCGGATCACGCTGGCGGGCGCGATTTTCCTGACCGTCATCGCGACGATTCCCATCATTTTGGGCCGGAAGATGAACATTCCGCCGGATGTGGCCCAGTTTTTCGGCGGCACGAGTATTTTGATCGCGGTCGGCGTCTTGTTGGACACGATGCGTCAGGTGGAATCGCATTTGATGATGCGCCACTACGACGGCTTTTTGAAAAAGGGCAAGATCCGCGGCCGGTTCTGATGTTGTGGCTGGGATAAAGCTCAAGTCAGCGGACGATTTGAAGTTGATGCGTCCGGCCGGTTGGGTGGCGGGAAAAGTATTGGACGAGATTGCGGCGTTCATTCAGCCCGGCCTCACCACGCGGCAGATTGATGATTTTGCGGCGGCGCGGATCAAGAGTTACGACGCGAAGAGCGCGTTTCTCGGGTATCGGAAGTTTCCGGCCCATACGTGTCTGTCGGTGAACGACGAAGTGGTTCACGGGATCGCGTCGGAGCGCGAATTGAAATTTGGCGACCTTGTCAGCGTGGATGTTGGCGTGTTGCATAAGGGTTTTATCGGTGACACCGCCCGGACCGTGGCGGTGGGCGGATGCGGCGTCGCGGCGCAACGGTTGCTGGACGTGACGGAGCAGTCGCTCTACTTGGGCATCGCGCAGGCGAGGCCGGGAAACCGCGTGCTGGATATTTCGCTGGCGGTTCAGCGGTATGTCGAGGCGAATGGATTTAGCGTGGTGCGTGAATTTGTCGGCCACGGGGTTGGCCGGTCCATGCACGAAGAGCCGCAGGTGCCGAATTTTGACGAGGGCCGGAAGCACTCGCCGAAGTTGAAGCCGGGCATGACGATTGCCATCGAGCCGATGGTGAACGCGGGCCGGGCGGCCGTAAAAATCCTGAAAGACGGCTGGACAGTGGTGACGCAAGATGGTTCACTATCTGCCCATTTTGAGCATACCGTCCTCGTTACGGGCGGCGAACCGGAGATTTTGACATGGGCGAAGATGCCTTCCGCGTCGCTGCCCGCGTGATTGCAGCGCTGCCCAATGGCACGTTTTGCGCGGAGCTCGGCAATGGCCACCGCCTGACGGCGTTTGTGGCCGGGCGGGACAAAAAGAATTTTGCCGGCGCGATCGCCGGTGACAAAGTAAAGTTACAATTGACGCCTTACGACTTGAGCGTGGGGCGTATTTTAGTCGAAACGAAAAAGATTTAAGCATGAAAGTCAGAGCGTCAGTTAAAAAATTGTGTGAGCACTGCAAAATCGTGAAGCGGCGCGGAATCATCCGGGTCATTTGCACGAACAAACGCCACAAGCAACGTCAAGGTTAATTAAAAATTTATGGCACGCATCATTGGTGTGGAAGTACCGCCCGGCAAGCGCATTGATATCGCGCTCCGCTACATTTACGGCATTGGCCCGGTCAACGCGAAGGAGATCCTCGAGCGCGCGAACATTGACCCGTCCATCCGGGCCAAGGATTTGACCGAGGCTCAGCTCTCCCAGATCGTTCACGCGATTCAGGAGGGTAAATATGTCATCGAAGGCGACCTGCGCCGCGAGCTCGGCATGAACCTCAAGCGTCTGCAGGGCATCCGCTGCTACCGTGGCGTCCGCCACCAGCGCAGCCTGCCCGTGCGCGGCCAGCGCACGCAGACCAATGCCCGCACGCGCAAAGGTCCGCGCAAGACGGTCGGTGTGCAGCGCAATCCCAGTGCCAAGGCCGGTATCCATTAATAACTGAATTTCATTATGTCCGAAGAAAAGAAAAAACCTGCCGCGCCGAAAAAAGAAAAAGTCGTGAAGGCGGATGCCGCCGCTGCCCCCGCCGCGCCCGCGGCCGAAGCCAAGCCGGCCAAGAAGGAAAAAGTGGCTGCGGCCCCCGCCGCCGATGCCGCCGCTCCGGCTGAGCCCGTGGTCATGGCCGCGCCGACCGCCGCCGAATTGCTCGGTGAAGATCCGAATGCCAAGAAAGTCGTCAAGGCCAAGCACGCCAAAAACATCGTTTCCGGCATCGCGAACATTCTCGCCACTTTCAACAACACGCAGGTCACCATCACCGACGCCCAGGGCAACCTCATCGGCTGGTCCACCGCCGGCCGCGTCGGTTTCAAGGGCTCGCGCAAAAGCACGGCTTACGCCGCGCAAATGGTCGCCCAGGACGCCGCCCGCCAGGCGATGGCGCACGGCATGAAGGAAGTGGAAATCCGCGTCAAGGGTCCCGGCTCCGGCCGTGAATCCGCCATCCGCGCCTTGCAGGCCATCGGTCTGGAAATCAGCACCATCAAAGATGTCACGCCGGTGCCGCACAACGGCTGCCGCCCGCGCAAAAAACGCCGCGTGTAATTCAACTCAATTTCAAATCTGAAATAAATATTTATGGCTCGTTACACAGGTCCCCGCGTCCGCATCAGCCGCCGTTTCGGAATTCCGATTTTCGGCCCCACGAAATATCTCGAACGCCGCAACTACGGTCCCGGCGTCCACGGCCCGAAGTCGCGTCGCAAGACCACCGAATACGGTGAGGGCTTGATCGAGAAGCAGAAGCTCCGTTATTTCTACGGGCTCATGGAGAAGCAGTTTCGCGGCGTCTACGAAAAGGCCAAGAACCGTCGCGGCGTCACCGGCGAGACCATGCTGCAGATTTTGGAAACGCGGCTGGACAACGTCGTCTACCAGCTCGGTTTCGGCAACACCCGCGCCGCCGCCCGCCAGATGGTCAATCACGGGCACATCCAGGTCAACGGCCGCAAGGCCGCCATTGCCTCGTTCGCCCTCAAGGTGAACGACGTCATCAGCGTCAAGAATCACAACGTCTCCAAGCAGCTCGCCACCAAGGGTCTCGAGGTTTCCGCGAGCCGCGCCGTCCCGGATTGGTTGTCCTTGAACAAGGAAGAGCTCAAGGGGGTCGTGATGCGCATTCCGACGCGCGACGAGATCCAGCCGATTGCCAATGAGCAGGCCGTGGTCGAATTTTATTCCCGCTAAACCGTAAACCAAAATAGACAATTACACGGGCTGTTCCGGCTGGGAATAAAATTGCCGGGGGAGCCAGATTAAAATTGTCGAAAGGAAAATATGCCAGTTCGTTTAGGTCGTTTTGAAATGCCCAAGCGGTTGCAGAAGGATGATGCTTCCGCCACCGAAACCTACGCCAAGTTTGTTGCCGATCCGTTTGAAACCGGTTACGGCCACACGATTGGCAACTCCCTCCGCCGCGTGCTGCTGTCCTCGCTCGAAGGCGCGGCCATCACCTCCCTGAAGGTGGACGGCGCGATGCATGAATTTGCCACGATTGACGGCGTCGCCGAAGACGTGACGGACATCGTCCTGAACCTGAAGAAGGTCAAGTTCAAAGCCCACACCCGCGACGAGCAGACGCTGTTGCTGTCGGTCAACAAGGAAGGCGCCGTTACGGCCGCCGACATCCAGACCAACCAGAACATTGAGCTCGTCAATCCGACGCAGCACATCTGCACGCTGGACAAGAAGAAGAAATTTGAGATGGAGCTGACGGTCAAGGTCGGCCGCGGTTTCTGCCCGAGCGATGAAAACAAGAAGATCGGCCAGGCGATTGGCGTCGTGGCGATTGACTCCATTTTCTCGCCGGTCACCCGCGTCCGTTACGCGGTCGAAGCCGCGCGCGTCGGCAACCGCACCGATTACGACCGCCTGGTGCTCGAAGTTTGGACCGACGGCCGCATCACGCCCGACGACGCGTTGACCCAGGCCTCCGCCATTCTGGCCCATCACCTCGACGTGTTTGTCGGCTACGACAAAAACGCGGTTGAATTTGAAGAAGCCGCCGACAAGCAGGACGACGAGAAGGCCAAGCTCAAGAAATTGTTGAACATGAGCGTCAACGAAATCGAGCTGTCCGTCCGCGCCGCCAACTGCCTGAACAATGCGAACATCACCACCGTCGGCCAGCTCGCGCTGAAGACCGAGCAGGAGATGCTCAAGTATCGCAACTTCGGCAAGAAATCGCTGAACGAAATCAAAGACAAACTGACGTCGCTCAACCTCTCCCTCGGCATGAATTTCGAGCCGGGCCTGGTGGACGCGCCGAAGGAAGAAGTCAAAGCCAGCTAAGGAATTCCCATGAGACATTTGAAGCGCACGGCCAAACTGGGCCGCACCTCGGAACATCGCAACGCGATGCTCGCAAACTTGGTCTGCAGCTTGATCGAACACAAGCGCGTGACGACCTCTTTGGCCAAGGCCAAGGCGGCCCGTTCCGTCGCGGAAAAGATGGTCACGCTCGGCAAGAAGGGCACGATTGCCCATCGCCGCCTGGCGGTTGCCCGCCTGCATCAGGAATCCGCCGCCAAGATCCTCTTCAAGGAAATCGCGCCCGCGTTCAAGGATCGCCGCAGCGGTTACACCCGCATCATCAAGCTTGGCCAGCGCCAGGGCGACGCCGCCCAGCTCGCCATTCTCGAATGGGTGGACACCGTGGTTCCCGCCGCTCCCGCCGCGCCGGCCGCTGAAACCAAGCCGGAAGAAAAGAAGTAATCTGATTTGAAACCCCAAGCCCGCTCGCAAGAGCGGGCTTTTTTGTTTTCCGGGCAAAAGAAAACCCTGCTTCTCGTCGCAAAAAATCGGGAATTCGGATGAAATCGCGCCGCTGAGATTATTTCAACTTAAGCCTTGACGGGTTTTGGCGGTTGATAAAAAATTATTTCTAATGGTCTTGGGACTCGCGACATTCGGTGAAGTGTCTGGTAGTTGCGGAACCGCGCAATCGGAACCGCGCAATCGGAACCGCGCAATCGGAACCGCGCAATCGGAACCGCGCAATCGGA
>CAIXUZ010000065.1 GCA_903922735.1 uncultured Verrucomicrobia subdivision 3 bacterium
AATCCATCCGTCCACAAAAAGGAAGTTTTCGATCTGGCAAGCTGCCGGTTTATCCGCGAAGCCAAGGACGTGCTGTTCCTCGGCCCGCCTGGCGTTGGCAAAACCCATCTGGCCCAAGCGATCGGCTACGAAGCGATCCGCCAGAACTTCCTCGTGCTCTACCGTTCCATCTTCGATCTGGTGCGCGACTTCATGAAAGATGAGGCCTTCAACCAACAGGACAAGACGCTGCGCCGATACTTGAAGCCCGACCTCGTCATCATTGACGACATGGGGTTGAAGCAACTGCCCAAACACTCCGGTGAATACCTGCTGGAAGTCGTCATGCGCCGTTATGAAAACAAGTCCACCATCATGACCAGCAACCGGCCGCTGGAAGAATGGGGTAAGCTGCTGTGCGACGTGCCCACCGCCGGAGCCATCATTGATCGCTTTCTGCATCACGCCCACGTCGTCGCCATCACCGGCAAAAGTTATCGCGTCAAGGAAGCACCGTTGGTCACCCAAGAAACCAAGAAAAGCCGGAAATCAAACGAACCGGCGACCGCCGGAGGCGCGAGCTAAGGCTCGCAGCTCGCCTCCGGCTCGTTTTAACTCGAAACGAAAATCCTTTGACTGAAAAAACAGAACTGATATGAATCCCTTACTTCAGAGTGGCCGGTTTTGAATCGCTCACCTCTGGCCGGTTTTCAACCGCTCGGTGACAGTATATAAATCATCAGCCGCTTGAGCGGTTAGCGCACCGCCCGCAAGCATGACCGCCAGCAATATTGTTGGGGAAAATATTTTTATCATCTTGTTATTATGTTTTTGATTGGCTTGGTGGATTATACCCCAATTTTACTATTTTTCGGATCCGGCTGAATCTGCCTTTATTTTACAAATCCAAATTCAGCACCCAATTCCATGCATTTTTGCAGAGACCTGATGCTTCCGGTGCAGGTGGGGTCAAAAAGTGTGCTCGCCGCGGCGCAGGTTGCCATCTTCAGGCAATCGGCAATATCGCGGCCATCATGCAGGCCATATAGCGCGCCAGCCGCAAACGCGTCGCCAGCGCCGGCGGTTCCGGCGATCTGGTCTCGCGGCACACGCACGCTGCCAATGTGCGCCTCATCGCCGGCCCGGTTGCGCGCCAAAGCCCCTTGGGCAAAATGGATGATGACCCATTCGCGAACCCCCTTCGTGAAAATTATCCGGGCAGCTTCGGAAAGCCGGGCCAGGCTGACCGCGCCGGCTTTGCCGACGTCAACCCCGCTGATCTTGGAGGCCTCGAATTCATTGATGATCAGGTAATCGACAAACGGGAGCGTCGGGGTCACGACCTTGACAAAGCGGTCGCTGTTTTCGCTGACCACGTCAACCGTGGTTTTGAAGCCCAGTTCGACTGCCTGCTGGAGCAGCCGCGAGGCTCCGGTGGTGCCGTCTGCCGACAAGGTGTCAAGGCCATCCAGTAACAGCAGGTAACCCAGTTGAAAAATCCGGGCCCGGGAGGCCGCCAGATTGAAGTGAGTTTCATTGAGGAGGCTGTTCGCCCCGCGCAGGTGGAAAAATGTGCGCTTGCCGGTTGACCGGACTGTCATCACATCCGTAAAGGAAGTTGGCGCTTCTTTTGTGATCTGCACCTGCGACATATCAATGCCGAGTTGTCGGCAGTCCTGAATGATGGAATTCCCATTCTCATCGTCACCCACCAACCCCACCCCTGCCAGCGGAAATCCGGCCCCTAGCTTGGCCAGGTCAAGCAGCACGTTATAGGGGGTTCCGCCCGTTCCCCGGTATTGATTCAAGATGCTGGCCAGGGTTTCCTCCGTCGGAAATGTATCCACGATCTTCACGTGATCCACGATCCAGTTTCCGCCGGATAGAATCCCGTTTCGCTCACTTGTTTGATATCTGCTGGGCTGCACTCTTTTGCCAGGGTTGCGTCCTATGACAAATCCGGATTTTCGGGGCCGAAATGTTTCAGCATCACGATCGGCTCGGTTTTGGAGTGGTTGACGATTTTAACACCGGTCTTGGCGGCGGCTTCACTCACAAAGAATTCGTCACTGGTAAGCTCTCCAAATCGGATCAGGCTGGGCGTCTCAATCTCCCATACCCCCATCCGGCCATGTCCCTGCATCATGATCATGCCGTAGGCGGCCGCATCCTTGATGGTCACGGAGGCTCCGGGCAAAACCGTCAACTCCTTGGCACTGAAGGCAGCCGATTTGTAGCAAATCCAGTTCTCAACATAACCTTCCGCTTTCATTTCATTTATCGCTTTTACCGGGCGCGGGGCCATGAACCGGTTCTGCCGCATATTGGGGTCCACATTCAACTCCCAGTCGAGCACTTCCATCAGCCAGTCGATGTCATCCATCCGGTTTTTTGGCGTGTCTTTCCAAAGCAGTTCTTTCGGGACAATCTGGTCGCCGGTCAGGGACTGATACATGGAAAACACGTCCGAAGCCTTCTGCGGCTCGTAGGTGCACAAGCTTCCGGGCGCATGCAGAAGTCCGGGCGGCACATCCCACCCGGTGCCGGGATCCAGACGATAGGCCTGTGAGAGGCTGGTGATTTTGTTGTCCCCCCGGGTAAACGCCTCCAGGCATTTGCGAACTTCTTTCTTTGTCGTTCCGGGAACAAAGCCAAAAAATGTATACGGGTAGTTTCCGCCATGATTGTTGACCTGGGGCGGAAAATAATAAGCCTCCGGCTTGCCTTGCTTGCCGGTCAATGCCGCATGCTTGTCGCGATGGTGAACGTGATGCGGCAGCGCGCCCTTGTTGTCAAAGAATTTGGAATACATCGGCCAGGACTGGTATTTTTTCCAGAGTCGGTCGCCCAGCAGTTCCCCTTTCAGATCCTTGACGGCATCGCGCAGCAGGACGCGGCCCTGCTCATTTCCATGTTCAAACACGATGAAACTGAGTCCTTCGTTCTCGGAGGTCAACGGCCCATTGTCCGCCGGCGTGGTCGAGGAAAACCACCGCTCATCAATGCCGCCCCGCACTCCGCCATACGCATAATAGTCGTCCGGATGTAGCTTGATTCGCCGGCCCGGCACGCAGAATGACCGTGGCACCCAGGCTGGTGCCAGGCGAACAATCCCCGATCCCTGATCAAATGCGTTTCTGATGATTTTTGTCTTGGTCATATCTTTGTTTTTTTGGTCCGTCTGGTTGTCTGCTCACTGTTTTAATTTCGCTTGCCGATAAGATCTCGCTCGATTTGTTCGAGCGACTTACCCTTTGTCTCCGGCAGGGCAAAACACAGGACAATGAACGCTACAAATAGGAACGCTGAATAAACCCAGAAGGTTTTGGCCGTCCCCACCGTTTCGTGCATGATGGGAAAAGTGTAGGTCAGGATCAGATAGGCGATCCAGCAGGTCACCACGGAAATCCCCAGCGCGAGCCCCCGCACCCGGTTCGGGAACAGTTCGGAAAGCAGAACCCACATGATCGGCGCCAGCGTCATGGAATAGACCGCAATCGCCAGCATCACGAGTATCACCACCATGATGCCAGTCATGTGATAGTGAAAACTCAGGCCGATGAGCAGATGGATGATGGAGATGCCCAGCGTGCCGATGAGCATCAGTTTTTTGCGCCCAACCCGATCAACCACGAACATCGCCACAATACAGAAGACCAGCAGCGTCACTCCCTGGAATACCAATGACAACATCGCCCCTGACACACCGAAACCGGCTTCTTTGAAAATCTGATGCGAATACGCGAAAATACTATTCAATCCACTCCATTGCTGGACCAGCGTCAGGAACATGCCGAGCAAGATGATCTTGAGTAGCTTGGGCTCGAACAGTTCCCTGAAATTCACCCGCCCCACCTCGGACTCCGAGATGGTGGAGGCTATGTCGGCGGATTCAGCCTTGGCATAGGTTTCACCACCGATCCTGGCGAGAACAATCTCGGCTTCCTGCCGGCGCCCCTTCTTGATCAGCCATCGGGGACTTTCCGGCAGGATAAAAATCAGCAAGAAAAAGCCGACCGCCGGAATCGTCATGGCGCCAAACATCCAGCGCCAGCCCGAGGCTTCATTCCAAGTCAGACCGGATCCGGTCATGCCGAGTTTCTCGCCATATTGCTGGATGCATAAATTCACGATTTGGGAAATCAGGATTCCAATCATGATGGTCAACTGATTGGTCGTGACCACCCGTCCGCGGTAGCTGGTGGGGGATATTTCCGCGATATACATGGGGGATAGGTTTGCGGCCAGCCCGATCCCCATCCCGCCAATGATGCGGAATACATTGAAGGTGACAAAACTCCAAGCGGCCGCCGTCCCCACGGCCGAGATGCCAAACAGAACCGCCGACAGGATGAGCAGCTTTTTCCGGCCATAAAGATCAGAGAACAGCATTGAACCAATTGCGCCCAGTACGCAGCCGATGGGCGCGGAGGCGATGCTGAACCCCAGCAGATCCGGCCGCCCCACTAGATTAAAGCACTTCTCATAAAAGATTGTCGCGCCGCCGATGACCATGAAATCATAGCCGAAGAGCAGCCCCCCCATGGCGGCGATAAACGCCACCTTCCAGACAAAGCGGCTATTGATATGCGACTCGTCGATTTTAGGGTTTTCCACCGGTGGCAGGTCGAGCGGTATGGGCATGGTGTTTTTTGGTTGCGAAAGAATACCGCACCTCATTTTTCATTATGCGTCTTTCTTTTGACTTTTTGCGACATAGCCGATATGAAGGAAATCGTGAAACGTCGGCTGCACATTCCGCATATCCTGCTTTTGATTGAAACCTCGCGGGCCTACGGCCGGCAACTCGTCAAGGGCATTGGCCGCTATGCCCACGAGCACGGCCCCTGGTCATTCCACTTCGAGGAACGCGGCGTCCACGAATTATCCGTGCCGCAACTCGACTGGCGGCAAATCGATGGCGTTATCTCGCGGGTTCGGGATCCGGTAGTCGCACGCCGCCTGCGGGCGACGAAACTCCCATTGGTCGAACTCCATGGTAATTCGGCAGCCCGGGAAATCGACATCACCATCGACGAATCGGTGCTGGCATTTATGGCCGCCGACCACCTGATGAGCCGGGGACTTGCTTGCTTTGGATTTTTTGCCCAGCGCAATGACTGGTGGCTCCAGTCCCGGCGCCAGGCATTTGTCGCGGAGATTCAACGTCGAAAACACTTTTGCGACATCTTTCAGCCGCCCCGCCCACGTTTACCCAAGGATGGAACTCCAGCCTCATTCCCATCGGGAATCCTGCAATGGCTGAAATCCCTGCCCAACCCGTGCGGGATACTCTGCGCCACGGATCTCGATGCACAGCTTTTACTTGAGATCTGCCGCCAGAGCGAATTGGGCGTTCCAGATCAGATTGCAGTACTGGGCGTTGATAACGATTCAGTCATCTGTTCGGTCACTTGGCCGCCGCTTTCGAGCATTGATTTGGATGCCCAGCGCGTTGGCTACGAAGCCGCCGCCTTGTTGGCGCGGCTAATGGCCGGTCGGAGCAAGCCTCGGAAGCCCCTGCTGATCGCTCCCAGTCGGGTTGCGGTGCGGGCATCAACCGATGTGCTCGCCATCACCGATCCCATCGTCGTCCAGGCGGCGCGCTTTATCCGCCTGTTTGCCTGCAAAGGCATCAATGTGGGTCATGTCGCGGATCATCTTGTCCTCTCCCGGCGCACATTGGAGCGCCGCTTCCGGGCCAGCCTGAACCGCACCCTTAACGAAGAGATTCTGCGCGTTAAAATCGACCATGCCAAAATGCTGCTGACCCAGAACAACTATCCCACGAAGCGGATCAGCAATTTGAGCGGTTTTGGTTCGTTGCACTATTTCGCCCGTGCCTTCTCCCGTATCACCGGCGAGACTCCTGGCCGGTATCGTTTACGGACACGCCATTCCATGGGTCCATTTATTCAATAGCAAATGCTACTGTGGGGTTCCAACTTGCGCGGTCGGCTGCGTGTCGAGCAAGCGCCAGGTGCCGTATACCATGCGTGAAAATTCCGGGCCTCGGGCTGTGAGTTTTGATCGTTTCATATTTAAAGTTTGTTTTGAACATACGCTCGGCCACCCACCTGTGGACAGAACAACCATGCGACTCCGGCAACCGTCGCTTCCAGCAAACTTAATCTAAAATGCCACCCTGAGTCGGGCAGCACGCTTTTCGAGGCGTTGACGGAAAGAGACTGAGGCTGTGGCGATGGCGGGATTGTGTCGGGGGATGGCAACGGAGAACCCAAGTTTAAGCTGCGAGGCGATTTTTACGCAAAAACGTAAAAAATCTCGATGCAGCGCCGTGCTTCTGTTAATTTTTGCCGATCCATACCGACACCGCTCGAATATTTCAAGGCTTGCTCAAAGAGCTTTTTCATTTCGACTCTGTATCGAACTCAATTTCAGAATTTACCGCATCATGAACCAGAAGCGCGCAATCAATGAACGCTTCATTGAAAAAGACCTGCACGACAGCGTCGCCGCAGAATTGTCCACGGGGGCGCTGGCGCTCAAATCCGGCTTGGCAAGACAACTTGAAGCGGTTAAAGGCAGGATTCTTTGGTCAGCTTTGGTGGTTTTCGTTTTCGCTGGTCTGGGAGTGGCGGCCAGCCGGTCAACGGCGTCCGAAGTGGCGCAATCCGCCGACGGCTTCGTGGATACCATCGGCGTCAACACCCATCTCAAATTCACCAGCGGCAGCGGCAATCCTTACGGCAACGCGCAGGTGCTGACGCTGCTCGGCCAGCTCGGGATTCGCAACATCCGCGACGACATGCCGGTGGGCAGCAGTTTCTATAGCCGGCTCACCAGCCTGTACAACACCAATGGCATCCGGGTGTGCTGGTGTCCTTACACCTGGGATCGCACGGCGCCGTCCATCCCCGCGATCGTGACCACACTCAAGACCAATGCGTTCGTCCGGTATCTGGAAGGGCCAAACGAACCGGATATTAATGTTCGGGCCGGCTATGTGAATTATTTTTACAATGGTTGCACGAATAATTTGACCAACAACATTTATGTGGCCACCCAATCCTGGCAAACCAACATTTATGCCGCCGTCAAGGCCGATGCCGTGGCTAGCAACACCCCGGTAACTTCGGCGGCGATGGGTTTTTCCATAAACGCGCAGTATATGAACCCGATTCCGCTGGATTACGAGGCGATGCACAGTTACCCCGGCGGCAATGTTCCCACCTACAAACTGGATGTTTATAACATCTCCAACGCCAATTTGATGGCCACTACGCCCCAGCCGCTCCTCGCGACGGAGACCGGCTACCACACCGCCGTCAATGACACCAATATCGTTGCCGATGGCCCCTTCATCACCCAGCGGGCGCAGGCCAAGTATCTGCCGCGGCTTTTCGCGGAATACTTCAACCGGGGCATTGTCAACACCTACACCTACGAGTTCATGAATGAATTCAATGATCCGACCTTCACCAACAAGCAGGCCAATTTCGGCATTGTGAATTACAATTTTTCGCCCAATCTCGCATTTACCAACCTGCAGAATCTGATCACGCTGTTGAAGGAGGCTAGTTGGAACACCGGCAGCAAGACCTGGAACGTGCCGGAATTCACGCCTTCGGCGTTGGGCTTCACGCTGTCGGGCGGCACCAACAATGTCCATCACACCCTGCTCCAGAAGAGCACGGGCGAGTTTTACCTGCTGTTGTGGCAGGATGTCAGCGCTTACTACAACAGCGGAGGTTACGGCAACATCGCGAACTGGAAGGACCTCACGAACGCATCGGTTGCCGTCACGCTGACGTTGACCACCCCGATTAGCAATGCGGCGACTTATATGCTGGGATCATTGACACTCACTGCCAGCTATACCAATCCCAGTTCGTTGAGTTTGAGCGTTCCTGATGAGATCATGGTGGTCCGGCTGATGCCCAATCCACCCCTGGCAGATTTTAGCGGCAGTCCCGTAAGTGGATTCGTTCCGTTGACGGTTTCGTTCGCCGACAGTTCAACGGGTTTAATCACCAACCGGTTCTGGGATTTTGGGGATGGCAGCTCCACCAACCCGACCACGCTCAATGTGAGCCATGTTTATACGAATGCCGGGATTTACACCGTCAGCCTGGTGGTCAGTGGAAGCAACGGCAGCAGCACCAATACTCGGGTCAACTATGTTGTCGCCAGCCTCCAGCCGCTGGCGCAATGGACCTTCAGCGCGGGCGCGGCGACCGATCTGATCTCGGATGCCGGCGGTTACACGTTCGCCGTGGCGGGTGCGGGAACGCCGACGTATCATGCGGGCAGTATCTCACTCCCCAGCAACGCGGAGTTGGTGGCCGCAGGCATTAACTCCACGAACCTGCCGAACCTGACCAACACGGCCACCGTCTGGGCCCGGATGAAGTTCGATGCCGTGCCCAACCCCGCTTTGACCGCCTTGTTTTTCCTTGGGCTGATGAATGCCACTGCCCCCGCAGATTATACTCAGGCGACCTTGGTTGCCGAGTATAAAACCAACTCCGTTATAAATGGCGGCACTGGTGGCACCCCAATCACCCTTCGTGGCCGAGTGATCACCAATGGAGTGACCATACCCTATGAGCAGAATTTTGCGGCTTTTCCCGGCACGAATGTCTACTTCACGGTGGCGGTGACTTTAGCCACGGGCCAGGATGCAAATGGCAACCCCAATCCCGGGAAGACTCGATTCCAGCTTTTTATCAACGGGTCGCTCGTCGGCTCGGGATCCCAAGGTGGACCGAATGTGATCCCTGTCCTGGCCCTTTGCCTGGGCGAGTTGAAGGCTTCCGGCGGCGTGGCCGTGACTTTCGACGAGGTCAGGGTGTGGGACCAGACGCTGACGACAAATCAAATTGCGCAACTAGAGGGGCCCCTTGCCAATCCCGACGTGGCGACGACGACTTGGAATGTGCCGTTGATGGTTTCGCCCCTGATCAACGATGCGGATCCTAATTTTCTTCCGCTGACGGTGGTGGGGGTGAGTGCAACGAATGCGACGGCAAGCATCATCGGTGGCACGAATGTTCTGGTCACACCGACGCTTGGCTCCAACCGGACGGCGTATATCGCTTACACGATCACCAACAGCAACGGCGGAGATGCCAGTTCGTTGATCACGGTTACGGTGCTGACTCCGCCAAGGCCGGTTGTCAAAATGGCAGCGCTATCCGGGTCGGCGCTGGTATTGAGCGGCACCAATGGAGCGGCCAATGGCATTTATCAATTGTTATCAACGACGAATTTAGGCCTGCCGTTAGCGAACTGGATGCCGATATTGACGAACACGTTTGATGCGGGTGGCAGGTTCTCGGTTACCAACCAGATTGACCCAGCCAGCCCTGTTAAATTTTTATTGATCAAGCAGTAGGGTAATCGGTCGGTTCGCGTCCCGCATGGAAATGCCGTTGGTGACATAACCAATCGAACTGTCGAGAGCGTAAATGCCGCGCGGCTGGGGAAACCCCGCCGCCTGCAGCCAAAATGGCAGGCACAACCAGACTGGCAGGAACAGCAGTTGGAATGGAGGCTTCACAATTAAACGGCCCGAAAAATTGTCGCAGCTCTACGACTGGAAAAGCAAGGAAGCCGCATCAAAATATTATTTTACTTTTGGCGGCTATCTTCCTTGGCCACGCGCGCGTTGTATTCGCGCACCATCGGAAAGACCCAGGCCCGGCGGTTGGTCTCGGTCACGTTGTGGGTGTCCTCCTGGCTGGGCAGGTCATAGTTCCACACCAGAGCCAGCGGCACTTTGAGCCTAGCTAAACGGTCCAGGAAGTCAGCCATGACCTGTTTAGCCTCAGGACTGTCAGGCACGTAGTCGCTGGGATGCTGGAACTCGCCCACCATAACCGGTTTACCGACGGCGGCCGCTGCCGCCACGAAGCCATCGAGACGCTCCATCTCGGTGCGGCGGCGGCCATTACCGATGGGATCCTTGTAGCAGTGGGCGCTCACCACGTCCATGGGGTCGGGGGTGGTAAACCGGATCATCTCGACCAGTTGCTCCGGCGTGTCGTTGGCGAATGATTTCTCATGAATGAAATGCCAGAGGTTCTCCCGCAGAATGCTCTGCCCGCTCTCGATGATGCGATCGGAGTCCAGTTTTCGCACGATCTTGGCGAACTCGGCGTAGGCCACCACGGCCTGGGCAAAGCGGGGATAATCTTCGGGAGTGCGAGTGGCCGGAGTGCCCAGCGAGGGAAATACCTTGGGCTGCTTCAAAGTCGTCATGACATGCGCGGCATTGGGCAGGTCGGAATAGGAGTCCCATTCGTTGCCAAACTCCCAGCCCCAGATGACCGGGTTGTTCCGATAGCGGCTTACGACATCCGTGGTGTAGGCGCGCAGGAGCGCCACCGACTTGGAGTTCGGATTGCCCCACTGGTCGGCATGCTCTCCCACCAGATCGGGAATGGTGTACCGCCACCAGTTGAGCGACGGGATCAGCCCCACATGGTTTTTGGCGGCCGCGGCCACCACGGCATCCAGCCGCCGGAAATATTCCTCCTTGTTGTCGAGATAAAGCCGCTGGTATTTCGGAAACATGCTGCCCGCCATGAAGCGCACCACTGGGATGCCTTGGTTGTGCAGGACCTCGAAGCCATGTTCGTAGGTGTTATTTTTGGGATCTTTCAGCACCCGCTGGAAGCAATCCCAGTAGTTAAATCCCATGCCACGCCAAGGCTTGCCGTCAAGCAGCAGTGTCAGGCCGGGGCCCCGGGTAAGTCCAAGCGCCGCTTCGGCAGGCGGAACACTGCTGAGACACAGAACCAACAGCAGCAGGAAAGAATAGACATTCATGTTTACAGCCTAAAAAGCGTGCCGAAATTCACAATACAATAATGATCCTGAATATTGACTTTCGTTGGTGGACGCGAAACATCAATCTCCACCTCGATGGCAATCCAATCTCAGGATGCAATGACGGACCGGATATTCTCTGGCACCTTGTGAAGTTTTTTCGCCAATGCCAGTTGCCAGCGGTTGCCAAAATCGACTTTTTGCACCCCATTGGGGTGGATTTTATGGGATTGAAGAGCGGAGGGGCAAATGCTGGATTCTCCTTTATTTAACAATGCAATACTAACTGTTTTAGATGTTTTTTGGCGACGGGGTGGGTTTTTACACAGTGTCCCAGCGGGCGGGGTGAGGGAGAACGCTCGATCATTTAAAAAATGGCCGCAGAAATAGTTGAACCGCTCTAAAACTTTTGCCGGAATCATCCGGCCCATGGTCTTTCACCAGCGCGTCTTCCCTTGGCTGGGGTGAATCCTGACATCCTCGCGGATGCGCCAGTGCAAAACGCTGGGCTGGTGTGGGAATCGTTGATGAAGATGTGAATAATCCCAGCCAAACCTAAATTGCGGTTCATCTTTCTTCTCAATCACGCCGCAAACCGATAGAGTTCTTATCCCGTGGCCGCCACCTTATATGATCTGATTCCGCGCGACGAGCGTCTCGGCAATGATCTGCTGCTGGGACGCTTCCTCGAATATGCTGAAGGCCGGAAGCTCCAGCTTTATCCGGCGCAGGAATCCGCCATCCTGGAGTTGTTCGAGGAAAAGAACGTTATTCTCAACACGCCCACCGGATCCGGAAAATCGCTCGTGGCGGCGGCGCTGCATTTTCAAGCCATTGCCAGGGGGCGCCGCTCGATCTATACCTGCCCCATCAAGGCGCTGGTGAACGAGAAGTTCATGGCCCTGTGTCGCGAGTTCGGCCCGGATAATGTCGGTCTCAGCACCGGCGACGCCTCGGTGAACCGCGACGCCCCCATCCTCTGCTGCACGGCGGAAATCCTGGCGAACATTGCGTTGCGCGAGGGCGCGGCCGCCAGCGTTCAGGATGTGGTTATGGATGAATTCCATTACTACGCCGACCGCGAGCGCGGTGTGGCCTGGCAGGTGCCGCTGCTCACGCTGCCGCAAGCGCGCTTTCTCCTGATGTCCGCCACGCTCGGCGACCCGGCATTTTTTGAGACGGAGCTGACGCGGCTCACGGGTCGTCCGACGGTTACCGTTTCTTCCACGGACCGGCCGGTGCCGCTGGCGCACGAGTATTCGGAACTGCCGCTGGCCAAAACCCTGGAAAGCCTCGTCGCCGGCGGGCGGGCGCCGGTGTATGTCGTGCATTTCACGCAATTGGACGCGGCCGAGAGCGCCCAGAATTTCACCAGCATCAATGTGTGCACCCGTGAGGAAAAAGCGGCCATCGCCGGCACGCTGGAAGGATTCAAGTTCACGAGTCCTTACGGGCCGGAGATCAAGAAGTGGCTGCGGCACGGCATCGGGCTGCATCACGCGGGGCTCCTGCCGAAATACCGCGTCCTCGTGGAGCAGCTGGCGCAAAAGGGACTGCTCAAGGTCATCTGCGGCACGGATACGCTGGGCGTGGGCATCAATGTGCCGATCCGCACGGTGCTCTTCACGCGGCTGTGCAAATTCGACGGCCAGAAGACGGTCATCTTGAGCGCGCGGGACTTTCATCAGATTGCCGGTCGCGCCGGCCGCAAAGGGTTTGATGACCAGGGCTGGGTGGTGGCCCAGGCGCCGGAGCATGTGATTGAAAACCTCAAGCTCGCGGAAAAGTCGGCCCGCGACGGCAAGAAAACTGTGAAGCGCCAGCCGCCGGAGAAAAACTTCGTCAATTGGGACAAGAACACCTACATCCGCCTCATCGCCGCCGCGCCGGAAAAACTGACGTCCCGCTTTCAGGTCACGCACGCGATGTTGCTGAATGTTCTCAGTCGAAAGGGCGATGGTTGTGCCGCGATGCAAAAGCTGATTCGCGACTGTCACGAAACCCCGAAGCAGAAGCAAGCCCACACGCAGCGCGCCTGGCAGCTCTTCCGCTCGCTGCTCGACCGCAAGATTGTGGAGTTCATCAATCCGCGTAGCCGCCGACGTGAGGAGGCTCCATCTGAACTATCGGAATTGAGTCAGAGTGTTGACCGCCCTCACCCTCAAGAGCGGGAAACGCAAGCGGCGCCAGTGGATACCTCGTCCGCGCCCGTTTCAAATCCAACGCCAGATTTCGCCGAGCCGCGGAACCCGATTCTCCCTCTCCGCGTCGGCGGAGCCTGCGGAGCCGTTGGGGAGTGGGCCGGGGTGAGCTGCGCGTCCCACCCTTTTGAAGTCAGAGGTGAGGGCGAGCGTAAATCCGAAAGCAAACTCCGCGTCAACCTCGAGTTGCAGGAGGATTTCTCAATGGATCAGGTGCTCTCGCTGTATCTGCTGGAGACGATCCCGCTGCTGGACCCGGCCGCTCCGGATTATGCGTTCGTGCTGCTCACGCTCGTCGAATCCATTCTGGAAGATCCGGCCATCATCCTGCGCAAACAGCTCGACCGGGTGAAGGACCAGAATATGGCCGAAATGAAGATGGAAGGCCTCGAATACGACCAGCGAATGGAGGAACTCGAAAAGTGTGAACATCCGAAGCCGAACCGCGAATTTGTCTATTCCACGTTCAACGCGTTTGCCGACCGGCATCCATGGGTGGGGCAGGAAAACATCCGGCCCAAATCCATCGCGCGCGAGATGTTTGAGGAATTCCGCTCCTTTGCCGACTACATCAAGCTCTACGAATTGCAGCGGGCGGAGGGCATTCTGCTGCGGCATCTGAACAGTGTTTTCAAAGCACTCACGCAGACCGTGCCTGACCCCGCCAAAAACGATCAAGTCCGCGAAATGGAGCTGTATCTCGGCACCATGATCCGGCAGGTGGATTCCAGCTTGCTCGACGAATGGGAGAAGCTGCGTGATCCGAATTACCAGCGCGCTGAGGCTAAGGAAGTCCGCCCGCCGGGAGCTGAGGAAGCGGCTGCCGACATCACGCGCGATCCCAAGTCGTTTACGGCCGCCATCCGCAACCGGTTTTTTATCTTTCTGCGCGGACTGGTGGTGGCCGATTACGAAACCGCCATTGCCAATCTGGATTCCCCGCTCGATGCCGATGCCGCAACGTGGACGGCGGACCGTCTGGACAAAATCATGGAAGCCTACGAAGCCGGCCATGAGCGGCTCTGCCTGGATCCGAACGCCCGCAACGCCCGGCACACTTACGTCACGCCGTCCGCCGACAATAAACTCTGGCGCGTGCAGCAGATGCTCGTGGATCCGAAGGGGGACAACGACTGGGTGGCGGAATTCGAGGTGGACTTGGGCGAGTCCCGAAAGCTGGGTAAACCAACTTTGCGTTTGCTGCGGATGGGAAGTTTGACCTGAACGGAGTGGCTGCCGGCAAATCAGGTTGCAACTTTTTGACCCCCAAGTGGTCCGTTGCCAGTCACCGAACACGGTCGGCTCCCGGATTCATGATGATTTCACTAGACGTATTCGTATAATATGCAATACTACACCTAGTTCGGCGGGCCCGGCCTGGGGCTCGCCTGCCGCCAGTCGACAGTGTTTCTGGCATTGGCTTGTCGGCGGCGGGTGTGGTGTTTCGCGCGGCGTGCGTGGCCGATCTTTGACATCTCGATTTTGTCCCGCTGCCCGTTCTGGGTTGCCCGGGTGGAGCGTGCCCCCTTCGCCCGGCAACCTGGCAACCTTCAAAATTTAATTTTCGGTGCGGTTTGGTGCGGTTTGGTGCGCTCGGGTCCGCCCGGTCTCAGCTTGAAATGATTCCTGGTTTCCTGGCTTCCTTATTTAATTTTTTGATCGGCTTCCGCCTTCCGCTTTGCCTATGTCACCTTTTGTCCATTTTTGCCATTTTCAAAACCGGGTGACAAAAGGTGACAAAAAGGGACAAAAGGTGACAAAAAGTGACACAAGGCATCCAGCATCCAGAAAGTGACCCCTGAAAATATGCCTCTCCACGGTCCAGAAACGGTCCAGTTTTGGATGCTCTATCAACCACTTACAACCATTGCCCCTCCGCCTGGTAAAGAAAATGGTTAAGCTCTCGGTCTTAAGTTTCCGTTTTGCGCCTTTGCGCCTTTGCTGTTAAAAAATTACCTGTTTTGGTCCCATTTTTAGCGTTTCAGCATTTTTGCGTTTCAGCTTTTGAGTTCCAGCCCCGCGCGCGCCAGAAAACAGGGTGCCAAAAAGTGCCAAAAGGTGCCAAAAAGGGCCACATGGCCTCCAGCAACCAGCAACCTGCATCCCTGTCGCCCGCGCGCACGCCAAAAAAGAGGCGACAAAAACGCCAAAACGCGACAGAACGCGACAAAACGCGACATTGCTTGTGTAGCTACAGACGAGAGTCCGCATTTCCGCTTTTGCCGATCGATCGTAGCGGCGACTCGGCAGAGCGCCGGACCAAATGCTGAATCTTGGATGTTGTATCCTTCTCCCGGAGCGCCGGCCTCCGGCCCGGCTCGTTGGTAACCCGTTCTGCCTCACCGTAGCAGAGCGCCGCCATTAAATGTTCAATGTTTCCGGTATCACGCAATATGGCAAAAGAAAAACCATTTGCTATGGCACCTCATTCAAAATAGATTGTTCGCAGAATCTTCAATCCCAAAAATAATATATTTTTACCGGGCGCCTTGCCCAAAAAATAAATCCCCATCCAGTTATGAATCACTTAAAGAATCCTTCCTCCCCTCAAACCTCCTCGTCGCGCCTTGGGGCGCGGCTTGCGTGCGGCGTGCTGCTGCTGGCGGCGCTGCTGTTGCCGTCGGCGGAAACGCGTGCGGCCAACACCGTGATCACCAACATCAGCGCGAATCTTTTGGATTCGGGCAGTTGGAGTCCGGGGCCGGCAGTGCCCACCGCCGCCAACGATGCGGTGTTTGATGTCAATTTCTGGAACTCGACCTTCTATTTGGGTTTTGATACGGGCTACGGCAACCTGACGGTGGGCTCGATCAATTTTCTGAACACGAGCGGGGCTTCGCTTCAGGATTTCACGGGGGACGTAGGCTCGGAGCAGGACAGCGTCCTGGTTCTGGC
>CAIXUZ010000066.1 GCA_903922735.1 uncultured Verrucomicrobia subdivision 3 bacterium
GCCAGAACCAGGACGCTGTCCTGCTCCGAGCCTACGTCCCCCGTGAAATCCTGAAGCGAAGCCCCGCTCGTGTTCAGAAAATTGATCGAGCCCACCGTCAGGTTGCCGTAGCCCGTATCAAAACCCAAATAGAAGGTCGAGGTCCAGAAATTGACATCAAAAACCGCATCGTTGGCAGCGGTGGGCACTGCCGGGCCCGGACTCCAACTGCCCGAATCCAAAAGATTGGCGCTGATGTTGGTGAGCACGGTGTTGGCCGCGCGCGTTTCCACCGATGGCAGCAGCAGTGCCGCCAGCAGCAGCACGCAGCACACAAGCCGCGCCCCAAGGCGCGGCGACAAGGTTTGAGGGGTGGAGACAGTCTTGGAGTGGTTCATAGCTCGATGGGGTTTAAATTTTATGGACTAGGTGCCCGGTAAAAATATTTTCTTTTTAAGGATTGTTTAGCAAATGTATTTTGGCCGGGGCAACATTGCAAATGTTTTTTTGATTATTCATTATTTTTTCACATAGAGCGGATTATCAAAATATTGTCGAAATTTCGGCGTGAATCGGCGAAATCGGCGGGTAAACGGATTTTAACCGCCAAGACGCCAAGGGCGCAAAGGAGGAAACATCCAACATCCAACATTCAACAGCCAAGCAGAAAAATGGCCACGCCTCGAAGCGACCCACCGCCGGGGGCAAGGGGCGCAAACTAATCCGGCGGGCATATATATGATGCAACCACAGGATAGACTGCGAAGGCAGAAACCGAAATGAGTCCAAGACGGGAAAATAAATTCTTTCCACCGTCCGCCGCCTCCGCCAACCTGCGCGGGCAATGGCGAGCACAGAAAACATTCCAACGGTTGACCACAAGCCGCACGCGGCGTTTTTCCGCCAGAGCGGCTGGCTGATGATCGCCAACATCGGCGCGGGCGGGCTGACGTGGGGCGTCCACTTCCTGGCCAAGTCCATCCCGAAATCGGAATACGCGGCATTTGGCACGCTGCTGATGGTGGTGGCGTGCCTGCCGGCGATGCCGCTGCAGATGGTCTTCGCACAGCAGACGGCCCAGACGCTGGCCACGGGGCGCGAACGACAACTGGCGGGCATGATCCGGCTGGCGTGGCTATGGACGTTCATCGTGTGGGCGCTCGGCGCGCTGGGGGTGTTTCTCTTTCAGGATAAAATCGTCGCGGGCTGGCATCTGCCCAATGCGCTGGGATTGTGGGCGGCGGTGCTGGCGGTGCTGGTGTCGCTGTGGATGCCGCTGTTCATCGGCGTGCTGCAAGGGCGGCAGGATTTTTTCTGGATGGGCTGGGCGCAGATTTTTTCGGGGGCGGGAAGATTTCTGGCGGCGGCCATCCTGGTGCTGGCGCTGACGCTCGGCGCGGCGGGCATGCTGGCCGGGGCGTTTCTGGGCATCGGGCTGGCGGCGGGCATCGCCATCTGGCGGACGCGGGATTTGTGGGGGGCGAAGCCGGAAAAATTTGACTGGCAAGGTTTTCTGCGTCAGGTGCTGCCGCTGACGCTGGGCTTCGGCGCGTGCCAGTTCATGTTCACGTCGGACACGATGTTCGCGAAAGCGTATTTCACCGATGACGAAATGGCGCCGTATGTGGCGGCGGGAACGCTGTCGCGCGCGTTGCTGTGGCTGGTGCTGCCGCTGGCGGCGGTGATGTTTCCGAAAATCGTCCATGCGAGCGCGAAGGCGGAGAAGAGCAATTTGTTCAACCTCGTCGTCCTGGGCACGGCGGTGCTGGCGATTTGCGGCGGACTGGGATTGTGGCTGGTCGGGCCGGTGATGGTGAAGATCGTTTATACCGCCAACTATGTCGCGGCGACCACGGCGCTGCTGCCGTGGTATGCGGCGGCGATGGTGCCGCTGGCGCTGGCGAACGTGATGGTGAACGACCTGCTGGCGCGCGGGCGTTTCGGCGTGGTGCCGTGGATGGTGGTGCTGGCGGCGGGCTACGGTTTCACACTGCCGGTGGTGCTGGAACATTATCACAGCCGCGAGGTGGTGCTACAGACACTGGGCGGATTCAACCTGCTGCTGTTCGGAGTGTGCGCGTGGTTTGTGTGGGGACTGAAAAAAACGAAGCCGGAAGCAGCCTAGAACGGTTTTCAGAAGAGCAATAGCCGCTTTGGGTTAGTTACCTGTTCTCCCTCACCTTTGATCCCTCGCCCGCCGGGAGAGGGAAACAGCGGCTGGCCGACTTCTTAAAATTCGTCAGTGAATCAGGCGGTTTACCACTTTCATCAGCCAGAAAACGGGGCACACAACCCCTGCTTTCAGCGGGCCGGGGCCGGGGTGAGCGCCGGCTTCCTCCAAACGGCCACAGAATTACGTGCCCAGCTCTAAAGTCGCACACTCAGTCTGCTTCAGGCCTGGATTTTTGATCCGGAGCCCGCGACAGCGGCTGCGGCGCGCGTAATTTTTTATAGACCCAGCCTTCCAGCGGCCGGAGCGGCGCCAGCAGTTTATAAAACGGCGAGTAGATCAGCCGCAAGCGCAGCACCGAGAAGAACATGGCCAGCGAAGCGCGGAACAGCGAGGCGGTGACTTTGGAACCCACTTTGTCGGCCCATTCGATCGGCACTTCTTTGATCTTAAAACCGGCCCGCTTCAGGCAGACCAGCAGATTCACGTCAAACGCAAGATCGGCGATGCACAGCGTCGGGTGAATTTTTTCCACGGCCGGGCAACGGACCAATTTGCACGGACATTGCGTGTCCTTGATGTGCATCCAGAAAAAGATTTCCACGATGAAATGAAAGCAGCGGCTGACGAACTGGCGAAATTTCGGCTGCGCCTGCACCAGAATGCTGTCCGGCAGCCAGCGCGAACCGATGACGCAATCCGCAGCGCCGATATGCCGCGCCAACTCCAAAAACGCCGCCGGACCCGTCGCGCCGTCGGCATCCACATAGCCGATCAAGTCCGCATGACCGGCCAGCTTGAGGCCTTCGATCAGCGCGCCGCCCTTGCCGATGGGCGCGGGGAAATCCAGCCAGCGCACGGAGGGAAAATCCCGGGCCACGCGCCGCACGACGCCGAGCGTGTTGTCGCGGCACCCGTTGAGGACGACGACGAGCTGAAAGGGGCCGGAATAATTCTGCTGTAAAAACTCCGCGTATTCACGCAGCACCGGTTCGATGCGCGCTTCTTCGTTGTAAGCCGGGATGAGGAGCAACAGGCTTGGGTCGGACACGGCTTTTCAGTAACAGAAACCCCGGGCGGCGGCAACCACGGGCTTTGGGTGGTCAGATTTTGCCTGCGGCCGCGTTTTTAATGCCGGCATGGCGGATGTCCTCGGCCTCGCAGAGAAACACGACATCCTCGGCGATGTTGGTGGCATGATCCGCAATGCGTTCAAGGCTCTTGGCGGCGACCATCCAGTGCAGACAGCGGCTGATGGTGTCCGGGTTTTCCGTCATGTGTTTCGCCAAGGCCGCGTGAATCCGCTTGTTGAGCGCGTCCACTTCCCGGTCTTGCGGAATGATGGCGCGGGCGGCGACGGAGTCCCGGTTGACGAAGGCATCCAAGGCCGCCTTGAGCATGGTCAGCGCGCGATTGGCCATGTCGGGCAATTCAAGCTGAAGCTTCACCGGCGGTTCCTGCGAAAGATCGCGGGCGCGCTTGGCGATTTTTGACGCCTCGTCCCCGATACGCTCGAGATCCTGCGAGATTTTCATGGCGGCGGTGACGAGCCGGAGATTCGTGGCCAGCGGCGCCTTGGTGAGCAACTGGATGGCCAGCTCATCAATCTCCACTTCGAACTGGTCGATGACATCGTCGTCAGCCTTGACGCGCAGGGCAAGGGCGTGGTCGCGCCGGGTGAGCGCCTGAACGGACTGGTTGACGGCGGTCTCGGCGTGGCTGGCCATCAGCAGCAGCTTTTGCCGCAACGCTTCAATGCCCGTTTCAAAAAGATTTTCCATAGGTGCTGCCCATTCAGTCGTGACTACGGCGCGACTCGTTGTGCTGGTTTTGCATCAACCGGCCAAAAGTTTAGCGGGCGGCACGGAAATCTCAATGATTTCCGCACCGCCCGCGTACAACATGATCGAAGGAGGAACAGCGATCAAATCAATTGCTGCGGAGGTTCTTCGGCAGGGGATAATAGCCGATGTCCTTGACATATTTCTGACCTTCATCGCTGCGGATCCAGTTCAGATACGCCGCAATCTGCCCCTTGTCCAGCGCCGGGTTCACATAAACATAGAGATGACGCCAGATGGGATAGGCGCCGCTCACGACATTCTCCTCGGTCGGGGAGATGGCGGGCGCGGTGTCGGTCTTTTTGATGCCCAACAGCTTGCAGCTGCCGCCGTAGGCCGCGCCGCCGTAGCCGATGCCGTTTTTATCCTTGGTGACGGCCTGGACGATGGCGGCGGTGCCCGGCATGGTCTGGGCACTCGCGGCGAAGTCCTTGCCCTTAAGCACGTGTTCCTTGAAGAACTCGTAGGTGCCTGAGCTGTTTTCGCGGCTGTAAACGGTGATCGGGGCGTCCACGCCGCCGACTTCCTTCCAGTTCTTGATATGGCCCGTGAAAATATCACCCACTTGGGCAACGGTCAGTTCTTTCACCTGGTTTTCCGGGCTGACGTAAACGGAGAGGCCATCGAGGGCCACTTTGTATTCGGTCGGCCGGGCACCGAAGGCTTTGAGGCAGTTGGCGATTTCGGCGGACTTGGCCTTGCGCGAGGCGTCGCAGAGGTCGGTAGTCTGGTTCTGGAGCGCGGCGAAGCCGATGCCGGAGCCGCCACCAGAAACCTGAATCCGGGTGTCAGGATGCTGACCCATGTAAACCTCGGCCCATTTCTGGGCGAGCACGACGAGGGTGTCGGAACCTTTGACGGTGATATTGCCGGCGAAGGCGCCGGCGGCAAACGTGGCCGCCGCGAGAATGATGGCTAATTTTTTCATACGATGAATATTATGACGGAATTTAGGTAATGGATGGTTGCGTTTTGGTGACGTTTAGAATTTCCACATCAGATCGGCGAAGAAGTGCATGGCACTGCTTTGCGGTTCTTTGGTGCTGTTGACAGACGGGTTGATCAGGTCGTTGAGGTAGCAAGAAGCGCTGAACATGAACGAATCGGTGATCGAGTAGTTTAATTTCAGGAAATGTCCCTTGATGTTGGTGCCACCGGCAAAGCCAGACGCGGCGACGTTGGCGACGCTGGTTTTATAGTAGGCACAATTATCGTCATCCGCTAACTGATCATACCAAGCGTCGGATTGGAGATATTCGTAACGGTAAGTCAAATCCCAGGTATGTTTGGCGCCCGCTTTGCCAAAAGTGATACCGGCCCAATAGCCGTTATTGTTATTGGGGGCACCAGGATTGTTCATGATTTCGCCCTTCAGCGTGATGGGGAAAGCTCCAGCGTAAAGCGGGAAGGAGTTCAAGGTATAGGTGATGCTGGCATCACCGATTATGGGAGTGAAATTATACTTCGGGGCACCGGAGGCGGCATTCCTCGTATTCCCCTGGTTGATTTGAAATGCGTTCGCGGAGGTAAGTTGTTCGGAATTGGCAAGATCAAGGAACGCCGCACCCAAAGTGCTGGACCATTTGTCGGTCCACTTGCCCTTCCATAACACTTGACCGCCAAATATGGCCGGATCGTGGGTTGAACCGCTTACGTCCTGCAAGACGAACCCGCCACCGGTGAAAGCAAGGGAATGTTTGTCATTGATGGCATAACCACTCTGAAGCACCACGCCTTCCGGGGTCAAATCCGGATCAAGCACCATCCAAGTAAAATCGAATACATCCCGCTCCATCTTGCCAAAGGTGGTGGACAACGTCCATTTGCCATCATGAATCGGCGTCCATTTGCCATAGGCCAAATCAACGTAAAGACCTTTATCACTCCAGTTATTCCCCATGGTGCTATTCTGGGACAGTGGATTGCCTTGGCCGGAATTTTTCTGATCACCTGAACCAATTCGCAGACCGACTTCCAAGTCGTCTTCCAGGCTCACCGTGGCGCCCAACAGGATGCGGTAGCGCAGGCGACTCCGGTCAATGGCCGCGGTGTTGTTGCCGGAAAATTGTTCATACCGGCCGCGAAAACTGCCGGTGAGCTTGTAGGCGGTGACCCAGTCCGGCATTCCGGTCTTGGCCTGAAAGGCGGTCTTAAAATCCTTGTCCGCTTCGACGCGGAGATCTTTGGCTTCGCTGACGGTCAGGATTCCTTTGTCCACCAGCTTATCAAGCAGAGCATCGGAGGATTGCGCATGAGCGGTCAGGCCGAGGGCCGCCGTTGCCGCCGTGCCCAGAGCCAGTTTTGTGAATTTGTTTTTAATCATGTTGAGTTTTGATTTTTGAATTGCGCTGACAGTTTGATACCTCGCGGTTACAAACCGGTGTCGGTAAGGTTACGATTGCGTGACGATTTGAGATGTCGTTAGCGCTGGGCCTGCGTCGGTGACCGAATCCCAAATTCGGCAAACTGAAGCTCTGCCGAGGCGATGGATTGGTTGGTCACATAAAGATGAACGCCGAAATGAACAGTCATTCCGGCTTTTATTTATTAGACCGATGAGAAAGGGCCGGCTTAAAAGCCGGATCGGGCTTTCCAGCCGACAACCTGTCCGTCCGGCAACCGCACGGCGTTGGTTTGGTTGAACCCTGAGGCATTTGACCAAAAACCACCTTCAAGGTGTAAGACCGTGATTTTCCGTGCCTCAATAAGGACCGGCACGGTCACAATCCCGTAACCATTGGCCCGCGCCATGACCTGATAGCTTCCCGCTGGCAGTTCCATGGTTGCCGGTTCTTGTAAAATGGTGCCTGAATTGTTGTGGACTTTTTGCAGCAGCTCTCCTTCGGGGTAGAAGATTTTGTAGTCGGAATACTCCGGGCGATAAGGATCACGCGCATTGAAGTCGGCATTGACTTCATAAGCGGAATAAACCACCAGCTTGCCCAAGTTTAATCCGACCGCCGCCGGTTGGGACGGTGGCGGTCCCACCGGATCAAGAACGAGCCGGTTACTGGCCGCACAGCCAGTCAAAAGCACACCGATCGCAGTTACGATTAGAACGGGAAAAGGGTACATAGCTTCAACCTTTTCTACCACAGGTTGGTCTTTGATTAAAGTTTCTGAACGAATTTTAATGAAGCGTTTATGGCCTTTTAATCAACGTGTGGTCTATTCTGATGTCGAAAAGACAGACTGTTATGCGAATCCTGCTCGTGGAAGACGAAAAAAAAGTGGCCGATATCATTGCGCGCGGCCTCAAGGCGGAGCGTTTTGCCGTAGACGTTTGCCATGACGGCCAAAGCGGCTGGGCGGCCGCCGATGCCTACAACTACGACCTGATCATTTTAGACTTGATGCTACCCGGCTTGAGCGGCACGGAAATTCTGGAAAAGGTCCGCCGCAAAAACTCGCTCGTGCCCATCCTGATCCTTACCGCGCGCGATGGCATGGCCGATAAAATAAAAAATTTTGAGACAGGCGCCGACGACTATCTCACCAAACCCTTTGCTTTCGCCGAGCTGCTTTTGCGAGTGAAAGCCCTGCTGCGGCGCGGGCCGGTCAGTCGCGCCAGCGTCTTGCGCGTGGGCGATCTGGAAATTGACCGCCTATCGCAAAATGTGAAGCGCGCCGGCAAACGGATCGAACTCACGGCCAAGGAATATGCGCTGCTCGAGTATCTGGCGACGCATCCGGGCCGCGTCTATTCCCGCACGATGATCATTGAGCACGTCTGGGATCAAAGTTTCGAGGGTCTGACCAACATCGTGGACGTCTATGTGCGGCATTTGCGTGAAAAGGTGGACGACGCCTATCCGGTCAAACTGCTCCGCACCGTGCGGGGCGTCGGCTACAGTCTGGATGACGGGACGCAATCATGAACATGCGCTCCATCAGTTTCCGGCTAGTTGCCTGGCATGCCGGCTTGCTCACCGGAATCTTCCTGCTGCTGTGCGCGGTGCTATATCTGGACCTGCGTTATTTTTTAGAAAATGACCTGCGCCTGTCGCAATCCCGGCGCACCCGCCAGATCGCCAATACGTTGATTGCACATGTCAAACAGACCGGCGAACCCTATGTCGCGAGCCAGACGAAAGCCTGGTATGACCCGGAAATAAACGATCGCTTCATTCGCATCACGCGGGCCGACGGGACGCTGGTTTATGTCTCCGGCGCACCCAAAGACGGCAGTTTTGATCCGGCGGAAATCCCGATTTTCCCGCCAACCACAAAAGCTGAATCTTCGCGCAAAATAAAATTGTCCGGCGGCAATACATTGCTTATCGCCGCCCGGAATTTCAAATCCCCAGGCAATCCCGATTATCTTGTGGAATTTGGCGCCCTGCTCGATCCAGTGGAGACGATGCTCAACCATTTATTTTTACAACTCGCCTGGGGCCTGCCGCTGGCCGTCGTCATCATCACGGTGGGCGGCTACTTGCTGGTGCGGCGGGCATTGATGCCGGTGGAACAAATCACCCGCACCGCCGAGGGGATCACCCAGCATAACTTAAGCGAGCGCCTGCCGGTTTCGCGAACCGGCGATGAACTGGAGCGGCTCTCCCTTTCGCTCAACCGCATGATTACGCGACTGGACGAAGCGTTTCAAAATTCCAAGCGGTTCGTCGCCGACGCCTCGCATGATTTGCGCACGCCGCTGACGATTCTGCGCGGGGAATTGGAAAGCTTTGCCCAAGAGGCGCAACTGGCTCCGGAATTGCGTGACCGCGCCGGCAGCATGTTGGAAGAAGTCGTGCATCTGGGCAAAATTGTGGATCAACTGTTCACCCTCTCGCGCCTGGATGCCGGTGAAGCGCAAACCGAATGGACAACGTTTGATTTGAGCGAGCTGGCCCGAACCACCGCCGAACAGATGAGCCTGCTGGCCGAGGACAAAGACATTTCCATTGTGTGCGATGCGCAACAGCCGGTGCCCGTGAACGGTAATCGGGTCCGACTGAAACAAGTCGTCGTCAACCTGCTCGACAACGCCGTCAAATACACGCCGGCCAAAGGTGCGATCCAATTGCGCGTGCTCACCGCGAACGACCACGCGATTCTGGAAGTGGAGGACAACGGCACCGGGGTTCCGCCGGACGCGCTGCCGCATATTTTCGAGCGTTTTTATCGCGTGGACCCGGCCCGTTCGGCCGAATCCGAAAGCGCGGGCCTCGGCCTGGCCATCGTAAAATCTATTTGCACTGCCCACGGGGCAGAGGTGTCGGCGGAGAGCACGGCGGGTCGCGGCAGTTGCTTTCGCGTAAAACTGCCTAGGTCCAAAGATTAAATTCACCAAACATGAAATTCCAGATCGTAAAATCGCAAATCCAGAAGCATCCGCAAATTATGGCGGCCATTGTGGTCATTGGCCTGGGTGTCATATGGGCGGGGTATCGCGCTCAGGTGCATGCTTTCGCGAGGGGCGGAGCGGTTGCCAAGGCGACAGCCAGCGTGGCCAAAGTAACGCGCGAAGATCTTTTCAAGGAGGTGACGATGGCCGCCGAATTCCGGCCTTACCAAGAAGTCACTTTGCACGCCAAGGTTTCCGGCTACGTCAGCAAATTAAATGTAGACATCGGCGACACGGTCAAGGCCGGGCAGCTTCTGGCCACGCTGGAAGTGCCGGAACTGCAAGCTGAACTGGACAATGCCCAAGCCGCCAAGCAAAAGGCCGAAGCCGATTACACCAATGCTCATCTGATTTATTCACGCCTGCAATCGGTCAACAAAGAGCACCCGAATCTCGTCGCGCAACAGGACCTCGACACCGCCCAGGCCAATGATTTGACCGCCACTGCCGCCATCGCCGCCGCGAAGGCAAATTTTGAAAAGTTTCAAACGCTGGTCGGCTACACACAGATCACCGCGCCGTTTAATGGCGTGGTCACGCACCGTTACGCCGACCCGGGCACACTCATCCAGGCCGGCACGGCATCGGACACGCAGGCGCTACCGCTCGTGCGCGTTTCGGACAATTACCGACTGCGACTCGATTTCCCTGTCACAGTGAATTACGTCAAAGCCATTCAGCTGGGCACGCCGGTCGAAGTGCGCGTGGATTCGCTCAACGGCAAAACCTTCACCAGCACAATTTCCCGCTTCACCCATCAAGTCGATGACAAAACCCGCACCATGATTACGGAGATCGAAGTGCCCAATCCCAAGCTTGAGCTCATTCCGGGAATGTATGCCACGGTGATTTTGAAAGTGGCGCAACGGCCAAACACACTGGCGATTCCGGTCGAAGCCGTCGCCGGCGAAAAGAACCCCACGGTTTTCGTCCTCAACCGCGACCGTCAAATCGAAGAGCGCGCGGTGCGCCTGGGATTGGAAACACCGGAAAAATTCGAGGTGCTCTCCGGTTTGAACGAAGGCGACCTAGTCATCGTGGGCAACCGCGCACAGTTCCAGACCGGTGAAAAAGTTGAGCCAAAACTGCTCGCCGCCGCCCCGCGCGATGAAAAATAACACCCGAACCGCCGCGGAAAGATCCGCCTTATCAAATCACTGAACAGCTTTCATTGTCATGTCACGCTTTGCCATTCGCCTGCCGTATCTGATCATTGTCGTCTGCCTCATCACCTGCGTGGTCGGCGTGACGAGCCTGGTGCGGATGCCGGTGGATTTATTTCCGCCGATTAAAATTCCCGTGGTGGTCGTCGCCACATTTTTCAACGGCATGCCGCCGGAGCAGATCGAGACGGATATCACCGGTCGCTTTGAACGTTTCTTCACCCTGGCCAGCGGTGTGGACCACATCGAATCGCGCTCACTGCCGGGCGTGAGTTTGATCAAAATATATTTTCAGCCGGGCTTCAACGCCGATTCCGCCGTGACCAGCATTGCGAATCTGGCGATGGCGGACTTGCGCAAGCTGCCACCCGGCACTTTGCCGCCGGTCGTATTGCAATTCGACGCTTCGAGCCTGCCCGTCTGTTTGATCACGTTGAAAGGCGAAGGCCTGAACGAGGCGAAGTTGCGCGACACCGGGCAATATGACGTGCGCAATCAAGTTGCCAATGTGCCGGGGGCGTCCGTGCCGCAGCCATTTGGCGGCCGCTACCGGCAGATCATGATTTACGTGGACCCGCTCAAACTGGAGTCGCATCAATTGAGCGTGATGGATGTGGTTCGCTCGGTGAACAACGCGAATCTGATCTTACCCGCCGGAGATGTGAAGATCGGCCCATACGATTACAACCTTTACGTCAACAGCCAGATTGACGACTTGAAGGACATCGACCGGGTGCCGTTGAAAACCATTGGCAATGCCTCCGTGCTTGTCGGCGACGTCGGCCACGCAGTGGACGGCTCGCAAATACAAAACAATGTCGTGCGCGTGGACGGCCAGCCATCGGTTTATCTGCCCGTGCTAAAACAAGGCGGTGACGCGAACACGATTGCGGTGGTAGACGGCATCAAGGACGCCGTCGCGCATCTGATGGACGTGCCGAAACAGCTCGTGGCCAAAGTGGTTTTCGATCAATCCGTATTCGTGCGCAACGCGATTGAGAATCTGATCCACGAAGGCTTGATCGGCCTCGTGCTCACCGGCGTGATGATTCTGGTCTTTCTCGGCAGCATGAGAGCCACGGTGGCGGTATTTCTTTCCATTCCACTTTCCGCGCTCGCGGCGTTCATCGCGTTGTCGCTCGGCGGCAGCACTGTCAACGCGATGATTCTCGGCGGACTGGCGCTCGCCTTTTCACGGTTGATTGATAATTCCGTGGTCGTGCTCGAAAATATTTTCCGCCACATCGAAATGGGCGAGCCGCCGGAGATTGCCGCCGAGCGCGGCGGCCAGGAAGTGGCGCTGCCCGTGCTCGCCGCCACATTGACGACGGCCATCGTGTTTTTTCCGGTCATTTTTCTTTATGGCGTGAGCAAGTTTCTGTTCACCGCGCTGGCATCGTCGGTCATTCTATCGCTGGTCGCCTCCTATTTTGTGGCGATGACGGTCGTGCCGCTGTTCTGCGCCAAACTCATCAAATCCCATCACGGCCACGTCGCCGGTGAAGTTGAAATCAAAAAAGGCTGGGGCCGGGATTTCAACACCTGGTTCAACCGCCAGTTTCATCATTGGCTGGACCGCTATGAAGGCTGGCTGACCCACGCACTACTGCGGCCGATCGCCACAGTACTCGGCATCACAGGTGTTTTTATTTTGAGCCTCGCGCTGTATCCGTTCATCGGCGAAGCGTATTTTCCGCGCACCGATCCCAGCCAGTTCGTCATCAATGTCAAAGCCGCGACCGGCACGCGCCTGGAACTCTCCGATCAACTGGTGCAACAAGTGGAACAAATTGTCCGCGAAACCGTGCCCACCAATGATTTAAAAATCATCGTCTCCAACATCGGCGTGCAACCGGGGTTCTCCTCGATCTACACGCCCAATTCCGGCCCGCACACGGCGTTTGTCCAGGTCGGCCTCAATGCCGGCCATCAATTGAGCAGTTTTCAATACATGGATTTGGTGCGCGCGCGGCTGAAAAAAGAGCTGCCGCAAGTGACCGCTTATTTCCAGACCGGCGGCCTCGTGGACGCCATCTTGAATTTGGGGATGCCCGCGCCGCTGGACATCCAAGTCACCGGCAAAGATCTTCAAGCCGCCCACAAAATCGCGACGGACATCGCCCGAAAAGTTTCGGCGCTGCCGGAGGTCAGCGACGTGCTGGTGCCACAGGACGTGGATTATCCCGCCCTGCAACTGGACATTGACCGGCTGCACACCGCCCAGCTGGGACTCAATGAAAAAGAAGTCGTCGGCAATGTCATTACGGCGCTGTCTTCCGACCAGATGATCGCGCCGAGTTTTTGGGTGGACCCTAAAAGCGGCAATGATTACATGCTCACCGTCCAATATCCCGAAGGCTTTGTAAAAAACCTGGCCGACCTGTCGTCCATTCCCGTACGCGGCGAAAAATCGGCGCAGCCAACGCGGCTCGACGCTTTGAGCAAGATCAGCCACCGGACGGCACCAACCGAAGTGGACCACTATCAACTGCGCCGCGAAATGGATGTTTATGTTTCGCCCAAAGGCGAAGATCTCGGCCAGGTTTTAAAGGGAGTGCAAAAGATTGTGGACGAATTAAAACTGCCATCGAATGTCCGCGTGGTCGTGCGCGGTTCGGCCCACGCGATGCAGGTTTCGTTTCGCAGCTTCGGTCTCGGGTTGATTCTGGCAACGGTGCTCGTTTATTTGATCCTGGTGGCCCAATTCAAATCCTTCCTCGACCCATTGCTGATATTGCTCGCCGTGCCGACGGGTTTGACCGGCGTGCTGATCACGCTCTTCGCCACCGGCACGACGCTCAACGTCATGTCGCTGATGGGCGTGGTGATGATGGTCGGCATCGTTGTTTCCAACAGCATTCTCATTGTCGAATTCACCAACCGGCTGCGGGCGGAAGGCCGGCCATTGCGAGAAGCAGTTTCGTTCGCGTGCCGCGTGCGTTTACGGCCGGTATTGATGACCTCGCTGGCCACATTGATCGGCCTGATTCCGATGGCGCTGAAACTGGGCACCGGCAGCGAAGCCTACGCTCCGCTCGCCCGCGCCATCATCGGCGGTCTCGCCGTATCGGTCGTGCTGACCATGTTCGTTGTGCCGGCGGCGTATTTCATCCTGTATCGGCGGCAGGAAGCAGCGTTGGCAAATAATCCTCCGGACGGAACTCCGCCCATGGCTCACTAACTGAATTTCAATATGATCCGAATTATTTTTGCGCTGACGGTTTCGGTCTTATTTGCCGGCAACGTTCCGGCGGCCGGAAGCACTGACCCCACGCCCATTTTGAATCTGGCCGATGCCGAGAAGCTGGCGCTGCAAAACCATCCTCAAATCGCCGCCGCGAATTATCGGGCGCTCGCCGCCCAGGAGGTCGTAAAGCAAACGCGCGCCGGATTTTTCCCGACCCTCAATGCCTACGGGAACGCCGTAGGCGCGGAAAATGAGGACGCCCGCATCATGGCCGGCGGCATCAATAACCCGAGCATTTACGACCGCGTGGCCGGCGGCCTGGCGGTGAACCTGCTTCTCTTCGATTTCGGACACACGGCCAATCTCACGGCCAGCTCCAAATTCCAGGCGCAGGCGGAAAGGCAAAATGCCAACGCCACCCGCGAAAATGTTTTATTGCAGGTGGACGTCAATTACTTCAGCACGCTGCAAGCGCAAGCCGTGCAGCGCGTCGCGCAGCAGACGGTGGACACGCGCCAATTGTTGCTGGATCAGGTGAGCGTGCTCGCCTCCAACAAATTGAAGTCGGAACTGGACGTTAGTTTTGCCCGCGTGGCCGTTCAGGAAAGCAAACTGTTGCTGCAAAAAGCGCGGAACAACGCCGAGGACGCGCTGGCCTCGCTCTCCACGGCGCTGGGCTATCACGAACCGCGCCCCCTACGACTGGCCCAACCAGCGGAACCTGTTTTTATGGCCACGAACGACGTTTCAGAATTGGTCGAAACGGCGCTGGCCGGGCGGCCCGAATTATTGAGCCTGCGCCATCAACACACCGCCGCGCAACGGTTTGCCAAATCGCAGAGCGAAGCACGGCTGCCGGTTGTTTCCGCCGTAGGCATGATCGGCGACTCGCCATCGCATGACTCGCATTTGCCGGACAATTACGAGGTGGGGAGCATTCAATTGAGCCTGCCGTTGTTTGCCGGTGGACTTTATCTGGCGCGACAGCATGAAGCAGAACTGAAGGCGCAGGCCGACAAGGAACTGGTGCGCGCACTGGAAAACATAATTGTGCGCGACGTGCATATTGCCTGGCTGAATGTGAACACCGCGCTGGAACAACATCGCACCACAGAACAGCTCGTCCGCAACGCCGGCGAGGCTTATGAACTGGCGGCGGCGCGTTACAAAATCGGCAGCAGTTCCATCGTGGAATTGAGCCAGGCGCAGTTGAGCCTGACTTCAGCGCAAATCACCGACGCCAACGCGCGCTACAACGTACTCATCCAGCAGGCTAGATTGCATTACGAAATTGGCGCACTGCGGTGACATTGTGACAAATGTCTGAATTAATTTACTATTCGTAAGATTTAATGTTGACGGTATAAATTTGCCGAACCTGAAAATAAAATGGATCAGGCTGATGGAGAGATGGTTAGCTGGAGCAGTTCCGCAGTGCAATAATCGAAGCAAGAATTGATTAGCCAAGCTTAAATAGCCAGGGTTGTTTCAAATAATTGCGTTTATACTGGTTGGTAACTGGCCAACACACAAAACCAAATCGTTTGGCGAATCTTCAAGGAAATCCTTGAATTTATTGACGGCAAGTGGGCCCTTATTCGGCAGCTAGTCAATGGATGCGTAGGTTGATTGCGCGTGAGCGGTCAGACCGAGGGCAGCCCTTGTCGGCAGGGCCGACGACAAATCGGTTTAACCGACGCCGAAACAACCCTCCGCTCACCAAGTCCAGTAACCGCCAAAATACCAGAGCGTATGCCGGTCACCGGCAAAGCTGTGGCCCGCACTAAAGAGCAAGCTGAAATTTTGGCAGAGGGTGTATGACCCGCCAAAATTGAACGCGGCAAATCCCTGGTCACCCTCAGCCGCCGCACCTTGCGCAAAGATTTCGCCGCCGAGCATGAGCCGTTCGCCAAAATTGCGCTGCACGAGCCAGCCACCAAACGCGTAATCGCGCTGGCCGGGCGCGGAATTCAAGGCCACACCCCCGCCGCCGTAGGTGGTCCATGGCCCGAAACTTTTTTGAATCCACAAAGGCAGACGAAACCAGGCGCGACCATTGCCCAAACCGCGATCCGCGTCGCCGGTCGGCAATTCGACCATCGGAAAAACGCCGATTTGCGGCCAGCCATTGGTTTCAGGCAGGAAACGTTATTTGATGCCGAACTCGGTGTCGCCCAAACCGGAAACGGTTGGGACACCACTGCCGCCCACGGTGGTCATGGGCACGACGAGGTGCAATTGGGTGTCAGGCAGCACGCCATAATTCAACTCCACCGCTGGGCCGTTTATGCTATATCCTTCACCGGTGTGGTCGCCGGCGCCAAAAAGATACGCTTCCCAGTGTTGATAATCCACCGGCGCCGGATCGTCGGTCAAGAACGGCGGGCCTGCGTGAATGCGAGCTGCTGGCAACAGGTTCAAACCCAAGGCCAGCAGGATGATTTTTACACCGTGGTTCATGATGGAAAAAGGGTAGCGCAAGCCGCCGCGAACTTTAAGAAGATGAGCGGCGACATTGCAATCCATAATTTTGCGGTGGGCTTGACTCCCGGTTTCGATAAGGCAGATTGCCCGTACTGATGACCGAGCGTAACCCAGTTGTTTCGCCGGCGTCCCAGGGACGAACATTTTTAATCCTGATATGAATGAACTGATCTTGATGGCGCATGTTTTATTGGGGGTGGCTTGTGTCATCGCCACCGTCTGGATTTTTGTGGATGTGCTGAACGTCTCCGAAGCCAATCTAAACCGCATCCGCAAGTTGAGTTGCGCGGCGGCGGCGTTCATGTGGGCGGCTTTTCTGGTGGCCGGTTACTGGTATGTCTATTTTTACAAAACCGACAAGGCGGTCATTTTGAAGGGACCTTGGCCATTCGCCCATAATTTCTTCATGGAGACCAAGGAGCATCTGGTCATCATCCTGCTGATGCTGGTCACCTATCTGCCCATCGCCGCCGCCGACAACCTGGCGGCCAATAAAGCTGCGCGCCGCGTGGTGCTTTGGGTCGCCGCCATGGTGGTCCTGCTGGCCTTGATGATGGAAGGCCATGGCGCCGTCATCGCCATGGGCGTTAAAATGGGATTGCTGGCGAAATAAAAATCTCAACCTGAAATTATCATGGAAAATAACAATCTCTCCCGGTACACCTTGTCCTTTGGACTCGTTTTGGCCGTGGCCAGCGTGGCCAATGGCCTACTGGTCATCGCGAAAGAAAAAATCCCCGCCGTCTTGGCCGGGATGCAGAAGCTCACCGGCCACCATTGGATTACCCACAGCGTAATCATCCTGGGTCTATTTATCTTCGGCGGCTGGCTCTTGGCGCAGGTCAATACCGGTCAAGGCATCAAGCTAACCGCCAACCGCTTGCTTGGCACGCTCGTGGCGGGAGTCAGCGTGGGGGCGCTGGTGATTTTGGGATTCTTCTTGGTCGGAGATTGATTTTTCTCCGGGGAAACGCGGGCGGGCAAAGTTTCCGGTTGTGACTTGCGGGCAAGATAGAAAATTTGCAGAATCCAGCCGGTTGGAATTTCAGACTGCGCGATCATCCCAAAAAATTTATGTTCTCATTGCAAAAACTTTTCAGCAAAGGCGACCGTTTTCAGGAACTGCTCGAAGCCGCCGCCCAGGAATCCCACGAAAGCGTCCGGCTGGTCATCGAGATGATCAAGTCGCCGCGCAACACGCAGAATTTTGACGACCTCGTCCTGACGCGCCGCAAGGAAAAGAAGATTTCCGAGCAGATCAGCGTGGAACTAGTGCAGACCTTCATCACCGGCCTGGAGCGCGAGGACATCGAGGCCCTGGCCCGCGGGCTGTATCGCATTCCGAAGGCCGCCGAGAAGCTGGCCGAGCGGCTGGTGATCGCCAGTCCGCACATGGAAGGCGTGGATTTTTCCAAGCAGGCCGACATGATGGCCAAGGCCACGGACGCCGTGCATGAAATGGTCAAGCAGTTGCGGGACATGAAGGATCTGGAAAAAATAAAACGGTTGAACGACCGCCTCCAATACGTCGAGGGCGAGGCCGACAAATACATGAACGAGCTGCTGCGCGACCTCTACGCCGGCAAGTTTGATCCGCTCCGCGCCATGATCATCCGGGACGTCTTTGAACTGATGGAGAAGGTCGTGGACCGCTGCCATGACACCGGCAACGTGGTCATGCACATCGTCCTCAAAAACTCCTGACGACCATGCTCCTGGTATTCACGGTCATCCTGGTGGCGTTGATTTTCACCTACACGAACGGTTTTCACGACACCGCCAACGCCATCGCCACCGTCGTGGGCACCAAGGTGCTAACGCCGCGGCAGGCGATTGCGCTGGCGGCGGTCACGAACCTGTTGGGCGCTTTTTTCGGCCTGGCGGTGGCAAAGACCATTTCCAGCGGGCTGGTGGATGCGCATTTCATCACGCAAGGGGTCCTGGTTTGCGGCTTGTTCGCGGCCATCGGCTGGAATCTGCTGACCTGGTATTACGGCCTGCCTTCCAGTTCCAGCCACGCGCTGGTGGGCTGCCTCATTGGTGCGGCCATCGCCTATGCGGCCTGCCTGGACGACCTCAAGCCGCTGACCGACAAGGACGGCAAGCCGGTTTCAGTCTGGAGCGCCGTGAAATGGACCGAGGTAAAAGATAAAAAAGATAAAAACCTGGTGCCCGCACCCGCCGAAGTGGTGGCGGCGCTGGGGGACGGATTGAAGACGAACGGCACCCATACGATTCATCTGGGCACCAACAAGGTGCAGGTGGTGGCCTTCTGCGGGCGGGTCGCGGTGGTGGAGACGGTGGTCAAACCGCACGCGGATAAAAGCGGCCTCTTTTACAAGGTGGTGGTCCCCATGTTCACCTCGCCGGTCCTAGGCTTTGCCGGCGGGTTCCTCTTCATGCTTATTTTGTATTTCCTGCTGCGCAAATGGCGGCCGACCACGGTGAGCCGCGTATTTGGAAAATTGCAATTGTTCAGTTCGGCCTACATGGGTTTTGGCCACGGCATGAACGACGCCACGAAATGCATGGGCATCATCACGCTCGCGCTCGTCGCCGCCACCACCTCCGGAGTGTTTGCCGACTTGCCGTCCTGGGCCGGTTTTCTGGTGACCAAGGAAGGTTCCAGCCCGTTTAACCTCACCCTGGGAGATCAGATGGTAGCGGCCCTGCCGAATTTCCTACAGTTCGGCTATATGCCGGCGCCGGCGGATGTGAAGAGCCAGGGAATCCCGAACTGGGTGGTGGTTCTTTGCGCGCTCATCATGGCGGCCGGCACCGCGGCCGGCGGCTGGCGCATCATCAAAACCATGGGGCACAAGATGGTGAAACTTCAGCCCGTGCATGGTTTTGCGGCGGAAACGACGGCAGCCACCGTGCTCGCGATTACCGGTTCGCTGGGCATGCCGGTTTCCACCACGCACGCCATCAGCACCAGCATCATGGGCGTGGGCTGCGCCAAACGGTTCAGCGCCCTGAAGCTGGGGGTGGTTGAGCGCATTGTGTGGGCGTGGATTCTGACCATTCCCGTCACCGCCGGCGTGTCCTTTTGCCTGGTCTGGGCCTGCGTCAAAGCGGGTATCCTGCACTTGGCGCTCTGACGACCACCGCCGATATGGCCGTTCATTTCCGATTTATGAATGACGATTTACGAGCCGCTGAAAATAGTTCAACGGGCTGAAATCTCAGTCCGCCCCCCCCCCGCTCAAATCGGCCTGTGCGCAGAAAATGGATGGTCTGCTGGATGGCGGTTTGGTTGCGCAGGAGAAAAGGGTGAGCGGCATGAATGACAATATGGTCGGCCATGCCCTCCAGCTTCGTTCGTCTGACCGAAACCTTGCCGTCATCGCGGCCGGGAATGAGCACGCTGTTAATCCAATTGATGGAGCGGTCGCCGGCAATCACACCGACGCAAAATTTCGCCGGGCCGAGCTGATTGGGCGTGGATGCTTTGCCCGTGCCCAGCTCGCTTCCCGCCGGGCCGTTGAGCTTTTTGAAAACCCACCACGCCCCCAGCTGGTCCACGACTTCGCTGCCTTGATTCGGCGGGCCGAGCATCACCACGCGACCCAGGTTCGAAATGGCGTGGCGGGACAGATAACTGCGGACGAGAATTCCGCCGAGCGAGTGCGTGACAAAATGAATTTTCAACGCGCCAGCCTTTTGGCAGTCAGCGACGACCGGACCAATCGCCTCGTCACTCAACTTCTCAATCGCGGCGGTGCGCGATGGATAATCCACGTTCAGAACGCGATAACCGGACGCTGACAGAGCCTGTTCCATCGACGCCATCGAGCGGCTCGTGCGGCACAGGCCGTGAAGCAGAATGACGTATTCCTGATTTTCCGTGGGGGTAGCGAGCGGAGGAAGAATGGCCATGGCGATAATGACGCAACACTTCACTGGCCGGATTCACCCAGCATTCTCAATCGGCTTCGCGGATATTTCCAGCATCCGCTCAATCGGCAGGCGGGCGCGCCGGATGATTTCCGGCGGCAATTCCACGCGCGGGGCGAGATTTTTCATACAGTCGCGCACTTTCTCAAGTGTGTTCAGCTTCATGAATTTGCACTCGCTGCAATGGCAGGGATCCGTCGGCGCGCGCAGCGCGTCCACCGTTGGCGCGCAGAGAAATTCCTTGCCCGGACATTCCTTCTGCAACCGATGAATGATGCCGGACTCCGTTACAATGACGAACCGCTGCGCCGGACTCGTCTGGCAATAGGTGATCATCTTCTCCGTCGAGCAGACCGAATCCGCCAAGTCTCGAACGGCCCGCACGCTTTCGGGGTGAACGACAATTTTCGCATCGGGGAACTGCCGCTTCGCCGCCAGCACCTGGTCGCGCTGGAACTCGACGTGCGCGTAACAGTTGCCTTTCCATAACGTCATCTGGCGGCCCGTTTGTTCCATCACCCACTGGCCGAGATTTTCGTCCGGCACGAAAAGAAGATCGCGATCTTTCGGCGCGGCATTGACGATTTTCTCCGCGTTGCCGCTGGTCACGATGACATCGCACAGCGCCTTCACCGCTGCGCTGCAATTGATATAGGCGATGGTCCAGAAATTCGGGTTGGTCGCCTGCAATTTCGCGAGTTCGGGCGCGGGACAGCTTGCCTCCAGCGAACAGCCCGCGTCGCGGTCCGGCAGCACCACGATTTTGCCGGGGTTCAAAATTTTCGCCGTCTCCGCCATGAAATGCACGCCGCAGAACACGATGACATCCGCATCCGTCCTGGCCGCCTGCTGCGCGAGGCCGAGTGAATCGCCCACGAAATCCGCCACGTCCTGAATCTCCGGCACCTGGTAGTTGTGCGCGAGGATGACGGCGTTGAGCTGTTGCTTGAGCGTGAAAATCTCCTGCGCCAGCGGTGCGAACTTTTCTTTGGTCATACCGGCGCGAGGATGGATCTCTGCAACATCAATCATGGGGAGAAGTTACCGTTGCCAACGAACGGCGTCAATGAAGGCGCTGGGCGGGTGTTTTGCTGTCATCTTTTGAAAAGCGGAACGCCGGGCACAGCCCGGCGTTCCCAACCAATATTTATGACGTTTCCAGGGTTTCCCCAAAAATTGTCAGGGCGGGATCACACCGTCCACGGCCCGCGGTATTCGCGGGTCAGCCATTTCGGATTGCCGGTGCCGCCGGTGAACGCAAGCTTGACCGGATCCCAGGCGATGCGCGCATGGTTGTAATAGCTCTGGTTCATCAGGTGGCAGCAGATGGCGCTGTGGCCGCCGACGATTTCGCTCGTGATGGGTTTCTTGCGGCTCTGGACGCAATCCATGAAGTCGGAGATGTGGTTCTTGCTATTGTAGAGCTGAATCTTGGCGTTCTGGAGGAAAGCCTTTTCCGCCTTCTGCACCTCGGCGGTGCAGGAGGTTTCGCTCTTCGGGGGCTTCTCGCCGGGCTTGGGTTTCTTTTCGTCAAATTTGGCAATCGTCTTGCCGTCCACAATCAGCTCGAACTTGCTGCGGTTCACTTTCACCTCGCCATTGGAGCCGTGGAAATGGACGCCGAAGCCGTCGCCGTGCTGCACATAGATGCCGTTGGCATAAACCAGCTTGCAGCCGCGCTTGGCGTTCGCGTCGCTCGGCGGAACGACTTCGACGGGGCCGCGGTTGTCCATGCCGAGTCCCCACTGGGCGATATCGAGGTGGTGAGCACCCCAATCGCAGACCATGCCGCCGCCATATTCTTTGTAAGTGCGCCAGTGCGGGAAGTGTTTGTAATCGCTGCCGCGCGGGCTGAGCTCGGTGTTATAGGCTCCCACCGGGCCGGGTCCAAGCCACATATCCCAGTCCAGGCCGGGCTCCGCCTCCTCCGCTTTCAAATCATAGGGCCGACCCGGGTCGCCAAACTGGCACTCGACGTGGCTGATCTTGCCAATGACGCCGTTCTGCACCAGCTCGCAGGCGATGCGGAATTCCTTCATCGAGCGCTGCATCGAACCGGTTTGCAAGATGCGCTTGTTTTTATCCACGGCCTGCATGACTTCGATGGCCTCGTGGATGTTGTGCGTCAGCGGTTTTTCACAATAGACATCCTTGCCGGCGCGCAACGCGGCAAGCGTGATGATGGCGTGCCAATGATCGGGCGTCGCAATACAGACCGCGTCAATATCCTTGCGATTGATGATCTCACGAAAATCATGGTAGGCGTCGCAATTGCTGTTTTTATAAAAATCATCCACGCGCTTCTTGGCGGCATTGCGACGATTGGTATCCACGTCGCAGATGGCAACAACCTGCGTGTCCTGCCGGCCGATAAAGGTGCTCAACAGCCCGCGCATCTGGATGCCCATGCCGATGAAGCCAAGGGTCAGCTTGCTGTTGGGTCCGGTGGGGGCCGCCCAGACGTGCGAGGGGAGGATGAACGGGGCGGCGGCCGCGGAGGCGGCAATGCTCCGGAGGAAGAAACGACGTGAGGTTTGCATATCAAATAATTATTTTATGTTTTTATTCGGCGCTGGATGTCTGTGCATTTTATCGGCCAACCAAAACAAGTAAAGGGTGAGTTGTGGGTTTGCGGGTCGGGACCATTGGATTTGACCGCAGTCTGGGCCACCGCCGTTTTTGAGCCAATCCATCGGAAAAAGAAAAGGGCGGATTGTTTCCAATCCGCCCGCGATAAAGGAGTTTAGAAATTATTCGGTCTTCATGCCCGCACTGCGCCAGCCGGAGATCCCGGCCGACATGTGCTTGATGTTCGTATAACCCAGCTGCTCGGCCGCTTTGGCGGCGGCCAGATAAGCACCGCACTTGGGACTTCCGCAATAGGCAATGATCAACGAGCCCTTGTCCTTGGGCAGGCTGTCGGCCAGTTTATCCTTGATGGCCGCGTAACTCAGCGCGCCGGGGACGTGACCCATTTTGTAGGAATCGCCGCCATTGACATCAATGATCACGGCTTTTTTGGATTCAGCGAGGGTTTTGACTTCAGCAATGCTGATGTCCGCAAATTCACCGGCGTAGGCGGACACGGCCACAACGGCGGCGGCAAGCAGGGCGAGGATTTTTTTCATAATTTTCCATAACAGGGTTCAGGTTTAATAACAGGGTTCAGATTAAGAGACAATGATTCTTGGCTTTAGTTCAAAGAATTTAATCATGTTAATAAGAATTGGAAAGCTGAATTTGTCCGAACCGCCAAATCAAGCCATGTTCAAGCATGAAAACCATATGGTTGATTCCCCTGGCCGGTCTTTTATTGGCCGGCTGCGCCACGCGAACTTATACGACGATCGCCCCGCCCCCGCCAGCCGGCCCTTCGCTCGCCGAAGTGCAAGCTTTGGTTCAGGCCAAGGTTGGTGATGCCATCATAGTCAACCAGATCCAAAACTCCGGCACCCGTTACTATTTGACGGCCGACCAGATCATTACCTTGAAAAATGCCGGGGCCAGCGACGGGGTGATCAATGCCTTGATCAATACTGCCAGCAAACCGCCGGGGCAAACCACCACCACCGTAATCCAGCACACTTATGCTTACCCTCCCGTGTATGTTGACCCCTGGCCGGTGTTCTGGTGGGGAGGGGGTCCGTATTACCACGGGTATGATCGGGGTGGCGGATATTATCACCATGGGCATTAACGGCGACATAGGGTAAGGTGTGCGCGTGGAAAACAAACCCCACTGGAAATTAAAGCTGCTGTTCGATGGCAGCTGTCCGTTCTGCGCCAGGGAGGCCCGTTGGATGAAACGGCGGGACCAGCGCGGGCAATTAGCCTTCGAAGATATTTCCCAACCCGACTTCGATGCCGCCAGCCACAGACTGACGCGGGCTCAAGTGATGGGCGTGATGCACGGCATTTATCCGGATGGCCGGATCATCACCAAAGTCGAAGTGTTTCGCCAGGCCTACCGGCTGATTGGATTGGGCTGGCTGCTGGCGCCGACGGGCTGGCCGATATTGCGAATTTTATCAAACCGGGGCTACGAATTGTTTGCCCGCTACCGGGTTCCGCTGGGACGCCTATTCGGTGCCCGGCCGTGTGAAGACAGTTCCTGCACCATTGGCACCAAGCCTGAGCATTGAATTCAGAAGCCCACTGCGACATCCTTACGGCATGGACAGCGACCTCAAAACATTTTCGAGTTCCCAGCAACAAGCGCTTTTCGATCTGCTGATTCTGGCCATGTATGCGGACGGCCATCTGGCAGCCACCGAGGACGAGCAGTTGCAGAAACTCTTAGCCGCCATGGGTTACACGGAGGAAACCGACCGGCAGCGCGAATTCGATGCCGCCGTGACCAAGATGCGGCCATTTTTGCGCTCCATTCAAACAGCCAAAGATCGGGCGCTGGCGCTGGCCGATACGTTTTCTGAACGCACCCAACAGCGGCAGGTGGTGGCGATGGTAGAAAGCCTGATGACCAGCGATGGCCATGTGACGACCTGGGAAAGCACTTTATTGTCAGAACTGCGCATGAAATTCAGACTTTAACCATCATGAAATCCGCCTACGAAATCGCCATGGAGCGTTTTAACAAAACCGCCCCCGCCCGCAAGCTCACCGCTGAAAAGAAAAGAAAGCTCGCCGAACTGGACAACCGCTACGCCGCCAAAATTGCCGAGCGGGAAATTGCCCTCAAAGGCGAAATGCTCAAAGTGGCCGAGGATGCCGAGGCTGAGGCGGCCCTCAGCAGCCAGCTCGCCAATGAACGAAAGAAGATTCTCGCTGAACTCGAAGACAAGAAAGAACGGGTGCGAAATAGTTGATAGGCCAACCGGGGAGCCCTTGCATTTGCAAAGCCGCAGGGGTAGTTCTGATGCCGATGAGATTCTTGCTCCCACTGTTTGTCTGCCTGTGCTGGCTCCCGGCCCACGCCGCACCACTGGTCGTTGGGGACACATTTCCGCCGATTGTAGCCAAAGACCAGTTTGGCAAAGATTTCACGCTCACCACCAACATCCAGTTTGTATTGGTTGCCATGGAAATGGCCTGCGCTAAGGCAGCCAATCATAAACTGGCGGAACAAGGGGCGGGGTTTCTGGAAAAACAGCGTGCGGCTTATCTGATGGACGTCCACACGATGCCAGCCGTGGCTCGATGGTTTGCTTTTCCTAAAATGCGGAAATACCCGCAGCGCATTATGCTCGTGGATTCAGCTGAGATGTTGGCGGCGTTTCCGGTACAAACGAACTGTGCGACGGTGCTGACCATCGCGTCGACGGGACAAATTAGGAAAATCAGCTACTGGAATCCCGTCAGCGAGCCGGTGGATGGATTTCTTCGGTGATCAACACGGTGGTCAAAGCTTAACCGTCCAGTCGTCACCGAGGCGGGAATGATTGTCAGGCAGCAGTGGCAGTAAAAGATTGCAGTCGTGCCAGCCGGGTAAAGTGACCACCCATCGCCATCAGTTCTTGCGGGGTGCCTATTTCCACTATTTTCCCGCCCTGTAAAACGACAATGCGATGAGCCTGCCGGATCGTGGAGAAACGGTGGGCGACAATCAGGGTCGTTCGCCCTTGAGCGAGCCGGACGATCGCCTCCTGCACCAAGCGCTCGGATTCGGTGTCGAGCGCGGAGGTGGCTTCATCCAAGAGGATGATGCGGGGGTTGCGAATCAAGGCCCGCGCGATGGCGAGTCGCTGCCGCTGTCCGCCGGAAAGCCGGGCACCGCTTTCTCCCAGCGGCGTGTCGAGCTGCTGCGGCAAGCTGCGGGCAAATTCTGAGAGGTTGGCTTCGGCCAGAATGTCCCACAGCCGCGCATCGCTGACGTTTTCCAGACCGTAGCTGACATTCTCCCGGAGACTGCCGTTGAATAAAACCGTCGTCTGCGGCACCACGCCGATCTGCCGCCGATAGGTACGCAAGTCCAGAACCCTCAGGTCGTGACCGTCGAGCAACACGCGCCCGGAGGTAGGTGGGCGAAAGCCCATCGCCAGATTGACGAGGGTGGATTTGCCCGCACCGGATTCGCCGACAAAGGCGATTGTTTCGCCGGGAATGATGCGTAAGGAAACGTCCTTTAATGCGATCTCCCGACCGCGCGGATACTGGAAACTCACATTTTCAAATACGATCTCACCGCTCGTGGGCACCGGGGCCGGGCGTTTGCCGCTGTAATCCTCCACTTCGGGGGCTTCTAAAATCTCGCCGATGGAACGGATGGCCTCGCGCCCCTGCGCCAGCGCCGGGAACACGCCCAGTGTTTGCTGAACCGCGCCGATGAGCATTCCGAAATAAGTCTGATACATCACCGCGTCACCCACGGTGATCTTGTGGTGAACGACCAGCCAAGCGGAGAAGACCAGACAGGCCAGCTGGAAGACAATGAAGGTGAACCATGAGCTGGAGGCGAACAGCTCTGTCAGCGTGTCGACTTGCAGGCCGCGCTCGCTCAGGCGCTGGAAGACGGAACGCACGCTGCGTGTCTCCTGCTCTTCCAAGCCGTGCGCCCGCGTGACCGGCAGCATTTGCAGCATTTCGCCGACACGGGTGTTCATCTGCTCGGTTTCAATCCGCAGCGCCTTGTACTGTTCCTTGAATCGACGGTCGAAAAGTTTCAACAGAGCGATCCCGGCGGGGACGGTCACCAGAAAATACAGCGCCAGAATGGGCTGCCGCACCAGCGCGATCACGGTGACGTAGAGGATGACGAGCAGCCCGTTCAGACCGTTCAGCATGAGATAGCGGCACAGCCCATCAATGGCGTCCACGTCGCGGAGAATTTTCGTTTGCAGAGCGCTGGACTGTTTATCTTCGTGAAAGCTCACCGCCAGCTGCTGCAATCGCTCCACCAGCGCGCTGCGCAGGTTGAACTGCATATGGCGTAACAAGCCGCTCATGATCCGGGCAAAGGCTGTGTGGAGGAACGGGTTTTGAGCGAGCAGCAACAGGTAGACTCCTGCAATCCAGAGCACCCGCCTGAAGGAGCCATCATGTAACGGCGTGAGCGCGTCTACGATCATGCCCACGGCCAGCGGCATCAGGGAGGCCGGTGACTGTTTGATGACAAACAGCGCGACGGCACCCATGACCTTGCCGCGCTGGTCGGCAAACAGCCGCCAGAGGGTGCGGCCCGGACGAGTCGAATCAAAACGACCGTCTAGCAAGGCGTCCCAAGGTGATGAGCTGGATTTTTTAAGCACCGGCGAAAATCATGCCGGACGGGAAGCAGCGAATACAGCGGAATTGGACTGGTGCAAGCACGTGTCACAGCTTCACGGCCCACCCGTAGTCGATAATCGTGGGTACCGTGGGATCAACCGTGGTTAACGCGACAATTTACCGTTGAGAAACCGCTGACGGAGGCCGGGGACGTATACCGACTCGCTTGCTGGTTGCTCGGACGAGAACGCTTGGTGTCGCGCCCGCTGCGCCTGCGTCAGCAGCCTGCGGGAACCGGCGGGCAGGCAGCTGCTTTCGGGCAAGAGAAACTGCTTCAAGCCGCGCACCTCACCAGCGTATCATTCCACTCAATGACATGAAATCAGACGAGAGCAAAGGAAACTACCAGACAATGAGCCTGTTCGATGATGGGCTTAGAGTCGTGTCACCGCCCGTCCGAACTGCTCGCCGGGTCGAAATCTATTTCGACGGCGGCTGCCTCGGCAATCCCGGTAAAAAATACGGGTCTTTTCAGGTCAAGCTGGACGGCAAAGAAATCTTGAAGCGTAGCCGGGCTGACTTTGGGTTCGGTACTAACAACGAGGCGGAGTTTAACGCGCTAAAGCTCGCATTGGACGAGGCGGTCGTATGGTTCGGGGCTGAAGCCATCGACCTGAAAAATATGGCGCTGGTGGTCGAGACGGATTCCACCATCGTCAGGAACCGATTGGTGGTAAAAAATGTGATCTTCAAAAAATATCCGAGCAGCCAGCGGATGTTTGCGCTGGCGAGCGAATGCCTGTGCCTCATGAACCAGTTTGGGAAATTCAGCGTGGTCTGGAAAGGCCGGGCCAACAACGTCGAGAGGTTTGGTCACTGATCTGTTTTATAGCGTGAGACGCGAAGTTTTCAGCGTCACATTATCGGCGATGGGTATAAATTCACCATAGCCCACCGCGCAAATTTTCGGCGTTTCATCGATAATCAAGTGACAGCGGTTTACTTTGCCGCGTAGCCGGGTTTGGGGTTACCGCTGGCGTCAAGCTTGTCACAGGCCCAGAGCAGACCACGCGTCACAAGGTCGAGATAACGGTCGTCGGCTACGGTAGCGTTGTTGTGGCCGATGGTCGTGGAGAAGACGCGGGTTTTGCCTTTGTACGTATTCACCCAAGCGACGACGAAATCATTGGTGCGCTGCGGTTCGCCAGCTTTGTTCCTGATGACTTGAGTTCCGTGTGCGAGTGCGCGAGCGGTGTCAAAGACCTGAATATTGTTGTAGTGTTCTTCGCGAATTGTCGTCCAATCCACAAGCCCTTTGCAGATGGGATGAGCCTTGTTGGTAAACGTGATGGCAATCGGCTCCTGCGGGCCGTGGCCACTAGATTGGAGGCCAAGATATTCATACCAATGGGCGTTGTCCGCGTTCGCCGCCACGGGCTTCTTGAAATCACCAAAGCGGTAGCAGTGCATGGCGCAATGCAGGTTCACGCCGGGAATGCCGTCCTGATGCGGCTTGAGCACGCCTTGGATGATTTCCTGATTAGTTATGTCGGCAGCACATTCGTCGTGGATGACCACATCGTAGCCTTGCGCGTAATCGGGATGGCCGTAGATCGGAAATGCGGGATGCGTATTGCCGTCTGGTACGTAAACGACATCCACGATGACGTTCGCCCGCGCCTCAATGCCGTGCTTGAGGATAACCTTCTGGTTTGCGTAATCATGGCAGCAACCACCGATTATCAGGAGGGCTTTGAGGGGTTTTGGGGATTCCTGTGCAGGAATCACAGGGGAAATCACCAGCGTGAAAACGATAACCAGCAGGCTATAATAATTGAATGGGGAAACGATTTGCATGGATGTCATTAACATGGGGATATTGGTCAAACAAGGGGGAAGTGCTGGTTTCCTCCAATAGACATTTGCAACAACCGCCGAACCCTGCCGACGTGAAAGCCAATTCTCAATAATTGCGGCCGCCATAAAGCAAGCGAGTGTGATAAGGCTGGGTGTCAGCAGCTTGCGGGAACCGGCGGAGCGGCAGCTGGTGCTGCTTTAGGCCACGCTTCCACACCTCTTCATAGCGTTACCTGCCTGACTTTACGCCTGCGGTTCAGCAGAGGTTGTGGGGTTACTGCGTACCACCCACCAAGTCACCAAACCAGCCCCGGCACAAATCACAGCACCCACAGTGATTGTCCACGGCACGCCCACGGCATGTGACAGGAAGCCAGATTCGAGGCCACCCAATGGCATCATGCCTCCGAACACCACCGCCCAGATTCCCATCACCCGACCCCGCATTGCGTGTGACACGCTGCTCTGGATGAGCGTGTTTGCGGTTGAGAAATAGAGCAGCATTCCCCAGCCACCGACCGCCAAGCACAGGAGCACCAGCGGAAACCAGCGTACAACGGCCAGCAGCAACAACATGGCTGAGAACAACCATAATCCGCCAAGAATCAGCAGCCGTGGCCGCATCCGGCTACCCCACGTGGCGACTGTAAGCGCCCCCATCAGCGCACCAAAGCCGTTGGCGCTCAAAAGAACGCCGTAACCGGTTTCACCCACATGCAAAATATCGGTCGCGTAGGCGGGCAGTAGCACTGCATACGACCAGCCAAAGACGCCCACCACGGCAAAAAGCAGAAGCAAGATCCGCACGCGCCGATGTCCAGCTACATAGTGAAAGCCTTCAAGGATATGCCGTCCTGTGGAGTGTGGTTTTGCGGGGGCTATAAACACGGGCAGGCGCATCATCATCAGACCAACGATCACCGCAATGAAACTGACACCGTTCAGGATGAAGCACCAAGTGATGCCCACGTACGCCATCAGCAAACCTGCCACGGCGGGGCCGACGACGCGCGCACCATTGACAATGGAGCTGTTCAGCGACACCGCATTCATCAGGTGTTCGGTGCTAGTCATTTCCACCATGAACGCCTGCCGGGCAGGCATATCGAAGGCCATGGCCACGCCGCCAAGTGCCGACAGGACTAGAATATGCCAAGTCTGGATGTGCCCACTCCCTACCAAAGCCGCAAAAACGAAGGCCGTCAGCATCATTCCGATCTGGGTATAGAAAATCACCGTGCGCTTGGGATGCCGGTCGGCCACGGAACCGCCCCAGAGGGAGAGCAGCAGCATGGGGAGCATCCCGACTGCGGCCACGGTGCCCAGCAGAATCTTGGAACCGGTCAATTGATATACCAGCCAGCTTTGGGCCGTGCTCTGCACCCATGTGCCGGAAAGCGACACGAGCTGGCCAATGAAGAACAACCGAAAATTCCGGTGCTGTAGGGCGGCAAAGGTGGCCCGCCATGAAGCGCCTTCCCTGCGCCGAGGTTGGCCGATAATCTCTGGCGGAATGCCGACGATTGGTTCGGGTGGTGGATCAGATTGGCGGGCAGGCATCATCGTCGGCAGAATACTACTACGCTGAAGCCTGATTATCGAGTTGCAGAATGACGTGCGCTGCCATCTTCTGGATCACGCCACAGGGAATTTTCAGTTTCATAGCCAGTGCCACGTGGCTGCCCTATCGCGTGAACGGTACCGCTTTCGTGGTTGACTCGCCCTGTCTAGCGTGGCTATGTGGTCAAAGCCAGAGCCAGCGTAGCGAAATTCTTAATGCCGATCCGAGGCTCGCGTTTCAATGGTGAGTTCTTCGTAAATCTGGAGGAAGTCTTTCATGGGAATATCGAACTGGCCATCTTTAGTGATGTAGCCATTTCGCAAGCCATCTGAGCCTTCGGGGGTGAAGTTGTTACCCCAAGGATTCCATACATGAACAAGATCGGTTTTGCTATTAAATCCAAGAACGGCATACGCATGGGTGGGGACAATGTGCGGAGTCGTTACTTTGCTGCCGGTTCCAGCATTAACCAATCGATTTTCATGCAGGGCCAATTTTATATCATTACGAATTGTGTCAGCAAATTCAGCGCCGTGTCGCTTTGACAAGTCAATGCCTTTAGTTTTATGGCCGTCCAGTTTTTCAATTACGGAAGCTGCTTGACCGCCGTTGTCTATCCGATCGTACCGATCGCGCTTGTCACCTTGCCGAGTTCCTTTAGCGTCATTGCGATAAGCTTTTTCGAGGATCGCCAACCAGAGGCCATTGTCGCCAGCGTAAGCGCATATGATTATATCCGCATCGCTGACATGTTGCACTGGGACTTTTTCTCCGTTTCTAAATTCAACCAGCCAGCCCTTATCCTTTTTCTTAATCATGTTTTTGACGGTGGAGGGGTTGCGATAAACCATTGAGCCAACCACTGAAACAAAATAGCAGTCACCCATCTCTTGCTGTTTTATTGCATCAATCGATGGCTGTTTTTGGGCGAAAAGTTCCCTTGAAGCTCCGCGTAAGCGCTGAAGTGCCGCCCGATAGTCGGAGAGCAATCTTTTTGATGGATTGATCAAATCGGCCAACTTCATGGCGTGGGCTTGATTGCCACTATGATCGAAATTCCTTATTGCTGCGATGGCGGCGGCTGACTCATCTTGGAACTTGGTGTTGTCTACCGCCATGCTGATTTCGTGAGGCGTCAGCTTCCCGTCGTCGTCTTTGTCCCACTTGCTAAAGTTTTGCTTTACCACCTCGGCAAAAGGCGTTGGCGGCGGTGAAACGCTTTCATCCTTTGGCTTTGCAAGGGAATAATTGCATATAAAACACCATGAAATAAAAACGGCAGCGGCCTGAACGGCTCTGGAAGTTTTCATGAAGACTTTTGTACCACCTTGTGGAATAAAAACAAAATTATTTGTACGACTGACGGCTGATCGGCACCGCTTTCAGGTTTGACATCCCCAGCTCGGCGTGGCTTCGTTGTCGTCATTAGCCCAGCGTTGGAAGGTACACGCCACGAGTCGGCGGTGGCTCAGCTACGTCTAGACAGCATGCGCACGCTATGTGGATTTGCCCTAAATGCAAAGAGAACATCGAAGATCAATTCGATAGTTGCTGGAAGTGCGCCGGTTCGGATCAGTCGCCGCTACCGAAGCGCGATTTGGCTTGGCTGTATCCGCTCATTTCCTTTTCTGCACTTGTTTTATTTTGCCTTATCGCGCCGTCCTTGACTAGTTCATCGAAACACCCAGAGCCATACTTTACCTTTGGCGGTGCGTTAGCAGGGACAGTTCTGAGTGCAGTTGCTGTTTGGGCTTTTTTGAGTTGTCCGCTGCGACATTGGTTTGCGAAGGCTCTGACATTGCTGATTTTGTTTGGTTCTTTATTTTATGGCCTAGTCTCCGTTGCATCGTTTTTTATACATGTTCTCGGATATGCGCCCTAACCGGATTAGCTGAGAAGGCAGACCGCCCAGAGCGATGGTGGTTCTGATGGCGGCCCTGAGACCTAAGCGGTAACCTCCTGCCGGAATCGGGATTTAACTTTTGTAGACGGCAGCGTTTTAAATTTCTGTTCCATACGCTGAGTCAGAACAGAATTTTTCCGGCATGGACGTCACTATTTGCGACGAAATTTGTGACGAAAGACCGGAGCGGTGAAACCCAATCACCGTAAGTGCTTGTGGACAATGAGTTAAGTATGGCGGGAGTGGCGGGGCTCGAACCCGTAACCTCTGCCGTGACAGGGCAGCGCTCTAACCAATTGAGCTACACCCCCGCGAAGGGGGATGGCAAAATAAGGAAAGTTGCTCTGCGGGTCAAGTTTTGGTTCCGAAAAGTTTGTCGTTCCAAAAATCCGGGCAGCAGACGCCAAGGAGGTGGGGGTGGGGAACCCCGCTGAAGAAACGTGCTGCCGCCCGAATTAATCAAAATTTACCTTTCAGCAATTTTTTGTCAAACCTCCTGTGGCCGTCCCGCCTTAAGGTATCACCGGTAAAAAAGCGGGTTTCGGGATTCGTGAATAGTTGCATTGGAGACGGAGTGCCGACAAACTGTTTTCACGATGCACTGGTTTAGTGATACAACAATTCCCGCCGCTTCATGAACCGCATCCGCCTCCTTTCCGAACAGGTCGCCAACCAGATCGCCGCCGGCGAAGTGGTGGAACGCCCCGCCAGCGTCGTAAAGGAGCTGGTCGAAAACTCCCTCGACGCCGACGCCAAAAAAATCACCGTCGAAATCGGCGCCGGCGGCCGCAGCCTCATCCGCGTGACGGACGACGGCTGGGGCATGAGTCGCGACGATGCCTTGCTCTGTCTCGAACGCCATGCCACCAGCAAGATTCAGTGCGCCGAGGATCTGTCATCCATCGCCACGATGGGATTTCGCGGCGAGGCGCTGCCCAGCATCGCGAGCGTCAGCCGCTTCACGCTGACCACGCGCGAACGCGAAAACACCTCGCCGGAAGCCACCCAGATCGTCGTTAACGGCGGCACGATCATCGAGGTCAAGGCCGCCGGCAGCGCCACCGGCACGAGCATCGAAGCGCGGCAGTTGTTTTTTAATCTGCCGGCGCGGAGGAAATTCCTGCGCACGGAAGAAACCGAGGCCGCGCACATCCAGCATTATCTCACGCTCGCCGCGCTGGCGTTTCCCGAAGTCGCGTTCACCTTTGTCAAGGACGGGCGCAACGTCTGGCAACTGCCCGCCGTCAAGTCCGGCACCGCCCCCTCCAGCCGGATTGAGGCTTTGCGGGAACGGCTGCGGGCGTTGCTCGGCGATGAAAAGCTGCTGCCGGTTAATTTTTCCGCCGCGCTCGACGATGAGGGCAATCCATCACTGCCGGACGAGACGGATATTTTTGAAACAGCCTTGCCGGAAAAACCTGAAATCCAAAACCCGAAATCGGAAATCCGCATTTGGGGGTTGATCGGCTCACCCGGGGTATCGCGCGCGACGCGCGAAAGCCAGTTTGTATTTGTCAACCGCCGGCCGGTGGAAAACCGCGGCATCAATTACGCGCTCATCGAGGGTTATCACAATTCGTTGATGAAAGGCCGCTATCCGGTCTGCTGTTTGTTTCTGGAGATCAATCCGGCGGCGGTGGATGTGAATATTCATCCCGCCAAACGCGAAGTAAAATTTCATCGCGAGTTTGAAATCCGCAAATTGACCACCCAAGCCGTACGCGAGGCGCTGCTGGCGTTTCATGCTGAACCGGCCAAAACAATTCCAACCGCCAGGACGCCCAGCGCGCCAAGTGAATTAAAATTCGCGCCGGCCCCATCCACGCCCGAAACTTCCGCGCTGCCATACTTTCCTGAAAAACTCAATCCAGCGGCAGAACCACTGCCAGCAGCGGTTCAACAAACGCCTTTGAAAACGGGCTTTCCGGCGGCGCCGGCGCCAGCGCCAGCCAGGCCGCAGTTTTCGACCCCCACCGAAGCCAGAATTCCGGCCTTCATCCCGCAGCTTCCCTCTTCCGCCGCGATTCCGCTGCTGGATGTGCCGCTGCGCATGGTCGGCGTCATCGGCAGGCTGTACGTCGTGTTGGAATCGGATCGCGGACTGGTGCTGCTCGACCAGCACGCGGCGCACGAACGGATTTTGTTCGAGCAGATGATGACCCGCATCGAGACGAACACTTCCGCGCCGTCGCAAAAACTATTGCTGCCGGAAACCGTCGAGCTGCCGCCGCGCGATGCGCAGTTTCTGCGGGAACAACTGGCCGTGCTGACCAAGTTAGGCGTCGGCCTGAATGAGTTTGGCGAGCGGACGTTCCTGCTCGACGCGCTGCCGCCATTCGTGAAGGTGCCGGACACGCGCCGGTTTGTGTTTGATCTGGTGGACGAATTGCGCGCCGCCGGGCGCGAGGTGAATCTCGCGCGGCTGGGCGAACACACCGTGGCCAAGACCGTCTGTCGCCATGCGGTGAAGGCCAACGACCCGCTCGGCGATGCGGAACTGGAGAATCTCGTCGCGGATTTGCGCCGCTGCGCGATGCCCTACACCTGTCCGCACGGCCGCCCGACGCTGATTGAAATGAATTACCGCGAGCTGGAGAAAAAGTTTGGAAGAGTGCAATGAATGACCCCGAGTCCCCAGCTGATAACACGTCAGAATCATGTTCATTGCCTGCAGAAAACACCGGCGAGCACTGGCGCTTCTGCCTGCGCTGCGGGCATGAGCTGATCAACGAGAAATGCAAGCTGCGCTGTCCGCGCTGCCATTATTTCATGAGCTGTTCGGATTTTGATTTTGCCGGTTGAGGGCGCGGCTTGGGCGGCTTCAGGTGCCGGCATTATTGGGGGCGGTGCGGATACGGAAGAAATTAGCAGGACCACTCTTGGGAATCGTCACGGTGTGAACCCGCCGGTCGCCATAAATGAGCTGAATCTGTTCCCAGCTGGCATCCGGGCCGAGTGAAGCGGACCGGTCAATGTTGTAGATGATACTGCCGTCAATGGCGGCAAAAGTGAGGTTGACGTTATCGGGGTCAACGATGAACCCGGCAATCGTGATGTCCGCCTGATAATAAACGGCGAACGGTTCGGAAGGCAGGGACACCGGCGTGCCGCCCGGGCCATTGGTGGAGGTGTCAACCAACTGCCAGGTAATCTTGTAAAGGCCGGGTTTGGAGAAGGTAAGCACCCGGTTCTGAAGGTTGCCGTAAGGGTCGTTGGTCGCGGAGCTGGGAGCCTCGGTGACGCGGATTAAATTAGTATTCCCAACGGAGGGAACCGGCACGTTCCATGTTACATTAGCGCCGTAGCCGCCGGCATCGGCCTCCAAAAACCCGACGCTGGCACCCGCCGGCCCTTCCACGCTCAAGAGTTTCACCTGAATCACCGTGCCCGGTGCCGCGGCATTGGGATCGGTGGCGGGCAGCGCGCTGAAAATCTGGGCGGCGGTATAATAGCCGCCCGCCGAAGAATCCAAAGCCGTCCCCGGTGAAGTGCCAAAACAGAACAGGTTGCTGGCAACATAATCAGCCACATTTTCAAACACCAAGGTGCCGCCGGAAACATTGGTGGTCGCACCAAAGCTAAAGGTGTCCTGGGCGTACAGCCGACCAAGCAGGATGAAGAACATCAGGCCGATAACTTTTTTCATGGCGGGTTCAATTTTAAGACGATTATTAATAAATTGCGATTCTCAAATCTAATTGTAAGCAGTCGGAATGCCAGCGGGAAACCCTTGGACAACAAGGCGTTTATGTTGGAGGGCTGTCCTAAAAAAATCCAGTTTGGAAAGAAACAAGACAGTCCGGCGCGGTTCCGCTTCAGGGAATGAGGGCTTTGAGAATGGGTTCCACCCAGTGATTCCGGTCGATGTCATAGAGGATAAAATCGCTGTCAAACTGCCAATACGTCCAAGCCCAGCCCATGGACTCCGCAGTTCTGGCGACGTGAGCGACATAGGCGGCGCGCAGGGCGACATCAGATTTGTTTTTATCGTAGGCACCGAATTCCCCGAGCAGGATGGGGCGCTGGTGTTCTTTGGACCATGCCGCCGCGCGCTGGAAATCATCGACCACTTTGGCCCGATCTTCGGCCGTGCCCCAGGTGACACCGGACAGATTCTTATGCTTCGACCATGGCGCGCCCTGATGGGTGAAGGACATGGGGTGATAGTAATGCGCCGTGGCAATGAGATTCCGGTCATTATCCGGCAGGTTCAACTGGGACAAGGCGGTCAGGCCGTTGAAGTTGGCCGAGCCGACGATAACCGTGCGGATAGGATTACTGGTGCGGATGGCCGTCAGAATTTCCGGGATCCAGGCATTCCACAAGTCGGCGGTGAGCAGACCGTTGGGCTCGTTGAGCAGTTCAAAAATCACGGTGTCCGGCGCTTCCTTGAAGCGCTCCGCGACCTGTCGCCAGAAGGCGATAACGCGCGGCTGGAAGGCGATGGGATCCTTGGCCACGGTGGTAAAGTCGTGGAGGTCAAGGATGACGATCAGGTCATTGCGCAAAGCTTCCCGCACCTGGTGCTCCAGCGTGGTAAACCACGTCTCCGGCAGGTGCAGATTCTTATCCATGCGATGCAAGCAATTGAGATTGATGCGAACGGTCTTGAATCCGGCTTCGCGAATCAGCTGATAATGCCGATCCTGAAACCGCGCCGCGGACGCGTCCTTCCACAGCGGGTCGTAACCGATGATGTTCACTCCCCGGGCCATGCGTTTGACCTGGGCGTAAGGGTCGATGGGTTGCCCGGCGCCGATGGCCAAGTCGCACCAACAAACGAGTGACAACAAGATGAGGAGGCGATGCATAATATCTTCTTCGGCTATTGACCGCTGCCAGCCGCAGGGTGTCAAGTCAACTAAGCCGGCAAATTTACTTTTCCGAAATCCACACCAGCGTTCCCGCCGGCACCAAATCGAAGAGCGGAATCAAATCCGCGTCCGCCAGGTGAAGGCAGCCGCACGAGGCGGGCTGGCCGATGGTTTCCTGATTGGCGGTGCCGTGGATATAAATATAGCGCTCATGCGAATCCACATTCTGACCCTGATTAAATCCGGGCTCCAAACCTTCGAGCCACAGGATGCGCGTGGTGATTTTGGCACCGGCAAATTCCGGCTGCGAGGTATGGCCGATGATTGCGCGCGACTTGAAAACGGTGCCCGCCGGCTCGCCCCCGCCAATTTTTTCGGCGATCTGGTGGAGCCCCAGCGGCGTGCGATTCGAGCCGGCAATCTGCCCGATGCCGAAACGCGAGGTGGAACACGGGTACTTTTTTACCAAGCGGCCGTGCTCGAACAAAGAAAGCGTCTGGCTGGAAATGCTAGCAACCAAAACCAACCGCGAGGGCGGGATGCCCAACCGCTCGCAAGTGGCGCGGCACGCTTCGGGAATTGAATTTTGTGATCTCATGGAACGAGGGTGGGCGCAACCGGACGCCAAAACCGCGGTCGCGCCCAGAACCAAAACAGGAACGCGCCAGTTCATCGGCTCACGCCTTGGCCAGTTTTTTCACCAGCACCTTGGAATTGCGCCCGCTGGCGTCATATTTCTCGCGGCGGCCCGGCGGCAAATCGTCCGGCGTGCCTTCGGCAAAGCCGCCCTTCGACTGGAAATAAGTAAACGCCTGGGTCGAGAGCGTGAGCAATTCGCTCAAGCCCATTTCGCGCGCCTTGTTTTCGACGAACTGGATCAGCTTTTTGCCGATGCCGTGATTTTCGTGCGACGGGTTGACGTATAGGCACGCCAGCTCGCCCTTCTTGTGGTCGGGATAAACGTGCAGGGCCACGCAGGCAACCGTGTTTTTGTCGATTTCAAAAATGAAATAGTCGCCGAGATTTTTCTCGATGGAGGCGCGGCTGCGCTTCACGAGCTCCTCGGCTTCCACCGCCTTCTTGGTCAGCAACTGGATCGCCCGCACATCTTTTTTCATGGCGCGGCGAACCTGCTGATACTCGTTCGCGTAGATCAGCGTGCCGATGCCGTCATTGGAAAACACCTCCGCCAGCATGCCTTCATCCACCCTGCCATTGATGATATGGACCCGCGGAATGCCCGCCTTGCACGCGGCCACGGTGTTCAACGCCTTGGAAAGCTGTTCCGGCGCGACATCGTTTTTTTGCAGCGCCAGCACCGATTCAAAATCCGCCAGCAACATCTGCCGGATGAGCCGGCCCTGCACCAAGATGCCGTCCTGCGGCGTGATGAACATCAGCTTCACCGCCTTGAGCGACTCCGCCACCGCCACGGCGACGCTGTCGGAATTCACCCGGTACGTTTTGCCGTCGCCGTCGAAGCCCAGCGGCGGAATGATGGGGATGATGCCCTGCGCCAGCAGCGTCTGGAGCAAATCCACGTCCACCCGCTCCACCTTGCCGGTGAACAGATGATCCACGCCCTGAATGATGCCGAGCGGATGCGCGATGATGGCGTTCGGGCAAACCGCCCGCAGATCGTTCGCGGAAAGGCCTTCGAGAATTTCGTGCGTCAACCGGTTCGCCGCATCCATCGCAAGCTGCAACGTCGCCGCGTCCGTGATGCCGGAACCGTCGCAATTCGACGGTTTGACACCTTGCTTGTCCGCCAGCGCCTTGATTTGGGCCGACGCGCCGTGCACGAGCACCACGCGGATGTTCAACGACCGCAGCACCGCCACGTCCAGCAGGAGCGTGGCGAAGTTTTCATCGGTGACAATCGCACCGTCGATCGCGAGGACGAACGTCTTCTCGCGGAATTGCGGAATGTATTGCAGGATGCCCCGCAGGTCGGTTGGTTTCATTTCAACGCAGAATAACTAGCTGGTTTTGCTTGCGATTCAAATAAGAATTTTGGGCGAACTTGCCCCCGCCGGAAACTCAAGTGAACAGATGATCGAACTCGTTGTGCGTGCCGACCCAAATCCATTGAATCGTATCGCCGGAACGCACGCCTACGGCGCGGTATTGTTCGTTGATACGGACCGACCAGATGTCACCGCCGCCCTGAAGTTTTTTGAAACGCAGCGACGGATGATCCGAATTGTCCGCAAAGAGTTGATACGCCAGCCGCGCACGGGCTTTGACCGAAGGCGCGAGCCGCTCGTAAGCGCGCCAGAAGGAAGGGCGAACCTGAGAGATCACAGCTTGGACGGATCTAGCGGTTCCGCCGTGCCCTCGCGCAAGGCGGCGGCGGCAAACTGGTCCAGTTTCGGGTAGGGGCGCCGCTCGGCAAGAATGCATTCCCATTCGCGGTCGCCGGCCTGCTGCTGGAGAAACCGCGCGAAATCCACAACCGCGCGAGCCTTGTCCTCGGGCAATCCGTCCATGATGCCAATCAATTCTTGGGCTGCCGAACTCATGGCAAAATATTAAACCGCCAACAGCCACCGCGCAACCCTGAACCCGCCGTCAAACGCAAAGACGAACGTCTGCTCGCGCAATTGCGGAAACTGCCAAAGGTTGTGCCCCGACCACGATCGGAGAAAGCCGGGGTCGCCCGGTTCGAGCAGGTAGGACTGGCTGCCCCAGCGCAATTTTGGATTGTCGAAAAACATTTCCGGGTCGCCGGAGTCCCTTTTGGTTATTTTCATGGTGAAAAAAGGTAAAAAGCCGGTTTTTTGCCGTAATTGTAGGATTTTCCGCCGTTTGAGGCGCGCCCCCAGCGGTTTTTGCGCACCGAAAAATGCCTCGGGGCGCACCCCAATGGCCCGGGGC
>CAIXUZ010000067.1 GCA_903922735.1 uncultured Verrucomicrobia subdivision 3 bacterium
TTCCGACCATAATTTTCATAGTGGTTCTCCGGTGGGTTAAGGTTGCTTGTTGGTGTTTGCTAACACACCTCAAACTAACCACCCGCCTGCCGGATAACCACGTTTTGCTCAAGCGCCAGCTCACGCTTAATGTTCTACAGAGGTCAGGGGCAAAACAGAAAATAGAAAATGGAAAGCAGAAAGTAGAAAACTAAAATATGGCAATCAATAACTTTTGGCGGTGTGCGGTTTGTTCTGACCGGTGCCGTCGTGACAGGTCAGCGTGCAGGTGCCGTGATTGGGACCGGTGGAAGTGTAATTGAGCACGCCGTTGTTGGGTGAAACATAGACGGTGTTGAAATTGATCAGGTGCGGCTGGGTGGCGGCGTGCGAGTCGTGGCAAGTGGTGCAGGCGGCCTTATATTCCTCAATATGTTTCCGGTGATAACGCCAGCTGGAAGCCTGCTCGCTGTCCACGACGGAACTACTGTGGCATTTGTAGCAGAGGGCAAAATCAGACGGATTGTAAGGCGTGCCATCGGTCAGGCGCAACATGCGCTCGAGCAATGGGGAATAGGCCGAGCCATGCGGGCCATTGGCACCGGAACCGCCGGTGGCGGAATTTTGATCGCTGTTGTGACAATCACTACAGCCAATGAGACTGGAGGTGGTGAGAGGCGGGATGAGGCTGGGCACGCCGGAGTTTTTGCCAAGGCTTTCGACGGGATGGAACGAGGTGTTGCCGGGGCTGAATTCCAAGCGGGTATTGGTCTGGGGAACCTGGCGGGAAACCCTGGCCGGGCCGCGCGCCGCGCTGTCGCCGTGGCAGCGGAAACACAACTCATATTCCCGGGTGACGGCCGAAAGAATCCCGCCGCCGGCATTGACGCCGGAGACCGCCGCCAGCGCGCCAGAAACCTGATTTTTCCCGCCCGGCGCACTGCTGGTGGCGTGGGGATTATGACAGTCGGCACAGGTGACATGGCGGACTGGCGGATTCACCAAATCCTCGCGGGAATTATGGGCGTTCAAATCCATCGAAATGGGATGGACGCTGGCTTTTTTCACCTCCACCGAGACATTTTTCCCGGGGCCGTCGCCGGCATGGCAGTCGATGCAGTTTTTTTCCGGCTCAGAAAACCGCATCAAAGCCGATTTGGTGCCGGCGGTATGGGGCACGTGACAACTGGCACAGGCCGTGTGGGCCACCGAATCCGCTGCGGCGGCCACCTTACTTTGAACGCCGGACTTCTTCGACGCAAGCTGACTGACCAAGGCGGCCGGCAACAGTTTGCTGGAAACCGCATGGGTAGAGGCCGCCCAGGCTGACATCACGTGACAACTGATGCACAGCTTCGAACCGGTGTTGTCCATCACCAGAAAATTTCCGTATTGGTTGTTATGCGGATCGTGGCAGGCGGTGCATTGCAAGCGACTATTTTTATCCAAAGTTATTTCCGGCGGCAAGGTCCCGGGATCGCGCAGCCCGCCTTTGGCGGTGGCCAGGGCAGAATCGTAAGTGAACGAAACGGGATGATCCCCCGACAGGTCGGTGCCGACATTATTGATGCCGGACGGCATCGCAGTCGAGTTCATGGCGATACCGCCCACTCGGCTGCCGACCAGACCCAGCGCAATGGTACCGTCGTGACAGCTCAAACAAAGGCGCGATGAACCGTTGGGCTGACCCACAACGGCCTTGAGCGTGGCGCTGCTGTAGGGCTTATAGACCGCCGTGGACATCTGATGATTCCAGAGCGGGCCGTCCGTGGCGGAGGCGCCGTGCGGAGTGTGGCAGAAAATGCAGACGTCGGATTCTGTGATCGCATGCACCGATCCGGGGCTGCTGACCGAAAGATTATGCTTGGAGTAAATAATGCTGTTGGGGTTGTCAGCGAGGGCGGCAAAGGCCGGAAAGGCCAAAACCATCACGGCGGCGAAAAGACGCCGGCGGCCCGGATTGAATGGCGGCACGCGTTTCATGGTTGGCTGATATAACGGAACATCTGGAGCCGGTGGTTGAACACATCGGCCACAAAGATTTCGTTCCTAGAATTTATCACAATCGCATTCGGCAGGCAAAACTGGCCAGCGGCCGCCCCCAACTCACCAAAATCAAGGAGCAATCGATTTTGATCATCAAAAATCTGCACATTGTTGAACACCCCGTCCACGACATAAATGTGTCCTCCGCCATCCACGGCCACGCCTTTGGGCCGACTGAAACGACCCGGACCATCCCCAACGCTGCCGAATTCACGCAAAAAGCGTCCGTCGGCATCGAAGACTTGAATCCGATGGTTCAATGAATCCGTTACATAGATGCGGCGCCGATTATCCACACTAACATGGGTTGGGAAATTAAATTCGCCCGGCCCGCTGCCGCGCCGGCCAAAGCTGGAAATCAATTCCCCGTGCAATCCGCAGACGACAATCTGGTGCCGCAGCGAATCAGCGATGAGCAAATGGTCGTCCAACAACGCCAAACCCGAGGGCCGTTCCAATCCGTTGGTGATGGTAAACCGCACTTTACCCGACTCGTCAAAGGCGATGACTTCGCCCAGGCCGGAGTCGGCGACAAAAAAAGTTGATCCGCGGCGCACGGCGGCCACCGGTGACAGCAGGCGGAGGTCGCCGACGGTGGACCAGCGCTGCCATTTTTTCCGGACCAGATCGAGATATGAAATCGTGGCCGCACCCGTGTCGGTGACCAACAGATTTTCCGATTCGTCGAGCGACAAACCGAACGGCCGATCCAACGGCGGCCGGCTGCCGCTGGCGCCGGTGATCCAGTCGGCAAACCGCATCAGCGCCGGCGGCCGGACCCCGATGTCGGGCGGCCCGGAGATGGCCCGCACAAAAACGATGCGCGGTTCGGCGGGCGGCGGCGGCCAGGCAGGCGGCGGATGAGTTTCCGTCGCCTTGGTCAGCAGAGAAAACCCAAGCCAGGCGGCAAGAAAGGCAAAAACACGGCCCGCGCGCCCCCCCCGCGACAGGCGGGCGGGGCCGGCGGACAAACAGTTTTTGAAATTCATTAACACGTTAGAAAGATCGGCGCAGGTAGGTGAAAAAGCGATGTTTAATGCGCTCTTCCGTGAAGCCGGCGGAAGCGGTGGACTGACTGTTAAATTCGTAGCCGGCGCGCAGGCTTAATTTACCGCGCGTCCAACCGATGCCGGTGCGGGCCACGCCTTGAACCTGCCGGGTACCAGAAAATTCCTGCATCAACACGCCCCCATCGACATACCAGGTGAGAGCCAGGGGCAAACGGGTGTTAAAGCGGCACATGGACTGGTATTGCGACTGGTCACCGTTGCCCGGATAATGGTAAAAAGTCTCGTTAAAATCAAAACCCAGCGAAGATGCAGCGGTCAAGGCAAAGTCAAAATTCTGAAAGAAACGCAACGCCTGATACTGCGTGAAACTGGAATCGTAAGACTCGTATTCGGCGCCGGTCCGGAACCATTTGCGCTTGTAATCCACGCCGCCGACCAGGTCGGTCAGCGTCTGGGTGAGCACTTCCGGCGGGGCATTGTTATCCTGCCAATTGAGGCGGCCATAGATGCCGAATTGGTTCCACAAATCCAACCGGAACTGGGCGGAGGCGCTGAACACGTCATAAGAGCTGCTGCCCAACGACCGGCTCTGATAGGTAATGGTGACCGACAAAGAACCGCTGGTCATCAAACTGGCCGTTGAAAAACTCGGCGAAGCCACCAATTGGACTTCAGTGAGTTCCCCCGACTGAATCACCTGATAGTCGGAGGCGGGCAAGGAGTAACTGCCAGATTTTACTTCCATGACATTACTGACGCGGGGATGGGCCAAAAACTCCTTCTTATAACTAGGACTGGAAAGCTGATAAATCTGGTGCGACTCATCGAACCAAGTCTGGAGGCTGGCGGGGGTATTTTGATCCTGATGATCCACGACCACGCCGGTGCCAAGGGAGAGCCGGCCCCAGGATTGCAGGTGCTTGAGGTAATTTTCATTCAGCCCCACGCCGTATTGGTCATAGGTGGAACCCCCGGTGTCGGCAGTGTCGTCCTGATGGCTGCCGTGGCCTTCGAGATTAGAAGTCAGACTTTCGTAAAGCTGATGCCGGACGCCCACCGTGCCCTGCACCCGCGAGGAAGTGATGGGGCGCAGTTCGCTGCGGTTGTAGTTCATCATCAGGTAGCTGTCCAGGTTGGGCCGATGATTGATCAGGACACTTTCGCTGGCGTTCAGCGCATCCATCTGCTGGCCGGAGTATTCGGACTGGCTATAACTCAAGCCGGTGCTGGTGGCGATCTGGTGGCGATGCCCAAACGTTTCCGAATCTGAAACGCCGGCCGACCAACTTTTGGTGTCATAGCTGCTGCCGGAATTCAAAATATTCTCCATCTCATTGGCGTGCAACGTCAAGGTCGTCTGGCCAAATTTCCGCTTGTGAAGGCCCAGGAAATTCAGATACGTCTCCGTGAGCTCCGAGGCGTCCGACAGACCAGTCGCCTTTTCATTGCGGTAACCCAAGTCCGCGTTCAGCGTGAAGGCGCCGTCCGTCCAATTCACCCGGCCGCCGTAGCGGGTGGCATCCACCGTGTACGTGTTGAAGGTACCATAGTCGCGAAAGGAGTGATCTTGCGCGGCAAAGACCGAGGCATTAAAGGGTTTGGTCGGAAACAGATTAAACTCCGCCAGATACCGCACCAGTTCCGCACTCTCATTGCGGGACTGGCTGGTGCCCGAACTGCCCGAGGTCATGTTGTCCCAGCCCCAGCCCAATTCACCGCCCAGATCAAACGTCAGCAGGTTCGGGTGATAAATGGAGCCGGTGGAATGCAACCCCACCAACGGCGTGACCGAATAATGATCGTAGGTGCTGGTGCCGTTGGCGACTTTGGTCCGCTCCGTAGAGCCTTCGGCATCGACGCCCACGCTGACTTGCGGCAGACCGTTGAGCCGGAGCCACTCGGGATCCTGCGCCCGCAGGGCCGGGGCAAAACCGGCGGCAAGCCCGGCGACGGACACGCCAGCCAGCCAGCGGTAGCGATGAAAATCCCCCCAATTCATTTGGCCGCCGGCGTCTCCTTTCCAGGCTTGAGCAAATATTTATCCCGGCCGGTGTGGGGATCATGGCAAACCGTGCAAACCCGGCCCCCGGTTCCGGCGTGGGCCTTGACGGCTTTCAAGTCCTTGTCCTCGTGGCAATCGCCGCAGAGCTGCAAAATGTTTTTGGCCAGCAAATGAGTCTCGGACGACTGGTGCGGCTTATGGCAGCCCGTGCAGTCCTCCACCACGTCGTGCTTGAATTTCGCCTGCACCAGAAAATTATCGTGGCATTCCCAGCACAATGCCGGCGGGGATTTCCTGACCATGGCTTTCTGGTTGGTGGCATGCGGGTTGTGGCAGGCCGTGCAATCGCCATCGCCCACCGGCTGGTGGACGACTTTGGCCGTCTTGGACGGAACATCATCGTGACAGCCGGCGCAGGTTTCTTTGACGGTTTTCTTGAGGAGACCCTTGATTTTTCCAGCGTGCGGATTGTGGCATTCCAGACAGCCGCCATCCGCCACCGGCTGATGGACATATTTTTTCTTGCTGATGAGGTCGTCGTGACAACCCAAGCAGGTGTCCTTGACCGGCTTCTTCAACAGCCCTTTGATTTTCCCGGCGTGGGGGGTGTGGCATTCGAGACAATCGCCGTCGCCGACAGGCTGGTGCACAATTTTTTTGGTCCCGATGAGGTCGTCATGACAGCCCAAGCAGGTATCCTTGACCGATTGTTTCAACAAGCCCTTGAAATTGGTGGAATGGGGCGCATGGCACTCGAGGCATTCGCCCGATTCCACGGCCTGATGCTTGACCTTGCCGGCGTCCAGCGGATTGTCATGGCAGGTCAGGCAGAGGGCGGGGACGGGTTTTTGCAGCAGTTTTTTGTTCGGCGAATGGTGCGGGTTATGGCAGGCCTTGCAATCGCCTTCATCGACCGGCTGATGCTTGATCCGGCCGGCCAGAAAGTTTTTTTGCAGTTCCTTATGGCAACTGAAGCAGGCCTCGCCCGGCTTGCCGCGCATGCTGTTGGAAAATTGAGACTCGTGGCAGGCGGTGCAATTCCGCTGGCCGAACGGCGGGTGCGTGACCTCTTTCGGCATGAGCGGGACCACCGCCACCGGCGGCGGCGCATTGGTGAGGGCGCTTGGCGATGGCCGGACGGGAATGGCCGGGGCGTTGGTGGGGCCGCCCAGCGGAGGCACGCCATCAAAGAAAACCGTCAGCCACTGATGCTGCGTCTTGGTGCTGCAGCCCATCAGCAACGACAGGCCGCACAGCAAAAGACAAAAGCCGCCGACCCGGCGCCGGGAGGGACGGTGATGCGGTTGGAATAATGGCGAACTCATTCGTCCCTAGAGAAGTCCCGGCATCAAGGGGTGCCAGATTTTTTCAGAAACCCGTAGACACTGACTTTGTTCGGACCGAACTGGCTGGTGACGAGAATGAGGTATTCACATTGGTAGCCCGGGGCGATATATTTCTGAAAATAGCCGAGGTGGTTGTAATCCACCTTAACGGACGCGGGCAGCACGAGCTGACCGCGCGTGCTGGCACCCGGCTGGCCAAAATATAACAGCAACCGGCCTTCGGCATCGAAGATTTGAATCAACTGAGTGGCGGCATCCACCACATAAGCCCGCCCCGCACGATCCACCGCCACGCCTTTGGGCCGGGCAAACGCCCCCGCACCCAAGCCCTGCTGACCCAGGGTGCGCAGATATTTTCCCTCGAGGTCGTAAATTTGAACCGCAAAACTGCCGACGTCGGACACGAGCAGCCGGCCGTTTTTATCCAGCGCCAGATTTCCCGGGGTGAAGAGCCTGCCCTGATTGGTCACGGAACTGTCCGGGATGTTGAACAAGAATTTCTGATCCGCCTTGTTATAAACCCGCACGGCATGATTGAGCATGTCCGCCACATAAAGCCGGTCGGCAGAAACGGCCACGTCCGCCGGCTTCATCTCATCCTTTTTGCCGATGGCACTGAGAAAGACGCCGTCCCGGTCATAAATCACCACCTGACGCCGGCCGGTGTCGGCCACATACCGCAGGCCGTTGGTGTCAATGGTGATGTTGATGGGCATCCGCAACCGGCCTTCGCCCGGCGGAGCAAAATAAGAAGCCCGGTGCTTTTGCAGGTCAAACACCTCAATCACATTGGCGACGGTGTCGCAGACAAACACTTTGCCGCCGGACAACGCCAAGCCGTAGGGTTTGACGAGGCGACCCGCCGGCTGTTCGCCGGTGATGAAATCGGTAAAACTCCGAGTGCGCCCCAGCTCCGCGTCCGAGGAAAACGACGTCAGAAATTGAATCCGCGGCTCATCCGGCGACGGCGGGAAAAAAGTGTAGGTCGTCTTGGGTGCGGGCTTGGTGGTGCAAGCGGCCAGCAGCCCCAGCATCAGGCAACCGGCCAGAAGCGGGGCAAATCGCCAATTTGGCATCGTAATCATAGGCAATATTTTATTTATATTTTCACCCGGCAGACTGCGGTCAGCGCGCCGAAAATGGTTTGTAAAGCTACACGGTCAACCCCGAAAAACCAAGCGTCTTTTCCCCCCGGTTTCACGGCAATTTCGCGATTTACCGGCCCCCCAAAAAAAAGAGCGGGCTTTGGTCAATTTCCCGACCAAAGCCCGCCTGAATTCGGTATTTTAGGCCAGACAGCTTAGTTCACCTGAATGGTGTTGGTCACCGAGGTGGACCCGGCGGCATTGCTCGCCCGGTAAATGACCTTCCAGGTGCCGGCGGCAATGTCAGTGCCGTAGGTAACCGACGGAGTCGTGGTATCCGAGATATAATAACTCGCCGTGGCATTGGTGAAGATCTGCCACCGATAGGACACCCCGCCGGAGCCCGCGCCCGAGAAGTTCACCGTGAACGGACGCGTGCCGCTGGTGACATCCGAGGTGAAGCTCGCCACCGGCAGACTTGCGACCGCAATGTAATTGCTGCGGACCAGCGTTTCTGTCGTCAATCCGTCACCACTGATACCCGTGAAGGTGACCGTATAGGTGCCAACGCCTGCCGAGTAGGTATTGGTGGGGTTGGCGCTGGTGGAAGTATGGCCATCACCAAAGTTCCAGCTATACGAGCTCAAGCCGCTCACCAGATTGGTGAACACAACCTTGGTGCCGTTCGTCACAATCAGCGATTTGGCCTGGAACGCCGCCACAGGATACTGGCTCAACACCTTGGTTTCCGCGTCGTTCAACAGCAACGGAATGAACGTGGGATTATGCACGCCGAAACTGCCGTCGTTGCGGACCATGTAAGTGTTGAAACGCGCCTGCAGGATGTTGGCCGGCAATTTCAACTGGTTGGTGGTCGCCGGCCCCGTGTTCGTGACACTCGCCAGCACGCCGGGCGCGGTGAATTCCCAACTATTCATCTTGCTCTTGTTATAATCGGTCGCCCCGAGAATCGCCGGCGCCTTGTCCAGCGCCCACTGGTTCAGGAGAACCACCAAGTTGCGGATGCTGTTGGTGGTACTGGCCTGAGTAACCGCCCACGTCGGCACGCTGCCGTGACAAAGCAAGCAGTTATGAGTATCCATGTCGAAGCTGTGGCCGCTGACCGTATTATTGGCATCCACCGCATAATTCGGCACGTGGCAGGTGGCGCACTGATTGGAGTTCATCTGGGAAGTGCGGGGAGTAATGCCGCTGTGCGTGGCATAAATACCCACGCCATTGGTGCGGACGTTATCGGGCGCGGTCCCAGTGGTAAAGACGGTCTTACCGTTGGTGGAATTCAGATAATCCGGCTGGAGGATGCCAACGAGAATATTGTATTGCACCGAGTTATGGGGCGCGCGGCTGAAACCGGTGACATTGGTGGTCACGCCGACGCTGATCACCACGTTCGTCACGCTGGCAGACACGACATTGGTGGCCACCCGTCCCGAAACATAGCTGTAAACGTAGGAATTAGTCACCCAAGGGATGGTATTGGTGAAGACCTGCGTATTGGTCACCGAAGTATAAACATCCACATAGGCCAGATTCGTCACCGGACCACCGACGACGGTGTTGGTCAACAAACCGTAAGCCAGACCGTCCCAACGGGCGCCGCGCGTGTTATGGCACTGGCCGCAGACGTTGACATTGGGATTATACAGGCTCGCAAAAGTCGAGCCCAGGTAATAAGGATTGCCGCCCGAATCGAAGCGTTTGTCGGACAACGAGGGGATCGTGTAGAAGTTCGACGACCAGGTGGGGTTCCGCAACTGGAGCGTCTGGTAGATCGGAACCGAATTGGTCACCTTGTTGGTGACGCCGGCAACGATGTTGGTGACGACCTGCAGGAGACTACCCGAGTAGAACTGCTTGGCGCCGTGCGGATCGTGGCAGACCGCGCAAGTGGGTCCCCAGGCGCCGGCATCATTCGGCGTGGGCAAATTCAGGGCGTTCGTGGTGCCGGCCTGACGGGCCTCGTAATCATTAATCATGGCCAGCCGCATGGCACCGGAGTGACATTCGCCGCAACTGGTCGCGCGATCGTAGCCGGTAATGGCGTTGGTGCTGTTAATGATGCCGGTGGCGGGGTTGGTGCTCACCACGCTGGTGAGGGCGTTCGTGGACACGTAATAGCCATGGCTCAACCACGGAATACCTTTGAGCGTCAAAGTGATGTCGTTGGTGTAGAAAGCGCCGGAGTTACCGCCGTATTTGATGTCATCGTTCACCTGCGCGTGCAGTGAGCCGCTGTATTCCTCGTAATAGGGATGTTTGCTGCCCTGATGGCAGCTGCCGCAGATGGCCGGATCAATGCTGACCACCGGACGGATGAGGTCGTGTTCACTATTCTTGTGCCAAGCGGCCGGCCCGTGACAGTTTTCACAACCGACGTTCTGCATGGTGGGCGTGGATGAAGCATCCACAAATCCCGTCGGCACGCCAAAACCCACCGTCAGGCAATTGGTCGTGTAGCTGGCCAGAGCGCCCGAATCGGTGAAGGCGCCAGCATGGGCAGTTTTGCTATACGTCCCCGTCTTGTCGCCGTGACAGCTACTGCACTGGTCGGAGCCGGCGTAGTAATTGTTCACCAGAGCCAAACGGAACAGGTAGGAGTTGGTGAGATCGGGTTTCGGCCCGGTATAGCTCCCGGCATAGCTCGATGAAATCACCGTGGCAATGGTGGTCCAGGGCCCGGACAGGGTGGCATTTTGAGCCTGAATGGCATACACGCCCCGCACGCCGTACCAATTCAGGGTGAAGTTGTTGCCAGAGAAAGCAACCGTGGGATTCTGGTAAGCTGCAGGCGTAACACCACCAACGGTGGTGACGTTATAGGGCGCGGGCGTGCCCGCCGGGGAATTCAGCCGCATGGAATACATGTCGGCAGCCGCCGTGGCCGCCCATACGCTGCCGAGCACCAGACCCGTCGCAACGATGGCCAGAGTTCGGCGCATGAGAGTTTGTTCAGAAGTTTTCATTTTAATTCTTTCGATAATATTCCACACGCCATCATGATGGACGGCCCGGCCGGCGGCCGACCCAAAGGGCCGGCCGACAGGCGCGGGCAATGTTTCATGACATATGGCACATCAGACGTTGCGGTTTACTTGTTATGGCAACTGCGGCAGAGCAAGCTGCCCACGCCGGCCTGGGTGCCGTTGATTTTGACCAGCTTCGGATTGTTGACGATGTTATACGGCGAACCTTCCTGGTTGTGCACGTCATGGCAGGAATTGCATTCCACATTGCCCTGGGCATTGAGCAGGAATCCCCGGACGGTCATGTCGTTGCCAGGAACAAAGCCGGGGGAATTCGCGTCCGGCGCCAGCACGGGGCTGGAGGAATCAAACAGCCACTTGTCCTGGGTGGGGCCGGTGCCGACCAGCGGCTGGTAGGTAAAGGAAATCGGATGGGAGTGAGTCAGGTCCTTGTTGTTTTCCGAAATCGCCGCGGAGTTGGTGACAAACTCAGTGCCGACCGCGCCGCCATAAGCATTGACCGCAATGGAGCCGTCATGGCAGCTCAAGCAGGCCAGCGAACTGGCGTTCGGCGCCGCCGCCGGGGTATATTTGATGTTGGCCCCCGGAGAAACGCCATTGGCATACATTTTCCAACCGGTGGCAGAAATGGCCGTATGACCCCAGAGCGGGCCGGCGTTGACATCGGCATGATGGGGCGTGTGGCACACGCTACACACCGTGGCCGGATTCGCCGGATCATTATTCCACGAACGGGAGTGGAAATCATGCGGAGAGCCAAGGATGCCGGCCTGAGCGGTCAAGGTCAGCAGCGTGACGGTGACGACGGTTAGAGTGAGGAGGTTCAGTGTTTTCATTTTATTTTCGCGCGTTTTGTGTTGTTGGTTTTCTGACAGTTCGTTTGGATCGCACACGGTCGGATATCAGCGCCGCGTGTTTTCTGACCCGGCACCAGCTGGATGCCGCGTTTCCGACAGCCGACGCGCCCAACGACCAACCGGCCGCTCCGCATCCGCTGTCAAAATTGGTTTAAGCTTCATATCGCTTGCTTTTCAGGCCGGGCAGTTCGCCGGCGCCATGCTCCAGGGTCCCGGCCCGGCTTCCACCGTGACTTGAGAACGCCGGGCGTCAAATCGTTTCATCAGCTCCGCCGTGTGCCGACCGATGATCTGCTGACAGAGCGCGAGTTCCTGCTCGCGGTTCTTGGTGTTCTCGCGGACCACCGCTTCGAGATCATCAATGTCGTAAAGGAACACGTTGGCCAGCTCCGCCACCGCCGGGTCAATGTCCCGCGGCACGGCGATATCCACCAGCACCAGCGGGCGATGGCCGCGCGCCGGTAAAATCTTCTCCACATCGGCGCGCAGCAAAACGAGGTCGGGGCTGCCGGTCGAGCTGACCAGGATGTCGGCCGCCGTCAATGCCGCCGCCGAATCCTCGAGGCGCACCGCGCGGCCGCCGAATTCCGCCGCGAGCTTCTCCGCGCGCTCCACCGAGCGGTTGGCCACCAGCACGGTTTTGGCGCCACGCTTGGCGAGGTGCTTCACGCAGGCTTCACCCATCTTGCCCGCGCCCAGAATCATCACCGTCTTGTCGCCGAGGTCGGAACCGAAAACTTTTTCCGCGAGCTCCACCGCGACACTGCCCACGGAGGTGGCACCGCGCCCGATGCCGGTGTTGGTGCGGACGGCCTTCACCACCGCGAACGCGGTCTGGAACAGCCGGTTCATTTTCCGACCGACGAGGCCGGCGTCCTTGGCCAGCTGGTAGGCGTTTTTGACCTGGCCGGTGATTTCCGTTTCGCCGATGACGAGGGAATCCAAGCCGCTGGCGACCGCAAACAGATGTTCCGCCGCCGCAGCGCCTTCCTTGACGTAGAGATGGGGGGTAAAATCGAAATCGCTATTGGTCAATTCCTGGAACAGCGCCTGCACGCGGCCGTGAATCCAAGGCGAGACACCGTAAATCTCGACGCGGTTGCAGGTGGAAAGGAGTACGACTTCGTCCAATCCGCCGCGGAGTTTGAGCCGGCAGCCGCAGCACTGGAGCCGCGCGCGAGAGACAGCGAGCCGCTCACGCACCTCAACGGGCGTGGTCTTGTAGCTCAATCCGGCAACAAAGATTTTCATGACTGGTTATCCGCCCTGACGGCGGCTATCTGGATTTAACATTAATCCGACTAAAAAAACGCGCTTGCCATATTTTGGCATTTACCAAGCAACATTTGGCTCAAAAACAGTTTTCATTCTGACTTCAACTTACAATCAGTTATACTTATCATTGACGGAATCACCGGAAAGCGACGGGGGCGAGGCGGGGGCGAGCGATTCCAAGGGGTGCTCGTGGTGCTGCCATTCCGCGGACACCAGTCCATCCAGGCAGGCGGGGTTCAGGGGATACACCTCGGGGTCGAACATGACGTGATAGAAATGCCAGACCACGATGGCGAGGCAGGCCAGCACGGCTTCATAATAATGGATCGTGGTGGCCACGGTCACCACCCAGCGCGGCAGAAACTGGGTCACATCAATTTTCAGCCAGATGGCCAGGCCGGTGGCCCCCATGAGGAAGGTGCCCCAGACGACCGCCCAGTATTCCATTTTCTCCGCGTAGCCGAAGCGGCCGATTTTGGGTTTTTCCGGCGACAAGCCGGCGAGATACCGCACCGCCTGACCGACATCGGCCAGGTCTTTTTTCACCGGGAACAAATCTGCGACCAATTTCCGGCCATCCCGCGTCGCCAGCAGATAAACGAGGTGATACAGGCCGACAGCCAGCATCACGAGGCCCGCAATGCGATGCGACCAGCGACGGAACGGCTCGCTGGAGCAAAGGACTTTGGCCAGCCAGGAATCGGGAAACTTCAGAGCAAAGCCCGTCACGGCCAGGACGATGAAACTCGCCGCCAGCACAAAATGCTGCCACCGCTGCGAAGCGGACATGCGCACCACCGGCCGCGGCGTGGAGCGCAGCCGCGCCACCGTTTTCCTCACAAAGAGAATGGCGTTGTGGACAAACATTGCGCCGATCGTGCCAAAAATGAGGAAGAGATAGACCCGCCGCACCCAGCGGTTCAGCCAGCTGTCAAAATCCGCGCCGCCCCCCTGCCCGTCCGCCGCGACGTGGATTTTGCCCTGCGAAAATTCCTGGTTGGCGCCCGGATGGCATTTGCCGCAGGTGACGACCAGATTAACTTTGCTGACGGTGGAATTGGTGTCCGCCGACGGCAGGATTTTGTGGTAGCCGTGGCAGCTCGCGCAATTCGCTGCAACGGTGGAACCATACTGTCCGGCCAGGCCGTGATAGCTTTCAAAGAAGGTTTTCACGCGGTCGGCGGGCAGATTGTATTTGGTGTTCATCCGCTCGGAAGCATGGCAGCGGCTGCAAACATCCCCGGAAAGACCCATCAGCGAGCCGCTTTTGAGCGAACGGATTTTATGTTCATCGTGGCACCCGGTGCAGGCGGGCGCGTCATGCGAACCAGCCAGCACCGCCCGACCATGGACGCTGGCCCGCCACTCGCGCGCCTCCTTGTCATGACACGCGCCGCAGGTCTCCGCCTGGCGGGAAATATAAATCGGCGAGGTGGGCGAGTTGCCGGAAACCATTTCGTGCGAATCATGGCAGTCGCGGCAGGTGGCGGCGTCCGCATGGCCGGCCTTCAAGGCCTGGCCATGAACACTGGCGGTAAAACTGCCCTGCTGCCGCTCATGACACAGCGCGCAATTCACCGACGCGCCCGGCTTATTGTCATCGGGATGCTTCGCCGTGATGTCGGCGTGGCAACTGACGCAGGCATTGGTCTTGTGCGCGGACAATTTCAGTTTGGCCGCATCCACAAACAGCGGGACAGCCTTGCCGGCCAAGTTGGTCTTGACGAGGGTCTGGTCCCCGTGACAGTCGAGGCAATCGCTGTTTTTCACCCCGGCCAGCGCCGGCGCGGCCGCGAGCGCCAACCCCAGAATCATCAGATATCGCAGAATATTCATGGTTTTAGTTTTGGACAACTAATGACAGAACGCTCCCCCTGCTTTGCCAACTATACGCCGTTTTTTGAGGTTGATGTCAGCCAAAACCGGCTGACAACCCGAAAGTCGGGTTTTACAATCAAGATCTCCGTAGTTCGACCAACCGACCGCCTAGCCCGCTGCCAATATTTCCAAAGTCGCGGCGAACGCTCTTTTCAGATGGCGGCGCTCTACCGAGATGCCGCTAAGCCATTACCACCGAGGATGATAACGGCCCAGTTTTCAAATTCTCGATGATACAGGTGCTGACGTGAGGAGGCGCTAACTGAAAACCCCGATCGGAATTTGAAACGCGCCTCGTCACCTCATCTCCTACAAATCAAGAAGGGACGACGAAGCCGTGTGGAGGGGAAACTTTTTCACGGTTCAGCAGAACGTTTTTCAGGTGGGGCACCAAAGCGGCGGCCACAACCCGATGCCCGGCCAAGGACAAATGAGATCCATCCTGGAGCAGCATCTGACGGCGCGGCTGCCGGTCCAGGGCGGCATAGGCATCCACGTAAACGGCACCGGGCAGCGCGGCGAGCCGTGCGGGCAGCCGGCCAGCGGCGAACCGCGCCACGCGATCCGACCGCCACGCGCCAAATACAAAGGGCGACAGGACGACCGGAGTGATCCCCGATTCCAGCAGCGTCCCCGTCATTTGTTCCATCGTTTGCAGATAGACCTCCACCGGGGTGACGGGAGGCAGCCGCCGCACGTCACCGATAAGCGCCTGCATCTGCCACCGACACCAGTCCGCCAGCGACGGCATTTGGGCGGACACATTCCGGTGAATTTCCTGGCTACCGCCGTGGTCATACCGGCGGACCGGCACCACCAGATCGCTGCTGGCAAATTGCAGCACCACAATGTCCGGGCGGGCATCCAGACACCGGGCTTTCAAATGCTTCGGGACGCGGGTGACGGGAAATCCGCCAAAAGTGAACAGGGAGGGAACCAGGTGGTGCCGGGTCTCCGACTGCAACTGCCGGAGGGCGTGGTAAAAAAAGGAAACTTCCGGCCGATGGGGAAATCCGCCGATCATGCAGGCACCAAAAGCTCGAATATGGCAATCCATGTTTAACAAACAGACGTAGGCGGCGGGCCGCTGGTTATAATTAATATTAGTCCAATTTTTTTGCAAGGGCGCATCAAAGATATCCGGCACAGTCCAGACGACCGGCCTGACATTGTTCACCGAGCCGGCCGCCCCGGTGAAAAACTCCCCCTTGACAGACCGGCTTTTTAGCTAGAAATATTTTGCATGATTACCATTATAGATTCTTTAACACTGGAGCACACCGTCTTCGGCCACCTGTTCCACCAGATCGAATCCCTGCTCCCGCAACTCACCACGCCCCAGGAAGCGCAATTGCTGGGCCGGCTGGTAGAGGGCATCCTTGCCAGCCATGGCGACCGGGAGGAAAATCTGGCGTATGCCGCGCTGGACCAGTTTCTGGCCAATCAAAACGAGCTGGACTGCCTGTATCAGGACCACGAGGAAATCGACGGGCGGCTGGAGCGATTAAGGAGCGCCGCCACCCTGCCAGAAGCGCGGAAGCTGCTGAAGGAGGCGCTTCATGCCTCGCGCCAGCATTTCAAGCGCGAAGAACTCCTGATTTTTCCGAAATTGGGAACAGCTTTTGATGAAGAGACGCTGTCCGAGTTAAGCGAGGCCTGGAAGAAATGGGACGCGGTGCCGTTAAAACCCCGCTCCCCCGCCCGCCCGACTGGTGCAATACCCAAGTCAGCACCAGTCGCCAGAACCGAACAGAGAACACAGCCCTGAAACACCGTCCGATGGATGAGAAAACCACTCCCACCCCAAGAACGACAAGCTGGGGGGACGCGCACCTCATCCGACCTGCGGCCAAATTGATTCGCTCGCGCCCGCTCGCTCGGCCCTGCGGGCCTCTGCAATGCGAATTTTAACCGCCAAGACGCCAAGGGCGCAAAGGGAACAGCAGAAAGTTAAAATTGGGACAGAACCGGATTCAAACCACAAAATACACGAATTACACGAAAAAACTGAGACCGGAATGAGGCAAAGCGGCAATGCAGTAGAAAACATTCAACATCCAGAGAGCAGAAGTCAGAGGTCGGCGCGGAGCAACGCACCCCGCCATCTGGCAAAGCGACGACGGGCGGCATCGGGTGGCCACTGAATTTCAAGCACACCCAGCAGGAGAAGCACCATGGATAGGCTCAATTTACTCCTGCGGCTTGATCTGAACCGGGCCGTTCGTAGGGATTTTTAAAATTTCTTGTTCAACCGGAATATTTGCGGGGCAGCCAACCCCTGAGTTAAGAAGAAACCTAGTCCACAGCCCGGGGGCTTGGTGCGGAGGCATGATGGCTTGGGGCAAAGCCAGGCTTTCGACCCAATTCGTGGCGGCGGCCACACGCTGAAACAACAACTGATAAATCCGCTCATCGGGCAAAGGTTGCATATAGCTCAACCAACCCAGTGTGTTTTGCGGATCGGCGGCCGCCAGCTGCGGGAAGATTTTATCCAGCGCGCGCTGGCGGGAACCGGCGTCCGGCAACCGGCAAACCCAATGGAGGGCTCCGGACAAATCGGTCTGGATCCAGTTGTCCAGCACGGCGAGTTGAAAGTAGAGGCAGGAATCAATCACCCCCTCATCGTTCACAATTTTCCCTTCAATGGCGCCGGCGCAGGTCAGGGCGGACACGGGATCCACCCAGCCCAGCCGGACCAGCAGACATTTCTGAAAATGGCTGCGTTGCTGATCGTTCACCATGACCGATGACGCCTGCAGCGCCTCGGAGATTTCCGCCGGTGGAATCCAGGCGGCCAATTGGTCAAGGCGGCGCGCCGGCTCAACTCCGGCAATATCCTGGAGCACCTGCCGAATCGGTTTCAAGTCCACCCTGCCGGAGACCAGATCAAACTTCCCGGTCTCCGCCAAAGCCGACTGGGCGAGAGCCCGGGTCGCCAACTGGCGTTGCCAGAGAGCAATGCCAGCCGCCATGGAAGCGAGCACCGCCAGGACCGCAAAAACTTTGGTGAGACGGCGCGCGGCCCGGCTTCGGGCCTGGATTTCCCGAACTTGATTTCGGGCGGCTTCGATCTGGCTTTGGACGTCGCAAGTCCGGCTTTGGATTTCCTCGAATTTATTTTGCGCTTCGCGGGCTTGAGTCTGCGCCGCCGAGACCTGGCTTTGGGCGTCGCGAACTTGCTGGCGGGCTTCCTCGAGTTGACTCTGAGCGGCCCGGGCCTGATTTTGAAATTCCAGAACCTGGCTTTGGGCGGCCAAGAATTGGTCGTCGGCAGCCTGCGCCTGACTGCGAGTGGTTTCGAGCCGGCCTTGAGCAGCCTGCGCCTCGCGGGCCTGATTTCGGGACTCCTCAACTTGATGCTGAAGTTCACGCGCCTGATGCTGAGCTTCCAGAACTTTGCTTTCAGCGGCCAGCGCGCGCTGACGGGCTTCTTCCAGCCGGGCTTGCGTGTCCCGAACTGTATTTTGTAATTCCTGAAGTTGTTTTTGGGCTTCGCGCTCCCGGGTCTGAGCCTCCAGGGCCTGGTTTTGCGCGGCCTGAATCTGGCCGTGGACCTCGCGCGGCAGATTTTGGATTTCCAGAGCCTGGTTTTGAGCCTCGCGGGCCTGACGCTGAGCTTCCTGCAATTGACGCCGGGTTTCCTCGACTTGATCCAAGGCTTCCCGAGCCTGGTGCCGGGCTTCGGCAAAGTCCAAGAAGTGGCGTTTTTGTTCACGCCACCAAAGGCCATTGAACCCCACGCCGAGGAGCAAGGCGATCAGCTGGATTTTCGCCATCTCCAAATCGGCTTCGGCGTTCCGGTAATCGCCCGCCAGAATTTCCCGTTTATCAACGCCATGGCGGGCGTCCACAAAAATAAATTTGGCCGCCCGCCGGGTGGTATCAATCGTTCCATCCGGCCGCACTGGGTGACGGAGCGCGGGAACGAAGCATTCCTCATCCGGCGACCGGCCGGGCGGGTGGCCATCACCGGCATTGGGTTCCCCGGCAACCACGATGGGCAAAATCTGCTGGTGCCGCCCGAGCTGCTTAAAATAGCGCACGGCTTCATTCACCTGGAGGCTGCGGGCCGAACAGGGCGAACAAATCACAATCAGGCAGATGGATTGCTCCAAGGCCTGACGCAACTCCGCGCTCAAGCCGGCCGCTTCCGGCGCTTCCGGGTCCGCCCGGAAAAGGGGCTGAATCCGTTCAGGAATGATTTCACCGCGCCCGTTGATCTGGCCGACGAATTCCGCAGGAATGGAATAAGTTTTCAGCGCGTCGTGCAGCCAATCCCCCCAACACCGGCGGCTCACCTCCGGTGCGTCCGCGCGGTGCCCGCAATTGTCTTGCGGACTATAACTCAGGAACGCCCAATATTTATTTTCGTTATCGGTCATGTGCAGCGCGCGAGAATAAGTTCTTTGGACCCAAGAATCAATTCTCCGCCGATAATTTATGCGCCGGCCAAGGAGGGGTGCCCATGAACCGCACCCGCCGTCTTTGCAGACGGCCACCAGCCAAGGCGGACTGGGAAGTTTTTAATTTTAAGTTGTTCGTTTTTAATTAGAGCCACTCACGCTGGCGGCAACGGAACGACTGGATGGCTCCCGCCGGGGCATGGGCCGTGAAAAGACGCAAACGTCACAAAACTCACCGGAGGGAGCGGGAGCTATGGCGGACTTCGACCGGGTGGCCACCTTCGATTTAAACACCCTAACCTAGGAGATCGTGAACCTGTTTCAGCTTGGATAAAATGTTGATGTCGGCCTTGCAATCCGGCAGGCAATCGCCGCAGGCGATACAGGCGGTGCCGTTTTTGGTGAGAGTTTTATATTCGGCGCGGGCGCGGTCCAGCTCGTGGTAATCGAGGGCGTAGCGTTCGTAGCGGAAGATGTCGGCGATGCCGATGTGTTCCGGACAACTGGTGACACAATCGGCGCAGAGCAGACAGGTGAGTCCCTTATTGTAGCCGGCCAGCAGGTCGAGCGCGTGCCGGTCATTGGCGGCCAGCCGGGGCTGTTTGGCGGCACCGATATTTTCCAGCAACTGATCAAAGCTCTTGGTGGCAACCACGGCCGCCGTGAGATTGGGATTGGCCATGAGCCATTTCACCATCGCGGCCGCCGGGGTGCTGCCGGCAAACTTCGGCTCGGCCAGCAGCGATTGGAATTTTTTATCCCCGGCCGCGCGCCCCACCCCGCCCATGGTCTTCATGGCGATGGTGCCAAAATCCTTTTGCTTCGCCAGCGCGATCAAATCCTGCGTCTCCTTGCGGTCGCCGTAGGTGTAGAAAAACTGCGCGGCCTCATAGGGAGAATTCTCCATGAGATAATTGAGGATCTCAAAGGCCAGATTGCCGCCCATGTTGTTGTAATGGTGCTGTGAAATGGCGAGGTGCTTGACCAGCCCCTCCTTTTTCAACCGCTCGTAGGCGCGCACCATGCCGGGATTCGTCTTGGCCTCCTGCACGGAATGGTAGCCATAGTGGAACTTGAACACGTCGTAATACCCCGCACCGGACCGGGCGACCGCCTGTTTGACAAATTGATAGTGCTGCTCCTCGTCAATGTGGCCGGTCCGGTTGTCCCCGCCGACGCGGTCCACGGTGATTTCCAAGTAATACGATTCGCGCGGCTGGCTCTTAATGGCGGCGGGAAAGGTTTCCTTCGTCCATTTCTGCGCCTTGTGCCAGTAGTTCACACCGGCTTTGACCGCCATCGGAATCACATCCGGACTCCAGTCGGAGGCGCCCACCATAGCGCTGATTTCCAAGCCGGTGCGCCCGTAACGGCGGCTCGGCAGCCGGCCGATATCATTGGCTTCGGCTAAGGCCTCGGTGGACAAGCCGCCCAGGCCCGCCAAACCCACACCCGTGGCGCCGACCGTGCCGACCCGAAGGAAATCCCGACGGGTCAATCCGTTAAAGTTAAGTTTGTCGTTGCTCATGGTGGTAGGTGGTTGATGGCGGTTATGGATTGGTTGGAGGTTGTTAATTCAATAGCACAAAACCAGCCTGGGTCAACCCCAGCACCTAAAAAAAGCCGCCCCGGCTAACCGGGGCGGCTTGATGGTTACGGATTGATCGCCTTCAATGCGCCAGCCGCGAGACCATCGCGTAGATGATTAGCACCAGCAGCACCAGACCAAGGCTGAAGAACAGATAGCCAAACGATTTGGCGATGTTTCGCCACTGGAACCATTCGTCCTTGATGCGATAAGAGTCCAACTTGCCGCTGGCCACGAGCCGGTCATACCAGCGGCGGCGCTCGTGCAGCATCTCGGCCTTGGAAACGCGACCGGAGAAAATGACGGTGTCCATCGGGAATTTCTCGATACGGAAATGCGTGTTAAAGAAATGGATCGAGAAGATGAATCCCGCCGCCAGCAGGGCCTCATCCGAATGCAGGATGAGCGCGATGTTGATGGCCCAACCGGGCAGGAAGCGCGTGAAAAATTCCGGGAACCACATGATCAGCCCGGAGAAGCCGATGATGGCCACACCCCAGAATACGGCGAAGTAATCAAACTTCTCCCAATAGGTCCAGCGGTCGAAATTCGGTTTCGGGCCTTTGCCGAAGAACCATTTGTTGTGGTCAATCAGGTCGCGCAGATCGTCCATGGTCGGCACCATGGAATCGGGGCCGAACAACACGGAAAAGAGCCGCTTCACTTCCAGCTTGCCGGTGGCCGGGTTACGGAGCTGGCCCCGGCCCTTCCATGACCGTTTGATGAGCGAGCCCAGGTGCAGCGTGAAATAGAGGAACGTAACGATGGCCCCGAGACGGTGCAACATCCGCGCCGTATCCGGCCCGCCGATGACGGTGAAAATAAATTTCGCCCAGTCGGTGTAATAAAATTTCAGCGGCATGCCGGTCACCACCAGCGTGAGAAAACTTGTCACCACCAGGAAATGCAGGAACCGCTCGAACGGCTGGAACCGGGTGAACCATTCATCGCCCTCCTGCGAGCTAATCTTCGCCTCCCGGAAGGTTTTGGAATCGTGCATATACAACCATACCGCGCGCACCAACCACGCCAGCGTGTGCAGCCCAAAGAAGCCAAACGTGCCGATCAGCAAACCGGTCATCGCCAGAAACACAACGTGCAGCAGCGGGTAATTCACCTTGTCCAGCGGGTTGGCGTGCGGCTTGTAATCGGTAAATTTCCTGGTCGCGCCCGGGTGACATTTCTGGCAGGTGGCCAGAATGTTGTTCGTGGAAAGGTGCGATTGCGGATTGTTGGCGCGCAAAACATCGTGATGTCCGTGGCAGTCGTAACAGGCAGCGACTTCCGCCGCAACGTTCGGCTTGCCCAGCGCCATCGCCTTGCCGTGGTAAGTCTCGCGGTAATGCTCCAGCCGGTCCGCGTGACATTTGCCACAACGCTCGTCGCTGCCCCGCTTGAAATGCCCATCCTTCGGCGGCTCGATCTGATGCGAGCTGTGACAGTCAATGCACACCGGCCCACGCTTGTCCCCATCCTTCAGCAACTGGCCGTGAATGCTGTCATTGTAAATCGCCTCGACCTTGACATGGCATTTGCCACAGGTTTTGGCGACATTCGAGTGATGGATGGGGGAATTGCGATCGGTATTGCGGCTGATCTTGTGCGCGCCATGGCAGTCGTTGCAAGACGGGGCGACGATCAAGCCCATTTTCAACAGCGCCCGACCGTGGATGCTGTCCATGTATTGCGACGCCGCCTCGGGAAATTCGATTTTGTATTCCTTGGTAAGATTGGTGTTGCTGTGGCACTTCGAGCAGGTGGCCGGCAGATTCATTTTATATACCGGCGAATCCACATTTTTCACGGGCACAATCTCGTGCGCGCCGTGGCAGTCCACACATTGAGCCGCGCCGGAGGAACCCATCTTGTGGCTCATGCCGTGGATGCTCATCGCGTAATCCTTGCCCTCCCGGTCGTGACAGCCGGTGCAGTTCGGCGGCGGAACTTTTTTATCATGCTGCAGCTCTTTGATGCCGTCATGGCAATCCACACAGTCAATCGAACCGTGGACAGATTTGGCAAAACCGTTGGTGGGGAACAGCGCCATGGCGACGGCATGGCCGTTAACCATGCGCTTGTTGGCCGGGTCGGTGTGGCAATCGAGGCAATCCGCGTTCTTCAGTTTTTCCGCGGCAAAACCCATTGACCCGGCGGCAAACAGCGAAAACAAGAATACGAAATACTTAATCAAACGACCCAGTTTCATGCCAATAACTTTTGCAGCAAAGTCCGGCCGCAACCATCCACCATTTGCGGTTTGTTTGGCATTTTTTGGCAAGTCAGAACACCAGCGCATTTTTAAACCACGTCGAAAAGCTGAACGCCTGACCTCGGTATCGGAATAAAAGGAACGAGAATGAGACGAAACGGAGATGTTTTGAAGGCGAAAACCCCGGACTTGCATACTTAGCAAACGCATAGGACCAAAAATATCCAAAAGCCGCGACTCCGCTTTCGATGCTGAAAATGCCGGGCAACCCCAGCGTCGCCCGCTTCCAAAAAGAGCAAAAAATCGGCGGCAAGATCACCCCGCCGAAAATGCTAACTTAAACCGCACAAACATTGGAATTTTAGAACAATTTGCGTTTGTTAAGTATACAAGCCCGTAGGGCCCACGGGCTTGTATACTTAACAAACGCATGGACAGCGGATGTCCTAGGGTATCGGCTAGATTTGGCCGTATGAAAACCATGCAA
>CAIXUZ010000068.1 GCA_903922735.1 uncultured Verrucomicrobia subdivision 3 bacterium
CGGCACGCTCCACCACGCATCCTTGCCCATGATGGACGCCATGAAATTTTCCGGCACATAGCCGTGAATGCCCGCGCCCACCGCGATGCCGATCAACACATACAGCCACACGCGGCCCACAATGTCTTTCACCGCGTCGCGCCCCAGGCGAATCCGGGCCGGCCAGTCCAATGCGGCATCGTCGGCGCTGGCTCCGGTCTTGGTTTCATAAACCCAATCCTCGACGTGCTTCTCCATGTGCAGCCGTCCGATCACCCAGCCGGAAATGATCGCGATCAGCAGCCCCGTCACGAGATACAGTGCCGCCACCTTCCACCCGAACAGGCCGAACAGCAGCACCAGCGCCACCTCGTTCACCATCGGCGCGGAAACGAGAAACGAAAAAGTCACACCCAGTGGAATGCCGGTCGTGACAAAGCCGATAAACAGCGGCACCGCCGAGCACGAACAGAACGGCGTCACGATGCCCAGCAGCGCCGCCAGCACATTGCCGGTGGATTCGCGTTTGCCGGAGAGCATCCGCCGTGTTCGTTCCGGCGTGAAGAACGACCGCACAATGCCGACGCCGAACACGACCAGCGTGAGCAGCAGCAGCACCTTGGGAGATTCATAGGCGAAAAATTCAACCGCCGACGCCAGGTGCGACCCTTTCGCCAGCCCGCAGAGCGAGTAAGTGAACCACGCTGCGAACGGCGCGAGACTGTCATAGACCAGCCACCAGACCGCCAACGCCGCCAACCCCCACACCAGATAATTGCGCCCGGCGTCCGTGCGGGGTGCGACCGGTTTCAAGTCGGCGGCGGCAGCCGCCATGTCTTGGGTTCCATTCATACGGCACAGCACAGTTTGGGTGTGGATTTGGCCTTGGCCGTTTTGCCGTTTTCGCGCTGCACCGCCTCCACGCACTGGAAAAAATTCAGCACGCACGGCACCCGCAGGCGGTAAAACACCTGCAACCCGCGCTTGTCATCCGCCAGAATGCCCGCGTTGCGGAGGACGCTCAAATGCCGCGACACCGTCGGCATTTCCGCGCCGATCAGGTCCGTGAGTTCGCGCACGCTGCGTTCCCCGCGCGCCAGTTCGTCCACGATGAGCAAGCGGGAGGGATGGGCCAGGGCTTTGATGATGCGGGCCTGATTCTTGTATTTGGCTGGAGTGATGGCGGTCATGTGGCTACCCCTATATTTAGCCGTATTGCTAAATAGTGCAACTTCTTTTTTGCCGTTCATCAATCATCGCGGATTATCCACGTCGCACAACCCCGCCCCCGGTCTCAGATTATCCCCTGCCCCGGCCCAGGTCGCTCCACCCGAAAATTCTTCTTTCGGGCAGGTGCGGCTCGCACTTTTCGTCCCGTCCGGGCAGTGACGGATTTAGATCCGGCGCAGCGGAAAAACGGCTAACAAAATGGCTAACAAACCAGGGTGAAACAGGGTGAAACAGGGTGGAATAGGGTGGAAACAAAATGGTTGTAAAACGTTAGAACCATTGTAAAACAAGGCTGAAATCTCTGATTACCTTGCGCGATTCCGACCCTTGCCTCCATATTGCTCATTACAAACAACTGGCAAACTATTCTGCTGGTTAAAACCGAGCTTCATCTTCCTTTGACCGACAAATCATCTCATCTATTATGGTCTACTTCATAGGGGTCCAATCAAGTCGCCGATTTTGGTGATGGTATTTAGCGGGTCCAGCTCGGCGGTCAGATAAAACCAGACTTCTCCGGTTGGATGGGGGTTTTGTTCGCGACCACAGTTTGCGTCAGCGAAAATCGATATTTTGAGAATCCATCTCGCGGCGGATCCGGGAGGTCAATTCCGAGCATTTCGCGGTTATACATTCGGGTAATCAATTTTCTATTTCACTTTCCAAATTTCTGCTTCCCCCGTTTATTTCCTTCCTCCCTCGCATTTTTTAGGATAATACCTCCCCCATGAAAGCCGCCCCCTTCATCATCTGTCTGCTGTTTGGCGCCGCACTGCTAACCGGCGGTGTCGCATCGGCTGGCGACGCCCGGCAATCCGCGGAACTCACCATCAAAGGCACCTGCAACTTTCACGGCACCGTGAGCGCATGGTCTGGCAAACTCACACCCACCGGCACCCCGGGGGTTTATGACGCGAAATACACGGCCGCCTGGGGCAACAAAAAAGAGATGACCTACTCCGGACAATTGAAGACCGACCTGAAGACCGAAGTGAGCGGCCAGGGCGCGGCCACCGGCGGCGGCGGCAACGGCACATTCAAATTCGCCGGCAAATTCGGGAAAGATGGCGTGGCGACCTGCCCCTACAGCGAAGTCGGCGGGACGCGCAAACGCAGCGGAACGTTGACCGTGGATTCAATCAAGTAGCAGAGCGAGCGCCGCCAATACTGCCAACGTCGGAGAGGCAAAGCATTGCCCGATCCCCGGCCGGCCAGACCTCACCACCCCCTGAAACGGCCGAAACCCTATTGCTGAAGATTCAATGCAGGTTTTGGATATGTCATTTTCATATGGGTCTTTCATGGTTCGATGTCGACCTGCTCGAATTTTTTGAGGATGGCATCAAAGGAATTGTAGAGGTTGAAATTATTCCCTAGATCAACGGTGAACTGTCCATCGGCATCGGGCCGTGACAGCACATGGCCGTCCGCAAAAAGAATGTCCGTAAACCGTTGCCGGTGATGCGTGCTGGGGGTGATGCCAAAAGTGGCCATGCCCGGCGGACAGAGGAATTGCGTGTCCATGACCAGCGCGCGAAGGGGCGCCCCGTTGCGGTTGGTGCCCAGGCTGTCCAGCTTGGGTGGAGTCAATGTCGGACTTCCGAACATCTGCGTATTCCCCGCGTGCCGGTAGTAATAACTGCACAATGCCTGGCGAACACCCACATTGGTAAGCTGCGTGTTGTTATCCATCGTTTGATCGCTGCCCGGACAAAACAGCACTTTAGGCTGGGCGGCCAGTTGCTGACTCAGGAGCAGGCCCAACCCCACAGGCGCCCCGCTGCCCAGGGAAATCAGGCTGGTCGGCGCGCCGGTGGAGGGATACAAGTTCATCGGACTGGTGTAGGCGCCGGCCTTGGGGCCAAACGGAATATCCCCATTGTTGTCGCTGGCATAGATTCGCACCGCCACGCCCACCTGTCGCAGATTTGAAAGGCAGCCGGCGCCTTTGGCTTTCGCCTTGGCGGCGGCCAGCGCCGGCAACAACAGAGCGGCGAGGATCGCGATGATGGCAATGACCACTAGTAACTCAACGAGCGTGAAGGCCCGGCGTGAGATGGTCAAAAGCGGCTTTTGCATCGCCCGGTACAGCAGCCATTACAAAGCCTGCGCCCGATAATAGCGCTGGCCCATATTTGTTATGCTGTCGCTGAAATTCGTGGAACCGGTGACATTGGTGAACGTGCCCAGGCTGGTCCAGTTGCTGGAAACGGTCAGGATGTTGGTGGCCGTGAGAATCGTGAATGGCCGGCCGGGCTCGCTTTGCACGGTGAAGGTGAAGTTGCTGGTCGTCACGGTCGGATTGAGCAGGGTCGGCGCAAGCGTTTTGACCAGCCGTACGTTATCCACATCCCAATAGCCGCCCGCCAATTCAAAGGCGGTGGTGGAAAGCAACTGTATCCCAATGTTCTGGCCAGCCCAGGGATCGCCGGCTTGGACGGTGGGCACGTGAACTTGAAAATCCACCAGATGCGTATTGGTGGGAAAGGTGCCGGCGCTATGAGTGACGGTGGTCGTGGCCACCAGCACGAGGTTGCTCAAGGCTTCACGATAATAGAGCCCCAGTTGCAGCGTCGCTCCTGGATTCATGCCCCCGCCGCCACCGATGACACCCACCGTCAAATCATACGCGCTGCCCACCTCGAAGGTGGCATTGAACGCGTGGCTGGGGGTGGTGTTGGTGCCGGACAGGGAATTGTAATCCTGAAAAAAACCTACACCGGGGTCCGCAAATAAATAAAGCGCCTGTTCTCCATCAAGGTTGTCAATGAACGCTTGGTTGGTCGAATTGTAGAAGATTCCCGTGAGATATTCCCAAGGCCAACCGCCGAAATCGGTTGGATTATACCAGCCGGGATTGGAAATATTCTGCCATTGCTCCGCCGTGCCCGGAATGGTGTAAGGCGATTCCCGGGGAGCCAGCGGCGCTTCAAAAGAGGCATTGGGAACGGCCACGGTGCCGGCGTGGATGACCGAGGCCAAAGGAGCCAGGAGCAAGCACAACCAGGCACAGCCCCCGATGATTGAATGATTTTTACCAAACATAGATTTACGGTGATTCGCGAAATTTCGCGAATCATACAGGAGTGCGGCGACCAAAAACAATCACGCGATTAGCGTAAATTAGTCGCCGGATTCGAAACCGCGATTGCCAAAGCGCTGAAATCCAGAGGCAGGCAGACAACTTCATCCCGCCCGCGCAGGAACAAGCGATGTTCTGCCAGCGCGGGGTGAGAATAGATTTCAGCGTCGTCAGCAAAGACGCGGAGCCGAGAAACGACTTCCACGCCTGCCGAAGTTGGTTTCAGCAGCCACAACTCTCCATTAAAAGTCGCCGCCAGGAGCCGGTCACCGGACGCGATCAGACTCGCAAAATCGGCGAACGCCTCGTCGGCGTTTGCCCACAGGGTTTTTAGCTGACCATTAAGATCCAAGCCGTGCAGACCGCCCGCGCAACCGACCACCTGACCGGCGACAATCACGGGTGAACTGGCATCCGGAGCCAGCGCCTCGCTGCGGGCCAGCGGTGTCGGGATGATCGTGCCATCATCACGAAAGTCATACAGGCGCGTGCCATTATTCTCGGAAGCCACCAGCAGCCTGCCGTTCACCGCAATCGGCGTCGGAACATTGAAATCACCGGAGCGGGGGGGGATGAGGGTCCAGAGCCGCCGCCCGGATTGCGGATCCCAACCACCGAGCGAGATCGCGTCATAGCCGACAATCTGCCGGCGTCCGCCAAACCGGTCGCAAATAAGGGCGGCGTAGGCGGCGGGCGCGCCCGATGTTTTCCAAATGATCCCGCCGGTCAAACGATTCAGCGCGACCACCGCAGCGTTCGGCGCGCCCGGGCAGATGATCAACTTGTCGTCCACCACCAGGGGCGAGGCGCAATAACCCCATTTCGGCATCGGCGCACCAAAATCAGCAACCAAATCCTTTTGCCAAATCACCTGGCCGGAGTCGCGATCCACGCAGAATAATGCGCCCCAGGCGCCGAGCAAATAAACCCGACCATCGTGAATCAACGGCGTGGCGCGCGGGGACGGACCGTAATCGATATTTCCTTTGGCCGGATATTTCACCTGCCATAGTTCCCGTCCATCCTCGAACCGAAGGCAATGAAACACGTCCTGCTCGCCGGCGGCGTCACGGTCGGCGACTATCACCACGCCTTCCGCCGCCGCCACTCCGGCCAAGGCGGGGGAATTTAGCGGATGGCGCCAGGCAAATTTGGCCGCGGCGGGAAGTTGATGCGGCAACCAATCCGCATGACCATCGCGATTGGCTCCGCGCCATCCCGGCCATCCGGCTGCGGCCGGGGGCACGCTGACGAAACCATTTCTCGATTCAATGGCCTTGAGCAAGGCTTCATTCGCCTGCACCGCCGACAGCGCCCGGCTAAATTTGATTTCAAGTTCTGGCGGCACAGTTGAGCCGGCAAAAACGGTGATGAATGGCACCGGAGCAGTCTGACCCACCACGCGCAACGTGCCGCGCTCCACGTTGCCACAACCTTCGAGCAGCGGGAGTGCGTAACTGGAGATCACCGCCGCTGGCGGCGGGGTTTCCGTGCTATCCTGCAATTCCACCGCCGCATCGCTGCAGCCAGAACGCGTTTCCAGCTTCGAAGACATGGAGATACCGGCGCTGCGCAAAGCGGCCAGTGCCGCGGCGTGCTTCTCATCAGAATCCGCGAGGCCAAAGAGGATGCGCCGACCCTTCAGATCAGCAGTGGTTTTGGCCGGGTCGCCGGTCTTGACGATAAACAAACCGGTGATGGTCGTGGTGCCGTCCCAGCCGGTGAGCAGCGCCAGCGGATGCACACTTAGCCCGGATTCCTGGGCATCTGCCTTCACGAGGGATTGTTTGCCAATAATAAACAGGATGCTGTCCCGGCGGATATGCAGCAATGCCTTGGCCAAAGCTTCGGCATATACCACGCGCACTGGTCGGCCCAGCTTGGGTGCAAGATATGCCCCGAGTTGATCGTAATCGCGTTGCCCATAGCCAGCCACGCAGGGACAAGCCAACTGTTTGGCCAGCGGATCCATGACGACCACGACGACTTCGTTCGTTGGCTTGGAACCGCCCAGGGACAACCAGATTACCGTAGCCACCAAGGCAACCGCCAGAATGGCGGAAATCCAAACCCGTCCGTGAAGAGCTCGCGGCAACATGTCAGCAATAGCCTAGGCTCAGCTCTTGGTGCCGAAGACATGGATCGAATCATCGCCCGTGTCGAGAATATAAAACCGTTTGCTGTCCGGGCTAACCTCCACGGTCACCCGAACGCAACCGGACTTGAAATTCGGCAATGCCACCACGCCGCCGAACTTGCCCTCCGGAGAAAACCGCTTGATGGCGACCGGCTCGCCTGATTCGGCGGCGTAAACCATGCCATCTTTGCCGAGGCGAAGATTTTTGGGCTCGCAACAGCCGCCAAAGCCGTCGGCCGCTTTCCGGTCGGTCCGGCCAAAGCTGGTCAGCTTTTTGCCATCCCGGGTGTAGCTTTCCACCAGATGCCGGGCGTTGTGCGGAATCCACACTTTGCCATTGCTGGCTTGGATATCCATCTGGCCACAGCAACCATGCAGCCCCTTGATGATCAGCACTGAATTTTTTAAATCTCGATCCATCCGATAGATGTTATAGGTGTAATCCGAAGGCGATGGGCAGGCCACAAACAAATCATCCCCCGTGACCGCGATCCCCGTGATGTTATTTCTGGCCCGCGCGTTTGTCGGTGAACCGGGCGTGGCCGGGGTATTCGCGCTGGCCAGAATATTGCCTTGGTTGTCAAGCTTGGCCAGGCGGCCCGCACCGCCAACAAAGACCGTGGCATCGCTGGCCACACACACCGCTTCGGGCGTGGACGGAAGCGGCCACGCTTGGAGGAACTTGCCGTCGGGGCTGAAGACCTTGATCTGGGCCAATGCATTCTTGGCGGCGGTTTCGGAAGTGCCCCAGCACGCGAGGATATTGCCATTGGTGTCGAGGCAGAAATTGTGCAGTCGCCCGCCTTTGCCTTTGTCGCCAACCTGAATCACGGCGACCTCCTCGGTGGCCGGCTTCCAAGCCGGATCGGCGCTGCGGGCCTGGGCTTCGGTTTTCAATTGCTGTTCGTAGCTGCCCGGACTGCTCCCGCCGGATTCGGTCCTGGGGTCGCAACCGGACGTGAGGCCAAGCAGGATGCATGTGGAAGCTGCCATTGATAGACGCAATGCGAGGAGTTTGATTTTCATAATAGTTGCTCTTGGGGCTTGCCCACGATCCGCACCGTTCAACCGCTCTAACCATTTACTAGCTCTTGCAGCCATTCGACGGCCACGCCGAATGGCGGTGGAAGATTTTCAAAATTAGACCTCCCGCCCAATCTACGCACGAACATAATTTCACAAATCCCGGCCGGTGGGTGATCAACGAGTCGGTGGCGGGGGTTCAACCCTTGATGGCATTGCGCCCATCTTCCTCAAAGGTCAGCGCGCTAGTCGGGCAGTGTTTGACGCATTGCTCCCCTACCCTCGCCAAGCCTTCCGTTAATGACCGATTGAGCGGCACGGCAATCCGCACATCGAAGCCGCGCCCGACAAAAGTCAAACCCAACGGTTCCTGCGCCTGATTCGCCAGCTCCACACAAATGCCGCAGGAGATACACTTGCCCGGCTCGAACAGGACGCCGCCGGGCTGGCGGATGAATTCAAAACGCCGGCGATGTTCGCCGGCGAACGCCCGAGGATCGGCTGCGTAAAGTTCGCCGAAGTGGTGCAGTTTGCAGTTATTGGCGGAACGGCAATCGCAATGACAACAGCGGCCCGCCGCCTGTTCGGCTTCCGTGATCAGTTCACGGACACTCAAAGCGGCGTTCGAGCCTTTAGAAAGTTGCTGATATTCCTCGACCGACAATTTCGGAATCGTGGAGGTGAACGGCTGGCGCACGATCTGCATCGGTTTGCCGGCGAAATGATGGTCCACGCAATCGGCCAGAATCCGGCCATCGCCCACCGAGCGCGACGGGTCGTAGCCGGAGCGAACCGCAGTGCCACCGGCAAAAACGCCGGGCACACTCGTCTGAAAACTGGCCGCATCAATGCGAATGGTTCGTTCAGTGGCTTCGACGCCGAGCGCGGTGGGATCGGTCTTCTGCAGGCTGCCGACGGCCAGCACCACGGCGTCAAAATCCCGGCGCAGTTCCGCGAGGGTGACATCGCGACCAAGCCGGGTGTTGGGGCGGAATTCGAGTCCCATCCGCTGGATGATGGCAATTTCCCCGTCCAGCACGGCGTGCGGCAAGTCCGCTTCCGAAAAACCGTAACGCATTTGTCCGCCGGGTTCCGCATGGTCATCGAGCACCACGCAGGCGTGTCCGGACTTCAGCAAAAAGAAGGCGGCGGACAATCCCGTGGCCCCGGCCCCGACAATGGCAATGCGTTTGCCGGTCGGAGCATTGCAAGTGGGAACAAACCGTTCTTTCGCCGCGGCATCCTGGTTGGCGACTTCGCGTTCGATCAACTGAATGGCGACGGCACCGTCGTATTTGCTGCGGCGGCAGCCGTTTTGGCAGGGGGCGCGGCAAATCCGTCCCATGACGCCGGGGAACACGACGTTTTCTTTGACGACCGCAATCGCCTCTTTCATCTGGCCCGCCGCCACGAGCCGGATCACGGCGGGAATTTGCAGCCGCGCCGGACAGACGCGCTGGCAGACGGAAATGCAGTCCCCGAGGTGGTCGCTGAAGAGCAGCTCCATCGCCGCTTTGCGCGCGGCTTTCACATCCGCCGTCTCGCTGGCCACGGTCATGCCTTGGGTGACTTTCGTGGAACAGGACGGAACCAGGCGCGCATCGCCGTTGATTCGCACGACACAGGCCATGCACGAGGGCTGGTTTTCCTTCACGCCGGCGAGGAAGCACAAGGTGGGGATGTTAAGGCCGAGCTTTTGCGCCGCCGTCAACACGGTGCTACCGACTGGCACTTCCATGGCCCGCCCGTCAATGGTCAGTGAAATCAGCTTACTCATGATGGGCCAGCGGTTCAGGGCGGGTTTCTTTCCGGGAATGACCGGTGCAGGGACGGCCGCCGCTCACGATGGCGATGGCATTTTCCGGACAGTCCACGCGGCAGACATCGCAGCGCGTGCATAGCGCGGTGTCAATCTTATGCCGGCGGTAAGGCGCGGCGGGAATGGCGCCGACGGGGCAATGTTGCGCGCAAATGGTGCAGCCGGTGCAATGATCCTGCACGACGTATTGAACCAGCGCCTTGCATTTTCCGGCCGGGCAACGACCGGCGATGTGCGCCTCGTATTCATCCAGAAAATGCCGCAAGGTCGAGAGCACGGGATTCGGCGCGGTGCGACCGAGGCCGCAGATGCTGCCCTGGGTGGTGAGCGCCGCCAATTGCCGCAATTCATCGAGATCCGCCGGCACGCCTTTGCCGGCGCAGAGCCGGTCCAGGATTTCGAACATGCGCATCGTGCCGATGCGGCAGAAGGTGCATTCGCCGCACGATTCCTTTTGCAGAAACGACATGAAGTAGCGCGCCACGTCCACCATGCAATCATCTTCATCGAGCACGATCAATCCGCCCGAGCCCATGATGGAACCCGCGGCCGCGAGGGCCTCGAAATCCACCGGGATCTCGCAGAGCACCGCCGGGATGCAGCCGCCGGACGGTCCCCCAACTTGAACGGCCTTGAGCCGTTTGCCGCCGGGCACGCCGCCGCCGATGTCCTCGACAATTTCGCGCAGCGTGATGCCCATGGGCACCTCGATCAAGCCGGTGCGATCCACCTTGCCGGCCAGGGCAAAAACTTTCGTACCCTTGCTCTTCTCCGTGCCCAGCGCGGCAAAGGCCGCCGGGCCGTGGCGAATGATCCACGGCACCATGGAGAGGGTTTCAACATTGTTGATCAGCGTCGGGCGGCCCCACAATCCGCTTTCCACCGGATACGGCGGGCGCAGCTGCGGGATGCCCCGGTGACCCTCGATGGATTTGATCAACGCCGTTTCCTCGCCGCAGACGAAGGCGCCCGCGCCTTCAAAAACGCGAACGCGAAACCGGAATGAACTGCCCATCACTTTATCGCCCAGAAAACCGCGCGCTTCCAGCAACCGGATTGCCTCGCGCAAACGGCTGACCGCCCGCGGATATTCCGCGCGAACATACATGTACCCCTCGGTCGCGCCCACGCTGGCGGCGGCAATTAACATCCCCTCGATCACGCGGAAGGGAAATGATTCCATCAGCATCCGGTCCATGAATGCGCCGGGATCACCCTCGTCGCCGTTCACGATGACATACTTGATTCCGTCCGCCGCCACGGCGGCCCGCATCCGCGACCATTTCACGCCGGTGGGAAATCCGGCCCCGCCGCGACCGCGCAATCCGCTGGCCGTGATGGCGGCGATGGTGGCTTCGGGTTGACCGCCGAGCACCTGGCCCAACGCGACGAATCCTTTCTGAGAGATGTATTCATCCAGATCCAGCGGATCCATTTCCCCGAAACCTTCCGTGGCAATGCGAACCTGCCGCGCCAGAAACGACACGACCGGCTTCCCAGAAAAATCCAGCGCAGCTCGGCCGTTTTGCTTACTCTCGCCGCTGGGGTTCACCCAGCCCTCCAGCGTGCGATCCAGCCAGCCGGTCAATTGCCGCCGGAGACTCAACGGACGGAAGTGGCGGCGCACGATTCGCAGCGCTTCGTCGGGACCGACTTTGGAGTAAAACGCATTTGCCCCGCCCGCCAGGCGGACTTCCACAATCGGAGTTTGATGGCACATGCCGACACAGCCGACGCGTTTGACGGCGACATCAAGGGCGAAATCTTTCACGGTCTGGCGCAGCGAATGAAACAAGTCATCGCTGCCCTTGGCCATGCAGCAGGAGCCGAGGCCGACGCGAATTTCCCCCTGACGGCGGTTGTCCTGGTGATGCTGGATCAAGTCCACATCCGCCACCGCGAGATTCCGGGCGTCGAGGAAATCCTCAGCCATCGCGCCGATGTTGGCGGGCGTCAGATGGCCGTAAGTCGTTTCATCAATCTGCACCGCCGGAGCCAGCGTGCAGCAGCCCAGGCACGCGACCCGTTCCACGGTGAAAGTTTTGTCTGGCGTGGTGTCGCCGTTTTCCGGGACGTGCAATTGGCGGAGCACGGCGTCGTGGATGTTTTCCGAACCCTTCACATGGCACGCGGTGCCATGGCACACACGCAGGCTATGCCGACCTGCTTCGCGCAGTCGGAACTGATGATAGAACGTGGCCACGCCGATCAGTTCGGCCAGCCGGAGTCCGGTCAATTCGCTGACGCGCTGCAAGGCAACTTCAGGAAGATGCCGATACTCGCGTTGAATGCCCTGCAGGATCGGGATGGTGGCCTCGCGACCGCGGCCGGTCCGGGCCAGCAATTGCTCCAGAAACCGGTTGATGGCTTCCGGCGTCAGGTTCGATTTGGATTCGTCGTGCGCCATGTCAATTGTCAATCTTTCGGGCGGTTGACGGCCACCGGCGCACTTTCGGTCAGGCAGAACAGATGTTTGCCGCCCCGGAGATAGAGGGATTGCCGGTCGGGCACGGGCGTGGCGTTGCAATCTTCGCCCAGCTCGCTCTTGCCCAGTTCGCGAAATTGATCGGCGTTTTCGACGACATGGGCGACGCCTTTGCGGGTGACAATCAGCACCCGGCCGCCGCCGATGACCGGGGAGGAATAGAACTCATCCGCAAAATCATGCGACCATTTCACCTGGCCGGTGGCCGGGTCGAGGCAAGTGAACTGGCCTTCACCCGTCAACAGATAAAGCCGTTTGCCATCGCTCGCCGGGCTGGAGACCGAGGGCACGCCGGAAACCGTTTTCCAAGCCACATTGGCGGCGGTGACATCGCCTTGTCCGTCCGGGCGAATAGCCAGCACGGCTCCACCCGGATTGCTGGCGATCACCTTGCCGCCGGCGCACACGGGGGACGGTGCTAGCTCGCTGCTGTCCAGGCCATTGACGCGCCAGAGTTCCGCGCCGTCCAGAGGGTTGTAGCCGATGACCCACGGCTGGCCGCAGGTGACCAGCTGCGGTTTGCCGGCCGCCTCGACCACAATGGGCGAGGCCCAGGAACAGGCTATCGGGCGCGGCGTCTGCCAGAGTTCCTGGCCGGTGCCGGCATTCAGCGCGATCAGCTTGGAAGCGGCTTCGCTTTGATCCAGTTGCACCAGCAAGCGATCCTGATAGATGGCCAGGGAAGAGGCGTGACCGTAGAGATTGTCCAGCGGGCCAAGGTTGCGGCACCAGATTTGTTTGCCCGAAAAATCCAGGGCCGCCACCTCGGCATTGGCGAATATCACATAGATCCGCTGGCCATCAGTCACCGGCGTGGGCGCGGCCAGACCGGTATCTTCCATCACCTTTGGTCCGGGAATTTTGTTCCCCGGCGGGCGCAGGGTGGCTGCCCAAACCAATTTGCCGGAGTCGGCATCGAACCGGTAAACCACATTGCTCTGCGCGTTGGCCCCGGTCAGAAACAGCGCGTTGGTCCACCGGATGGGCGAACTCATACCCGGCAATGGAACTTCAGTGACCCACCGGACCCCCTGACCGGTTTTTAAATTCCAAGTCGCCGGAACGGCGGACACTTCGCGGTAGCCGCTGCCGTCGAATCCGCGGAATGCCGGCCAGTTCTCCCGCAGCTCCGCCGCCGTGGGAAAACGAATCGCGGCGACCGGCGCCGCGACCGGCGGCGGCGGAAGTTTGACGGCTTGCAGCGAAGTGCCGACGGCCGCCACCGCCGCCGCTCCGAACAGGGCGGCGACGGCATACTGCGTGACGAGCCGGGAGCGATTCTCTTCGGCAGGCCGTCGCGGACCCCAGGCCAGCAGATCGGGTAACTTCCGGCGCTGCTTCCGGGCCAGATGGGCGCTCGCCAGGAACAGCGCCGTGACCAGGATCATGGCCCGGGTGCCGTTGTGGGAAATGCGCAGTTCAGTGAACGAGTTTTGCCGGAGTTGCAGATCCAGCTTGCGGATGCGCTGCTTGAGCGCCTCATCCTGCGGACGTTGTCGCAGTTCATCGTGCAGCCGGACCAGCTCGGTGGATTTCACCAGCCTGCCTATCTTGCCTTGCGCCTGATTGAACAGCAGCAATCCGCCCATCAAAATCAGAAAGACGCCGGAGGCGATCGCCACCGCCAGCGATCCTTGTTTCCAAATTGCCTGGTTCAGCGGCTTCATCCGTTGGCGGGCTTGGGGGGTTCGGGCACGGGCAGACCGAGCCGTTGGAGTTCCTGCGGACAAGACCGATAGCAACGCGCGCAGCTCAGGCAGTGGGCTTGATCCGCCTCATAATCAGTCCGCCGGCGGACGATTGCCAGCGAGAGCAGTTTGAGGCCGATGACCAGGCCGATCCACGCGCCGCACCACCGCGCCGCCACGATATAGCGGTGGTGCAAAGCGCGAGCTTCGGCATAGAGCGTGGCGATGGAATGGTTGCTCGCGCGAAACGCGGCTGATGCGTCAGTTGTATCCCGCACCGCGCCGCTTTCCTCCAGCTGGAGCCGCCCGGCTAGGTTCACAAGGCGATGTTTACCGGCCAGCGCGCCGCCCGCCAGTCCGCCCAATCCGATGCCGCCACCAATCAAAACCGGAAGTAAAACCAGCAACAGCATCAAGCGCCGCTTGTCCGCAGCGTGCGGTCGGGCCGGCGCGTCCACGGCGGACTTGTTGATGGCACCAAAAGCGCAGGACTCTTCGCACAGGCGGCATTGCGTGCAGGTATCGGGGGTGATGCGCACCCGCCATTTCGAAACGGAGGCGGCGAGGCCCAGTAAAACCCCGTAGGGACACAGGAATCGGCAGTAAGGCCGCCCGACAAAAATTCCCACCGCCAGCAGGCTCACCCCGAACAGCACCATCGTCAGACTGCCGCTGAGGCGGAAGATGGGAACGAACGGATCGTATTGGCAGATGATATATCCGCCCCCGGTCGCGGCAAAAACGACTGCCAGACCAAGATAAATCCAGGCCAGCATCCGGAGGGAGTGATCCAGCCAGGTCGGCACTTTGACCGGCTTGAGGAGCACCAAATCCTGAAGCGCGCCGTGCGGACAAACCGCCGCGCAAAATGTACGGCCAAAAAACAGGGCGAATAGCAACGGCACGAGGCCGAAGGCCAGAACCGTCAGCGGTACGCCAAAAGAGGAATCGAACAGCGCCTGGGAAAGATTCTGCATGCTGCCAATCGAGCAGATGCAGCCTTTCCGCCAGAAGCCGAAGTAGAGCACGGAAAAAATGCCGACGGCGACCACCCCGCTCCGCGAGCGCCGCCGCAGCACCAGCCACGAGACCAAGGCCAGCGCCGCGATGAGCACCCCGACGTCCAGAGTGTCCAGCCACAGCGCCCGCACCGCCGGCTCGGTCGGCAGCGGGAGGACGTGGCCGGTTTCGGTGAACTGCGGTGGCGGAAAACGTTGAGCGACAACCTGGGCCATCAAGTCTTCCTTTCGCGGCTTTTGAATTGATACGGGCGATCAGCGGGAACGCGGTGGATGGCATCGGCGGGACAGGCCCGAGCGATGGAGCACTCGTTGCAATTCACACAACGGTCGTGACGGATCTGCAAATGGAGCGAGCCGTTGCCGAACATCGTGCAACCCTTGACGCATTTGGCGCAACCGACACAGAGCGGCTCGTTGATGGTGTATTCGTAGTAGGGATCCTCGACAAAGGATCGCACGAGCGCACCGGTGGGGCAGAGCTGGTTTTCCGCGGCGGTATTGAGCCGGTTGGGGTCCGGCTCGAAATAGCCCGTGCACAGCTGGCAATAGCCGCACATATCAAATGAATGCACGCACTTCACCGCCGATAGTTCCAGCACACACTCCGTGGCGCAGCGGCCGCATTGCGTGCATTGGAAGGGATCAATCTGCCAGACGGTGTTCCGCGCCCTGGCCCGGCCGGTGACTGCGCCCAGCACGCCACCCAGGGCGAGCATCAGCGACCCGCGCAGGCTGCCGGATAAAAAATTGCGGCGGTTCATGAATTCTCCTTTCGCCACGGCAAAGCGCATTCCGCCAGCAGCGAACAATTCCGGCAAGTGCCGCGGGCGTTGCACGCCCGACGCGCCAGCACTGCGCCCACCACGACGATCCCGCCCAGCAACAACGTGCGAATGGCCGTGCGGGCAAATTCCCGGCGGGTGGTCGGCGGCGGTTGAATCGGAGTGGGTTTCATGCGCCGGCGGTTTTAGGGGTGAAGACGCGAATGGTTTTGGTCGCCGGATCCAGCGCGAACACGCGGTCCTTTGAGTCGCACGCCACGTCAAAGCCAAAGCCGATCGAGCAGTTGGCGCAAGCTTTACGCGCCAGGTCGAGGTCTTTGACCAGGGTTTCCGTGCCGGCCACGACGCCGGTAAAATTTCCCTTCACATCGTGAAGCTTGATGCGGTTCAGCCCCTTCTCGCTCGTGACGAAACGGCCGTCCGCCAGGCGGGTGAAATGGACCGGATTGCAGCAGCCGCAGAACCCCTCCATCGCCATGGAGGTGCTGCCCCAACTGAGTTCGAACCGGCCTTCGGGCGTGTAGGCTTCCAGCCGGTGGCGCCCGGGATTGGCCACCCAGAGCAGGCCGTCGGCACCATGGCAAAGATCAAAGTAAGGACTGGGAACCACGAAGCCGGGCGTGCCGTCCTTGGCGCCAACCCGGCCGAACCGCGCCATCACCCGGCCATTGGCATCGCAACGAATGACTTCACGATTGCCGGCGTCCGCCGCAAAAATGTGATCACCGCCCGCCGCCACCGAGGTGAGGAGCACTCGCTTCCCCAGCGGTTCGCCTTTCATAAGCTGCCGCCCCGAATGATCGTAAATCTCAAGATGGTCCGGCAGGGCAATCAGCAGTCGGCCGTCGGCCGTGGGCACCATGGCTTGGGGACGTTCCGTCAGCGACACCGTGAATTGCAACTCCCCATCCCGGCTCAATGACTTCACCGCCCGGTCTCCGCCGATAAAGGTTGTGTCGTCCCACCCGACCGCCAGACAGCTCGGATCGGAAAAACCGGTGGGAATCGAAGCGCTTTCGGAATAGCGGAGCAGCGCCGGATCAGTGCGCTCAAAGCGACTGACATCATAGGTGAATCGCGGGTCCAGCGCGGGACGATTCGTCTTTCCCGCGACCGGATTGTTGCTGCGCCCCGTGGAGAGCCAGCCCGCCAGGTCACCGGCGGAAAGCAAGCCGAGGCCGATCGCACTGTTGCTGACAAACTTTCGCCGGTTGAGCTTTGGATCGTTTTTCATTTTTTTTCTCCGGTCAGGTCCAGACACACCATTCGCGTCAGATCCCGCGCCAGCAATCGTCCGTCGGCCAGCGCCAGGGGCGCCCAGGCATCGTGCCCTTGCAGCACCTTTGCTTGAGCCAGGCAATGATAACCCGAGGGAGCGGCTTCCGCCAGCGTGAGCAAGCCGTCGTCATTCAGGACAATAATCAGCCCGTTGGCGATCAGGAACGGCCCCAGCCCGAACTTTGCCCCGCTGCCGCTGCTCCAAAGCACCTTGCCGCTTAAATCAAGGCAGGCCAACTGTCCATCCGGCCGGACGCCGTAAATATGGCCCTGATAGAATATCGGCGTTTGCTGCGTGGCCCCGAACTCCGTGGGCTTCAGCCGGAACAGCGGCTCAGCCACGATGCGTCCGTCCACTTCCTTGAGCTGCAGCATCAGGCTGCCCGCATTGTAGCCGCCGGCTAAAAAGATTTTTCCGTTGCCCACGGGAACCGGGGTCGCAATGGTGGCGATGGAGATCTTCCATTGATCCGTCTCCCACAACACCGAGCCATCGTCCGCGGACACCCCCACCACGCCGCCGCTGCCGCAATAGACAAACATCTTCCGCCCGGCAAACTCCATCGGCAACACCGAGCAATGCGTCATTTTCCAGTCATGCACATTCGGCGTTGACCAGATGGTTTTTCCCGTGGCGCAATCCACTTTCAGCATGAGGGATTTTCCTCCCACCGCGAGGATGGCCGCGCCGTCCTGGATCAACGGACATTGGCCGGCATACCACAGCGGCACTTCCGCGCCGTAATCTTTGACCAGATCCATCCCCCACAACAACCGGCCGCTGGCCGGCTCCAGGCAGGCGACATGGCATTTGGGTCCGAAAGAAACGATAAATTTTTCCGTCACCGCCGGAGTGGTCCGGCTCATGCCGTGGTTGCGCTTGACCTTCACCGGATACGAGAACCGCCAGATCTCCTGGCCATCCGCCAACGACAGGCAGCGCAGCGCATCGGCCTGGTTGGTGGCGTCATAGTCGAGCAGGTAAACGCGGCCGTTCAGCACGGCCGGCCCGGCGTAACCTTCGCCCAGATTCACATCCCAAAACATCGCCGGCTGGCCGCTCCCCCATTTGCGGGCCATGGTCGTCGGCCCGGAGTAAATCCCGTCGCCGTTCGGCCCGCGAAACCCGCGCCAGTCGCCGGGCAACGGCGCCGGCTGGTCGGGGTCGGTCACGAGCTTGCCCATCACGAGCTTGCCCAAAGCGAGGGGAGATTGGGGATTGGGTTCGAGATCGCCGGCGGCTCGATCCATGCCCGGCTGGCGTTCCAGCAGCGGTTGCAGGGGATGGTTGCTGCCGCGAAAAACGATGACGAACAACAACCCGGCCACAACGCTCAGCGCGAGGGTGGCGATGACCGGTAATTTCCGTCCTGGAGCAGGTTCCGTCATGAGTTATTGGCCGGCTGGTTGGCTCTTGGACAGCAATACATCGCCGGATGCAAAATCACCGGTTGCCGGCACCCGAAGTTTCAACCCGATACAAGCTGGTCTTGGTCCGCAGGATGAGGGCTTTTCCCGTCACGGCCGGCGAGGCCATAAAACCGTCGGCCAAGCGGTTGGTGGCCAGTATCTGAAAAGTGCGGCCGGGCTTCAGCACCGTGGTTTCACCCGTCTGATTGAAAAAGTAGAGTCGTCCATCTGCATAAATGGGCGAGGCCGCATATTTGCCATTGATTCGCTGCCGCCAGACTTCCTTGCCATTGGCCGACTCCAGGCAGGTCATCATGCCATCATCGGCCACCATGTAGAATAAGTCGTCCACCAGCACCGGCGAAGCCGTCCTGGCCACCAGCGTATCCACTGCCCAGGCCACATGCGTTTCGGTCACATCGCCCTGGCCATCCACGCGGACGGCAAGCAATCGGGTTTTGCCCGAGCCCGTGACCAGGAAGGCCAGACCTTGACGGAACACCGGCACGGGTGCAGCCGACCACGAATCGTGATGGATGCGCCACAATTCCTTGCCGGTGGCCGGATCATAGGCGTAGGCGGACCTGGCGGCCGTGCTGAGCAATTGCGTTTGTGAGTTCCAGTTGATGAGCAGCGGGGTGCTGTGCGCTTTATGGCGGTCTCCCAGACTGACCATGGCTGACGGGTCATTGCGATCATCCCAGGTAAATGAGCGATCCGTTTTCCAGACGGTTTTGCCGGTCTTTTTGTCGAGCGCGACCACGTATTGAAAATCCACCCCGTCCAGCGTCAGGATCACCAGGTTGGCAAACAAGACCGGCGAAGAAGAGGGGCCGCGATAATGCCGGCAAGGCAAATCCGACCGCTTCCAAAGCACCTGGCGGGTTCCGGTGTCCAGGCAGGCCGTGCCATAGCTGCCAAAGTGAACATAGACGCGGCCCGGTTCGATGACGGGCGAAGGCGTGGCATAACAATTGACGGCGTTGCCCAGCGGCTCCGGCGCATCGCAGTGAAAGAGCTTTTCATTCAGAAGGATTTTGCCCGTCCCGGCATCCACGCAGAGGACAAAGAAATCGTGCCCGTCCGGAGTGGCGGTGGTCAGCCAGATCTGGTCCCCCAGCACCACAGGGGTGGACCAGCCGCGCCCGGGGATTTCCGACTTCCATTTGATATTATTCGTCTCGCTCCACTCGAGCGGCAGGCCGAGCATCCGTGTTTCTCCGGGCGCGGACACCTGGCCGTCGCCCCGGGGGCCGCGGAACTGCGGCCAATCCGCCCGAGCCGTGAGCGGTCCGGCTGCCAATAAGGCCAGCATGACCGCATGGATCAAACGATGCGCGCCGGACGGCCGGGCAGCGTTACGAGTTTGCCTTGTTTTCATGTTTTCTACTTTTGCTTCACGTCGTAGCAGAGGAGCAGATCGCCGTCCCGCAGATAGAGACGGCCGCCCGAAACGACCGGATGGGGCCAGCTGTTTTTTTTGCTTCGGCCGGGCTGGTCGAAGCGGCCTTTTTCCGTCCAGCCCTTGGGCGTCGGCTCGAGCAGCACCACGGTTCCCGGCCCGCTTTCAGCGCGGAGATAGAGCATGCCGCCGGCGCACGAGAGCGAGCCTTTGGGCAGTTTGTCTTTTTCCGCCCACGCCACTTCGCCGGTCTTGAAATTCTGGCAGATCCAGCCTTTGCCGTCCGAATGGCCGTAAAGGTGGTCGCCCACTTTCACCACGCCGCCGTGCTGGTTTTTCATTTCCTTGTTCTCGTAAACCTGCCGCGCCGCAAAGCCGCTGGCCGTTTTTTCCACCTTGAAAAGATTGCAGCCGATATTGTAGCTGGACGTTACGTAGACGGAATCATCGGCAAAAATCGGGGTCGGGATGACGGCGGTCTTGCCGGGCCGCGAGGCCAGCCAAAGCAAACTGCCGTCTTTGGGTGAAACTGCCCCGACGCTCGCATCCGTCAATTGAACATACTGCCGCACGCCGTTGATCGTCGCGATGATGATCGACGAATAGGCGGATTTATCCGTCCATTCCTTGGTGCGCCAGACGACTGCGCCGGTTTTCTTGTCTAGGGCGATCAGCGTGCCTTGGGCGCCGCCGGGGGTGCAGATCACTTTGCCGTCATCCACCAGCGGCGATTCGGCATACCCCCAGCCGGACATCATTTTGCCGCCGAATTCGCTCTGCAGATTATGCCGCCAGCGCACCTTGCCGTCCGCGGCGCTCACGCAAACCAGATCGCCAAATTGGCCGAGCGTGATCACTTGATCGCCGTCCACACTGGGCGTGCAGCGCGGTCCCGGATAATTGCCGCCCGACTTGCCGACCTGGGTGGACCAGATCACTTTTCCATTCGCGGCGTCGAGCGCGAGCAGGAAACTGGCCTCGCCGAGGTCGCCCATGGTGTAAATCCTGCCCTTGGCGACCGCGACTCCGGAATAGCCTTCGCCCAGGCCGGTGGCTTTCCACGCCAGCGCGGGACCGCCGGCGGGCCATTGCTGGAGCAGGCCGGTTTCGGTGGAGACGTCATCGCGCCCGGGGCCGCGCCATTGCGGCCAATCTTCGCCAACCGCAAGGCTGGCCGTTAACATAAGGGCAAATAAAGCGCTGATTACTTTCATGATGGATGGTTAATCTTAAGGTTCAAGGTTTGCGCTTTCGAACGCAAGAAAAACCGATTGTATTGGGCGCGGTTTCGGCAAACTGTTGCGCCTTCTGACGGGCGATGGTTAAATGCCGGAAATGACAAACGCCTTGATCGCCTTGAATGCGGTGCTGGTTGCCTGGCCCATGTTCCGCGGCGACCAGGGGCTGACCGGGGTCGCGGCGGGCCGATTGCCGGAGGCGCTCGAACTCCGCTGGACTTTCAAAACCGGCCAGGCCGTCAAATCTTCCGCCGCCATCGCGGACCACCGGGTTTTCATCGGCTCCGACGACGGCACGCTTTACGCGCTTTCGACCGATACCGGCAGGCAACTATGGTCGTTCAAAGCCGGGCAAAGCATCGAAGCTTCACCGCTGGTGCTCGAAGGCACCGTATTCGTCGGATCGGTGGACGATAATCTTTACGCGCTCGACGCCGCCACGGGGGCGATGAAATGGAAATACCCGACGGGCGATAAAATTCTCGGGGCCGCCAACTGGTTCGGCGTCGGCGACTCCCGGCGCATTCTCGTCGGCAGCTACGATTACAAGCTCCACTGCGTGGACGCCGCGACTGGCAAATCCGTGTGGACCTATGAAACCGGCAACTACATCAACGGCGCGCCGGCGGTGGGCGACGGCAAAATTGTATTCGGGGGTTGCGACGGCAAACTCCACGTACTCGATGCCGCCACGGGCAAGGAACTCTCGGCGGTCGAAGCCGGCGCTTACATTCCCGGTTCCGCGGCCATCGCCGGCCACCATGCCTACGTCGGCCATTATGCCAATGAAATCTTCTGCCTCGACCTCGCCGGCACCAATATCCTATGGCGCTCGAAGCAGAACAATGCGGCGTTCTTCTCCTCGCCGGCCGTCACGGAGCAGCAAGTCATCATCGGGGCGCGCGACAAGAAACTTCACTGTCTCGACCGGGCCACCGGCAAGCCGCTTTGGACCTTTGCCACCCAAGGTGAAGTGGACAGCTCGCCCGTTGTCGTCGGCGACAAGGTGGTGTTCGGTTCCGGCGATGGCCGGCTTTATCTGGTACGCGTCGCCACCGGAAAAAAACTCTGGTCGTATGACCTCGGCAAGGAACTCACCGCTTCGCCCGCCGTCGCCGAGGGGTTGGTGGTCATCGGCTGCGAAGACGGCGTGGTTTACGCCTTCGGTCCCAAACTAAAACCCAGCCCCTGATGCGCATCGTTCAACTCACTCCCGGCACGGGAAATTTTTATTGCGGCAGTTGTCTGCGCGACAACGCCCTCGTTCGCGGCCTGCGCGAGCGCGGTCATGACGCGCTGATGGTTCCGCTTTATTTGCCGCTCATCCTGGACGAACCTTCCGCCAGCGCCGGCACCCCGATTTTTCTCAGCGGCATCAGCGTCTATCTGAGCAATAAATTCAATGTGCCCGGCTGGCTCGACCGCGCGCTGAGTTCGCCGGGGCTGCTCCGCATGGCCGCCGGTCTGGTCGGCATGACCAGCCCGAGGCAATTGGGCCAATCCGCCGTGGCCATGCTCCAGCCGGATGCGGCCCATGCCGAACTCGAACGCCTCATCGGCTGGCTCCGCTCGCAACCCGCACCGGACGCGATCTGTCTGTCCAATTCGCTGCTCACCGGCTTGGCGGCCCGGCTCCGGCAGGAATTCCGCGTCCCCATCATCTGCACGCTGCAAGGCGAAGACTCGTTTCTTGACGCGCTCCCCGAGCCTTACCGCCAACGCTCATGGGAACTACTGGCTGACCGTTGCGCCGGGATTGACCACTTCATCGCCGTCAGCCGGTATTTTGCGGACGTGATGACCAGGCGATTGAACCTGCCCGCCGGGCGCGTTTCCGTGGTGCATCCCGGCATCGCGGTTGACGAATTCCGGCCGGCCGACACGGCGCAACCGGTCATCGGCTATCTCGCGCGTATGCACCCGACCAAGGGTCTGGACACGCTCGTTGAAGCCTTCCGGCAACTGAAGACGCCCGGTGCGCGGCTGCGCATTGCCGGCGCGATGACCGGACGCGACAAGGCATTCGTCGCGTCGTTGCGCCGCAAACTGGGCGACCGCGCCGAATTTCTTCCGAACCTGGACCGCGCCGCGAAGGCGGATTTTCTAAGCAGTCTCAGCGTGTTCTCCGTGCCCGCGACTTACGGCGAAGCGTTCGGCATGTATGTCCTGGAGGCGCTGGCCGCCGGCGTGCCCGTCGTCCAGCCCCGGCACGGTGCGTTCCCGGAAGTGCTCGCGGCCACCGGCGGCGGCCTGTTGTGCGAGCCGAATCAGCCGGCAGCGCTGGCGGCGGCGCTGGACGAATTGCTCGCAGATCCAGCCCGCGCCCGGCAACTCGGCGCGGCGGGACGGCAAGCCGTTCGGGAAAAATTCAGCATCGCTGCGATGACTGCAAACGTTGAAGCCATACTCCAAAAGGTAACTCATGCTCGTTGAACTCACCCACGTCCAAAAGGCTTACGCCGCGCCGTCCGGCGCGGTGCTGCGCGACGTCAATTTTCAACTCGCCGCCGGAGAATCGGTGGCGATTGTCGGCCCGTCCGGTTGCGGCAAGAGCACGTTGCTGAACCTCATCGGCGCGCTGGATCAACCGACGGGCGGAACTGTCCGTTTCGACGGTCGCGATCTGGCCGGTTTGAGCGCGAAGGAGCTGGCGGGCATCCGCAATCGCGACCTTGGTTTTATTTTCCAGCTTCACCATCTGCTGCCGCAATGCACCATTCTGGAAAACGTCCTGATTCCCACCCTGGCCAATCCATCCGCATCGAATACCGCGGCGGCGGTGCAGCGGGCGGAACGCCTGCTGGAACGCGTGGGCTTGAAACCGCGCCGGCATTATCGGCCCGGGCAGCTTTCCGGCGGGGAGCGCCAGCGAACCGCCGTGGTCCGCGCCTTGATCAACCAGCCCAAGCTGCTGCTGGCGGATGAACCCACCGGCTCGCTCGATCAAGCCGGGGCCGAAAACCTGGCGCAATTGTTGCAGGAGCTGAATCAGGAGGAACGCGTCGCGCTGGTCGTCGTGACCCACTCGCGCGAATTGGCGGGGCGGATGAAACGGGTGCTTGAATTGCGCGATGGCGTGATGCAAAACCAACGGTCCACCGCAAGCTGAGATGAGCCTCCGCAATCTCATCCTCCGCAGCTTGCAGTTTTACTGGCGCGCCCATTTGGGTGTCCTGCTGGGGACCATTCTGGCTTGCACCATTCTCACCGGCGCGCTGGTGGTGGGCGACTCCGTGCGTTTCAGCCTCAGGCAATTGGCGCTGGCGCGGCTGGGCCAGACCACGCTGGCATTGACCGCGGGTGACCGTTTCTTTCGCGCCGATCTCGCGCCGGAACTGCAATCGCAACTCCACGCCCCGATCGAGCCGTTGCTGATGTTGCGCGGCGCGGTAACGACTCCCGAAGGCACGCATCGCGCCAATGATGTTCAGGTGCTCGGAGTGGATGAACGGTTCTGGGATTTCAGCCCCGCGGCGGTGGCTTGGAACAACTCGACCAATCCTTTCGCCCGCGACGAAATCGCCGTGAGCGAATCGCTGGCCAACCGGCTTCAACTTAAGCCCGGTGACGCGGTGGTGGTTCGCCTGGAACAGCCGGCCTTTGTCGCGCGCGACCTGCCGCTCGCCGGCCAGGCGGATGCGTCAGTCGCCGTTCGCTTGCGCGTCCGGAACATCGTCGGTGACGGGCAGTTTGGACGTTTCAGTTTGCAGGGCAATCAAGTGCCCGCCCTCTCGGTGTATCTGCCGCTGAATGCGCTGCAGCAACAAATCCAAAGAGTCGGACGTGCCAATACACTTCTGGTGGGCCAGCCACCATTGCCGAACGCTCGTTGCGATGCGGCGATGGCGAATGCCGCCTTGGCCAAGGTCTGGACCTTGTCGGATGCCGACCTCGAACTGCGTAAAACGGGCGATCAGAAAGAATTCGAGCTGCGGACAAAACGCGTGTTTCTGGATCCGTCAGTTGCGGACGCGGCCTTCGCTGTCGCCTCCAACGCCGTGGGGGTCCTGACGTATTTCGTGAATGAAATCCGCCTCGGCGATCATGCCACGCCCTATTCGTTCGTGGCCGCCACTTCCTCCACGCACAACGGGGTTCCGCTGCGCGACGACGAAATGGCGATCAACACCTGGCTGGCGGACGACCTCGGCGCGAAACCCGGAAGCGAAGTGACGCTGCGCTATTTCGTAATCGGCGAACGCCGCGAGTTACAGGAACAAGCGGCCACCTTTCGCGTGCACAAAATCATTCCGCTGCAGTCGGACGCTTCGTGGATGCCCGATTTTCCGGGGCTGGCGGACACCGATAATTGCCGCGAGTGGCAGCCTGGCATTCCGATCCACCTCGACCGCATCCGGCCCGGGGATGAAGCCTACTGGAAGGAATTCCGGGGCACGCCGAAGGCCTTCGTGACGCTGGCGGCGGGCCAGCGATTGTGGGCTAATCGTTTTGGCCAGCTGACGGCGATTCGTTTTGCGTCCGGCCGCAAAACCGTTGAGGCCGCGACCAGCGATTTTGAACCCGCGCTGCTCAAGCAGCTTGATCCGGCTGCGCTGGGTTTCACCTTCACCGATGTTCGCGAGCGCGCCCTCCAGGCCGGCGAAAAATCCCAGGACTTCGGCCAACTCTTCATCGGCTTTGGTTTCTTTTTGATCCTCGCCGCGCTGCTGCTGACCGCGCTGCTCTTCGTGTTTAACCTCGAACAGCGCAACGCCCAGGTCGGTCTGCTGATGGCGCTGGGATTTTCCGACCGGAAAGTGCGCTGGATATTTCTCCTCGAAGGCGCGTGCGTGGCGGGATTGGGAACGCTGTTGGGGCTTCTGGCGGGCGTGGCGTTTACCAAGTTGACCCTGCATGGGTTGGCGACGGTCTGGCGTGGCGCGGTGGGGACTTCGAGCTTTCTCTATCACGCGGAAACGCCTTCTTTGCTCACGGGTGCGGGATTGAGTTTGGTTGCCGCCATCGGGGCGATGGCGCTGGCTCAGCGCGGAATCACCCGGCGGTCGCTCGCCGGTTTGTTGGCCAGTGGCGCGGAAGTCGAGCTGGGCGGCGTACCGGCAAGCGGATTTCGCAGGCATCTGGGCCTGGGGATCGGCGTGGCCGGCTTGCTGTGCGCCGTTGTTTTGGTGGCCACCAACCGTCATGGCCAAGGACCTGAGCTGGCCGAGGTGTTCTTCTATTCAGGCTTGCTGGTGATGTGCGCCGGCCTTGGGTTCACTCAGCGATTGTTGGCCAGCCTCACCCAGACCACCAAGCCCACGTTCAGTATCAATCAACTCGGCTGGCGCAACGCCGGGCGGCGCCGCACCCGCAGCCTCACCACGGTCAGCGTGCTGGCGGTGGGTGTTTTCATGGTGGTGGCAGTGAATGCGTTCCGGCAGAACCCCCGCGGGTCCGCGCTGGAACGGCATTCGGGAACCGGCGGCTTCGCGCTTTACGGCCAATCCACTTTGCCCATCTACGAGGACTTGAACACGCTCAGTGGGCGCGAGGCATTCAACCTGCCGGCGGAAGCGATGCGCGAAGTGACCGTGGTCCCGCTGCGGATCCGGGACGGCGACGACGCGAGTTGTCTCAATCTGAACCGGGCATTGCAGCCGCGCTTACTTTCAGTGCAGTCGGAGGAATTAAAGCGGCGGCGGGCTTTTGCCTTTGGACAATCACTGGATCAGAATTCGCTCGCCGGCAATGCAGCCAAAAGCCCCCGCCCAAGCCCGTGGGATTTGTTGAACCGGCCGCCGGCGACTGACGTGGTGCCGGCGATTGGCGATGAACAGACCGTGCGCTGGGCCTTGGGCAAATCGCTGGGCGACACGATTGCTTACCGCGATGATCGGGGACGAACCTTCAAGGTTCGGATCGTCGGCATCTTGGCCAATTCAATTCTGCAAGGGGGACTGCTGATTTCAGAGCCCGCTTTCATTGAGCGGTTTCCGTCGGTCGCCGGCTACCGCGCCTTCTTGGTGGATGCGCCGCCGGAGCGGGCGGATGCGGTCGCCGAATTGCTGACGCGTCAGTTGCAGGACAAAGGGCTCGACCTGCAGCCGGCCTGGCAGCGGCTCTCGGATTTCATGGCGGTGGAAAACACCTATCTGGGCATCTTCCAGGCCTTGGGCGGACTCGGCTTGTTGCTCGGCAGTTTGGGGCTGGGAATCGTGGTGTTGCGAAATGTTTTGGAGCGGCGCAACGAGCTGGCTTTGCTTCAGGCCGTCGGGTTTCGCCCCTCCCAGCTGCAGCGATTGGTGCTGGGCGAGCATTGGCTGCTGGTCGTCTTGGGACTCGTCATCGGGCTGGGTGCGGCCCTATTGGCGGTTTCCCCCGCCCTGACCTTTACGGACAGAGAAGCACCTTCTGGCACCATGGCCTTGACCTTGGTGGCCTTGGCCGTCGCGGGCATTTTCTGGTGTTGGCTGGCGACGCGTGCGGCCTTGCATGGCCCGCTGCTGGATGCGCTGAGAAAAGAATAATAAAATTTTTCCCGTTCTGCGGGTGCAACAAGTAAGCCGGGCCGAACATGACCGTGCCGCACCGCATCTCTGAAAGTTACCGGTTTTCTGTTTTTACATTCTTCGGGTCGAGCCCAGTCATCTCTTCGCCTTCGCTGAGGCATGGAGGTGTTCTCCCGGCAGATCGCATTCAGTCCCCGAAGCCAACGGTGGCTTCATGCAGTGCTCGCGCTGCTGCCGGACTGGCTGACCTCCTTTCCTGGGCGGCCGGTTCGTGGTAATCCTCGTCCCCGCGCAACACCCAAAACCTAGCTTCGGCCAGATGCCACGCCACGATAAAACTAATGTTTGAGTTCTGGGAATTTGAGACGGAGCGATGAACGCGGATGTCCGCCGCTTCCCGTTTGCCGGCGGCCAGCTTCATTGCTGGCACCCATAAATTCCACGGGTTATTTTCGGAAGGAACCCGCGAAGTCATCCGCCGCCACCTTGGCCACTTTTTTCTGAAGCGTTGAGCCCGCTATCAGCCGGTTCAATTCCATTTCCCAGGCGGAACCATCCATTGGCAATTCCACCGTTTCCCCGCGCAAGGATGAATACAACATGGCATTGGCGAGCTCCACCGAATGGATGCCGTGCTCGCCGGGCGCGATTAACGGTTCGCCATCGAGAATCGCATTCACGAAATTCTGCACCATCACCGCGTGCGGCAGGACGGCGTCATTGAAGGGAACATCCACGTTCCAGACCTCCGGCTTCACAAAACCCTGCTTCGCGCTCTGGCTGAATTGGAGCATGTCCATTTCATTGCGGGTGAAAGCGAGGCGGTTATTTTCCAGAACCAGCCGGCCCCGGGTGCCGACGATTTCAAAACGGTTGGTGCCGGGCGCCTCGCCGGTCGAACTGATGAACGCGCCGGTCGCGCCATTGGCCCATTCGAGGTAAGCCGTCACGTTGTCTTCGACCTCGATCTGGTGGAAACGTCCAAGCTGGCAAAACCCGCGCACGCGCGCCGGCATGCCGCAAAGCCATTGCAGGGTGTCGAGGTTGTGCAGGCATTGGTTGAGCAACACCCCGCCCCCCTCACCTTTCCAGGTGGCGCGCCAGCCGCCGCTCGCATAATAAGCCTCCGTGCGATACCAGTCGGTGTTGATCCAATTGACGCGCACGAGCTGGCCCAAATCTTCGTTGATGAGTTTCTGGATTTTTAAGTAGCGCGGCTCGGTGCGCAGTTGAAACATGCCGGCAAACACCACCTGGGGATGCAGTTTGTGTTCGGCAATGAGCCTTTCGGCATCCGCCTTGTGCGAGGAAATGGGCTTCTCCACCAGCGTGTGAACCCCGGCCCGGAGCGCGGCAATGCCCAGCGTGGTGTGCTGAAAGTGCGGCGTGGCGATAATGACGGCATCCACATCGCCAGAGCGGATGAGCTGCCCGCCGTCCGTAAAAATTTTCAGCGGCTTAAAGCGTTCCAGCGGAGCCGTGATGGCATCACACACCGCCACCAGCTCACAGCGGGTGATTTTGCGGTTCAAGATATAATCGGCATGATATTTGCCGATGTTGCCCATGCCGATTATGCCGAGTCGAACTTTGTCCATATCACTCCCCGATTATTTCAGCCCCGGTTTTCTTTTTTCCGGGCGCTGGCCGTTGTGACAGTCTCCGCAGGCCACGAAGTGGATGTTATGCGCGCTCGTTTTGGAAAGATAAGTGGTATCCATCTTCTCAACATCCAGACCGCAATGCGAGTCCGCCGGATGGCAGGTGGCGCAGGACGCCTTGGCGGAGTTGGAGTGGGAGGAATGGCAATCCAGACAGCTCAATCCCTCATGCACACCGAAGGGGGTGCGATCATCCTGCGAACCCAGCTCGCGGAAAGCGTTGGGGGCATGGCATTGGGTGCAAAGCCGCTGGGTCGGATCAGGAGAGAGTTTGACGGGCTGGCCGTTCCGCGTGATGGGCGTGACGGGCAGCAGGTCGGCGGCGATGGAGGTCTGCTCCCGCCGGACATACAATTGCACGGGACGGTAAGCGGCCGCAGTTCCATGAACCTGGTGGCAGGCCAGACACGGAATGACCGGCTGGTTAAGCTTGGCCGGATCCTTCAACGTCCACGGGCCCTTGGTGGCCAGCGGCGTGACGAGGTCCTCGATGTGGCCGTCAAAAAACATGCCATGACAACGGAGACATTCCGGGGCCATTTGCTCCATCTGATTGTGTTTAGGATCCAGAAAGATCTTCGGGTAAGTCGCCGAATGACCACCGCTCTGCCAATCCGCATAACTCCGGGGGTGACATTTGCGGCAGGCCTCCTGCAAGGTCAGCACCTGGGCTTCCGAGAGGCGGACGGCGGTTTCCGCTGAGGCCGGCTGGAAATGCTGGACGATGCGGTTCGCATGTTCTTTCAAGGCATGGACATTGAGCGTGAGCGATCCGCCATGGCAGTTGCGGCAATGCAAATCGCGGTGGAAAGAAGATTGCCAAGATTTGACGTGCGACACTTCCTCGTGACAGGTGGCGCAGGTGTTCTGGGGATTGGCATAGTTAAACCAAAGCAGGCCGCCAAAGCCGAACGACACGAGAAAAACGACCAGGATAAACCAAGTCGCGTAAATGAACTTGAAGCGATGACTGATATTCATCGGAATTGACTCCCTTTCCAGCCGGATTTTATGTGATACGAAACCCAATAGGCCAAAGCCATGATGGTGAGCACAGGATTGAACCCGCCATTGCTGACATGCAGACTCCCATCGGCAACAAACAGGTTGTCGATCTGGTGGATCTGGCCGTAGCGATTGGTGACGGAGGTCTTGGGATCATCGCCCATGCGGCAGGTGCCGGCCTGATGCTGGCCGCCGCTCAAACTGAGGTTTGGGCTGGGGCCATTGCGCCACACCCGCGTCGCCCCCATTTCCCGGATGATGGCCTCGGCTTTCTTCGAGAGAAAGTCACCCTGCTGGAAATCGGCGGGGTGACGGGAGCCCGAAAGGCGGCAGACCGGAATGCCCCACGCATCCTTGACCGACGGATCAACACTGACGCGCGCGGAGAAATTGGGGATTTCCTGAACGGGGCCATGCAGGCGGACAAAGCGCTTATAGTAGCGGCGCTGAAAATCCTTGTGCGCCTTGCCCCAACGCGCCTCTCCCGGCGGACGGGTATTGCAAAACAGGTAGGGCAGAGGAATAAACTCATTGCACAAAGCCCCGCCGCCAATCAAACCGGGGTTGCCATGGTTAAAATCACTTATGCCCAGAGCGGCTCCGGGGCCGGCTTCCTCGTAAGTCTCCTCGTCAAGAAAACCGGCGGCGCCGACATACAAATGACCCTGAAGATTCCGGCCGACCCAGTCGTTGTTATTGCCCGCGCCATTCGGAAATAATTTGGACCTGGAGTTCAACAGCAGCCGGGCGGTCTCGGTGGCTGAGGCCGAGACGACGACGAGGTCGGCCGGCTGCTCCTGCCCGCGATTATCGGCATCAAAATAACGCACCCCCTTGGCGCGGCCGTGTTCATCAACCATGATTTCAGAGGCGACGCAACCCGTGCGCACCTCGCAGTTGCCCGTCGCCAGGGCAATCGGGAGAACTGTGTTATGGCTGCCGGCCTTGGCATTGATGGGGCAGGCAAAACCCACACAGGATCGCATATGGATGCAGGCCGGCCGGCCGTTGTAAGGCACGGAATTGCGAAGCATCGGGATCGGAAAGGGATGCAGCCCCATGCGGATGGCCGTCTGCTCGATCAATCGCGCTTCCTTGTTGTAGGGGAAAGCGGGCATGGGAAACGGCTTCTTCCGCGGACCACAAAAGGGATTGGTGGTGTAATCGCCCGCCACGCCGATCTCATATTCCGCCTTCTCATAAAACGGCTCCAAATCGTCGTAGCTGATCGGCCAGTCTGCCAGCGTGGAGTCCTTCACCTCGCCATAGATGGACCGGAGGCGGAAATCCTGCGGCATAAACCGCCAGGCCATGGCACCGTAGCTCACCGCCCCACCGCCAACACAGCCGGCAATGTTGTTATAACTGCCTTCACTCGGCAGGACCACCCGGGTGGAACCATCGGCATTGACGACGACCCGGCGATGACGCTCGTCATCGGGACCAAAGGGATTGCCCAGGGCGGGAGTGCGCTGGGACCACAACTCATCGTCGTTGTGTTTATCGTAATCCACCCAGCCACCGCGCTCCAGCAACACCACGCTCAAGCCCGCGGTCGCCAATTCCTTGGCGACAATTCCGCCCCCGGCCCCGGCGCCGACAATAACAACATTAACTTTTGGTAGTGACATTTCGGTGACAGTTTGAGGTTGATTACACAGGCCGTCCGTCCGCGTAACGGTTCTGGCCAATCAGGTTCGGATAGGCCAGGCCCAGCATGCGGTAACTGGCATAATCACGATTGCCACCATGGCGCGGGCTGCCATAAAAACCCTGCCGGGTATGATCCAGCACCAGATTGAAAAAGGTCGACGAGGAAGGATTTCCCCAAAGTTCCTTGGGCGCCTTGCCGGATTCAATCAGGCGCAAGGCCTCCGTTTGCCGTTCAAACGGGAGCTGCTCAAAAGGCATTTTATAGACTTGAAGACAGGTTTTCCGAAACGATTCCAGGCCGAGCCGGTAAGTTGGCTGATATTGCTTGAACTTGAACAGGCTGACCAGCTGCCGATCAATATAGTAAATCACGCCCGCGTCGGTGGCGCCGGGGGTGTCATCGCGAGGGATGATCTGCTCGCAAATCGGAATCAACAAGCGCGCTTCCGCTTCGGAAAAAAAACGATAAGGGGCCGGTTCCGTACGGATCCAACGAGCCAAGCCAGCCGTGGTGCCGATACCCGCCGCCAGACCGAAGGTGCCCGCGGCGGCCCATTTCAAAGCCGCGCGACGGGAAACTGGGGTGATCATAAAGAATTGATTACTGAATTATCACTCTTTTGTCAGCTACAAATTCTAATTTAAATGAGACGCTTGCCCCTACCCTATCTAATCGTCAGCTGCAGATTATCGAGGTAAAAAACGCCGTCAGCCGCATCACTCAAATAGAGCCCCAACGAACTCAAGGCGACCAGCTCGGCGCTCACCGCCGACTTTAATTCTTTCTTAACTCCATCCGCCGGCGTCACCGCGATGCGCGCTTCACGCGCGGCACCGGTCAGCGGAATGGAAATTTCCACATGGGTCCAACTGCCGGGAACCACCGCTGATATCACAGTCGGCCCGGACTTGATCTTGCCATCCGTGGTGAACACCACTTCCGGCGAGGAAACGAATTCTTTGGTCGCGCTGCCCCGCTTGGAATAATCCCTGAACCCCATGGCCAGCGTGGCGGGGGCGCCCGCCTTGGGCATCACGTCGCAGGAAAAAACCACCGTGCCCTTATCCAGAGACTCCGGGAATTTATAGGTCAGGTAGGGGTAGAACGATTTGGCAGCGTTCTTGCGATCAGTGGCGACCAAAGCGCGGCTGCCATTTTTCCCGACCCCCTCGCCCACCCGGAAATCCGCCTCCGGCGTGGCCCCGCTGACGGAGAAGCCGCGCGGCAGCATCCCGACCGGGATCTCATCCATATCGAACGCGAAGCCCGCGAACGCGCGCGGCGCGGCGTATTTCATCGCGTAAAACGGCGGCGGCGTGGTTTTGGCCTGCGTGGCGACATCCTTGAACGCCGGTTCAAGTCCGGCGGCGGCGATATCAAATTCCTTAAACCCAAGCGCAAACGCGGGGGAGGATTTCTTCAGCCGGAAATTGCCGTTCGCCGGGTCTTCGAACAGCGGATCCACGTGGCGCGAACCGGCATCCTGACCGCCGGCCTGCCATTCAGCAAAGGTCTTGTCCATGAAATGAAATGGCTTCCCGGTATAATTCCAATAGATATTTTCCCGGCAATCGAGGAGCGACTTGTCCCAGGCCGCATCGGCCATGACCGCGCTGTCGAAATACAGGAGGTTGTGCGTGAACACATTCGCGCGGGCATAGGGTTTCTTTGCGCAGCGCACATAAGGCGCCTTGCCCGCCGCCTCGTCATACACCGGCCCCAGAATATTGTTCCGGATGACGTTTTGCGCCCCGCCGTTCATGTTGAAGCCGTGGGTGCCGACGCGATAGACGAAGTTATTCTCCACCAGCATTTCCGAGGAACCCTCGTCCAGATACAGTCCGATCTGCCAGGGATGACCGGCGAAGGGGCTTTTCACATTGTCGCGGGTCACATTGCCGCGGATCACGGTGCCCGGCTGACGGCCGAGGGTGTAGATGCTGGCCCCGTCGGCAACGACGGTGAGAACATTGCTGATGGAATTATATTCGATGTGATTCGAGGCGCAGGAAGTAGGGGTGTCGTTCCACATCCAACCGAAGGCAATGCCGGAGTAGGCAAAATTCCAGATCTGGTTATGACTAACGACGGTGTCGCGCGCAATACCGCCCCAAACCGCATTGGCGGAGAAATACATGAGGCCGCCGTCGGAAATCGCGCAGTTCTCAATGCGATTGCCAGTGGGCAATTCAGGATACTTCGCATCCGTCTTCATGCGAATATCGCCGACCTTGATGCCGCCGCCACCCAGATCAAACAAGCGGCAGCCGATGACCGCATTGTTCTGCGCGCCAAGCCCGAGGCCGATGCCATAGTTACCCGTCTGAGAAACCGTGCAGCGCTGAAATAAACAATTTTTCGCCCCGGTCAACTCGATGGCGGCGGGCACATCCGGATTGCCCTGCGAACCGCCGTAGCCCTCGCGCGGGAGCGGGGATTCATTGTGCGAAAAGGCCACGCGGTCGAAGGTGACATGCTCCACAAACGAGCCTTTGAGATAATCGCCGGCCAAGGTCATCACCTTGACGAGGCGCGGGACCACGACCCGCGAGTCCGCCAACGTTTCACCGGGATGCGGCAGATAGGTGAGCACACCGGTCGGACGATCCAGATACCATTCGCCCGGCGACTTCAGCTCCTCCTTCACATTCTCGATGAAATAGGGCTGCAGTCCGCCCTGGTTCACCGAAAACGTCGGCAGGCCGGTGAAGGTCACGATGTTATTTTTGGCATCCACCTTCTCCACGAATAGCCGCGAGGAGCTCCAGATATGCAACACCACCACCTCGACATCGGAGAGATTCTCCCACGACTTGAAATCGCCCGGGGCAAAATAAAAATCCTTCTGCGCGGCGCGATGCGCCGGGGCATTTTTACGCTTGGGCGAATAGGTCAATCCATCCACGCGCTTCATGCCGATCTCCGGGCGATAGCGGCGCTCAAACGGCTGACCGCTCGTGGAGACAAAAAGCTGGCGGAAGTTTAGCGCGCCGGCTTTGACTTCGGGCAAGTCCACCGTCCAACGGCGAACGCCGTTCACCGTGCTTTCGCGAAAACCGTTGATCATCCGCCCCCCGCTCAACACGGCTTCCTCGCCGGGCGCCGAGCGCCACACCACCGGCGCGGACTTCGTTCCGGAATCCGCCGCCGTCAATGCGAGCGTCTCCGTCAGCAGGTAAAGGCCGCCGGCCAGCTGCACGCTGAACGGTCCGCGATCGCCCTGCTGCTTCGCCATCCGGATCGCATCGCGCGCGCGCTGCGGCGTGGCAAATGGTCTGGCTTGGGTGCCGGGATTGGCATCGCTGCCATTGGGTGCGATATAAAAGTCAGTTGCGTTGGCCACCGTAGCCATGAGCGCCAGCGCGCCGATGATGATGCGATTAATGGATGAGGTCATATTTTTGTTAACGATAAAAACCGGAGCAGAAACCTGCGGATCACTTGATCGTCACTCCTAATTCAGCCACCGCCACCTGATCGCCGGCAACCAGATGCACGGGCACAAACCGGATGAACCGGCAGGCAACAGGTTTGGGCAGCGCCACGAATTGCTGGATGGGATTGGCTTTGATATTTGAGAACTCGCCGGCGGCGGCCGGAGTTCCCCAATTGACGCCATCGGCACTGACATAGAACTCGTATTTGTCCACGATGCCATCGGCCTGCCCATCCTGTGGCGGCAAATACGTGAATCCCGTGATGCTCATGCTCTGACCAAGATTGATATCCATGACCTTGAAAGACGTCTGCCCATCGCCGTCAAACCGGCAGCGCCAGACCGAATTCGGATTATCATCGATCGCGTTGGCGGGATTGCTGCGGAGAATCCGGTCGTTATTTTTGGAGACGATCTTCCAACCGGCCTTGGACACGCCGAAAGTTCGGGTCGCGATCGCGCCTTTGCTTTGCTGCGCCGAGAATTGACGGGCCTTGACCACGCCGCCTAGAGGAAGATCAATGGGCGCCTCAAAAATCGGCGACTTCAAACCCGGCTCGGTGCCATCGAGGGTGTAGCGAATCGCATTGGCCGGACTGCTGGAGCTGATGGAAATCAAGCCTTTGCGATCCCGCGTGATTTCGGGAGCCGCCAACATTTCCGGTTCGGCAAACAAGCCAAACTCCGCTATCGCCGGACAAACCGCCGCCTGCGTGATACGCAACCGGACCTTATCGGTCGTCACAAATTTTGCCCGCACCAGCCGCAGGTTGCCGATGCTGGTTCCCTGCGCGAACTCCTGCCAGCCGCCAGACTGCCAGACATCCACCGCGAAAGCTTCGACACGCTGCCCGAGCGGAAGAAATTCGCGCAGACTGATAACATTGAAGCGAACGGGCTTCTTGAATTCCAAGACCAATTCCGGCGTGGTGACACCATCGTCCGTCGCCCAGTAAGTGTTGCGATCCTTATCCAGAACATTGGCCGCTACAAAAGTTTTTGCGCCGGAACCGCGAACATTGCTAGCCGTCAACTTGGCACCTTTGGCCAGGTCTTTGGCAAAAGTCGCATCCAGAAGGCGACGGAATTCCTTCAGCGAACGGACATCGTTTTCATGGATGCGCCCGCGCCGATCCGGCGGCAGGTTGAGATTCAAAGCGGCACCACGACCCACCGACTGGTAGTAAATATCCAGCAACTGCGCCGGCGTTTTCACCTGATTATCCTCCGTAGCGTGATAGAACCAGCCCGGGCGGATGGACACGTCGCATTCCGGCGCCATCCAATTGGCTCCGGGCCGTTCGCCCTGATTCAAATTGATGCTTTTTGCGTTGCCCGCCACCGCCTGGCCCACGTTGATGGTGGCCCAGCAGGTTTCCCCGGCGATGCCGCGCTCATTGCCCACCCAGCGGAAGTCCGGGCCGACGTCGCTGAACATGCAGGCCATCGGCATGAGTTCGCGCACGATGCTCCAGGTATTCGTCCAGTCGTAATAAGTGCGGTTGTCGATCTTTCTAACCTCCCGGGCGCCGCCGTAGAAACCGTCGCCGCCGTTCGCGCCATCCAGCCAGACCGTGAAGACCTCGCCGTATTGCGTGAGCAGCTCGCGCAATTGGTTCCGGTAATAAGTGATGTAGGCCGGCGTGCCGTAATCGGCGCGATTGCGGTCCCACGGCGACAAATAGACGCCGAATTTCAAACCCTGTCTGCGGCAGGCCTCGGACATCTCTTTGACCACATCGCCCTTGCCGTTTTTCCAGGGTGAATTCTTGACGCTGTGCTCGGTATATTGGGACGGCCACAGACAGAACCCGTCATGATGCTTGCAAGTTAGGATCAATCCCTTCATGCCGCCCGCCTTCGCTGTGCGGGCGATTTGATCGGCATTGAAATCCGTGGGATTGAAAACCTTTTCGCCCTCGTCGCCATAACCCCACTCCTTGTCGGTAAAGGTATTCACCGTGAAGTGGACGAAGCCGTAATATTCCATCTCATGCCACCGGAGCTGGCGGGAAGTGGGGATCGGGCCATAAGGCGCCGGCGCCAGCGGCGGCGACGATTTCAGTTCCTGTCCCCAAACGGTGGTCGCGGCAACCAGTGCCAGCGCGTGGACGATGATTCGATTCATAAATTTATTCATGGGAAAGGCTCAATCAATAATCAGGTCGCAAGCAAACAGCTCAATTCGCCGCCTTGGCCTTGGGCTTGGGCGGCGGCGGAACGTATTCCACGGAGGCCGGCTTGAACTGTTCCAATTCCGGCGGCGCGGTTTTCACTCCCCCGGCGGGAACTTCCAGCTTCGCGCTCCAGACAATGCCGTTGAGGATGAAGCGGCGCAGGTCCTCATTCCGCCAGTTCTTGTAAAAATGCGGCATCACGATGCCAAATCCGCGGCCGCCATCGGCCCGCTCCACACACCAGGCCACCGCTTCGCGCTTCGGCGCCTCGGGCGGCAACATAGAAGTGGCCAGCACGGTGACATTGGCGGCGGGCAGGTTGTTGTTCGGGCCGAAATAATTATTGATGTAAGGCTCATCATTCACCGTGAATTCCCGCCAGCCGCGCAAAACGGGATGCGCCGGAGCGGCGGGAACAATGGTCGCCGCCGGGAATATCTGTGCCACGGACTGAAAATGCGCGCAGCTCTTGTTGGCGAAGTAACCGCCCAGCCAGTGCAACAGCGGATGCTCGCCGTCCGGCTTCACATCCTCCCCCAGCAAGCCGACGGCATAATGCAGACACACGATGCCGCAGCCGCGCTGCATCATCTCGCCCAATTCGGCGAGGCTCCTCTTGGAATCCGGCCAGCGATTCAGCGGAAACGTGTCCCCGATGAAAACGACCGTGGCGGCGGCCTCCCGCACAGATTTGTCCGGCGGCCATTCATAGACCACCTGCGCCTTCACTCCGGGCACATTGATCAAGTTGGTGACACACGACTGCACCAGCCGTCCGCCGGCCGCCACTTCATGCGAACCGGCCGGATGTTTGCTGGGACCGACGACGATGAGCACGGACGCGGGTTCGGCGGCGGACGCGAACAGCGCAAAAGTCACGAGCGCGATGACGATGGAAGATGGCAGATATTTTTTCACGGTTAACGGGTTAATCGCAGGAGAGTATTTCAACGCCGCCAAAGTGTCAGGCAAAAATCAATCCCGCCATGGCCATCTGTGGATTAATGGCGCACCCCACAACTGAAAACGCCCTAAGGCGCCGTGACGCGGTAGAAGCGCTCGCTGCTGTTTTCGGGCGGGTTGGTGAATTTGTATTGGCAGGAACGCCGGCAGAAATGGCCTTGACGCTAGCCCCAGCTTACGGCGATCGGATGCGATAATACCGCTGCGGATAGTTTGTCGATTGCGGGTCGCTGAAATAAATGGAGCCGTTGGTCACGCTACCAGAAAACAGCGGCGTCCAAGCGCCGCCCATATTCGTGCAAGCTTCCACCACCACGGGAATGCTGGCGGTGCCGGTGAGATTGAAACCAAATTGATTGGTTCGGATGCCAAAGCTGCTATTGGCAGTTTGCATCTGTGGATTCCACAGCTTTGTAGCCCAGCCGCCGAACGTGGCCCCCCAGTTTGTTGTATTCGGCTGATAATAAACCGTGCCTGTTTTATTTGAAAATACAGTGTTGTCCTCGCTGCCAGCCCCACCATTCACACTCGGTGCATTTCCTTGGAAATATACTTTTTGTAGTAGAGGGGCATATGCGAATGCAAAACCACTAATGTTTGTTACGCTGTTGGGGATCATCATGTTCGTTAGGCCCCGGCACCATGCAAACGCATAATTTCGAATACTGGTAACGCTGTTGGGAATCATCACGTTCGTCAGGCCCCGACACCCTGCAAACGCATAATCTCGAATAATGGCAACGCTGTTGGAAATCGCATAGTTGCCAATTATGCCTCCGGGGCACGCAACCAGCGTCGTCATGGTTTTATCGAACAACACCCCGCCGATGTTGGTGTAATTAAGATTCACCGCATCCATGCCAATATTAGTCAAGGTGGCACAGAGCGCGAAGGCTCCATCGCCTATGTAGGTGACGCTGTTTGGAATTGTTACACGCGGCAGGCCGCTACTGAAGAATGCCTTATCCCCAATACTGGACACGCTATTGCCAATCGTTACATTCGTCAGTAAGTAACAAAAAGAGAATGCATTCGTGCCAATGTCGAGGACGCTGCCAGGAATTGTTACACTCCTCAGTAAATGACAACCATCAAATGCTTCACCGCCAATACTGACGACATTGGTGCCGATTATCACGTTTGTCATTCCGTAACAGTCTAAAAACGCCCCTTTGCCTATGTTGATAACGCTATTGGGAATGGTCATGCTCGTCAGGTTATTGTCAGCACTAAATGCAAAATCGCCAATGTTGGTAATGCTGTCGGGAAGCATCACACTGTTCAGATCAAAACAAAGACTGAACGCCATAAAACCAATGCAAGTAACTGGGTAGCCGTTGGTGCTGCTGGGGACGGTCACATTGACATCTGAACCAGAGAAGCGGGTGATGGTAATGGTATTGTCGGAATTGGTGATGCAGCTAAATTGTGCCCAGCCCCAGCCACACTCGGGCAAGGCTATGACGCCGATTCCAACGGCGAGCCAGGTCAAAAGGAATTTCTTCATGCCCGTTTGTAAAAGTGACTAATGCTGGTTGGTTCTCTAAATTAAATCAATACAAGACTGGCGCAAGGCGGGTTCGGCGGCGGACGCGAACAGCGCAAAAGTCACGAGCGCGATGACGATGGAAGATGGCAGATATTTTTTCACGGTTAACGGGTTAATCGCAGGGGAGTATTTCAACGCCGCCAAGGTGTCAGGCATAAATCAAAGCAGAAACTGGTAAACGGGTCTTAACCGCCAAGACGCCAAGAAAGCCAAGGGGAAAAGAAAGCGGGTTGTCAGTGGGCAGAGGTCCGGTGGGCGGGTTGAATCAGACCGGGAGGTTGCGCTTCAATTCCGCCATGGTGGCCGTGCGCAAGCACCCCCACCGGAAGGTGTGGCCATCCGTCGGGACAGGCATGGCTCCGGCTGAACTTGCCGCCACTCTAATCCCGCTGCCCGGTCCGGCGCTTGTCCAAACAAGAGCCGCGTTTGGATTGGACCAACCCGCCGGCCTGCTATCCCGGATTGAAGCAATCCCAGCCCGGACTGGAACAATCCGAGGTCGGACTGAAGCAATCCGAGGTCGGATTGAAGCATTCCTACCTAGGATTGAAGCATTCCTACCTAGGATTGAAGCATTCCTACCTAGGATTGAAGCATTCCTACCTAGGATTGAAGCATTCCTAGCCAGGAATGGAACAATCCGAGGCAGGAAAACCCGTAAAACCCCAAGGAAACGCAGAAAACTGGTCAAAGATCGCCCGCCGCCACCCGGTTTTTACCCCGCTCAAACTATTTTCCCCTTCTCCATGGGGTGAGGGCAAGGGAGGACGAAAACCGGGACAGTTCCCAAGACCAAAAGGAATCGTCCCATTTCGAAAAGGAACCTTCCATTCTCGAAAGGGACATGTCCCAAGAGCAAAAGGAGACGTCCCACCTCAAAAAAGACACCTCCTTTCTCGAAAAGGACACGTCCCAAGAGCAAAAGGAGTCGTCCCAATTCAAAAAGGACACTTCCCAAATGAAAAAGGAAGTGTCCGGAATGGCTTGGGAAGTGCCAAAAAACGCCAAAAACCGCAAAAAATAGCAAAAATGAAGGTCCAAAGGGTGGTTTTGTCCAAAAACTGGTCAAAAAGCGAAGTGGGCGGCGGCGGGACTGGGTTTAGGACAACGATTGGGTTTGGCAGGCGCTAATAAGCTGGACAAATGATGGTTGCGGTTCTAAACCACTTCAAACCCTGCGACCCTGATCGGCCGTAGAATTTCAATAAAATAACTGTTAGACCACGAAGCATGACGACTTCAAAGACACGACCTTGGGTTATCGGTGTTTGTATCGCGTTGTGCAGCATTACCGCATTGTTTAGCGGGGGTTTATTGGCCATTCAAGGCAACGGCAATTGGATTTGGAGCGGCTTTTTACTCGGCGCAGTTTTTGGATTTGGGTGTTCGGCTTTGTTACTTTTCGGAGTATTGAGATTGTTACGACACTTCCGCCATCATTGAGTATGAATATGATGTGGAGTATCAAATCGCTGCAGGCAAAGCGGGATGGCGCTGTCCGTTGGCGTCCCCGATGCTGCCACCCGTTGGGTGCCTCAAATGAAACAATCGCTGCGCGAACTGTGATCGCGGTCGCCGTTCACGCCGTGAGGAAGGAATGACTCGGTTTTCTAAGTTAGCACCTGTTCAAACATGATTACATTTCAACCATTATTTGGTCGGATTATGGTTGCCGCCATGTTCATTGTTATGGGAGTTACTTTTTTGATTTTTGGTTTGACGATATTTCCACCAGTGATTCTTCTTAGTATTATTTCCTTTGTATTCGCACCGATATATTTTTGGCGTGCAGGCTGTCTTGGAGTTGAGATTCAAAATGGCACATTGATAGTTCGGAGCTATTTTCAGCGACATGACACGTTTGTCCCACTTGCTAATTTGTTATTGGTTTTCCGTGGGGCTTGTGACGATGCGACGGTGCTACAGTTTTCTGACCGGCAGTTTATTCTTGATGACAGCTATTTTTCAGACTTGAAGACTCGTGATGCCATATTCCAGTCACTCCAATCTTATGCCCAAAGAGACGTCGCTTAACCATTCACCGGAGCCAACGCCAGTTGGCGCTTGCAGATGGCGTCCCCGACGCTGCCACCCGTTGGGTGCCCCAAATGAACCATTCGCTGCGCGAACTGTGATCGCGCTCGCGGTTCCCGCCGCGAGTCGGCAGTGGTTCAGCTACGTTAATCATCATTGCCAATGAACGGTAAACGAGAAGTATTGATTGCACTGATTATCGGCGGCTGCTTTTCACTTTTGTTTTTTGGTTTGCCGCTGTTTATCCCTGACCGTGATACGGCGAACAAAAAGGCGATGTTGAGATTATTGGCAGAGCCTCCGAGCCAGGCCGGAACGAATGCAGTTTCACAGAGCACGACGAATAAAAGTGGTCACACACAATGACGACGGCAAACACCTATTAAGCCCTGTGGGTCAATAGACAAAAATGCTCCCTTACAGAAAATTAATCTTTCTGTTTTCGTCCAACAAACGAAGCTCTCCGGCTTAATTTCAATTAGCAGCTCGGACATGGGACGTCCGGCTAAACACCTATAC
>CAIXUZ010000069.1 GCA_903922735.1 uncultured Verrucomicrobia subdivision 3 bacterium
GCCAACGAGGCGGCGTTCTACGGGCCGAAGATTGACGTGCAGGTGTGGAGCGCCATCGGCCGCGAATTCACCATCGCCACCAACCAGGTGGACTTCGCCGTGCCCGCCAAGTTCGGCCTCACCTATCGCGACAAGGATAACTCGAACAAGACGCCGTTGTGCATCCATCGCGCGCCGCTCGGCACGCATGAGCGGTTCATCGGCTTCCTCATCGAGCATTACGCGGGCAACTTCCCGCTCTGGCTCGCGCCGGATCAGGTGCGCGTCATCACCATCGGCGCGGAAGGCGATCCCGCGTCTGAACCGTTGATCCAATACGCGAAGGGCATCGTGAACGAGCTCCGCGCCCAAGGCGTTCGCGCGGACGGCGACTACGGCACCGACCCGATGAAGGCGAAAATCGCCAACGCGGAACAATTGCGCGTCCACACGATGCTCGTCATCGGCGGGCGCGACATGGAGGCCGGTGCAGTTTCAGTTCGCCTGCATGGAAAAGGCAATGTCGGCGCGAAACCGAAGGCGGAGGCCGTGGCGGATATTCTGGCGAGCATCAAAGAGAGAAGGGCATAAAATTTGCCGTTCGGGAAAAGCATTGATTCAATCTTGATTATGAAAACCAAGCGGAATGCCATTTCCCGCCGGAATTTTCTCGCCGTTTCGGCGGCGACCATTGCCACCCTAGCCACAAAGACCACCGCGTTTGCCGCCAGCGAAGACGCGGCGGCAGCTTCGCCCGGCACCGCCGCAAAAAAATATCCGATCGGGCTGGAACTTTATTCCGTCCGAGCCGAACTCGCCCGCGATCTGCCGAACACCCTCCGCACGGTCGCGAAGATGGGTTATGAAGTCGTGGAGTTTTATGCGCCCTATTCCAGCTGGACCCTTCCGTATGCGAAAGAGGTCCGCACCTTGATGGACGATATCGGGCTGCGCTGTTACTCGACGCATAATAATATCGCGTCGTTCACCCCGGGCGACTCGATGTCCAAGGCGATTGAGCTGAATCAGATTCTCGGCGGGCGCCATCTCATCCTCGCCAGCGAACCCGGCGGCACCAAGGGATTGGATGGGTGGAAAAAACTTTGCGACCAACTCACGGCGGCGACAGAGCAGCTTAAACCGCACGGTTTGTCTGCCGGGTTCCACAATCATCAGTCAGAATGGGCGCTCCTCGATGGCAAGATGCGCATCATGGATTTTATCGCTGCCAACACGCCGAAGGAATTTGTGCTGCAACTGGACGTCGGCACCTGCGTGGAAGCCGGCGCGGATCCGGTCGCCTGGATCAAGGCGAATCCGGGCCGTATCAAAATCGCACACCTTAAAGATTGGGCGCCGGGGAGCCGCGCGGATGAAAAGAGTTATCGCGTCCTCTTCGGCGAAGGCGTCTCGCCCTGGAAGGAAATCACCGCAGCCCTTGAATCGGCGGGCGGCGTGGAATGTTATCTACTGGAACAGGAATGCAGCCGGTTTTCGGAATTTGAAACGGCGCAACGCGAACTTGATGCTTGGAAAAAATTCAGGAAAGGTGCCTGATCCGCGCATCGATTCGTATTCCGAGCAAGAATTCAGAATGAAACCAAAAGTCCTGGCGGAAATTCTTACTGGCATTAAAAAGCGGCCTGCGTAAGATTAGCTTCACGACCCTCAAGATTGAATCCATATGAATTATAAGAACATTAGTTTCAAATTCCTTTTCACCGCCGCGCTGCTGGGACTTTTGACCGGCTGCACGACAACCAAAACCTGCAAGACAGATGCTTTCTCCGACTGGCCGGCGGGCAAATCTCCGCGCGAGATCGGTTACAAGGTGGCCACCAACATGCTGCCGCGCTGGATTGTGACCAAGCCTTACGTCCATTACGCAGAGGATTCCACTTGGGTGCATGGGCTGCAATTTGCCGCGCTCACCGGCGATGCCCAGTTGAAAGAGGCGTTGATCCGGCGCTATGACCGTTTCCTCGAACCCGGCGGGACGAATCTGATCTCCATGAAACAGCATGTGGATCACTCCATCTTTGGCATCGTTCCCCTTGAACTGTACATCCAGACGAAGGACGCAAAGTTCTTGAAGCTGGGCAAATTCCTTGCCGACCGGCAATGGGCGAACCCGACCCCGGAAGGCCTGTCGGGCGAAACTCGGTTCTGGATTGATGACATGTATATGATCACAATTTTACAGTTGCAGGCGTATCGCGCAACGGGCGACAAGGTTTATCTGGATCGCGCGGCCTTGGAAATGGTCGCTTATCTGGACAAACTGCAACAACCCAACGGGCTGTTCTATCACGGACCGGATTTCCCGTTCTTCTGGGGCCGTGGCAACGGCTGGGTGGCCGCAGGCATGACCGAACTGCTCCGTTTCCTTCCCAACAATCATCCGCAACGGCCCCGCATCCTGAAAGGTTATCTGAAGATGATGTCAATATTGCTCAAATATCAAGATCCCGACGGCATGTGGCATCAATTGGTGGACGGGCCGGATTCTTACAAGGAAACCTCCTGCACGGGTATGTTTACCTACGCGATGATCAACGGGGTGAAACATGGCTGGCTGCCAGCATCACAATACGCCGAAGCGGCCCGCAAAGGCTGGCTGGCGCTGACGGATTACATTGATGCCGACGGCAACGTGGATCAGGTTTGCGTCGGCACAGGACAAAAAAACAGCCGGCAATTTTACCTCGATCGCCCCCGGGTTAAAGGCGACCACCACGGCCAGGCCCCCACTTTGTGGTGCGCCATGGCCCTGCTCCGCTCAGAATAAAATTATTCGCACGGCCATCCAGCCGGCCCAAATCGAAACAGAAGAGACGCCAGCGAATGTCCGTTCAACGATTCGCGGGTGGTGAGGTGGTGTCCATGCGCCACCTCACACCGAGTCTAGCCGGAAAAATCCAATCTGATTAAAAATGAAGCTGTTTGTTTCAATAACTTTTTTGCTGATGACAACTTTGCTCGGTGCGGTTGGTTCCAACGCAGTCAGCAACCAGCCCATCACGGTCGTCAGTTATTATTTCGGCAATTATCACCCCGGCGATCCGCGCAACGCCAAGGCCAAAGGCCCGGGTTGGTCGGAGTGGGAACTGGTGAAAAATGCGAAGCCCCACTTTCCCGGCCATCAGCAGCCGAACGTCCCGGCATGGGGTTACACGGATGAGTCCAAGCCGGAAGTCATGGCGCAAAAAATCGCCGCGGCGGCGGACCACGGCATCAGCGCCTTCCTCTTTGACTGGTATTATTACAATGACGGGCCATTTCTCGACCGGCCAATTGACGAGGGCTTTTTGCGGGCAACGAACAGCGCCCGGCTCAAGTTCGCCTTTATGTGGGCAAACCATGACTGGCTGGACATTCATCCGTATCATCAGGGTGCCCCACGCAAGCTGCTTTATCCAGGCAGCGTGACGCCGGAGATGTTCAGCAAGATTGGCGACCATCTCATCAAGGACTACTTCACGCGCGGCAATTACTGGCGGATTGACGGCAAACCATATTTCTCGTTTTACGATCTGGAAAAACTGCTGGCCAGCTTCGGCTCGGTGGAAGCCACGCGCGCCGCACTGGACCAGTTTCGCGCCAGGGCCAAGGCGGCCGGCCTGCCCGGATTGCACCTGAACGCGGTGGTGTGGGGACGCACCATTTTGCCAACTGAAAAAACCGTGGCGGATCCGGCCAAACTGGTTCACGACCTCGGATTTGATTCAGTTACGTCCTATGTTTGGATTCATCATGTGGCGCTGCCGAAGCAGCAGACGGAATATAATTTTGTCCGCGACAACTATTTCGACTACTGGACGAAAACCGCAACCAACTTTGGCGTGCCTTACATTCCCAATGTGACGATGGGCTGGGATTCGAGTCCGCGCGCCGACCAATCGCAGAGGTTTGATAATTCCGGGTATCCCTTCATGAACACCATCAAGGACAACACTCCGGAAAATTTCCGCACGGCGCTGAAACTGGCAAAACAACGTCTGCTCGACGAGCCGACGGGATTGCGCATCCTCAACTTAAACTGCTGGAATGAATGGACCGAAGGCAGCTATCTTGAACCGGACACGGTTCATGGCATGGCTTATCTCGACGCGATCCGGGAGGTATTCGGCGACAAAACCAAGCAATCGGGGCAGGAAAAATAATCTCCACTCCGCCGGATGCGCCTATGTCGTCATTCACCAAGCCTCGCTTTAAAGGCGTGGGGCGCAACAATCAAAGCTGCGGTTGGTGTAACCTATTGAAATATATTCGGGTCTGTTCTGGAATCATACATGAAAAAATCCCTGGCCTTTCTTTTATTATTTGCGGTTGGCTACGGTCTTTCGGCGGCAACCAACAATTCTCCTTCCGCTCAACAACGTGCGATTACGGTTGATTCGCTCGACATCGCGCCAGTATGGGCGGGGCATCCGGTCGGCTTTGCGATGCTGACGCACGCGCCCCACCAATTCGCCGCTTTTTATGATGAGCGCCGGCAGCTGACCGTGGCGCAACGGCAGCTGGACGAGCGCCAATGGAAATTCACCAAGCTGCCGGACACGACGGGCTGGGATTCGCACAACTACATCGCGCTGGCGGCAGACAAAGACGGCTTTCTGCATTTGAGCGCGGATATGCACGCCGTGCCGTTGAAATATTTCCGCACGGAAAAACCGTGGGATGCCGCGTCTTTTGTGAGCCTGAACCGAATGACCGGCGCGAATGAGACGCATTGCACCTATCCCATCTTCCTGCGCGATACCAACGACGACCTGCTATTCACCTATCGCGATGGCCGGAGCGGCAGCGGGAACCAGCTTTACAATATCTACGACACCAAGACTAAAATCTGGCGGCGTTTTCTAGATTCGCCGTTGACCGATGGCGAAGGCCGGAACAACGCTTATTTCCACGGCCCGGTGCGCGGGCCGGACGGCTGGTATCATCTCACTTGGGTCTGGCGCGCTTCCGGCGATGCCGCGACCTGCCATGATTTGAGCTACGCCCGGAGCCGAGATTTGAAACATTGGGAGACGGGTGGTGGCCGGTTACTTTCCCTGCCCATTCGCCTCAAGGATGCGGATATCGTTGATGCAGTGCCGCAGCACGGCGGCATGATCAACGGCAACACAACCATCGGTTTTGATGCGTCAGGCCGCGTGACGGTCAGCTATCACAAATACGACACGGCGGGCAATACGCAGCCGTGGACGGCCCGACTCGAAAACAAAGTGTGGAAACTTTACCAGATCACCAATTGGCCTTATCGCTGGGACTTCAGCGGCGGCGGCTCGCTGTCCTTCGGAATTTCCGTTGGCCCGGTGCATCTGGAAAACGACGGGCGACTCACGCAAAATTTCCGCCACATCAAATTTGGCGGCGGCACCTGGCTGCTGGATCCGCAAACATTGCGAGCAACTGGCACGACCCGCAGCGAACCACGCACGCCATCTGAACTTGGCAAACTGCAAGGAGCCTTCCCCGGTTTAACGGTCAAATTGACCGAGGATTCCGGCACCAACAGCAAGCCCGACCAGCATTTTGCCCTGCGCTGGGAAACCCTCACCGCCAACCGTGACCGGCCACGTCCGGGGCCGTTGCCGCCGCCTTCAATGCTGCGCCTCTACGAAATCAAGACGGTGGCGGGAACCAAGCCTTAAACCCGCCCAAGGGCCAGCCCGCAGGGCGCGAAGCCGACCGCAAAATGGATATTTGACAAAAAGCACAGTCGCCACGCCGGACCGTCTCAAAAATTCAATTGAGACGGCCTGTTTTGCTGATAAAATCTTCTGGCTGAAAACGTTCAGCAAAACCAATGGATGAGATAGAAAATCTAGTTTCCGAAGACAGCGGCTCGGCGCCAGCACTGGAACCCATTGCCATGGTGGCGCTGGATGCGGGCCGGATGTTGATGGAAGCCGGTGCCAGCGCAAACAGCGTTGATGAAATCGTGGCCAAGTTCGCACGCGGACTCGGTGCGGACCGGGTGGATTTACGCATCGGCTACGCCTCGCTGGCCATCACCATTGGCATCGGGCCCAACGGCATCACCCGGATGCGCGAAGTAGGACACCTGGGCGTGAATCAGCGGCTGGACCAAGAACTCTGGCATCTGGCGGCGCGCGTATCGCAACAAAACCTCACCCCAGAGCAGACCCGCGCAGAACTCACCCGACTGGCGACGAAAACACCACGCCATTCAGCGTGGGTCATGGCCATTGCGGTGGGGCTAGCATGTGCGGCATTCGGTCGGCTGCTGAAAGTGGACTGGCTCGGCACCGGGCCGGTATTTCTCGCGGCGATGATCGGGCAGCTGGTCCGGCGCGAACTGCTCACCCGCCATGTAAACGTCTTCATCTGCGCCTCGCTGGTTTCGTTTTTAAGCTCGCTGCTCGGCGGACTGGGCGCGCACTGGGCGGGCAGCGCTACAATCACGACGTCAATGATCGCCTCCATTTTACTACTGGTTCCGGGGGTGCCGTCCGTCAATGCACAGAATGACATTCTGGAGGGCCACCCAACGCTGGGCAGCGCCCGGGCGGTGACGGTGGCGGTAATTTTGATTTTTGTGGCGGCGGGCCTCTGGTTCGGACAAGTGCTGCTGGCCAAGTCGTTTGGAATCTGAACCATGGACTTTCCTTTTCTCATCCACCAAACCGTCTGCGGCGCGATTGCAGCGGCAGGTTTCGGTGTCCTGTTCAACATCGGTTTCCGTTCGCTGCCGTGGTGCGCCGCAAGCGGTGCGGTGGCGCTGGCGGTGCGGACTTATTGCCTGGGCATCGGCTGGAACCTGGAGGCGTCATCATTCGCAGCCGCACTCGTGGTCGGCGCCACAGTGCAGGTGCTGCGGGCGCGCACGGACATCTCACAGAACGCGCTGGATGTGGTCGGCTGCATCCCCATGGTGCCCGGCAGTTTCGCGGCCAAGGCGATTCTCGGCCTGTTTGCGCTTACGGCAACGGAAACGGCCGATGCCTCGCAAACGCTGATCACGGCCGTGCAATACACCCTGCGCGTGACCTTCACCATCGGCGCCATCGGCACCGGTCTGGCGATCCCCACGCTGCTGCTGCGCGTACGGGTGACGCGCTGAAAATCATGGCAAAATCCGCAGAGTAAAATTGAATTTTCACCGCACCTTCTGTTAAATTGAATTTATGGGACGTCAATGGTTACATGCCAAACGCTTGGTCGCCGGCCTTAAAAAAGGCCGCACGACCGGCAAACTCGTTCGCGAAATCTCGGTGGCCGCCAAGATGGGCGGCGCGGATCCCGCGATGAACGCGCGCTTGTTCACCGCCGTGGAAAAGGCCAAGAAGGAAAGCGTGACCAAGGACGCCATCCAGCGGGCCATCAACAAGGGCGCCGGCATCGGCGATGAAAAGATGATCATGGAGCACGTCACCTATGAAGGCCGCGCGCCGCACAACGTGCCCGTCATCGTCGAGGTTTTTACTGACAACGTGAACCGCACGGCGCCGGAAATCCGCGTGCTCTTCAAGAAGGGCCAGCTTGCCACCAGCGGCAGCAACAAGTTTCTCTTCGACCACGTCGGCCTCGTCGAGGCGCATCATCCCGACGCAAACACTGACCGCGAAGCCGCCGCCATCGAGGCTGGCGCCAATGAAGTGGAGGTGCTGACGCCCGACCAGAACGATGATATTCCCAAGGAAGCGGCCGGCGCAAAATTCATCTGCGAGCGCACCGCCGTCGCAGAAGTTTCCAAATGGCTTTCCGCGAATGGCTGGACGGTGGTGACGAGCGAAATCGGCTACGTGCCGAAACAATTCCCCGAGCTCACCGAGGCGCAGCAGAACGAAGTCGGCGAATTTCTCCAAGTGCTCGATGAGCACGACGACGTTCATCGCGTCTGGGCGGCGGTGAAATAGCCGAGAACATTTCCAGAGCCGCGTTCAACCGAACGCGGCTTTTTTATCGTTTCAACGTCGGAACTTCCACCTTGCGCACGTCGCTGATGGCGTGGTCGGCGGACAGATTCTCGCCTGACCAGAGTTTTTGCGAGGTCCATTTCGCGGCCGGTTCGCTCCAAAACTCATCCGCCGGCGGCAAGCCGAGCGGCAGCAAGCCGGCCGCACACAGATACAAACTGCCGGTGGAAATGTAGGTTTCTCCCAGCGCCGGCTGGTGACCGCAGAAACCGATTTGCAACCAGCCGTTAGCGTCGAAAGTTCCCGGCGCCTCCATCATTTTGCGGATGACAGCCGTAAGCGCACAACGCACCTGCGCCGGCTTGGTTTCCACTGGCAATTCACGCATCAGGGAAATCTGCACCAGAGTCTGAAACGCACCGAAGCGATAGGCCATCGAACGCCCCACCGAGGGGAAAGTCCCATCCGGCGCAATAAACCGCTCCTGGATTTGCGCAAAGCGTCTTGCCCGTTTGAGTTGGACCGCCAAGGCGGGAGCAAAAAGCGCGTCTTGTTTTTTCAAAACCGCCAGCACGTCCAGCAGCATCGGCTGGATGACGAAACTGTTGTAATAATCAAAATGGAAAAAATCGCCGTCGCCATACGCGCCGTCGCCGCAATACCAGCCGAGCATCTTGCGCACGCAATTTTCCAACCGCTCCTCCAGCGTCAGCTCGCCGAATTCCAGCAGGGCGGCTTCGACCATCGCAGCAAACATCACCCAGTTGTTGCCCGCAGGCGTCGGGATTTTGCGGGACGATTTAAACGCTTCAATGATTTGGTTTTTCACCCGCCGATCGAGCGGCTCCCACAAAACATCGGGCGCACGCAAAATGGCTTGGGCAAGAAACGCCGTGTCGACGAGCGGCTGGCCGCCCGTGGTGAAATTCATAAAATCCGGCGATTGCGGATCTGACGCCACATCCAGCGAAGTTTGCGCGAGCCGGACGAACTCCTGCTGCAGTTTCAATTCTCCGCCCGACAGGTTTTTCAGCGCCAGCCACGGAGCGATGCCGCAAAGCAACCGGCCAAAAGCTTCGAGATGGGTCACGCTTTCACGCTTGGTTGCCTTTGGATGCGCCTCCACCGGCATGTTTTTTCTCAACTGCCGACGGGCCAGGTTTTCCAGGACCGGCCGCGCGATTTTTTCCGTGACGGAAACCCAGTAACGCCTTTCATCGCCGGGGGCGGGGGCTTCAGTTTTATTTTCCGCCGCGCGTAACGGCAGGCTGGCGGCACTGAACATGCCAACCACGGCGGCAGACTTGAGGAAGTCGCGTCTCGATTTCATTCGTCGTTGTTATTATTACCGTTTTTCTTCTCCCAACTCCGGCGCGCTTTTTCCGGAAGCGTTTTATCGACTACGGCGTAATACGTTTTTTCACCAAACTGCCGGTTCGCCGCATGTTCCAGTTCGATGGATGGTGTGACACCAAAGCGGTCATGGGTCTGGATAAATATCGTCCCGCCTTCCGGACGCATAAAACAGAGATATAACGGACATTTCCCGGGATGCGCGGCGGCGAGTTCCGCAACTTTGATCATGTCATCCGGTTGCAAATGCGCCATCGGCAGGCGCAGATGAACCTGCTTCGTGTATTTCTTCGGCGCGTCGGCCAGCGGCATGATCTCCTGCGGGAAAATCTTCGGCTTGTCCTCGCCAGTGCTGACTTCGCCAATGACGAGGAGCGCCTTGTTTGGCTCCAGCAGCGGACGAAATTTGTCGTAGTCGTTCATCACGAGCAACTGCACCGAGCCATCCAAATCCTCCAGGGTCACCATCGAATACGGCTTGCCGGATTTTTTGGAGACGCCGTGGCTCACGACAGAAATCATGCCGCCGATGCGGGTCAGGCTGCGATTTGCCACCGTTGCGAGCTGGGCGGTGTTGTGCAGGGAGAACCGCTGCAACAGCGGCGCCAGCGGCGTGAGCGGATGGCCGCTCACGTAGAAACCGAGCAGCTCTTTTTCGTGGGCGAGCAGTTCATGCTGCGGCCACTCCGGCAGGTTGCTTTCGCGTTCCGGCATCGGCGGGGCTTTATCCTCAATGGCTCCGAAGAGCGAGCTCTGGCCCTTCTGCCTATCGGACAAGATGCTCGCGGCCCGCGCCAGCGTGCGTTCGATCTGCGCGGTCAAGGTTGCCCGCGTTTGGCCGAAGCAATCACACGCGCCGGTTTTGACGAGTGCCTCCAAAGTCTTTTTACCAAGGGAGCGTCCATCCACCCGCTCGCATAGTTCGGAAAGCGTGTTAAATTTTCCCCTTTCACCCCGCGCCTTCAATATGGTTTCCACCGCGCCTTCGCCAACCCCCTTGATCGCCGCCATGCCAAAGCGAATCGCCTTACCCTCCCGCGCAGGAGCAAAATAAACGCCGCTTTCATTCACGTCCGGACCGAGCACCTCGATGCCCACCTCGCGCGCCTCGGCGATGTATTCGCTGAGTTTTTCCGTGGCGGCCATGTCGTTGGTCATCATGGCGCAGTAAAATTCCACCGGGTAATTTGCCTTCAGATACGCGGTCTGATACGCGACGATGGCATACGCAGCGGCGTGCGATTTATTAAAACCGTACCCGGCAAACTTTTCCAGCAAGTCGAAGATCTGATTGGCCTTGGTCTTAGTGATATTATTTTTCTCGTAGCAGCCTTTGACGAACGTTTCACGCTGCTGCTGCATTTCCTCCACCTTCTTCTTGCCCATCGCACGCCGCAGCAAATCCGCACCGCCGAGCGTGTAGCCGGCCAGCAACTGGGTGGCTTGCATCACCTGCTCCTGATAGATCAAGATGCCATAAGTCTCCTGGGAAATTTGTTCGAGCAACGGATGTTCATATTTGATTTCGATTTCGCCGTGGCGGCGCTTGATAAAATCACCAATCAATTCCATCGGGCCGGGACGATACAGCGCCACAAGCGCCGTGATGTGCTCAATGGAACTAATCTGGAACTTTTTGCACAGGTCGCGCATACCGCTGGATTCCAACTGGAACACGCCGAGTGTTTCTGCGCGGTTCAACAGCGCGTAAGTTTTTTTGTCATCCAACGGCAGATGATCAATGTCAATGGTGACTTCCTGTGTACGTTTTACCATCTCGCAGGTGTTACGGATGACCGTCAACGTCTTCAGTCCGAGAAAATCCATCTTCAGCAAGCCAAGGTCGCCGACCGGCCCCATTGCGTATTGGGTAACCAGCGTGCCACTTTCATCCAACTTGAGCGGCAGCAGATTGACGAGCGGCTCCGGCCCGATCACGACGCCCGCCGCATGCACACTGGCGTTGCGCGTCAAATCCTCGAGGATGAACGCCGTGTCAATCAACTCGCGCGTGACCTCTTCCGTGTCGTAAGCCTCCTTGAGCTCGGGCACCTGTTTGAGCGCCTTGGTCAAATCCATTTTCAACTCGGCAGGAATCAGTTTTGCCAGCCGGTCGCCGTCGCCATAAGGCAAACCCATCACACGGCCGACGTCGCGAACGACTGATTTTGCCCCCATCGTGCCGAAAGTGATGATCTGCGCCACCGCATCGCGTCCGTATTTTTCACGAACATATTCGATGACGTCCGCGCGGCGATCATCAGCAAAATCAATGTCGATATCCGGCGGATTGACGCGCTCGGGATTCAGGAAGCGCTCGAATAGCAGGCCGTAGCGGATTGGATCCACATTCGCGATCTCGAGCAGATAGGTGACAATGGAACCGGCGGCGCTTCCGCGCGCCACGCAGGAGATTCCATTTTCACGTCCATGCCGAATGAAGTCGGCGCAAATGAGGAAGTAAGAGATGAAGCCGGTCTTCTCGATGACACCAATCTCCAGCTGCAACCGGTCAATGACCACCTTGATGGCGGCAGTGACGGCTGGATCGTTCAACCAGTTATCTTCCGATTCCCTGCTGATGGCTGCTGGCTCCTGATAGGTCGGCAGCCGTTTGGGGCTATCAATGCCGGTGACGACAAACTCCTTGCCCTCCGCCTTGGCGTGAATGGTATAGCGACGAAACAAACCTTCGGCGAGCTGCTGGCGCAAATAACCTTCGCGCGTGAAATGTTCCGGCGGGTTGAAGACCGGATATTTATTACCGCCAAACTTGATCTCCAGATTGCATTTCTCCGCGACTTCCAGCGTGTTTTTGACCGCGTCGGGCACTTCAGCAAACCGTGCCTGCATCTCCGCTGCACTGCGCAGGTAAAACTGTTCCGGCACATAGCCCGCGCTCATACGCTTGGGGTCGCTCAACATGGACTGCGTGCCGATGCAGACGAGGCAGTCATGCGCGTGCGAGTGTCCTTTTTCGATATAATGCACGTCATTGGTCGCGACGCATTTCAAACCGAACTCTTTAGCGAAGATGAGCAACTGTTTGTTGACTTTGGCCTGTTCGGGAAGGCCGTGGTTTTGCAATTCGAGGAAAAAATTTTCCGACCCGAGCGTCTGCTTGAACCAATCCACCGCGTCGCGCGCCCTGGCGGTTTGATCCTTCATGATCAAATCGGGAATTTCGCTCGCCAGGCAGCCGGACATCACGATCAAACCCGCGCTATGTTGCGCGAGAATAACCTTGTCGATGCGCGGTTTGTAGTAGTAGCCGTCGATGTGAGCGGTCGTCGTAAGCTTGATGAGGTTTTTGTAGCCGACCTCATCCTTGGCCAGCAGACCGAGGTGGTGATACTTGTCGCCTTCGACTTTTTTACGTTCCAGACGCGAGCCGGGCGCGACATACATTTCACAGCCAATGATGGGTTTGATGCCTTTGGCGCGGGCAGCCTGATAAAATTCAATCACCCCGTGCATAGCACCGTGGTCGGTGATGGCCAGCGCAGAAAACTTCAGCTCATGCGCCCGGTCCATGAGTTTGTCCAAACGGCACGCGCCATCGAGCAATGAATACTCGGTGTGCAGATGCAAGTGGACAAAGTCAGCGTGCGACATGGGGACAATTTAACTTCCAGCCGCCAAGACACCAAGCTGCAAAGTTTCCCCAAAAGTCTTTTATTACCGAATGGCGATGAGGTCGTGGAATCTCAGGATGTCGCCAATTCGCCATTGAACTTGGCTTTCTTGTTCTTAAAGGCCGGCGGCCGCATAACTTACGGCGCAACGCGAACTTTGATGCGATAGAACTGTGTCGTTTCAGGCGGTGAATTCGTTTGGCTTAACTCAAGCAAACCCGCGTTGCCAACGATGTCAATCTGGCCGGATACCGATGTCCACGAACCCGTGTTCAGATTCGTCCGGATTTCCAGGGTATAGAGGCGGTTGAGTGCCGATTGGAAGGAAAGAACGCAGTTGGTGCCGGCGGTGATGGATGCAATATGAAAATAGTCGGTCTTGTCCTGCGGGTCGGTGCCGGCAATATATTCATTCAAGTTGGTGATTCCGTCGTTATCGGAGTCCAGGGCTGCGTCGGATGGATCGTTCGGGTTGAGGTTGTGCCAGAGTTCCCACCAGTCGGGCATGCCGTCCCCATCAGTGTCGTTGAGGCCGAGCGCCGCCAGAGCATCCACGCGGCCCCAGCCGTAGGTGTTGTTGGGAATTCCGGTGCCGGCAACACTTCCGCATGACTCGAAGTTGGTGCGGGGCACGGCGGTATGTTCAATAATGCGCTCAATGCCATCCACCTGGCCTTTGAGTTCCGGGTGCGCTGAAATCAACAAGGCCACCACACCAACGACGTGGGGGCCCGCCATGCTCGTGCCGCTCCAGCCACCGGCATAACCATTGCCAGGCACGCTGGAGCGAATGTTGACCCCGGGCGCAGAGACGTCAGGTTTGAGCCGGTTACTGCCATCCACCGTGACTGGGCCGCGGCTGCTGAATCCAGCGATGTTGTCGCTGCTGTCCGTGGCACCGACGGTGAAGGAGGCATCGTAAATGGCGCCCGGCGCGTCAATGGAGCTGCATCCGGGGCCGCTGTTACCGGCGGAGCAAACAACCACGATACCCGCGGCGCGAAGATTTTCCACAACGGATTGCAAAACAAGCGGATCAGCGCAGCCTTCTGCGGGCGGACAATACCATGAATTATTAATCACATCGGGGGATTTGGATGGATCAGGATTTTGTCCATTGAGATCCGTCGGCGCGAGAAACCATTGGAAACACTCCGCATAGGTGGCGGGAGTTCCCCAATTGCGTTCCATGTTGCGGCAGCCAATCCATTTGGCTCCGGGCGCCATGCCAATCTGATTGCCTGCGCCGTCGTCGCCAACCATGGTGCCCATCGTATGCGTGCCGTGGGACAGGTCATCGCACGGTGCCGTCAGGTCGTAGCCACAGGGATTGTCGCCGGTGTTGTGGAAATTGAGCCCATGAATGGCGTCATGCCAGTTGTAATTATGATTGGCGTTGGTGCCATCCCAACCGCGATAATGCTTTATCAAAGCGGGATGATCCCATTGGTAGCCGGTGTCCTGTCCGGCCACCACCACACCCTGACCGGTATAACCCAGCGCCCACACTACAGGCGCCTGGACTTGGGATATGTTCCACTCCACCGAACTTGCCGTGTTGACCAACCTGGCTGCAGGAAGAAGATCAGGAGCGCCGACGGCGGAATTCGCAATAATACGGGCGGTATCTGCCCGTTGAGCCAATGATTGGATGGCTGACAAATCACCGCGCACGCAAATCATGTTTGCCACCCAGAACGGACGATATTCAAGCTTTTGTTCCTGAAGTTTTTTCAAAAGCGGCGGCTGGGTGTGTTGCGCTAATTTCGTCAGGCGCTCGAAAACATACCGGCCTTTGGCCGCCCTGGTTTTCAGCGCGGCGACACCGCTTAAGTCCGCCTGCTCGGACAGGATGACGAGGAATTCGTTGGTGGCCAGCGCACTTTGCAACAGGCGCGGCTCCACTTTATTCTGCCAATTTTCCGAAGCACCGTCACGCGAGATGGTAACGAGCAATGTCAGGCAAATGCTCTTCGCGACCCATTTCATAAGGTCAGGGTGACGGTGGCGAGCGGGAGACTTTATGCCGATCTACTCCTGATCGGTAACCGTGTCGTGGAATTTGAGGATGTCACCTTTTTCGCCCTTCAGTTCGGCTTCCTTAAACTTGATGGCGGTGCGCGGGTGCTGGTTCAACATGCCGGTAAGCAGATAGGGCAGGTCGTAGCCCCAGAGCAGTTTCGCGCGCATTGGCTCAATGTGGTTGGCCACACAATCGAGCACCGGGCGCAATTCGTATTTCGGATTATGCAGGAAGGCGAGCAGCACCTCCATCGGGCAGTTACCCGCGCCGCGGCCGAGGCCGGCCATGGTGGCGTCGAGGTAGTTCGCGCCCTCGATGATGCCTTCGATGGTATTGGCAAAGGCGAGTTGCATATTGTTGTGCATATGCATGCCCACTTCCTTACCGGACGACTTGCAGTAGCCGAGATATTTTTTAACCAAGGCGCGAATCTGTTCGCTGTAAAACGCGCCGAAGCTGTCAACGACGTAAATGGCCTTCGCCTCGGACTTGGCCATCATCTCCAAGCCTTCCGTCAGTTCCCCATCGGGAATGGTGGAGGCGGCCATAAGGTTGAGGGTGGTTTCGTAGCCCTTATCATGCGCGTCCTTGACCATTTCGAGCGCAGTGGGAATCTGGTGGATGTAGGTCGCCACGCGGATCATGTCGAGGACGGAATCTTTCTTCGGCAGAATGTCCTCACGATAATCACAGCGTTCGGCATCGGCCATGACGCAGAGCTTCAGGCCGGTTTTATTGTCGCCGACAATGCGGCGGATGGATTCCTCGGTGCAATATTTCCAGTCGCCATGTTCGCCAACCTTGATGCCTTTGCGCGATGATTTGTAGCCGATTTCCATGTAATCCACGCCAGCGGCGACGCAGGTGTCATAAACCACTTTGACGATCTTGTCTTCGAAATGGTGGTTGTTCATCAAGCCACCGTCGCGGATGGTGCAGTCCACAACCTTGATTTCCGGGCGGTAGGAGAGCCAGCGGCTGGCGGCGGTGTCTTTGTTGGATTCGGCGGCTTTCATAATTTTCAATGGCTGCAATTTATCTCGGTAAATTGACATTATCACTAAAAGTGGTGGAAATTGAACAGAACAAAATCAGCCAACTTTTCGACGCTTTTTGCGGCAGAACAATTTTATCCTAGCCAATATTGGTTTTTTTTCAGCCCGGCTAAAACTTGTTCAGCAGTGATCGTGTTCAGGCAAAAATCCGTGGTCTGGCACCGGCTTTGCCCTGGTCCGCACGGACACTGCGTCGCCTTTAGGAAACGATGTTTTTCCCCGACCGGCGCAAAGCGTTCCGGATAGCTCGGGCCAAATAAAGAAAGGGTTGGCACCCCTAATCCGGCCGCAAAGTGCAGCGGGCCGGTATCGCCGGAAATAAAAACCCTAGCTCGCTTTAAGACCGCAAGAAATATCGCCAGATTTGGCAGTGGCGGCAGCACCGGTGCGTCGGGAACAAGTTGGATCATTTCCTCCGTCAGCGCCTGCTCTCGGACGCCAGCGGCCGTAGTGAATACAACCGACAAACCGGCGTTGGTCGCCAGCTGATAAAACTCCGCCCATCGTCTAACCGGCCATTGGCGGTTGGGCTGGCTGGCGGCCATATGGCAAAGCACGACCGGCTTCGGGAGCAGTTGAACCGCCGCCAGATCCAGCTCCGGATCTGCACGGATTTCCAGCTCCAGTGAAGCGGGCGGCGGCAACTGCCAGCCGTACAACAATGCAGCCAGCCGAGCGGCCTCATATTGCAATCTGTTGGTTGGTGCCACACGGTTGGTGTAGCAAAATTTGCGGCCCAAAAATCCGCCACGCTCATCCCAGCCCAGCCGGTGCGGTGCGCCAATGAGAAGACTCAAAATCGCCCCGCGGTCGTTGCTGGCAAAATCCACGGACCGATCAAAACGCTCCCGGCGCAAGGCGCGAATCAGCGGCCAGGTAACGCGCAAACTGGCGCTGCCGCGCCGCCGCGGCATGGCCCAAATCCGCGTCAACCACGGTAGGTGCTGAAAAAGCGGCGCAACTTCTGCTGAGAGGAGCAGATGGATTTCACTTTGCGGGAAGTGTTCACGCAGAACACGGAGCGCTGGCGTCATCAGCACGGCATCGCCGAAGTATTTGAACTGCAGCGCGAGGATTTTGGGGGGCTGGACGTTCACACCGTGGACTCATTGCCTTCCGCCATCGTTGTCATGGTTTAAAACTAAAGGCGTGGACTGGTTTAGTCCAGCCGCATGAGCTATATCAGCTTACCTTGCCGGAAAACAATTTCAATCCCACCGTGCCCGCAACAATCATCACCAGGCAAAAGATGCGCGCCACCTCACGAGGCTCGCCAAGCACCAGCATTCCAAACACCGCCGTGCCGGCGGCGCCGATACCCGTCCACACCGCATAGGCAGTGCCCATGGGGATGGTTTTGAGCGCCAGCGATAGCAGCCCGAAACTCACGGTCATCGTGGCGAAGGTTGCCACGGTCGGCCAGAGCCGCGTAAAGCCGTACGTGTATTTCATGCCGATGGCCCAGCCAATTTCCAGCAAACCAGCCGTTATGAGTAAAAACCAAGCCATATTATTTCAAGCGGATTTCTGCGCTCTTGCCATGCGCATCAAGACCTTCTAGTTCAGCAAATTTGTTCACACCTTTCAGCGCTTTCTTGAGCGAAGCCCGGTTGTATTCCACCACGCTCGTGCGGCGCTGGAATTGATCCACCGTCAGCCCGGCGAAGCTTGCGCCCGCACCGTCAGTCGGCAAAACGTGGCTCGGCCCGGCGATGTAATCACCCAGCACCGTCGGCGACCAGTTGCCGAGGAAAATCGCGCCCGCCGTGATGATGCCGCCGCTGACCTTGCGCGCGTCGCGCGTGATGACTTCGCAATGCTCCGGTGCAATCTGGTTTGCCAGCGCCACGGCCTCAGCGAGGCCAGCCACCTGAATCAACCAAACGTTCCGTTCCAAAACGCGCCGGATCAAATCACGGCGGGAACACCTGGGAAGCTGCCGGTCAATTTCTTTTTCAACGGACTGGAGGATTTTCCCCGAAGTCGTCACGAGCCAGACGCGTTCGTGGCCGGAGCCGTGCTCAGCCTGGGCCAGCATGTCCGAGGCTACAAACTTTGGCTTTGCCGTGTCGTCCGCCAGCACGAGCAAATCGCTCGGCCCGGCGAGCAGGTCAATTGCCACGCGTCCGACCAGCAGCCGCTTGGCCATGCTAACATAGGCGTTGCCGGGGCCGAAAATCTTCTGCACACGGGAAATTGTCTTGGTGCCGTATGCCATCGCCGCCACCGCCTGCGCGCCGCCCACACGGTAAATCTCCGTCGCGCCGGCCGCCCGTGCGGCAAAAAGAATCGCAGCATTGATGGCGCCATCCTTGCCACACGGCGTGGTCACAACGATTTCCCTGCAGCCCGCGACTTTGGCGAGCGTGATGGTCATCAGCGCCGTCGAGACGAGCGGCGCGGTGCCGCCGGGGATGTAAACGCCAACCCGCATGAAAGGATCGAATTTTTCGCCGACGCTGGCACCGTGGGAATTCTTCGCCGACCAGCCTTTGCGCAAAGATTTCCTCGCGAAACCGGCGATGTTCGCTTCCGCTTCAGCCACCGCCGCGCGCAGCGATTCATCGGCAGCAATCGAGGCATTGAAAAATTCCGCCTGCGTCACGGCGAGCTGCCCGGCAGTCAGCCTGGCGCCATCGAATTTTTCCGTAAATTCCAGCACGGCATCATCACCACGCACGAAGACCTCGTGCAGAATGGACTTAGTGCGCTGCTCTATTTCGCCGTCAAATAAACTGGTGTCCGCGGAAAGCGCGCGAAGCTTCGCAGCGTAATTCTTGTCGGTGTGGCGAACGGTTTTCATGGCCACAGGGTATGAAGAATTTGCGGCCAAGTCAAAATTCGCGGGTGCACTTTTCTGGAATCTGTGTATATCTGTGCCCATCTGTGGCTATTAAAAACCCCATCATCGTGGCGCTCGACGTGCCGTCGGCAGAACAGGCATTGAAACTCGCGGAGCAAGTCGCGCCCGCCGTTGGCGCATTCAAGATCGGCAAGGAACTGTTCGTTTCCGCCGGACCGGATATTGTGAAGCGAGTCCGAGCGACCGGCGCCAGCGTGTTTCTCGATCTGAAATTTCACGATATCCCGAACACGGTCGCCAAAGCCATCGCCGCCGCCACTCGGCTCGACGTGCAGATGCTGACCATCCACACCAGCGGCGGCGGCGAGATGATGCGGGCGGCGGAAAAATCCGCTCAAGATACCGCGAAATCGCTCAGCCTGCCAGCGCCGCTCGTGCTCGGCGTCACGGTGCTGACCAGTTCGGATGCGAACACGCTGGCGGAAATCGGCTGTCAGACGAATGTCGGCCATCAAGTCGAACGGCTTGCGACGCTGGCGGTAAAATCCGGTTTGCGCGGCCTGGTCTGCTCGCCGCTGGAAATCGCGGACTTGCGGCAGATTCTTCCACCGGAGATTCAGCTTGTCACCCCCGGCATCCGCACCGGCGCGGAAAAGGCCGACGACCAGAAACGCACGCTGTCGCCCCGCGAGGCAATTCAGGCCGGCGCAAGCTGGCTGGTGATTGGCCGGCCGATTTACGCGGCGGAAAATCCACGCCTGGCGGCGGAGAAGATTTTGGAATCCATTTTTTAGCCACAGACAGGCACAAATGAAACACGATTGAAATTATGAACATAAAAGCCATTACCGTCGTTGCCACGTTTCAGGCCAAACCCGGCAAAGAAGCTGAATTGCGAGCCGCATTGATTGGATTGGTCGCACCCACGCGCAAAGAAGCCGGCTGCCTCAATTACGATTTGCACATTTTGCCGGAAGATCCGGCGAAGTTTCTCTTCCACGAAAACTGGACGAGCAAGGCACATCTCGACACCCACTTGCAATCGGCACATATCAAGGCTTTGTTGCCGTGCGTGCCGGAATTGGCTGTGGGCATGCCGGACATCAAGATTTGGGAGCAAATCGCCTAGCGGGAAATAGTTTCCACGACCAACGGCCTTGGCGCTGGATGGTTGGCTGAAACTTTAAAAGCCGCTTTCAAGCGTGTAACGGTTGATTTCGCCTGCGCAGAATTCGCCGCGTGCAGGCGACAGAGCAGACCGGATTTTTCCACACGCTCGCCGGGCTTGGCGATACGGTCAACGCCCACGTCATAATTGATGGCCGACTCCTTTGTGAGCCGCCCGCCGCCGAGGTCGCGGATGACCTCGCCGATGCCCCGGGCATCACATCTGGAAACGTAACCGGCCATATCCGACTTCACCTCGACGACAATTCTTGCGGTGGAGTCCAATGCAAGTTTTTGGTTGAAGGCTTTCAAATCCGCGCCTTGAGCGACAATCATCTCGTCCCATTTCGTCCGCGGTTCGCCGGAGTTCAAACAGGCTTCGGCCTGCTTGCGCGCGGCGGGGAGAGATTTAGATTTTCCGGTTTGCACCAGCAGATACGCGGCAGAAGTGAGGACCAGTTCCATCAGATCAGCCGGACCTTTGCCTGCCAGACATTGCACACTCTCCTTCACTTCCAGCCAGTTGCCGGCAGAGTGGCCGAGCGGCGTGTTCATGTCGGTGAGGATGGCGCGTGTGTCGGTGCCGCAATTGTTACCGAGCGCGACCATCGCCTGCGCCAGCTTGCGCGCGTCAGCCTGGGTTTGCATAAACGCGGCGCAGCCGAATTTCACATCCAGAATCAGCGCATCCAGGCTTTCGGCTAATTTCTTGGACAAAATGGACGCGGTGATGAGTGGGATGCTGGGCACGGTGCCGCTGGCATCACGCAGGGCGTAAATTTTTTTGTCGGCGGGAACCATGTTATCCGTTTGACCGCAGATAACGCAGCCGACTTGCTGGACTTGCTTGATGATTTGCCCGACAGGCAAAAGCGTTTTGAAACCGGGGATGGAATCCAGCTTGTCGAGCGTGCCGCCGGTGATGCCAAGGCCGCGACCGGAAATCATCGGCACCCGGAAGCCGAGGCAGGCGAGCAGCGGCGCGAGGGGGAGCGAAACCTTGTCACCGATGCCACCGGTGGAATGCTTGTCCACGAGCGGGCGCCGGTCCCTGGGAAATTTCAGCACGTCACCGGAATCGCGCATGGCCAGCGTGAGCGCGTTGGTTTCGGCAGTGCTAAGGCCGCGAAAATAGATGGCCATGAGCATCGCGGCCATCTGGTAGTCGGGAATACGCCCGGCGGTGAATTCACGGATGAATTCCTGTATCTTCGCCTGCGAAAGAAGTTTGCCTTCGCGCTTCGCTTCGATGAGGGGGAGAAAGTTCATTGGAGCGGGCTATTCCGTAAAACTGCTTTTGTTCCAAGAACTATAGTATTGAATCCATTCACCCCTCCACTTTCCAACTACAAAGTCTTTTCCCGTAATCCCCCAGTCTTTCATAAAATCTGGCTTATTTGTAAAATACCAAACAGCTTGGTTTTCATAATTTGTTTCAGCCCAACTATTGAATTCGGCTTTGGTTGGAAGACGTCCTGTAGAATTGCGAAAAATTTCCACATAACTGGCCAATGGAATCAAGCGTTCTTTTGTAAAAGCTTTATCCTTGTCTGACTGTTGCAAGGAGGTAAAAGCAACAATAGCCATCAGCAAAATTCCCGCTGCGCCACAAAAATAACACCAAATCTTCCAAATCTTTTTAAAGATTGGAAAGGCCTTGTTCATTTTCAGTCTGACTGATTATCCGACAAACTTCTTCGCCGCGATAGTCGAGTTATGGCCGCCGAAGCCGAAGGAGTTGTTGACGATGGCGTTCACCGGCATCTGGCGCGCGGTGTTTGGCACATAATCGAGGTCACATTCGGGATCGGGAGTTTGCAGATTGATGGTCGGCGGCACGATGCCGTGCTTGATGGCCAAGGCGCACGCGGTCATCTCCACCGCACCGGCCGCGCCCAGCATGTGGCCGGTTGCGCCTTTGGTGGAACTGACGACGAGCTTGCGCGCATGGTCGCCAAAAACCGTCTTTACCGCCTGCGTTTCGCAGACGTCACCCTGCGGTGTGGAGGTACCGTGGGCGTTGATGTAGGAGATGTCGGTCAGATTCAGGCCACCGGAACGCAAAGCCATTTTCATGCAGCGCGCCGCGCCTTCACCGCCGGGTGACGGCGAGGTGAGGTGATGCGCGTCGGCTGTATTGCCATAGCCGGCAATTTCGCAATAAATCTCCGCGCCGCGTTTCCTGGCATGCTCCAATTCTTCAAGGACGAGCACGCCGGAGCCTTCGCCCATGACGAAGCCGTCGCGGTCCTTGTCGAACGGACGGGAAGCCGTTTTGGGATCGTGGTTGCGCGTGCTCATGGCACGCATGGCGCAAAATCCGCCGATGCCGATGGGCACAATCGTCGCCTCGGCTCCGCCAGCCAGCATGACTTGCGCATCGCCCATTTTAATGGTGCGCCAGGCCTCGCCGATGGCGTGGTTCGCCGTGGCGCACGCGGAGCAGGTGGCAAAGTTCGGCCCGCGCAAATTGAAATACATCGAGACGAGGCCGGAGGCCATGTTGGAAATCAACATCGGAATCATGAACGGCGAGAGCCGGCCGGGGCCGCGTTCGAACAGGATTTTTAACTGCTCGCTGGTCGTCTGCAATCCGCCGATGCCGGACCCGAGGAACACGCCGATTTCATCGAGGTTTTCCTTGTCGAGTTCGAGGCCGGAATCTTTGAGGGCGCTCCACGCGGCATAAACGCCGAATTGCGAGTAGCGGTCCGTGCGCCGGATCTCCTTGGGCGAAGAAAATGCGGGCGCCGGATCAAAGTTCTTCACCTCGCCCGCGATTTGCGTGGCAAACGCCGACGCGTCGAAGGCGGTGATCTTATCAATGCCGCACTGGCCGGCGATCAGGTTTTGCCAGAACGTGTTCAGGTCGTGGCCGAGCGGCGTGACGACGCCCAAGCCGGTAATGACCACGCGACGGTCAGAATAGTTGCTTGCCATAGGAAAATGAAACGGGGCAGTTCAGGCTGTGTCCAGCCAAAACTGCCCCGTGGGGTAATAATTGTTTATTTGGCGTTTTCTTCGACGTATTTCAGAACGTCGCCGACGCTCTGGAGTTTTTCCGCCTGATCGTCCGGCACTTCGATGCCGAATTCCTCTTCCAGCGCCATGACCAGCTCGACGGTGTCGAGTGAATCGGCGCCGAGGTCTTCGATAAACTTGGCGGACGGAACGACTTGATCCGGCTTCACACCGAGTTGTTCGACGATGATATCTTTTACGCGTTGTTCGATAGGTTTGTCTGACATAATTTGACTGTTTATCTAGCTTGCAACCGCCGTCGGCGTCAAGCCTCGATTTGAATTTTATTTCGCTCTGGAAAAACTTTGTGGTTGCCGCCGCTCCAGCCGGCAATGGCGAAAAGTTTGGCCATTTACGGTTCAGCGGTTTTTACATCACCATCCCACCATCCACCGTCAACACCTGCCCCGTCACATAGCGCGCCGCCGGACTGGCGAGATAAAGCGCCGCGCCGGCTATATCTTCGGACTGGCCAAGGCAACCGAGCGGAATTTGCTTCAACAACGCCGCCTTCATCTCCTCTTTCAGCTCGGCCGTCATGTCCGTCTCAATGAAACCCGGTGCAATCGCGTTCACCGTGATGCCGCGTCCCGCGAGTTCCTTTGCGCACGACTGCGTGAACCCGATCAAGCCTGCCTTGCTCGCCGCGTAATTGCACTGGCCCGCGTTGCCGATGAGGCCGATAACCGATGAAATATTGATCATCTTGCCGCTGCGCGCCTTGATCATCGCGCGACTGAACGCTTTCGTGACCAGAAAAGCTCCCTTAAGGTTCGTGTTCAAAACCGTATCCCAGTCCGCATCGCTCATGCGCATCAGCAAACCATCGCGCGTCACGCCGGCGTTGTTCACGAGGATGTCCACCTTGCCCGCCTCCGCGAGAATTTTCTCGGCGGCGGCGTTGACGGCGACGGCATCAGACACGTCCACGGCATGCGCCCACGCCTGGCGGCCGTGCGCGCGGATTTCCGCCGCGACCTTCTCGGAATTTTCCTGCGTGCGGGAGACGACGACGACATCCGCGCCTTCCTGGGCGAATTTCAAGGCGATCGCGCGACCGATTCCGCGCCCCGCGCCGGTGACAACGGCGATTTGATTGGCAAGTTGGCTCATATTTAAAAAAATATTGGACGAAATTCATCGGTTTAGACAGAGTTTTTTAAGCAAAAAAATCATTTCGCCGGTTTTTAATTTGAGTGGCTTTTACTTCCGGTTTGTCAATCATGAACCATGAGCTTCACATCGCTCCGGGAAGTCTAATGAATGGTGATGGACAATCGCAGGCATCTGCCAGTTTTTGGGAACGCACGGACTGGGCGAGCTTTGGAATTACCACGCTGCTGGCGCTGACGGTTTATATTTTTACTTTGTCACCGGATCTTGGTCTGGAAAACGACGGACACTTTGCTGCGGCTTCAATGCATCTTGGTGTGCCTGGTCCTCCCGGTTTCCCGATTTGGGTGGTTTACAGTTGGCTGTTCACGAAATTGCCGTTTTTAAACATCGCGTGGCGAATTGGATTATCTTCGGCGGTTGCTGGCGCGTTGACTTGCGGCTTGATTGCATTGATGGTTTCACGCGGCGGTGCGTTGCTGATGGAAACTATTTCCAACGTCAAGCGACTGCCAGTGCGTCAGGAAAATTGGCTGCGGATCATCTGCGGCTATGTTGCCGGCTTGGCATTTGGATTGGATAGGTGCGTCTGGCGCTATGCTGTCACCGTCGATCCGCGTCCGCTGGGATTATTATTGTTTGCGCTGACGCTTTGCTTTTTGATGCGCTGGTTTTTTAAGCCGTACTCGAAGCTTAGCCTGTACGCGGCCTGGCTATGTTACGGAATGACCCTTTGCAACAATCAGTCTTTGGTTACAACCTTTGTTGGCCTGCTGTTTTTGGTGGCGCTGGGCGAAGGCAAATCGGGGCGGGATTTGCTCTGGAGCATAAGCCTCATCTGCTGGGCTTCTTTCCTGGCACATGCGGTCGGGGGCTGGTTTTCCATATGGGACAGCCCGTTTTTCAACCACGTTCTTGTGTGGTTGACCGCAGCTATGACATTGACGGCGGTCGGACTGACTTTCCAGACCCGTGGTTTTTTTCGAGAAGGGAAAACGGTGCTCATTTGTATGATCCTGTTTTTTGCCGGTCTTGGTTTCTATCTGCTGGAACCGCTTTTCTCGATGGCTGTTCCACCGATGAATTGGGGTTATCCACGAACAGTGGAAGGTTTTTTTCACGTTGTGACACGCGGCCAATATGAAACCGCCCATTATAGTGATAGCTCCGGACGGTTTTTCATCGGCTGTCAGATATATTTTCAAATTGTAAAAAATTATTTTGGGCTGGCATATCTGGCTGCCGCCATGATTCCGCTTGGTTTCCTTGGGAAAATCCCGCTGCCGGTCCGGTCCTGGCTGGTTGGGCTGATGCAGTTTTGGTTCTTTGCGGCCTTGCTGATGATCGTCGGCCTGAACCCATCAGCCGACCGGCCGTCTGTGGAACTAAACGCTTTTTTCTTTGCCGCCTCACATCTGGTGCTGGCGCTACTGGCCGGTTATGGCTTGATGCTGGTCGCCGTAATTTACGGTAAACCAAAAGACGGGAAGTTAACCTAAAGCCTGCGGTTGAAACTGCGAAACACGCGAAATGCGGGAAAAGGGCCGCGGCATTGCGAGCGAGGCAGCAAGCCAGACTAATTAAACCGGCCTCAAAGTTTTCTTGGTGTCTCCGCGACTTCATGGTTAAACTTCCACACAAATTCAGAACCAAAGGAAAATTATGGCTGCCACACACACTTGGAAATTCTTCCGCGCCGGCGGATTTGATCAAGTCAAACTCGAAACGGGCGCCGACCTCGCCAATCTCGACCAGCTCGACCAGAAACTCTGGGTGGCGCTGGCCTGTCCAACGCGCGGGCTGGAGTTCGACAACCGCACGCTGGACCTGATTGACGCCGACAAGGACGGCCGCGTGCGCGTGCCGGAAATCATTGCCGCCGCAAAGTGGGCAACGGGCCTGCTCAAGAACCCGGATGACCTGGTGAAAGGTTCACCCGCGTTGCCGCTGGCAGCCATCAACGACACCGCGCCGGAGGGAAAACAGATTCTCGCTTCCGCCAAACAGATTCTCGCCAACCTCGGCAAGGTTGAGGCCACGGTGATTGACCTCGCCGACACGGCGGACACGGCGAAGATTTTTGCCGCCACGAATTTCAACGGCGACGGCATCATCCCCGCCGATGCCGCCAGCGATGATGCCACCAAGGCCGTCATCGGCGAAATCATCGCCACGTTCGGCGGGGAAGCCGACCGGAGCGGCAAGCCCGGCATCAGCCAGGCGAAGGCGGATGCATTTTTCGCCGAGGCCGAGGCGCATTCGAATTGGTGGAAGCAGGCCGAGGGCGACAAGACCATTTTACCGCTGGGCGAAGCCACCGCCGCCGCCGTCGCGGCCGTGAAAGCGGTGAAAATGAAAGTGGATGACTTTTTTGCCCGCTGCCGGCTCGCGGCGTTCGACGCCCGCGCCATCGCCGCGCTGAACCGCGAGGAAAAGGAATACCTCGCATTGGCGGCGAAAGATTTGACCATCACGTCCTCCGAAATCGCCGCGCTGCCGCTGGCGCAAGTCGCCCCGCACAAGGCGTTGCCGCTGGCGGACGGGGTGAATCCAGCGTGGGCCGCCGCGCTCGCCGCCCTACAGGCAGCCGCCGTGAAGCCGCTGCTCAGCGACAAGAACGTTTTGACGGAGGCGGAGTGGGGTGCAATTGTCACCAAGTTCGCGCCGTTTGAAGCATGGGCCACCAGCAAGGTGGGCGCAAAAGTCGAGGGTCTCGGTCTCAAACGCATCCGCGAAATCCTGGCTGGTGCCGCAAAAGAAAAAATCACCGCGCTCATTGCCCAGGACAAGGCGCTGGAGCCGGAGGCGAACGCGATTGCGACGGTGGAGAAGTTGATTCGTTTCAACCGCGACCTGCACACCCTCTGTGTGAATTTTGTCAGCTTCAAGAATTTTTACAGCCGCAGGACGCCGGCGATTTTTCAGGCGGGTCGGTTATTTCTCGACCAGCGCAGTTGCGACTTGTGTCTCACGGTAGAAGACTCTGGACGTCACGCGACGATGGCCGGCTTGGCTGGCGCGTATCTGGCCTATGTGGATTGCGTGCGCAAGGCCACTGGTGAAAAATTAAGCATTGTCGCCATCTTCTCGCAAGGTGATGACGACAATCTGATGGTGGGCCGCAACGGTATTTTCTACGACCGCAAGGGCCGCGACTATGATGCCACGATTTCCAAAATTGTGGCCAATCCAATTAGTATCCGGCAGGCGTTCTTTTCGCCTTACAAAAAACTCGTGCGGGTGATTGAGGAAATGGCATCCAAGCGGGCCGCAGCAGCCGACTCGGACGCGAATGCGCGGCTGCAAGCCGCTGCCACCAACCCGGCCCCGGCGGGTCAGAAGGCGCCTGATCCCTCGAAAAAAATGGATGTCGGCGTGGTGGCCGCGATTGGGGTGGCTTTGGGGGCCATCAGCACGGTGTTGGCGACGATTTTCACCAAGGTGGTCGAATTGTCACCTACGCAGAAGATCATGGTGCCGGTTGTTCTTATTGTGGGCATCTCCGGACCGTCCATGATCATTGCTTGGTTCAAGCTCCGCAAACGCAACCTCGGCCCGATTCTCGATGCCAACGGCTGGGCGGTGAACGCCAAAGCCAAGATGAATGTGCCGTTCGGCACCAGCCTCACGCAAATTGCGGTGCTACCACCCGGCGCGCAGCGCGACCTAGTGGATCCGTTCGCGGAAAAGAAAAAACCGTGGGGTTTGTATATCACGCTGCTGGTTATCGCAGGCGTTCTCTTCCTCGCGCTGGGCTGGTATCTGGGCAAGCTTGACGGCAGCCTGCCGCAAAAATTCAAGAGCACCTCGGTGCTGGGGTCCGGCGCGCCGGCTTACGTTACGCCTGCCGTCACGGCGCCGGTGGTTTCGACCAACGCCGTGCCGGCAAAATAAGCGCCAATGATTTCATCGCCCGGACGCTCGCGTCCGGGCTTTTTATTTTTCGGCAATATGACAAAATAATATCGTGCAACGCGAAACCGCCGCCGCCAAAAATGAACGCGCGCTGAAAATCATCGCCGCCCTCCAGCGGACGTATCCCAACGCGCACTGCGAACTGATTTTTTCCAGCCCGCTGCAATTGCTCGTCGCCACTATTCTTTCCGCGCAATGCACCGACAAGCGGGTGAATCTGGTCACGGCGGAACTTTTTAAAAAATACCGGAGCGCCGAAGATTTTGCCGCCGCACCGCTCGCGGCGATCGAGGAGTCCATCAAATCCACCGGTTTTTTCCGCAACAAGGCGAAGAACATCAAGGCGTGCTGCGCCACGCTCGTCGAAAAATTCAGCGGCGAAGTGCCACGCACGATGGATGAATTGCACGCCCTCGCCGGCGTCGGACGCAAGACGGCGAATGTCGTCTTGGGAAACGCCTTTGGCATCAATGTCGGGGTGGTCGTGGACACGCACGTCACGCGACTTTCCAATCGGCTCGGCCTGGCGAAAGGAACGGACGCCGTGAAGCTGGAGCGGGAATTGATGAAGCTGGTGCCGCAGGAGGATTGGACGCGGTTCAGCCACTGGCTGATCTGGCATGGTCGCCGCCGTTGTGATGCCAGGAAGCCAGACTGTGCTCATTGTGAGATCCAAAACCATTGCCCGCAAATCGGAGTGGGGATTAACAATAAAGTAACGAAGGAACAAAGATAAGCCGCTCCCAAAACTTCGTTTCTTTGTTACTTTGTTGTCGATGAATCCTTGGTTGTTTATCAACTCTGGCAAGGGAGACGCGGCGTTCAACATGGCGCTGGATGAGGCGCTGCTGGAAGCCATGGCTCGCCTGCAAGCGCCCGTGTTGCGTTTCTATGGATGGACGGAACCGGCGGCGACTTTCGGCTATTTCCAGAAATATGCCGAGGTACAGGCTGCCACCAAACTGCGTCCGGTCATCCGCCGACCAACCGGCGGCGGCATCGTGCCACACGACGCGGACTGGACTTACAGCGCGATTTTTCCGCCGGGCCACGAATGGCATTCGCTCAAGGCGGAGGAAAGCTACCATCGCATCCACGACTGGCTACGGCTGGCGTTTGCGGAATTGAAGGTGGAAATGGAGCTGGCGCCCTGCTGCCAGAAATCATTGCCCGGCCAATGTTTTGTCGGGCATGAAAAACATGATTTGTTATGGCACGGCAAAAAAATTGCCGGCGCTGCACAGCGGCGGAATAAACTAGGATTATTGATCCAAGGCTCGGTGCAACCGCCCATTCCGCTGCGACGCGGCGGCTGGGAAGAGGCGATGCGCGAGGTGGCGGAAAAGTATTTTTCTGTGATCTGGGCGAATTTTCAACCGGATGCAGAATTGCGCAACCACGGGGAAAAGCTGGTAAAGGAAAAATACTCGCAGCCGTGCTATAATCAAAAGCGATAGTGCCCGCGTGAGCTTTTTATCGAGAATACTTATCGCTGCACTGGTCGCCAGTGTTTGGTCGGCGCGCCTGGCGTCCGCCCAGATATTGATGAGCGGTGGGACGTATGTGCAGAATTTTAATTCGCTCGCCGGCAGTGGCACGGTCAATTGGACAAACAACATAACTTTGCCGGGTTGGTATGCCGCAAAAGGCAACGCCGATGGCACAACCTACATCGGCGGCAGCGGCACCGCCGCTACCGGCAGCCTTTATAGCTTTGGAACCAATGGGGTAAACCCAGCCTCCGACCGCGCGCTGGGCTCCGTGGCCTCCACATCAACGGCCTACGCCTACGGCGTGCGATTCATCAACGACACGGGGCTGGCAGCCACCAACATCACGATTTCGTTCACGGGCGAACAGTGGCGCAATGCTTATGGTTCGGGGGCCATGACCAACCTGCTGACGTTTTCATATCAGATTTCCAGTGCGCCGCTAACGAATGCCGACGCCGTAAATTCGCAGATCTGGACGGTATTTGCCGGGCTAAATTTCAATTCACCCATCGTGAATGTCGGCGGCAGCGGCATGGCGTTGGATGGAAATACCACCGCCAACCATCAGTTGCTGGCAAATAATCTGGCAGGAATCACCGTGCCGCCAGGGCAGGAAATCTTTTTACGCTGGCGGGACACAGATGATACCGGGAGTGACGCAGGCATGGCCATTGACGATTTGACCGTATGTTTCCAGACCATCTCAAATAGCGCGGCTCCGGTTTTCCTTTCGACCAACAGCGGCGTCACGTTGATGACTTATAACGTGAAGGGCAATGGGATAACCGACTGGAGCACGAACGCACCACAGGTGCAAGCCATCGGGCGCGAACTGGTCTATCTGCAGCCGGATATCATCACGTTCAACGAGATTCCCTACACCAACACCTGGCAGATGACCAACTGGGTGACGGCGTTCCTCCCCGGATTTTTTCTGGCGACAAACTCCGGCATCGACGGCTTTATCCGCAGCATCATTGCCAGCCGGTTCTGGATCAACCGATCCCAAAGCTGGCTGCTGCACGCGGATTTGAATCCCTTTGGCTATACCAATGCCAATTTTACCCGGGACTTATTCGAGGCGGAAATTAATGTGCCGAACTGGCCATTGCCGCTGCACGTTTTTGCCACGCACCTGAAATCCAGTTCCGGCAGTTACACGGATGCCGCAGCGAAGCGTGCCGCCGAAGCCGCCGCCATCACCAATTTCCTGGCGACCAATTTTTTTGCGCTGCACCCGGGGGATCCTTTCACACTTTCCGGCGATATGAACGAGAGCGACACAAATACTCTGGCCATCCAGACACTCATCAGCGCGCCGACCCAACTTCAGTTGATAAACCCGATCAATCCCGTTTCCGGCAGCATCAATACCTATTCGATCCAAGGCAGCTTGTCCGAGCGGATTGATTTCATTTTTCCCTGCGGGTTGCTGGGCTCCAACCTCATGTCTTCACAAGTGTTTCGAACGGATTTATTGAGCCCACTACCACCGCTGCTGAATGCCGACGACGACAGCGTCGCCTCGGATCATCTGCCCGTGCTGATGACCTTCGCGAACCCGTTTAACACGCCGTTCAAACTGCTTTCATTGACGCGCAACAATCAGAATATCGCGCTCCAGTGGGAATCGGCGACCAACCGGGTTTACCGGGTGGATACTTCGTCAAATCTGGTGAACTGGGTGGCGCTGGCGACCAATCTTTTTTCCACCGGCAGCATTTTTAATTTTTCGACGGGCCAGGCGACGGATCAAATGAGGTTATTCCGGGTCCGGCGGTCACCGTGAGCAATTGGGTTCCTTCGTTTACCAAAAATCTCGCCGGCAAACCATTTTCTGCTACCTTCCGCGCCGCATGATACGGCTCGTTTTATTCGACATTGACGGCACGCTCGTCCACACGGGCGGCGCCGGCACGGCGGCGTTCACCAAGACTTTTGCCAGGCAATTCAACCTCCATCACGGCACCGAGCGGATGAAGTTTGCCGGCCGAACGGATGTGAGCCTCGTCCGCGAATTTTTCCGGATTCACGAGGTGACCGCCACGCCGGAGCATTTCCGGGAATTTTTCGAGCACTACGTTTTCTGGCTGCACCACATCCTGGAAAAAAACGGCGGTGAAATGTGCCGCGGGGTCCGGGAGTTCATCCGCGACCTGCAGGCGTTGCCGCAGCCGCCGGCGCTTGGCCTGCTCACCGGCAACATCCGGCTCGGCGCGGAAATCAAGCTGCGCCATTTCGGGCTGTGGGAGATTTTCCAGTTTGGCGGCTTTGCCGACGACCACGAGGAACGTGATCAAATCGCGCTGGCCGCATTGAATCGCGCCCGCCGCGTGCTGGGGAAAAAGCTGCAACCTCAGGAGATTCTGGTGATCGGCGACACCCCGTTCGACGTGCGCTGCGGGAAGTTTATTGGCGCGAAAACGCTGGCTGTGGCAACCGGCGGCTCGAAGTTCGAAGATTTAAAACCCTGCGGTGCGGATTGGACGGTGGCGGATTTGACGCAGGTCAGCGCCCGGGAAATCTGTCCGGGATGAATCAGTTGCCGTGACCGTGGCAGTGACCGCCGCAACATCCGCCGCGCCGCCCGCCGCCAGTTTCGCAGGACGGTGAATTATCGCCACTGCCCGCCGCGGCGAAGGTGGAAAATTTCTTGCCCAGCTTGGAAGAACCGCAGTGCGGACATTTCGTTCCCGTCCAGTCGGAAGAGCGGACGAGGATTTCGCTGTCCTGCCCGCATTTTTCACAATGAAATTCGTAAATCGGCATGGAAAGAAAATAATTGGTTCCCAAGAAAGCTCAAGCGCCTTCAGCTGGTAAAATCCATGCTTGCAACGATGGCGGATTGGACGGTCCGGTCACCTTTTTGGCCTGGGCTGGTTTAGCGAAATGCCCCGGCTCCCAGCGTCAATGATTGTCCTTTTCTTTTATAGGCACGAAAGTAATCAATGATAAATTCCTGTTTGGATGAATCCCGGGTATTGCCGTAAAGCGTCAGGAGAAAGATGCCCGGATAGTTTGGTGCCTGCGGCATGCTCATGACCCGCCGGTTATCAATAAATAGAACACATTCTTGTTCTTCCCATTCCAACGCATAGACATGGAACTCCTGGGTGGAGTCGAAGTCCAGTTCCGGTTCCTGATGTTGATAGGCCAGGGACTTGTCGCCCCAAGTGTGCAGCACATACTTGAGCCGTTTGGGCTTGTTTTTGATGCTCTCAAAGATGTCAATCTCACCGGCGTGGGCGAGCGTATCCTTGGTGCCGACCGTCCAGAAGGCGGCTTGGGCGCCTGGGGGTAGTTTCGCCCGAATTTCAAAATAACCGTAAAGCGGAGTGTAATTCATCTTTACGGGAATCTCATGGTGGACGGGGTCCGAATCTTTGTGCAGGCGGGTGCGATCACCAGTCTGGATGCCAGACACCGTCATCACATTCGAGCCGTCCTTGAAATAGCCTTTCGAATGACCATCAACATATAAGACCAGGGTTCCCTGGCGGAACTCGTAACGAGCGGCCGCCCTTTCCTTTTCCGTCCTCGATTCCAAATAATAAGGACTCCAGAAATTGGTGTTGAGCAGCGGGCCATCAAACTCATCATGGGCATCGAGCATCCAGCCTGGCTTTTCCAATGGGTTCGGCGGGAAGTCGGCAGCGGATGCCGCAGTAATTCCAGCGAGCAACAGCAGGCTGATATTGCGACCCCAAAATCTTTGGAAGAAATTGGGGGCGACTGTTTCGTCTAGGCGAAGGACATACAAATCGTGTTCCATTAAACCCACAATCACAAAAACGGGCTAGGTTTTCAAGGTTGCACCCTTGCCGCGGATTGTTTTTGGCGCCAGCCGAAAAGTTTTTTGGCCTTGATGGCTTCAAAAATCGGCGGCGGGATGAACTGGGCAAGGCTCTCATCGCCCGCGTGAATTTTGGCGAGCAAGTCGCTGGAATAGATTTTCAGCGCATCGGGATTGTAGTTGGCAATGCTCTGGATAAATTTGTTTTCGACAAGGTGGGCGTAGAGATGGCGCAGATTGGGCGGCACCTCGAGATTCTCCACGGTCGTCAGCTGGCCGGTCTTTTTGTCGAGCGAAGGATAGATGTAAAGTTTCGCATCGTTTTTGAAAAGCTGGCCGAGCGATTCCATGAGGCCGCCCGGCAGGTCGGTGTAAAACTTCTCATCGAGGATGTCGCGCAAGCGGACGAGGCCGATGGGCAGGCCGATCGGCTTTTGCGTGTGCCGGGAAAGGTAGGTGACGAGGCGGTGATAGCGGAGAAAATTGGAAATCAACACCGGCTTGCCGAGGGCGCCGAGCGTATCCACCCGGTCAAGAAAATCGCGATGGTCGATCGCGTCGCCGACTTGCAACTGACGCAGGGTCATTTCAAACATGACGACCGGCTCCTCGCCCTGAAGCGCGGGTTCGCGAACGAACATTTCCTGGGCGCGTTCAAGCATGTCAAGCATCGGGTTGGTGAGCGGACGGAAACTGCCACGTTCGAGCAGAACGGGTTTTTTCCAGAGCAGTTCGCCGGGGATGACGGTCTCCCCGTCGGCGGTGAAGAGGGTGGCTTCGGTGAGCCATTGCTCGACCAGTTGCAGGGCCATGAGCCGGTTATCCACATCGCCAAAAGCGGGGCCGGAAAATTTGATCATGTCCACCTCCACGCGCTGGCTGGTGAGGCCATCCAGCAGCGAGCCGATGAGGCGATCGGGCTCGATGTGCTGATAAAACGCGGCGTGAATGAGGTTCACCCCAATGATCCCAACCGCTTCCTGCTGCCGGGGCGTTTCCCAGTCAAGCATTCGCACATGGATGATGATGGTGGAAGGCTCGCACCGCGGGAGGGTTTGAAACTTGATGCCCAGCCAGCCCTGGCCGCCTTCCTCGCCATACTTGGAAATGGGCTTGGTGGTGACGGTGTTGGCGAAGGCGAAAAACGTGCGCCGGTCGCCGATGGTTTTATCCAGACGCTTAAGCAGCAAATCGAATTCCAAATCCAGCATGGCTTGCAGGCGCTTGCGGCTCACATAGCGGTCGCTGGGGCCGTAAATGGCGTCGCTTACCGCCATGTCGTAGGCGGAAATAGTCTTGGCCACCGTGCCCGACGCCTTGCCGACATGAAAAAACCAGCGCGCCACCTCCTGCCCGGCGCCAATCTCCGCGAAGGCGCCATATTTTTTCGCGTCGAGGTTGATCTGAAGCGCCTTCTGGCCCGTGTTTAATTTGTCGCTGCTCATAACTTCCTTGTGCGGCGACGATACACAAAAATTTCGCCGCGTCCAACAAGATGCGACGGAGGATTTCCCTCTTGTTGCCTTTGGTGGCCACCCAGGCCACCACCCATGCTGTACCTCCTTCGCAAACGGCTCAGCGGCACCCCACCGCGCCCTTACAGTTTTGTCGCGGCTGAAGCAGATCTGGAACTTACAATCTGGAAGCGAAAAACCTCTTCGCTGGAAAAATTCCCACCATCCAAGATGACATGGATTTTAACCGCTTGTTACCAGCTGCAAATATCCCGCCCGCCGTTGAACTTGAACGTAAATTGCTTGGAAAGAAACCGCGCCGTCGGCTCTTATTTTAAGAGCAGATAAAAATCGCGTTCGCCCCGTGTTTCATCGGTGGCTTAAAACCTTTTCCACTCTCGCCACATCTTCCGGCATATCCACGCCGACGCTATCGTAATCCACTTGCACGACGGCGATGGGGATGCCGTTTTCCAGCGCCCGCAATTGCTCCAATTTCTCCGCGTTTTCCAGCGGCGACACCGGGAATTTCACCAGCCGCAGCAGCGTCTCGCGCCGGTAGCCGTAAATTCCCAGATGCTTTAAAAAAGGAAACGCCGCCAACTGCTCGTTGCCCGGACGGTTGGCGGCTTCACGCAGATACGGAATCGTGCGCCGGGAAAAATATAATGCGCGACCGGTGGCGCTGACAACGACTTTTACGACGTTGGGATTGTCATATTCCGAAAGATTTTTGATGGGCGTGGCAGCGGTGGACATGTCGTCGCTCATCAAAGCTTTCGCCACGGCGTCAATCACGTTCGGATCGATCAACGGTTCATCGCCTTGAATGTTCACCACGGCTTCACCATGGCAACGCAGGGCGGCTTCCGCAATCCGGTCGCTGCCGCTCAGATGATCGGCGCACGTCATTTCCACGCGACAGAATTTTCTTACGGCATCAGCTATGCGGTTATCGTCGGTAGCCACGATAACTTCGACGAGCGTCCTGGCTTTTTGGCACTGCTCGACTACATGCTGGATAAGCGGTTTGCCCGCAATGAGCGCGAGGGGTTTGCCCGGGAACCGGGTCGAGGCAAAGCGTGCGGGAATGATGCCAACGATTTTCACGCGCCCATTTAGCCATAAATCAGCCACCGATGGAATATAGATTTTCCAATGCATGGGCCTGCCCTCGAAACTCAAATCGTCATCAGCGGCAGGCGGTTCAAATCCACAATGGCGGTCTAAAAACGAAAATAGATGAAGGGATTATAGGTGCCGCCAGCCAGCCATGCGGAAGAAATAAGCAGCAGTGCAACCACCATGATGATTTCAATCAGCTGGCCAAGAGCAAAATAAAAGGCACGGGATTTTTCCGGCAACCGCCGCGAAATTTTTTCACCAACGCTTTTGATGCCCTCCCACAACGGCATGCTAAAGGCGGCCCCAAGCCCCAAAGCCCAAACGACCTCGTTGCTCAGGTAGCGATGCAGCGGTTGGGTTTGCACCATACTGCCGGCGCCAAACAGCGCCGCGAAATAATGGCCGGCGCCGGCAAACGTATCGGCACGAAATAACACCCAGGCCATCATCACGGCAAAGATCGTGTAGGCGTGCCGCAGCGGGCGCGGCAATTTATCCAGCGTGGCGCCCCACGGCGTTTTTTCCAACACGAGAAAAATGCCGTGGAACAGTCCCCACGCCACGAAGGTCCAGCTCGCACCATGCCACAAGCCGCACAGGAAAAAAACGGCGACGAGGTTGAAGTGGTTGCGCAGGGAGGAAACGCGGTTACCGCCAAGCGGGATATAAACGTAGTCACGGAACCAGCTCGACAAAGAGATATGCCAGCGCCGCCAGAAATCCTTGATGGATTGTGCCGTGTAAGGAAATTGAAAATTTTCGATGAACTGAAAGCCGAACATCTTACCCAGGCCGACCGCCATATCCGAGTAGCCGGAGAAATCAAAGTAGATTTGAATCGTGTAGCACACCAGACCCAGCCAGGCGACCGGCGCGGAAAGTCCGCTCGCGGGCAGAGAAAAAATCTGGTCGGCGGGCACGGCAACGGCATTCGCGATGATCATTTTCTTAGCGAAGCCGCCGCTGAATCGCCGCACGCCTTCCGCGAAGTTGGCCCGGTTGTAATTCCGCTGCTCCAACTGCGGCGCGATGGCGTTCCAGCGCAGAATCGGGCCGGCGACAAGCTGGGGAAAAAAGAAAATGTAGAGCGCGACGTCACGCGGGTCGCGGGCCGCGCGCCATTTGCGGCGGTAGATGTCAATGACGTAGGATAATGCGTGGAACGTGAAAAAAGAGATGCCGATGGGCAGCTCAAAATGCGGCACTGGCAAGCCGCTCATGCCGAAAAATTTCAACGGCACATTGAGCGAGGCCATGACCAACCCCGAGTATTTGAAAAACGCGAGGAAGCCGACATTGACGACGACCGCCACCACCACGGCCCTTTTGCGCCGAGAAATGTCATCACTCCGTTCCACCCATTTTCCCAGCTCAAAGTTGACGAGGGTGGAAACGAGCAGGAGCAGGATGAACCCCGGCTCGCCCCAAGCGTAAAAAATCAGGCTGGTCAGGAGCAGCCAGAAATTGCGGAAGCGCAATCCGGGAAGCAAGAAATAAACCGTCAGCACGACGGGCAGGAACAAAAACAGAAATATGGGCGAACTAAAAACCATGATAATCTATTCCACTAATTGGTTTATGGCAAAGCGTCCTTTTTGAGCATTTCGTCGGGGTTCTCGGTGTTGAACACGCGCTCTAGCATTTCATTGACCACAATCTGCGGATGGTTATCCGCGATGACTTTTGCGTTGAACTCCCTATTTTCCCCTATAAAAACAGCTCGATGGAAACAGGAGCCGAAAAATTGGCACCAGCATCCTCCGAAGGAGTCGTGAAAAATCACCAGATCGGGTTTACCCATGAGGTTGGTGTTTTCAATCAGCTGGTTGACCTTGGCCTTGTCGTGCGGATTCCAGTTCCGCACGATGTTGGTAAGCTCCTGCTGGCTTGTCAACGCCACCATGGAAGGTTTGGGGGTAAAATAATACATATTTTTCTCCGGCGGATTTACGCCCAGCATGCGGGTGAGGTCGCCACCGCTCCACGGCGCGTTGATCCAGTCGAAATCCTCCAGCCGCAGCACCGGCAACGCCGGCGTGGACCGCGATAAAACCTGGATTATTTCCTGCGCGGCGAAGAATCCGCCAAACATATTCCAGTGCGTGTCGTTCTGCAAAAATATCGGCGCAATTTTCTTCCCAGCCAGCAAGGCCGGTCGCAAGTCCAAAACCTCGACGGTGGAATGCGCCTTCATATACTCGAAGAACTGGTCCAGCTTCGTCTGGCGAACTGCGGGCGTGGATTTAACGAGCCAGTCGGGCAGGTTTTCGGAATAAATGGAATGTTTATCCGGCGGGATGACGAAGAGATATTTGATGCCGCGCGCCGCCAGCCAGTCACGGCGCTTTTCTAGCAGGCGCTGCCATGATTGCAGCCGCTGCCGGGTAAATTTTTCCTCGCCCAGATAATGATCAATCATTTGCAGGTCTGAAAAGAAAAACCAGCCATTCTTACCCGTAATAACTTTTCTCTCTGTCTTATCATGAAAAATTTGCCGCCGCCAATGCTGGCACAGGCGAATAAGTCGTTTACGAAACCCAAAATGGTCGTTGAAGCAGGTTTCGCTGGCCGCCAAATATTCGCGCACGCCTGAAAAATCCATGCGGGTGAGCTTTGGCTTCGCCGCCATCATGCGGTTTTCATCGGGCCGCTTGGCCCAGTCGACGTGGCCAAAATAGTCCACCGTGGGTGCCCACAGCAGCAGGCCAAAAACCAGCACCAACAACCAGTCGGCCCAAGACTTACGAGACGAAGTGGAAGTGACGTGATTCATTTCACCGTTTAATTTGCGTTAATTTTATTTTGTACAATCGGTCAAGTTTGAAAGCCTATGCAGGCAGCTATTTTAATTCAATTTATATTTAATGAGTCTGCCCTATAGCCGCTCAACTTGATATTGGCACATATTGATTTCCACCATCCTTCGGATTTGAACGGTTTTTCACCAAGGCACCAAGGTCAAATACCGGCGGCTGGTTCAGCTGCCGTAAAAAAAGTGGAAAAGGCGCAAAATTATCGGCGGTGGTTTGCCGAGAACAGGTCGCACGGAGATGGACTCACATCTGCTGCCGCACAAATCAGATTGACACCCTTTGCCCGAGCGCACACGCTTGATATGCATCTTCAAACTGCATGACCAACGCCGACAAAATCGAATCGCTCCACCGCCTGCCGTGGTATTCCGTGGATTTGCCGGTCAAGGTGAAGGACGGGAAGGGAATGATCCATGCCGATGAACGGCGGATGCTCTATACGCTTGCGCGCGACTATTATTCTGGCGCAGGACGCATCGTGGATGGCGGCGCGTTCTTCGGCACCTCGTCGCTCTCGCTGGGCTTCGGGCTGAAGGATCGCGACTACAGGAAGGAGCCGGTGATTGATGCCTTCGACTGCTTCATCATCGATGAATACAGCGTGAAGCACTACAGCAAGCCGGCTGGCTGGTTCAGAAAAAAAATCAAGGCAGGCGACAACATGCGCTTCATCTACGAGCGGAACATCGCGCCGGTCGCCGAATACATCACGATCCACGAGGGCGATCTGTTAAAGGCGCCATGGAAGTCCGGCCCGATCGAAATCCTTTTCTCCGACATCTCGAAGTCGTGGCAGCTGAACGACCACATCATCAAAAACTGGATCGCCGCGCTGATTCCGGAGACCGGCATCCTCATCCAGCAGGATCAGGTGCAGGAATATCATGTATGGGTCGCTATCACGATGGAGATCCTGTCGGATTACTTCGAGGTGATCGACTACACGCCGTACAGCTCGATGGTTTACCGGCTCAAGTCCGAGATTCCCGCGCAGCTTCTGGAAAAGTGCATGAGCGCGAACGTCACAAAGGACGAGATGGAGCACTACTACCTGCGCTTTCTCGAACGCTTCCGTCGTGTCGGCATGGGCCGCTACACGGGCTGGCACCTCGGCATGGTGGAGGCGGGGCTCGCGGTGACCTACGGACTCCACATCGGCGACCTGGACAAGGCGCGCCACACGCTGCGGCAGTGTGAGGAGAAATTCCGCCACATCCCTGACACGATGTGCCGCTGCGCGGCAATCTGGGACACGATCGGCAGGGGCTGATGCCGCCAATACCCGCGGGGGGCTAGAAACCCGCTGGCACCATCGAATCCATCAGTAAGGCGTCAACCAGCCAGCCTATCCAACCTATGTCCCCATTCCACCGAAAACAGCGGGGAACCATAATTGATGACAAGCTGTCAATAAATTAGTCTTTGAGAATCAGTGTTCACAGAGGCTAAATATTTGTAAGCGCCAACAAAACCTCCTTCGATTTAGCCGGAGGGTTTCCTACAGAACACTACGCCGGCTCAAGGGCTCAGCTCAAACACGAGTACGAAGCGTTGGGGGATGAATTGCGCACGGTTCACCAGTTTGAATCCGTATTGTTTCATCTGGGTGATGATGAGTTCGGGCGCAATACGTGGGCCGTAGTAGGGATTTTGGGCATCTTTAAGGATGGTGTTGTCGGCAATGACCACGCGGGCACCTTTGCGGAGGGCAGGCTTCAATGTGTTGAAAAAGCCGTCTTTAACATACTCCATGGAAATCATGTAAACGGCATGATACATGGAGCAGATGTAAACGAGGTCCACGCTGTTGGTGGGCAGACGGGTGTCGTTGTCGCGGGCAAGGATGGTGGTGATATTATGGACGCCGCGCTTCTGGGCGACGGTGGCGACGTAGTTGGTCATATTCGGCACGGTGTCCACGGCATAGACGAGGCCGTTGGGGCCGACAAGGTCGGCGAACTTGAAGGTGTAATAGCCGGGACCACAGCCGAGGTCGGCGACGCGTTCACCGGGCTTGATCTTGAGGAAGTCGAGCACCTTGCTGGTCTTCTCCCAGTTCTCGCGATAGGGACTGGTGAAGGCAATGAATTCGCCCCATTCGTTGAGCTGGTCTTGGGTAACGGGGCAGTTTTCAGGCAGATCCAGTTCCTGATGTTCAAGCAGCTTGGTGCCGGCTGGGGCGCGTTTAAGATCATCTTCGTCCAGCACGGAGTCGAGGTAGTATTTGTAATGGAGATAGTTCTTGAGGCGTTCGTAATCGTTCGCAGCCAACTGCTCGAAGTAACTACCGACGAGCCAAGCGGTGCGCTCCTTTTGCTGCTGTTCAGGTGAGGAGAGGAGAAATTCGCAGAACCATTTCAGAGCAAGATATTCGTCGCCAAAACGCTCCTTAGGAATGATTTCATTGTAGGCCTTAAGCGCGGCACGAAGAGTGGCGGGGTCATTCTTGCCCAAGCCGTTGAAAAGAAGGCGGGCCGCCTTGCGACCGTCGGGGGTAAAGCCGGGGCCGTTGGCGGTCTTGAGGAACCGGATCAACGAAGCCTTGGAAGCGAAGGGCACGCAGTCATCGGGCAGGGGCTTGGAAAAGGTCACCGGTGCCGGTTCGGGTCCAGGCATGAGCTTAAAGACGAGAATGTAGCGCTGGGGAATGAACTGGTAGAAATTGACGAGGTGGAACCCATAATACCAAAGCTGGTTAATGATGAGTTCCTTCGCGATGTGCGGGCCGTGATAGGGGAGGAGCGAGTCCTGCACCAAGCCGTTGTCAACAACCACCAATGTGCCGTCAGGCTTGAGGTTGTTTTTGATGCTGGCAACGAATTTATCGCGGTCCTCATCGGCATCGAGGGCGTAGATGTTGTGGTAGAGCGAGCAAAGGAATGCAAGGTCGGCCTTGCGAGGCAGACGTATTTCCTCGCCAACCTTAGGAAACACGGTCTGAATGTTTTCAATGTGGAGCTGCTTAACCAGGTTGTCGAGGTAGTCTAAGTGTTTTTTGTTGATATCTTCGGCATACACATAGCCGGTGGGGCCGACAATATCCGCGAATTTGAAACTGTAGTAGCCGGGACCACAGCCGATGTCGGCGACAACGTCGCCCTGCTTGAGGCCCAGCACCCCCATGATCTTGCTGGTCTTTTCCCAGCGCTCGCGATGGGGGTTATTAAACAGAAGGAAGTCCTCCATGAAACGAAAGGTTGGCTCTGATTTCGGAGTCCTGCGATTTTTCCACTCCAGCAAATGGTATTTTTTCTTGAGATATTCTTTCAGCGGATCGAAGTCGTTTTTGGACAAGTAATCATACCAGGCAGCCGTCAGCGGGTCAGCAACCAGCTTGGCTTTTTCAGACTTGTCGGCGACGATGTACTCGCACAGCCATTGCAGCGCGGTGTATTCTCCGCCGAAATTTTCAGAGGGAACGATGCGCTGATAAATATCCATCGCCAATCGCGCCGGATGCGGGTTTTTGCTGGTCAGAGAGTCGTAAAGCAAACTGCCAGCCTTGACGCCGCCCTCGGTGATGTCAAAGGAGTCGAGGCTGCCCAGATGAATCAGCGAAGCCCTGGAAGTGACCCGCAGGAAATGTTCCGGTTCAGTATTTTGGTTGGTCGCCTGGGCATAAACGCCGGTTCCCATGGCCGCAAGCAACAAGCAGGATAAAAACACTTTAAGTTTCATTGGAAATATAAATTAGATTGAACCCGGGAAGTAGATAGCTGAAACCTAAAATAAGGTCAACCATTTGGTACAAAATTAAGCGTGCAAAAGGAAGGTTGTCCGGATGGCTAGCTTCCTGCTCTCAAATATAATTATTTGAGAGGTGCGAGGTCAGTGCCGATGGCGCGTTCGAAGCGGGCACGAGCGGCGACATAGTCATGCTGGGCTTGAAACTGGGTCATGCGCGCCTGTGTCAGCGACGTCTCCGCGTTCAGCACGTCCAGTTGCGTGCCCGTGCCCGCCGCCGCCTGCACCTGCGCCTCCCGCAACACCTCGTCCGCCTGTTCCTGCACTTTCGCCTGCGACACCAGAGTCTCCTGCGCCTGGATGAAACTCGAATACGCCGTCCGCACCGCCAGCTCAATCTGACGCGATTGGTCCACCAGCTCCGTCTGAGATTTCCGGTAAAGCGCCTTCGCCTGCGTCACTTTTCCCACGGTAAGAGCCCCGTCAAAAATGTTCCAGATCAACTGCGCCCCCGCGTTCCACCCGTGAATATCATGATCCAATTCCACCGGCTGGGTAGCCTTGGTGTTGAACCAATCGTAGCCCGCAAACACCTGCACGGTGGGCTGGTAGCCCGCCTTCGCGCTGACGACGTTCAGCTTTTGCAAATCCACGTTCTTCCGCGCCACCGTCAGCTCTGTCCGCTGCGCCAGGGCCTGTTGGATGGCATCCGGCAGATTTACTGCAAAGGGTGCCAAGTTGAAGCTTTCCGTCAGGTTCAATGGAATGTCCTCCCAGATTTCGTGCGGCAAATTATAGCCCAGCAGGTTGGCCAGATTGTTCTTGGCAATCCGGTAATTGTTCCGGGCTTGGATCAAAAACGGCCGTTCGTTCGCCAGCGTCACTTCTGCCCGCAGCACGTTGAAATGCGGAACCGCGCCGGCTTTAAAGCGATGCTGCTGGTCGGCCAGTTCCTGTTGCAACAGTTTCACGGACGCCTCCCGCACCGAGATTTGCTGCGCGGCCAGCAGCACGTCGTAATAGGCCAGCCGCACTTGCAACAGCGTGTCCGCCACCACGGTTCGATAAACAGCCAGGGCTTGCTGCTGCATCGCGGTCGCTGACCGGATGGCGGCCACCATTTTGCCGCCCGTGTATACGTTTTGCAGGATTTGGAGGCCCGCATTCCAGTTCTGATGCGGTTGGGCCATGGTGCCGAGCGGCTCTACTGCATTGGGGTCGGTATCCTTGTATTGACCGCTCGCCTGCAACTGCGGCAACGCCACCGCCCGGGTCTGCACTGCCATGCCATGCGCGGCAGCCAAATCACTGTTTGCCTTGAGGATCGTCGCGTTCTGAGCCAGCGCCGTGTTCAGTGCATCCCCCATTGACAACGGCCGCGTCAACCACTCCGGCAAGCGGGCTTCAGCGGCCGAAACCGTGAACCAAAGCGTCAGCGATATTGAAAATATGGTCAGCTTGCACATACGATATGAGCAGCCTGCGACCCGGTTGGCAAAGTTCGAACATTGGCCGCCTTCACGAAGATGATATTCCGCACTTTGGGGTGAAATTTTCAGGTGAAATAAGTTCATTTTCCGAAACAGTGTTGATTTATTCGTATCGCAAGGCGTCAATCGGATTGAGCATGGCCGCCTTGCGGGCTGGGAAAAACCCGAAGAAAATGCCGATGGCGGCAGAAAAGAAGACGGCAATGAGAATGATCTTCGTCTGAATGAGCGCGTAGTAGGACGTGAAGGAATTAATGCCCTGGGTGACACCCACGGCCAGCAGAATACCCAGCAGTCCTCCCGCCACGCTCAAGACGATGGCCTCGGCCAGAAATTGAATCAGGATGTCGCTGCCACGGGCGCCGACGGCCATGCGGATGCCAATCTCCCGGGTGCGCTCGGTGACGGACACGAGCATGATGTTCATGATCCCGATGCCACCCACGATCAGCGAAATGCTGGCGATCGCGCCCAAAAACACGGTCATCAGCGTGGTGGTGGTGGTGACGGTGCTGACGATCTCGGTCTGCGTCTGGATGGTGAAATCGTCGCTGGCGGAGGTTTCCAGCCGGTGCGACTGGCGGAGAATCGTCTTCATCTCGTCCTGGGCGTTGTTCAAATCAGCAGCGGAACGCGCCGAGGCGTTGATGAGGTCAATGAAGCGACCCCCTTTGAGGCGATAGAGGACGGTAGTGGCCGGCGCGACAATGAGGTCGTCCTGATCTTGACCGAGACCGCTCTGCCCCTTGGCCTTGAGCACGCCGAGAACCGTAAAGGGAATGTTGCGGATAAGAATTTTCCGGCCAGTCGGGTCCTGATTCGGAAAGAGCTCATCCGCGACGGTTTTGCCGAGGACGGCGACCTTGCGCTTGCCGTTGACATCGCTGCGGGTGAAAAGCGAGCCATATTCAGGCGTCCAACTTTTCATGGCAAAGAAAGGTGGCGTGACGCCCCAGATTTCGGTGCCCCAGTTTTTGCCGCCGCCGACAATCTGACCGCCAGCCCGGACAATCGGGGAAACGGCACTGAGCAGGCTGGTGCTCTTTTCCAGCTGCTCGCAGTCGCTAAACGTGAGCTTGTTGTAGGAGCCGGCACCGAGGCTGACGTTGCCCGAGCGGCTGGAGCTGGGAAAGACGATGATGATATTGTTGCCGAGCGAGGCAATTTCCCGCAGCAACAGCGACTGGGTCCCCTCGCCCACCGCCGACATGACGATGACGCCGCCGACGCCGATAATGATGCCGAGCGAAGTGAGCAAACTGCGGAGTTTGTTTTTGAACAGTGAGCGAAAGGCGGCCTGCAGCAGATTTTTGAACATCATGACCGTGCCAATAATGCCGGGGGAACGCAAAGGAGCCGGCGGCGGCACCGGTGCAGCCGCCGGCGCGTCGGGGTCGGCGATGCGAGGATTTTTGACCAATTCGTCGCTCTGGAGAAGGCCGTCAGAAAGGGTGATGATGCGATGGGAATACGCTGCCATCTCGGGCGCATGCGTGACGAGGATGATGGTCAACCCTTCGCGGTTCAGCTCCTGAAACAGGCCCATGATCTCCTTGGCGGTGCCGCTGTCCAGGTTGCCGGTGGGTTCGTCGGCCAGGATGATGGCAGGCTGGTTGACCAAGGCTCGGGCAATGGCGACGCGCTGCTGCTGGCCACCGGAAAGCTGGTTGGGCTCGTGATGCATCCGGTTGGCCAAGCCAACGCGGCGGAGCGCCTCGGTGGCGAGCTGGACGGGACGTCCAGAGAGACCGGAACGGTCGTAGACGAGCGGCAGCAGGACGTTTTCAAGCGCATTGGTACGCGGCAGCAGGTTGAAACCTTGAAAAACAAAGCCGAGTTTTTTATTACGCACGGCGGCGTATTCCGGCTGGCTGTGGCGGCTGACGTCCTTGCCGTCGAGCAGATAGACTCCCGAGGTCGGCATGTCGAGACAGCCGAGGAGATTCATCAGGGTAGACTTGCCGGAGCCGGAAAGTCCCATGATGGAAACGAATTCGCCAGCCTTAATCTTGATGTCAATGCCGCGCAGCGCATGCACGGCGGTTTCGCCGGTCTGATAGGTCTTGACGAGGTTGGAGATTTCGATCAGCGCTTTCACAATGACAGCGGGTTGGTGGTTGAACTACGGCCCGCCGGGCGGCGGCCCGCCGCCCCCTCCGCCAGACATGCCGAAGACTTTCTTACCGCTGCTCTTGGTGGCGTCAGCCGCTTCCGTCACCTCCACGCCGCTAATGAATTTCATGCCCGCATGCAGCACACCCGGATTAAGGAGTTCGGTGCGGGCGCCATCCGAAACACCGGTCTGCACCTGCAGCACGGCGAGCTGTTTCTGGTCGTTGAGATACCAGAGGAAGCCAGTTTGCTCGTTTTCATTCTCGTTTTTGGCAATGGCATTCAACCGGGCACTGGCGGTGGCGTCGAGTTGTCCGGAAAATTGCTTGAGCACATCCTTGTCCGGTGCAAAGTTCAGGGCGCTCTTGGCAACGGTCATCACGTTGGTTTTTTCAAGGATGATGAAATCCACCGAGGCGGTCATGCCGGGGAAGAAAAGGCCGTCCTTGTTTCGGGCGTCCACCTCCACGACGTAGTTCACAACATTCGCGACCTTTTGCGGCTGAAGACGCACTTTCTTGACTGAGCCGTAAAACTCTTTATCAGTGTAGGCTTGCAACTGAAAACGCACTTTTTGGCCTTGTTTAATCAAGCCGATGTCACTTTCGTCCACCGCAACCAAAATTTCCATGCGCGAGAGATCTTCGGCGATTTCAAACAGCCGGGGGGTCATGAAGTTGGCGGCCACAGTTTGCCCCTCTTCAACTTCCTTAGTGATGACGGTTCCCGCAATGGGCGACCGGATGGTTGCATAATCCAAGGTGCGCCGGGAAAAATCGAGGGCGGCTTGACCGGTTTTCACTTCTGCTTCAGCGATTTTTACTTTAATTTTAGAGGTTAGTATTTGCGCATCCGAAATCGTGCCCTTCTCGAATAGAATCGCGTTGCGATTGCAGTCGTTTTGCGCATCCTCCAATTCAGCTTTTTTTCGCAGCAACTGACCTTCCGCCTTGTCAACTTCGTTTTTTAAGAGCGAGGCGTCCACTTCGGCAAGAACCTGGTTTTTCTCAACCTGATCGTTGTAATTAACGAGCACTTTTGCAATCGTTCCTGAAATCTGGCTGCCGACTTCGACCTTGGTAATGGAACTAAGCGGACCACTGCTGGAAATGGTCTTACGCACATCGCCCCGCGCAGCTTCGACAAATTTGAACTGCGCTTTATGCCGGCCGGCAAAAAAACCGCCCACCAGCCGGCTAACCGGCAGTGAGACAAGAACGACAACGAAAACAACGATTATTACTAGAAACTTTTTTTTGTTCATAGAAGTGCTGGCACAACGCGCTTTTCACCTTAGTAAGGCCTGTTTTCTTGAAGGTTACAGCTACCCATGGCGATTGTTTTTCCGGCTGTTTATATTAAAAACATTATATCTTCAATGAAGATGATGGTGCCCAACCGTCGATTGTGGTCAAGGATAATCAACCTGAAGACCCCTGCTTTCGGTTCAGCGCTATTAGCCGGCCCATTAGTATTTCCCAATGTGCCGAAGGCGTTCCACCGGTGGCAATCCCCGAGCACACTACAGGATTATCGTTTTTTCAAACTTTGCACCAAGGCTTGAAACAAGCAGCCTCCCGTGATATTTAGTCCGCTTTCAAGATGAAGAAAATATCAATCTTTGACACCTTTTGTCTGGGGCTTAATGCGATTATCGGTTCAGGCATCTTCATTTTTCCAGGTCTGCTGGCGAAAGAGGTCGGCCCGGCGTCCATTCTGGCATTTGCGGTTTGCGGATTGATGCTTGTTTTTGTGGCGCTTTGTTATGCCGAGCTCGGAAGCATGTTCAAACAAAACGGCGGGCCTTATGTTTTTGCGAAGGAGGCGTTCGGGCCATGGACTGGCTTCGGCGTAGGCTGGATTTCCTGGGTGACTTCAGTTTTTTGCTGGGCGGCCGTTGCCAGTGCCGTTAGTTCCAGCCTGGCCTATTTCCATCCTGGTTTTGACAACCCCAATGTCACCAAAGCCTTGGCTGCAGCTTTAGTGCTTGGATTCGGCTTCATTAATTATCACGGCATCAAGCTCGGAGCGTGGATGGTTAACTTTTTCACGATGGCCAAATTGGTTCCTTTGATCCTCTTTGTCGCGGTTGGTTTTTTTTGGGTTAAATCGGCCAATTATACTCCTTTCTGGAATCCCCCGACAGGCTCGTTCAGTCAGGCGGTTTTTCTTTCGTTGTGGGCTTTGCAAGGATTCGAGGTAACTCCTCTGCCTTCGGGTGAATCGGTAAACCCACAGAAAGCAGTGCCCATTGCTGCCGTGGGTTCCCTCCTTTGCGCGACCTTGGTTTATGTACTGATCCAGATTGTCGCCGTGGGGGTTTATCCAACGCTGGCCAACGCCGGCACCAAACCGCTGGCAGAGGCGGCATCACATTTCATGGGGCCAATGGGCGGAACCATCATGGCGTTGGGCGCAGTGCTTTCAATGGTCGGATTCAATTCCGGAAACGCCTTGGGCTGCCCCCGGCTGCTTTCCGCCCTGGCAGAAAATAATCACTTGCCCCCCCGGCTGGCCTTGCAGCACCCACGCTACAAGACCCCGTCCCTGGCCATCCTTGTGACTTGCGTTCTCACCACCAGCGCCGCTTTATTCATGAGCTTTCAGAGTCTGGTTCATCTGGCGAACCTAGTCGTAATATTGCAATACTTGGCCACCTGTTCAGCGGTCATCTGGCTGCGTTATAAAAAACCCAATGCGGTCCGGCTCTTCAAATTGCCGCTGGCCACGCCAATCGCGCTGGCTGGCTGTGCCATTTCTTTATGGCTGGTGAAAGAGGTCAAAACATCTGAATTTCTGCTGGGCGGACTGGTGATTGCCATCGGTTTTCTTTGCATGGCCGCCTGGCATCGAATTAGTTTGAAGTCATCGTCCGAATAACTTTTTTAAAGCCTGACCATAGGTAAAAGCAGGATTTTATGACGCCATCCCAAGCTTGGAAAAATCTATTGACACGCCACTTTGCGTTTTGTTAATTGTTAAAATAAGTGAAAAGACAAACGGAGGCGTTGGCGCGTTGGTGTTTTCTTACTAAAATGGAAAAGATTTTTTGCTAAACGCACGAAAAAGCCTATGCTTTTGGTATTGGGGTATGGAATTAGATAAATCAGATAGGAGCGCAATGAAACAATTCAACACAAGCAAAGCGAAACACGATTCCCAGCGTGTTCTGGCGATGTTTGCTTTGGCATGACGGAAAAAGAATGTTTTCCAACCAATCAGTCCCGATGACCTCAAAAACCCTAGGCATTGTCGCAGCTCTCGGCTCTGCTGCCTCGTGGGCCTTGGGAGCCATCCTGTTCAAGCGATTGGGGGATCAACTGTCTTCCCCCGGCATGGCATTGGTGAAAAGCATCTTAAGCACGGCATTGCTGGGTGGATTATTATTGCTGGTCGGCTTTGAAAAGATAGGCCTCCAAGCCATGTTATGGCTGGCATTAAGCGGTGCGATCGGGATTGCTTTGGGGGACACGTTATTTTTTGCCGCCCTAAAGTATCTTTCACCACACACACTTATTATTTTGCTGACCGGCGGACAAATTCTGACAGTACTGCTGGCCGTTATATTTCTGGGGGAAACCCCAGCTCCGCTGGCCTGGCTTGGCATTGGCTTGGTTGTTGCCGGAATCACCATCGTTCTCCGGGCAAAATTATCCGGGGAACGGCAGCCATCCCAGCTCCGCGGAATCGCATTTGGATCGCTTTCAGTAATATGCATGGCGGTTTCAATGGTGATTGCCAAAAAAGGCCTGACCGAGGTCTCCGCCATGGAGGCGTTGTTTGTGCGGATGTTTGCCGCCGGTCTGACGATGCTGTTGTTCAGCGCCTTCCAGCAGCAGGCTGGTGATTGGCTAGCCCCCTTTAAAGTGCCGGGTTTGCTTGGGCAGTTTTTCGCCAGCGTATGCGTCATCACTTTCGGCGGTTTCTGGCTGTCTCTGCTGGCGATGAAACATCTGGACGTCTCCATTGCTAACACCCTGAATTCGGCAGAGCCTTTGTTCGTGCTGCCGTTGGGATTCTTTTTTTTGAAGGAGAAAATAACCTTTGCAGCGCTCGCCGGCTCGGTAATTGCGGTGGCTGGAATAGCGCTACTTTGCATAGGATGAATGCAGCAACCCACAACCCACAATGAGCATGGCAAAAACTATTCACCCCACTTCGGAAAAAATCAGCATCAGCAGTCTGATTGAATCTCTCCGGAGCGGAAGCAATGACGCCGATGTGATTCATCAGGCACTGCTTTGCCGGAATGAGGATCAGGAACAACTTTTTAGCTTGGCTCGGGAAAAACGAAGCGAAGCCTTTCCAAAAGAGGAAGTCGAGGTGCGCAGCGTTATTGAACTTTCAAATGTGTGTCAGCAAAGCTGCAATTATTGCAGCATGGCGAAAGAATCGGATCTCAAACGCTATGTCATCCGGCAGGATGCGCTTTCAGAACTTGTTGGTTTTCTTTATTCCAAGGGACGCAGAGTCATCCTGCTTCAGTCGGGCGAAAACAGCTCGGATCGTTTTATCGAATACACGGCGACCTGCATTCGAGGAATCAAACAACTCGATAATAACATTGAGACCATCCTGTGCATGGGCAACCTCAGTCCGGCGCAATATCGTTTGCTGAAGAGCGCAGGTGCGGATCGCTATATTCTGAAATTTGAGTCCTCCAACCCCTCGCTTTATTCCGAATGGAAACCCAGCGATACGTTGACTGACCGGATGGTCTGCCTACAAGACCTCGTGGACGCAGGCTTCAAGGTTGGTTCCGGCAGCATGATTGGACTGCCTGGTCAGACGCTCGACGACATCGTGGAAGACATTCTTACGATCGGGAAATACAACCTCTCGATGATGAGTTGTACCGTTTTCATTCCTGGTGAAAAGTGTAACTATCACGATCATCCGATGGGCGACCTTGAAACTACGCTCAACACCATGGCCTTGATGCGCATCTTAAATCCGCATTGCCTGATGCCAACCACCAGCTGCCTGGAAAAAGCGGGTGCCAATGGTCAATTTCGCGGTCTTATGGCTGGCGCCAACACGGTCACCATCCACGACGGCACGCCGGAAAAATTCCGCGAGCTTTTTCCGATTTATTCCTCCAGCCGTTGCACGCCGGACATGAGCCATATGGAAAACGCCGTGCTGCGAGCCAACCTCAAACTAGGCAAAGCCCCTCTTATTTGACGTCATTTCATTTCAGCAAAACCCCGACCAACCACCAACCAAGGAAAAACGCCATGAAAACTCTTGCCGAGAATACGCTGAACATCAATCCGCGCCTGCTGGCTCCGCATGCTCCACCGCCGGCCTTCAACCCGCCGCGGATGAACCGCAAAGCCTTGATTGAGGAGGCCAAGTCCCGCGTCGCCGACTTCCATCGTGTCAGTAAGCTTGGTTTGCTTAAGACCGATGGCGAATTTTATCCGTCCGTCCATTATCCGCCGATCACGATGTATCCACCGATGACCGATGACGAATTACTGGAAGGCTACACCCTGCCGTCAGACGGGGCGCTGGATGTGTATGCCCACATTCCATTTTGCAATTCTCACTGCGTCTTCTGCCATTATCCCGTGAAAACCGGACTGCAGATTGAGGAAAAAAACCGCTACCTCGGCGCTTTCGAGAAGGAGATGGACATCTGGTGCAACCGGTTGGGCGTTGACCGGATCAAGGCCCGCTCCATTCTGGTCGGTGGCGGCACGCCGACCTTCCTTACTGTTGACCAGTTGGAACGTTTTTTTGACATATTTTGCGAACGGGTGGATTTATCCATCTGCCGCCAGTTCAACTACGACGTGGATCCGAACACGCTCATCGGCCCCGAAGGAGCCAAGCGTCTGCAAATCATGCGCGACCACGGCGTGGACCGGCTCACGCTCGGCATCCAATCGCTTAACCCGATGGTCTTGAAAAAAATGGGGCGCCACCATGGCCGTGAAGAATCACTCGAAGCGATACGCGACACATTGGCTGCCGGATTTCAGGTTAATATCGAATTTATTTTTGGACACCCCGGTCAAACCATTGACAATTGGCTGGATGTGATTGAGGAAGCCTGTCAATTAGGAGTTCATGAAATTCAACAATACCGCCTGAAGATAGAAGCCTACGGTGATCATCAAGCGGCAGTAAAAAACATGGTTGAGATAAAACCTGAACAGGCGCCTTCCAACGAGGAACAATTCATCATGAAGCAGGCATCCATCCTCATGCTTAAGCATTATGGGTATACCGAAAATTTGCGCCGCGTTTTCTCACGCGTTCGCGGTGATTACTCGGTCTATGCTCACAACCAGTGCTGCGTCCAATTCGATCAGATTGGTATCGGCCTCACGGCTTTCAGCAGCTTGCGTGATCGATTTGCGCTGCCGACGCAAAACTTTGAGGAATATTACGCAATGATTGAAAGCGGCCATCTGCCCATTAACCGCGGTTACCGGCGCACCGCTGAAGATCAGGCGCGCTGGGCCATCATACTGCCGATCAAAAATCGCGATGTCCGCCCGTCAAATTTTCGCCGTCTTACTGGTGTGGGCCTAGACGAAGTCTTCAAAGCGAAAATTGCTGCGTTACAAGAACACGGTATCGTCACCTTTACCGACCGCGCGCTAGGCGTCACCCCTCTTGGTGCATTCTTTGCCGATGAAGTTGCCCAGCAATTCCACCACCCGGACTTCATCCCGTACCCGCGCTCGTGCTACGCCGAAGGACCGTTAAATCCCTATTTGAACAACGAGGTTTTTTAATTGTAGGTAATTTGCCAGCAATAAAACGTTCGAGAACAGACTCCTTTTTGCAACATGGAAAAGACCACTCAAAATGCGCCAGCGGAAGGCGCCGGCGGAGCGCCAGCACCGGCATTGCAACCCTGTAAGGCGCGTGTCTTTTACCATTGGAAAAAACCAGGTGCGAAGGAACGGCATGGATTTGCCATGGGCATCGTCATCGCCCAAGAGAAAACCCCCGAATCTGTCATCGCCGCTTTGCGGCAGACATACCCAAATCTCGAGCCATTTATCATAGAAATCGACAAACTCGAATGGCGTTAGTGCAAACGTGAAGGGCCATTCGAGCGGCACAGCTCCTGATCAAGCCGCTGTTCTTGATGCCTGCTGACCGCTTTTCAAACCAGCTAAACCGGTTGCGATGGTTCCCTTTTCTGGGCCTCTGATTCTACCAGCTATTATTGTATTACGAGGCAAATTGGAGTTCGTATAGTTTCTGGTAAACGCCGCCGCGTTGAATGAGTTCATCATGCCGGCCGGTCTCGACAATTTTCCCCTGATCCATCACGACGATCACATCGGCGTGCAGAATGGTCGAAAGCCGGTGCGCGATGCAAATCGTGGTGCGGCCTTTCATCAGCTCGTCGAGAGCGGACTGCACGGCGCGCTCGGATTCGGTGTCGAGCGCGCTGGTGGCCTCGTCGAGAACCAGAATGGGCGCGTTTTTCAAGACGGCGCGGGCGATGGCGAGGCGCTGACGCTGGCCGCCGGAAAGCGAGACGCCTTTTTCGCCGATGACGGTGTCGAAGCCGCCCGGCTTTTCCATGATGAATTCAAAGGCGTAGGCGTGTTTGGCGGCGGCGATAATCTCGTCGTTCGTCGCGCCGAGCCGACCCAGCTCGATGTTCCGGCGGATGGTGTCGTTGAACAGGATGTTTTCCTGAGCGACGACAGCGATCTGATTCCGCAAGTCGCGGGTGGAAACGTCACGCAAATCCACGCCGCCGATTTTTATCGCGCCGCGCACAGGGTCGTAGAAACGCAGGAGGAGGTTGGCGAGCGTGGTTTTACCGGAGCCGCTGGCTCCGACGAGCGCGACCAACTGGCCGGCTTTGACGGTGAGGCTGACGTTGTGGAGGACGGGTTTTTCGCCGTAGTTGAAATCAAGGTTTTGAATTTCAATGTCGGCCTTGTCGGCGTGGAGCATTTTCGGCGCGGCGGGTTCGGGCACGGCATTTTCGGTGGCGAGCAGTTCAAAGACGCGTTCGCTGGCGGCGCGGGCTTGGGTGATCTGGTTGTTCAGGCGCGTTATGTTTTTCATTGGTCCATACATTGAAAAAATACTGCCGGCAAAAAGGATGAAATCTCCGGGATTGGGATTGGTCTTCGCCAGGTAAACCATGTAAAGCAACGCGAGCGCCACTCCAAATGCGGCAAAGAAATCAATCATCGGACCGGTGATTTCGCTGGCGCGGATGATTCGCATGTAGTTGCTGATGGCTTCATTCCCGGATCGGCGGAATTCATGCGTGACGACGTTTTCGAGATTGTAGGATTTGATCACGCGATAGCCGGAGAAGGATTCGCTCATGACCTGCATGATTCCAGCGCTCTGGTATTGCATTCCCCGGGTGGCGTGGCGGATTTTACGATTGTAAACAATGATCGGGATCATGCAAATCGGCAATGAAATCAGCGAAATAAGCGTCATCATTGGCTGCCGCCAAAGCAATACGCTTAATATTCCAATCAAGGTGACCGGGTCGCGGACAATGACCGACGTGGCGCCGCTGATAATGGATTGCAGCGCGCCAGTGTCGTTCATGACGTGTGAGATGAGTTGGCCGCTGCTGGTTTTGTTGAAAAATCCGGCGGACAGGCCAAGCAGATGATTAAATAATTTCGTTCGCAAGTCAGTGACGGTGCGAATGGCAGCCCATTGCAAAAAATAGGTGTTCAGGTAGCCCATGACTTTTGAAAGCAACATGGCCACCGGAATGGTCATCACCAGCAGGAACACCGCCCAGAAATGTTCCCGCAGACCGCTCCCCATGCCAGTGCGGACATTCTCAATCCAAGGCTGAATGAAAGCCGGAAGTTTGATGAACTGCTGGCTCGTCACACCACCCACCGGTTGAAATACCAGCGTGGAAACCAGCCAAATGGAAGCCATAAGCAGTGGCGCCATGACGCCCGCAAGGACGCCGGTCACAACGCCCAGAAACAGCCGGAACCGGTAGGGTCGGGCAAACGTCCAAAGGTTTAAAAAAAATTTAGTCATTGGTTATTTGATTGGGTTCAACTTCTTAATCTAGCCAATGAGTTGGACCCAGTGGTTGATTTTATGTTTTTGTTTGTTCTTTGTCCATCCCCTGTGTTGGGAAGGCTCGGAGCAAACGAAGTTGAGAATGGACAAATCCAACCACCACACCAACGCCGTGACAGAAGGCTTGAGCTCTAAAATTCAGAGCATCAAATCAAAAGCGTGCGGCCCAGGCAAAACGCATTTTGCCGAGGTCTCAAAACATAAATCTAACGCACTATGCCAATGAAAAACTCGGGGAATTTTTCCCGCATGTAACGGTCTAATTCCTTTTGACTTTTCTCATGGTTGGTAACGGTATGCAGCATGGAGTTCGAATGAACTCGGTAGCGAGCCAAAATCTCATGAACCTGAAGACCGTAACCGTTAGCTCGCGCGAGTTTGAACCAAAAATCGTAGTCTTCCCAGCCAGGGCGGGGCATGGAAACAGAATATCCACCAACCAGCTCCCAAACGCTCTTACGCATCAGCACCATGGCGTCAATTGTATTGCCCAAACCCAGTTTCTCAGCATCCCATGGGTATAGATGCATCAGGTAAGGCGGCTTTAAATCATCAAGCCCGCCAGTGAATCGTTCAACGAGACAGTAAGCAAATGAAGCGGCGCTGGATTGGAGGCTTTGCTCAAGTTTTTTAAGACAAGTGGGATAAATCAAGTTGTCGGCATCAAGCGGGAAGACAAATTCTGTTTCTGTCTGACTGAAACCATCATTTCGGGTCTGGGCCAGACCTGCATTATTGCGGTGCTTTAGGAGCGACGCCTTTCTAAACCTTTCCCCATGTTTATCGAGCCATTGCCTGGCCACTTCTGCGCTGTCATCCGTTGAATCGTCGTCCACAATGACCAGATCTAGATTTTCCAAGGTCTGCCTGGAAACGCTCTCAAGCGTTTCAACCAGAAAATGACCATAGTTAAAAAGTGGAACCACGACACTTATACTCGGCACTGAGATGTCAGCGCGCCGCCATTCAAAAAGAATTTCCAAATTGGGGGATATAATTACGCTCATATCATGGCCGAATTTGAGGTGAATGGGAAAAGGGGCGGAATGCTTCTTTGAGGATATTTGGCAGATGAAGCTGCTCTTTCAACTGTCTAAAACCAGCGGTGCGAATCGTTTCCGCTTCCTTAACGCCGCAAGGATCACTCAAATAATATTCAATGCGTTCCGGCAACTCATCCAAAGATGACTGCACTAAATGCACACCAGACACAAACGGCGGGGCATCCGCAACGGTCTCGGTAATCACCAGCGCACGTTGCCAAATACCCATCATAACAATTCCGTGCCATTCAAAGTGATGATTATTTTCATCGCGATGCACATTAAGAACTATTTTGGAACGCTGCGAGATGCCAGCGGTGATGCGCGAATGCCAGTTGCCTGGAAGACCTTCGACACGCCGAGATCCGGACCCTGGCGGCATTAAGCGCAGATGGCTTTTGAAGCGCTCAATTCGTGGTGCTATGCGAGCAAAAAAAACACTGCGACGTTGATTCGATTCCCCCACAAAACTAAGGTCTATAGGGCGATTAGTTAAGGGGCGGTCTGTATCAATCCAGTTTGTCACGCTTGGTCCCAACGCCTCTGTTTCTGGAGTGATTGGCAATAAAGCCCGCCTATCATAAGGGGCAAAATTTTCAACGTAACCAAGAGGAAGGTGAGAAGCCGAATACCCCAACCGTTCCAACTCATGAACCGTGGCAAGATCAATATCAAACACATGCCGAGCCCGCTTAAACACAGGCAAAGCCGTTTTGAACCATTGGGTTTGCCGTGGTTCTGTGTTCAAGAGCAAGAGACGATCAGAACTAACCCGGTTTAAGCACCTTGAACCATCACCCAGTCTATAAAACTCATGTGGGGCCACCACCAAGTGCATCTCAGCCTCTACAGAAGGATAATCGTTCTCGGTGCGCAAGTGACAAGAAATCCCAGCTTGCACCAACCCCGCCTGTAGCAATTGCGCAATTTCCCTGGAAAAACAGTTCCCCAACGAATTAAAATAAATGGCCAGGGTGACGCGCTCGCTCGATTTACCAAAGAACTGCTTGCGCCGCTTCCGAATCGAGCGCTCAATTCTTGTGACGCGCTCGCTCGTTTCACCAAAAAACTGCTTGCGCCGTTTCCGAATCGAGCGCTCAATTATTTTAAGAAAGCTGAGAGGGTTCACTTTCCATGGTCCACATGAGGTTTTGTCTTGGCACTGGTTGAGTTTATGTTTTTGTCGGTTGCTTGTCCATCCCGCGTTACCTCACGGCTAAATGTTACTTTCGGCTGGATCCGCCGGAACTTCATTGCCTTACAATCAAGATATCAGGATCTCCGGGTGGTAAAACGCGATAAACCTACCCTCCCGGAAATCGGCGAATCGATTGCATTACAACTACACAGAACAGCACTAGCATATTGCGGAATATAATTTCGACAGCCCTGAAAACAAGACAAAATGCCATGGGTTATGAACCCGAAAGCTTGGCCAACCCGGATGAACCGCGATTCGCTCCGCAAGTCACTTTGCTCACGATCTGGCAGGTCTTCTGCGACTATGGACGTCACCAAAGAATCAACCGAGCCATAAATCAAGTTATGCCATTTTAGCCGGGCGTTTGGAAGGTTGAAGCCCGTCAACACTTGCGGGATTCCACCGGCCCCGTTTCAGCCTTGCGGCCGACAAACTCAAATCCGGCGGCCAGCCGCTCTTGGGCCGATTGGGACAACTGGCGCAGATCGGACCAGCGGGCGTCGTCCCGGCATTCAGGCTGGTTCCAAAAGGAGGCGATGGTCTTCAGCGGC
>CAIXUZ010000070.1 GCA_903922735.1 uncultured Verrucomicrobia subdivision 3 bacterium
TCCACCTCCAGGCAGCACGTCCACCACCACCACATTCGTCGCCGTGCTCGGTCCCGCGTTCGTCACGCTGATCACATTGGTGTAGCTCTGGCCAGCCACCACCACCAACGGCGCGATATTCGTCACCTGCACGTCCGCCACCGGCGTAACGGTCGTGATCACGGGCGGCGTCAGGTTATTGGTGGTCGGAACCGGATCGGGCGTCGGCGAACTCACGCTCGCAATATTGGTGAGAGAACCACTTACCGGAGCCGTCACGGTCACGGTCAAGTTGCTGATCTGGTTATTGGTCAAAGTGCCCAAACTCCAACTTACTACATTATTGTTGGTCGCCCAAACACCGGTGGCACTCACAAATGTTACCCCCGCCGGCAAGGCATCCGTCACCACCACGGAACTCGCGCCGGAGGGGCCGAGATTGGTAACGGAAATGGTGTAAGTCAGATTGCTGGTGGCATAGACAAAGTTCGTGGCCGTTTTGCCAATCGCCAAATCCGCGGAGGAAATCACGTTGATGGTGATGGTGGCGGTGGAGGTGCCGCCGTGACCGTCGCTGAGGGTGTAGGTGATGGTGTCCGGGCCACCGTTAGTCGGCGTAAAGGTGAGGTTGGTGCTGCCGGGATTGATGACCGCGATGCCGCCGGTGACGATGATATTGGTGATGGTCAGTGAGTCGCCGTTGGGGCTGATGTCATTGGTCAGCGGATTAATCGTGGTGGGAACGAGATACAACGCCGTGTTCGTATCGTTGACGGCCGTAGGCGCCAGGCGGTCGAAGAAACTGTTGCTGTTGGTGATTACACCGTTGGTGGAGACGAAGACCAACTGGCTGTCCGTCCGACCTTGCGAATTGCCAGTGCTGTAATAGCCGAAAGGCAATGTCTGGCGAATGACGTAATAGCCCGGGGTGACGCCAGCGAATGAGTAGTTGCCATTGGCGTCGGTCAAAACACTGCTGACCACCGGTTCGCCGACATTCGCAATGCCGTTGCTGTTCACATCCGATATGAGTTCAACCACCAGATTAGCGATGTTGGTTTCGCCGACGTTGTTGGTGCCGTTACCGTTCGCGTCATACCACACCTGGCCGTTGATGGTGGAATACAAATTCGCCGCGGGAATGTAATCAAAGAAGTTGTTGTTGTTTGTGGCGGTCAACGTCGCAAGGGCGATAACCCGGCGATTGTTAGCCGGCAACCAACTGGCGTAGCTGGGCAGATCGGTTTCCATCACGACATAATTGCCGAGGCTCAAGTTGAGCAATTCGTAGTAGCCGCTTGCCGCCGTGGTGGTGATTTGCAGCAGCGTGCCGGGCGTGCCGCCACCGGCATCGGTATAAAGTTTGACGGTGACGCCGGCCAATGGCAAGTCGCCGCCATCTATGATGCCGTTAGTATTGACGTCGTTGTAAACGTAGCCGGTGATGGATCCGGCCGCCGTGACCACGCCGGTGGTGCCCGTGGAGACCGGCACCGGGTTACCAAAGATATCCGTGGCATAGTCCACCGTGGCCGTGTTGAAAGCTGGATTACCCTGACCGACCACTTTCATCGTGACATCATTGGTGATGATGGCGTTCGTCGCCAGCGCGATGGGACTGGCGAGGTTAGTCCAAATCAAGGTGCCCGCACCCGAACCATTGTTGGTAATGGTGGAGGAAACAAACTGGTAGTACGCGCCGCTGAAGGTGTCCTCCATCGGCAGATAATTGACGATGGTGTTACCGACGTTCTGGACGGTGATGCGGAAGACCACATTGCTGCCAACGGCCACCGGCGTGTTGGTGGGGCTTAACAGGATTTTTGTGACGTTTACCGCCGCGTTGTTTACCGTCAAATTGATTGAGGTGGTGTTGGTGACCGTGCCGCCATTGGCCGTGGCGAAATTTGTCGCCGTGCCGGTCAGTGCCGTCGTGATGAAATTAACCGTGATGTTGGTGCTCTGGCCGGGTGCGAAATTGCCAAGATTCGTCCAGGTCAACACTCCCGCGCCCGCCGTGCTGTTGGTGGGAACGGCGCCGGCAAAGGTCAATCGGGTGGTCGGGTAATTATCCGTCAAAACCACGTTCGTCAGCGTGGTGCTGCCGGTGTTGACGACCTGCAAATTGTAAGTCACAGGCCGATTGGTGCCAGTCTGGCCGCCGGCCGGCGAGACGATGGTCTTGCTTATGTTCAGACCGGGGATGCCGGGCGCGGGCAGAACCGTGGCCGTGGCAAATGTGCTGTCCGTCGGATCAGTCGGGTCGGTGTAATTTACGGTGAGAATGGAGCCCACTGGGGCATACAAAATACCGTTGGTCGCCGTGCCCACGACATTGGTGCTGACATTGATGGAGTTGGTGAAAATACCGGTGTTAGTGCCGGTCTCGGTGAGAATGATGGTTTCCCAATCACCGCCCAAACTATTGGTGATGGTCGCCGTAATGGTTTGAGCCGTGGTCGCGTTGGTGTCACGGTTCAAATCCTTGACGCGAACGCTGACGACGACGCCCGCGATGTAGTTATTGGTGGCCACACCATTCGGTCCAGCGGTGAATTCCGTGGTGCTCGGCGTGCCAAGGTCGAGGAAAATGGTGGTGATGCTAGTGGCAGTCCCGGCGGTGACGCCTTCCGTGCCTTCGTTTGCGGTAGCGGCAAGGCTGAAACTACCGATCGTCGATCCGGTCACCCACGGGAATTCGTAAATCTTGGTGGCGCCATTCGTATAAACCGCGTAAGCATCGGTCAAGGTGTTAGTAAAACTGGAGCTTGACGTGGGTCCAGTGACCGCCATTTTAAGACTGGTGATGTCATAATAGCCGAAAGGATCAGTGACGGTGGCGCGGATGTAGAGCGTGGAACCGGCAATGGGCGTGGTGACGAGACTGCCGCCGCCGGCTGAATATGGCGCGTCATAGGCACCAAAGCCGGGGCCAAAGGCGATGACCGTGGACGATGAAGCCGGCAGGACAATAATCGACGGCGAATTGGTGCTGTCATAGTTCACATGAAACGCCGTATTCGCGACGTTGTTGGTGATGACATAAGTAATGGCGATGCCGGTCGGAATGTTTATGGCGCTCAAATTAGTGGCGGTCCAGACGAGATTGGTGACGCCAGCCGCGCCAGTGTAAACCGGATTGGTCAGCGTCAAGAAATTCACGCCATTGGTGCGCAGCGTGGCGGTGACGTTGGGATTGGCTCCGAAACTGCCGTTGGTGACGGTAATGAAATTTGTGATGCTGATGGTGCCGGCGGCAATCGTAAACGGTAACTGGAACGAAGGAGTCTGCGCAAACGACGCAGTGTTCGTGGCAGGGCCACCGCCACCACCGGCGGCGGGTTTGATGGATATGGCACCAATGGCAAATTGCTGGCCTTCGACCGGACTCCAAGCCCAAGTGTTGGTTACCAGCGGCGTCCCCGCTTTCACGCTGCTCCCGCCCGCAAGCTGACTGACTTGATTGGTAGTCCATAGCAATGTCTGCCCAGCGCCAGGAGTCAGGGTTAGCACATTGTTTTCACCGTCCACGGCGATGGTGTCAAATACGAGTTCGCCTACGTTGGATGGAATGTTTGTAAGTCCGGCGCTATTGACGCCGGCTGTTCCGTTTGCAATGCCCAACGAAGTGTAGGTTCCCAATGCATTGGTCTGATTGACACCCGTAAATGTCGTCGCACCCGCGTAAACCGGACGTGCAGCGGCAAGGGTCACCACCACGCTCGCGGACCCAGCCGGCGGATTGGTCAGCACATAAATCGAGCTGCGAATGCGAGGGGTAGCCTGATCTGTAACGGTCCCAAGGACGGTCAAGTTGTTTCCGCCATAGGTCACACCGGTAATCGTGGTCGCATCGCTGCCGGTATTTTGTGCGCTGGCAGTCGAACCAATAGCCACCCCAACCAACAGCAGCCGGTTCGCCCCAGCACCGGTGGTGTGGGTCCAAGTGAGGCTGCTCGCGGAAGCAGTATTCGTCATGGACGTGGCATCCACCGTCACCACCCCACTGCCACTGCCGCTGCCGATGTCAATGCTGCTGTAAGTCGTTCCATGACCCGCCGTAGTCGCCGGATTCACGCGGTTCAAATACTGATTGCCCGCCGTGCCGTTGGTCGTGGAAAGATAAAGTTGTTTATTGGGCGTCGGCGCCAGAATGAGCGCCGTGGCATTGGTGCTGGTGCCATAAAGCGGGTCGGTATAAGTCACCCGCAACGTGTCGCCATTGGCCACATACAAGATTCCATCTTGCGCGGCCAAGCCGGAAGAACCCGATGTCACCAGATTCGTTATATTACGGAAGACGCCCGTGTTGGTGCCGGTCTCGGTCAAAGTGATGGTCTGCAAATCAAGCGTGTTGGTGTCCGTCACCGTCACAGAAAAACTCTGAATGGTGTTGGACGAGGTGTTGGCTCCGGCATTGGTCAAGGTCACGAAAACATTGCCGCCGACCAAATACGATCCCACGGGAGCGCCGTTGGTGTCCGTGAAATTCAACGCAATCGGCGGCGCATTGCTGAGGACCGGTGCGATGCTGGTCGCGACAAAAATGGTGGTGCCGGCGATGTTGACGCTATTGCTAACCGCACCGGGGGCGTTGACCAGAACCTTGTAGGTAAAAGTGCTTGAGCCCCGGCTAAGAATGATCGGAATGGTGTAACCCTGTGAGCCTAGATTATCGAGCGGGAAAGCGGTATTGGTGGCATTGTAGGGACCGGGGTTGTCCGGGATGGGCGTGCCATTGTAAGTCGTGGTGTTGGTGACGTAAGTCAGGTTGGTGGTCGGCGTATCGATGACCACCGTATTGCCAAGCGGTAGCAGTCCTTTGTTGTCCACCCGCACGGTGTAAAGCAGCGTGTCACCCACACTCAAGCCGGGCGCGTTGGTGTCATTGGCGATGACCACCGACTTGTACAAGGTCGGGGTCGGGAACGGGATAATCGTCGTGCCGGCATCAATGTAAGGATTGCCGGGCGCGGCTTTGTCCGGATCCTGACCCCAGACCGCCGTCAACAAAGTCCCGTCCGCAGTAAACACCTTCAAGGCGGTCTGGCTGTTGCCCGGGCTGGGGTCGTAAATCTTCAATGTCTGCAGGGCGGAAACGCTAAAGCTGGCGTCGTAGACGTTTCCGTTTGTACTAAACGGATGCGACCCCTTGTTGTAAACCGCATAAATCGTCGTGTTAGCCAACGGTGTCACCCACACCGGATTGCCGTTCACCGTATAATCCGCGCTTCCCGGCGCCCAACCTGCCTGCGCCGCCGTGGTCAACGCACCTTTGGGAACGAGCGTGAAGCCCCAGTTATAAGCGGTGTCCGCCGTGTTGTTAGCAGCGACGGTGGAAATGGCAAAAAAGTTTTGCCCGCCCGGACTCACAAAACTCGCACCGGAACCGATGGGCATTGGAAACTGGTAAACACCATTCGTCCCCGGAATCGAAAAACTGCCACCGCCGACCCGGGTGGTGTAATTAATGGTGATGGCGTTGGTGGACGGGTTATAAAGATAAACATAGGTCGGCTGCGAACCGCTCGCCGCTGAACCGACCGGGGTGTAATAAGCATTGTCCCAAGCATCCACTGGATACAGCGTAAACCAGTCGCTCGCGTAGCTCGCACCGGTGTGCCCGATGAGCAGGTGCGCCTGAACCGGCTTGCTGGCCGTGACGCGGCCCCCCTTCTTGAGGCCGCCGTTGATGAGAAAAGATTCGCCCTGATTCAACACGCTGGTGGTCAGGCCCACGCCGTTACCATTGATATCAATGGTTACAACCGTATTGTTCTGCGCCGCCATCACCGACATGCCAACGTATTTGAGCAGGTTGATGCTCGTCATGTCCTGACCGACCGGGCTGATGTAGTTGGTGCCGTAATCCATCGTCGAAAGCACGCTCACCGCGCCGCCGAAAACCGGCCCCGGCGTCACCGGCCAGCCCGCATGCGTCACCACCAGCGCCTTGTTCGCCGCGATCCGGTCGCGCGCATCATACAAAATGGCCGAGGGATTGCGCGGCAGCGGCACCGTGTTTGTCAGTGTGATCACCGTGCCATTGGTCAAACCTAATGGATTGTGCGTGAAACCCGGCGGAATGCCGTGAGCGTCGTTGCCGTCGCCCCAAATCTGCGTGGTAGACTGCGCCGGATTGCTCAAATCCGTTTCATAACCATCCTCCCATTGATCGTAGTAAATCACCGTTCCATCACCCGTGACCACAATCGTGTAAATCGAACTCTGGGCCGTGCTAACACCCGCCTGAATGGTATTCAGTGTGGTGTAAAGCTGCTGTTCCGGCAACGGCAGATAGAATTCCTGCACCAGATTAACGGCGCACAGCGGCTGGCAAGCGACAATCAAAAAAAATGCCGCCACTAATAATGGCTGCCACCTTCTGAATACAGTTCGGTTCTGGGTCATGTATAAATCCTGGTTAAATTGCACTAAACGATAAGAAAAAAGCATTAAACGCCCAATCCACGACACACTTTGGCGTGGATATCAAACAATGGCGTTAAGTTTTGCAATCTTTGAAATGCCTCAAGGTTAAAAAACTGGTCAAAACTGTCACACAAATAGACACATCGCAAGAACATTATTAAGGTCAAATGGCCCAAAAAAGACAGCTTAATCCCAAATTTTGGTTGGCATACCGCCCCGCTCCATGAAATTTCCGCAACGCGGGCAGCGACCCGGATCCCGCCACGGTTCCACAAAATATTTAGCCGCCACAGGGCAAGTCGGCGGAAACTTTTGCCAAACCAGTCGCCGGTTCGCAGTGCCATCCCGCAAAATCACCGGCGGAATTTCCGGCCGGAAAAACCCGGGGAATTTGACTTTTTCCACCACCCCCTCACGCCGACGCACCTTGGTGAAGATATCCAACAGTTCCCGACAGTCGCGGCATACCACCGTCTGCACTTCGCAATGCAGGCCGCTGTCCACCCCGCCCGAAACTTTCGCGCGGTAATGGCAATACGGACATTCAAAATGATATGTCCGACCCATGAATTATATTTTAAACACCTGCCGGCTCCGACCGCAGGCAAGCAATGAATTTATCCGCCAACTCGCCACCCGGTGCCCGCCGCCAGATGGCCGCCACTGGAATCGGGGCTAATGCGGGCCGCAAGGGCAGCAGTTTTAAACGCGGCCCCACCATGCACGCAACGCAATCAGGCACCAACGCCACCCCCTGACCGGATTCCACGGCGGCGATGAGGCTGGTCACACTGTCGTGTTCACCCGCTATATGGGGCTGATGGCCGAAGGGCCTGAACAGCTGGCCAAGCAGCTCATGGTATTCCGGATAATCCTTGCGGCTGTAGGCGACGAGCGGTTCGTCCGCCACCTGTTTCAACGAGATGGATTTTAATTCCGCCAACGGATGCCGGGGCGCGACCGCCACGCACATCGCATAGCGCGCCAATTCTTCGCAGTGCAATCCCCGCAATTGGCTGGCCGGCGGACGCACGGTGATGGCGACGTGCAATTTCTTTTCGCCGAGCTGCGCCAGCATTTCTTCCGTGGACAAATCATGCAATGCCACGCGGACGCGCGGGAATTGCGCCTGAAACTTGCGCAGCGCCGCGGGCAAAAGCTGCACCGTGAGCGACGGCGCATAGCCGATGTGGATTTCACCGCTGCCGCCCTGAACAACTTCACGCGCCTTGTTCACCGCCGCCTCGACCCGCAAGAGAACTTCCCGCGCCTCAGCCAGAAAAACTTTGCCCGCCGCCGTCAGCCGCACGGACTTCGCGCTGCGCTCCAAAAGTTGAAAGCCGATTTCCGCTTCGAGGTCCCGAATCTGGCGGCTGATGCCCGGTTGCGAAATGTGCAGCTTCAGCGCCGCGCGCGAGACGTTTTCCGCCTCGGCCACGGCCACGAAGTAACGGAGATGGCGTAATTCCATGCGCTTTGTAGTATGCCTATAAGTTATGGTCAGGCAAGAAACATGGTATTTCACCAAACCGGAAACCCCGCGTATGGTTGAGTCATGAAAACGATTCGCAAATCAAATGAACGGGGGCACGTCAATCATGGCTGGCTGGACAGTTACTTCACGTTCAGTTTCGCGGACTACTACGATCCGCAATGGCTGGGTTTCAGAACACTGCGAGTCATCAATGACGACCTCATCCTGCCCGGCATGGGCTTCGGCACCCACCCGCACCGCGACATGGAAATCATCAGCTACGTGCTCTCCGGCCAGTTGCAGCATCGCGATTCGATAGGCAACGGCCGCATCATCAAGCCCGGTGAATTTCAATACATGGCCGCCGGTTCGGGCGTGGAACACAGCGAGTTTAATCCGTCGAAAATGGAAGCGACACGGCTGCTGCAAATCTGGATCAAGCCGGACGCCAAAGGCGTGAAGCCCCGCTATGCCGAGCGGAATTTTACCAAGGTCGAAACCGGCAAACTTCATCTCGTCGCCAGCAAGACCGGCCGAGACGGTTCGTTTGAAATCCATCAGGACGCGGATTTGCTGCTCGGCAAACTCGACGCGGGCCAAAGCGTAAAACATCCACTTGCGAAAGATCGTCATGCATGGGTTCACGTCGCTGAAGGCGAAGTGACTATCAACGGCTCCAAGCTCTCCGGCGGCGACGCCGTGGCGGTGAGTGAAGAGGAAGCTTTGAACATAACCGCCAGCAAACCATCCCAGGTCCTGCTGTTCGACCTCAATTGAACCCCAACGAGAAAGCAAACCAGTGAGCCAGACCCCAAAACAATTACCGCCCGATTCGCAGGTGCGCATCGGCCATGTGCACCTGAAAGTGGCCGACCTCGAACGCGCCATTGCTTTTTATCGCGATGGGCTGGGCTTCCGGCTCACACAGCGTTACGGACGCAATGCGGCGTTCCTGGCGGCGGGTGGCTACCATCATCACATCGGACTGAACACCTGGGAAAGCACGGGCGGCTCGCCGCCGCCACCCGGCTCCACCGGACTCTATCATCTGGCGATCCTCTACCCGACACGCGCCGAACTGGCTTATGGGTTGCAACGGCTGATCCGCGCAAACATTCCGCTGGAAGGTGCCGCCGACCACGGTGTCAGCGAGGCGATTTATCTGCGCGATCCGGATGGCAATGGGGTGGAGCTTTACTGGGACAAACCGCAAAGCCAATGGCCGCGCACCGCCGACGGGGAACTGGCAATGGTCACGCATCCGCTGAACCTGGACGCATTGCTCAAAGAAATTTAATCAACTCAACCCATGAAACGAATCCTACAAATCTTTGCCGGTGCGGCCGTACTGATCACCCTCGGTCTCTGGCTGACAACCGGCGCAAATCGAGGCTGGACTAAAACGGAGGTCCAGGTGAAAACGCTTGACCCGGTCACCGAAATCGAAGGCATCAGCTACCGGAAAAAATTCCAGCCGGGTGTGGATTTTCTCGGCGCAGCCTTTGGCGGCGCAACGCTGCTGGCCGGCGCATCATTTTTCTTTCGCAAACCAAAACAAAACAACTAACAACCAATAACATAAAATGAAACTAACCCACATCATCCCCCTGCTCACCCTCACCACGGCGGTTTTCGCCGCGCCGCAGTCCTTCGATTTCAAAGACCCAAAGGGCGTCAATAACGCGGTCTTCAAGCTCGATGCGCCGCTCGAATCCATCAACGGCAGCGCCAGCGGCATCAGCGGCACCGTTTCGTTCGACCCGGAAAATCCGGCTACAACCACGGGTAAAATCATCGTGGCGAGCGCATCTTTGACTGTGCCAAATCCGATGCAGAAGGAACATCTGCACGGTGCCAACTGGCTCGACGTAGCGAAATATCCCGAAATCACTTTTGAGGCGAAGTCGCTTGCGAACGTAAAGACCGACGGCAACGTCACCACCGCCGATGTGACCGGGACGTTCTCCTTGCACGGCGTCTCCAAGGAAATCACCGTGCCAATCAAGCTGACCTACTTGAAGAACAAGTTGAGCGCCCGCGTGCCGAACTTGAATGGTGATTTGCTCGTCATTCGCGCCAACTTCGTCATCAATCGCGAGGACTTCAACATCCAGAAAGGCCAGTATGAAGAAAAAGTTTCGCCGACGATTGATCTGTCCTTGAGCATCGCTGGCGCGGCGGTCACCAAGTAATCAACCATTAACCTAATAAATATTATGCCAACCGTATCCATAATCTACTTCAGCGGCTCGGGCCACACCGCCAAACTAGCCGAGGCTGTCAACAAGGGCGCGGCGTCCGTCGCCGGCGTCAAAACCAACCTGATCGCCATCAACGGCGACGACATCACGAAAGGTCGTTACAGCAACGACGCCGTATTCGCACAACTCGACGCCAGCAACGCCATCATCTTTGGCAGCGCGACCTACATGGGCGGGCCGGCGGCGCAGTTCAAGGCGTTTGCCGATGCCACCGGCGGGCACTGGTTTTCCTCGGCGTGGCGCGACAAAATCGCGGCGGGCTTCACCGTCTCGATGAGTCCGAGCGGCGACAAGCTGAACACGCTGCATTATTTTTTCACGCTGGCGATGCAGCATGGAATGGTCTGGGTCGGCCAAAGCGAAATGCCGTTGCAGCCCAACGGCGTCAACCGCCTCGGCAGCAACAGCGGCGTGATGGGACAGGCCGGCCAGGAATCGCCCGACGTCGCGCCGAGCGAAGGTGACAAGCTGACCGGCGAACTGCTCGGCAAACGCGTCGCCGAATACGCCGTGAAATTGAAAATGTGAGTTTTTTTGAAAACCAGCACTCCGCCGCCGGCCAAATCGGGCGGCGGTTTTTTATTTTGCCATCGCCTGACCGGCAATGAAACCAGTGGTCCACGCCGCTTGGAAATTAAAGCCGCCCGTCACTCCGTCAACATCCAGCAGTTCACCGGCGAGGAAAAGTCCGGGGCAAATCCTGCTCTCCATCGTCTGAAAATTCACCTCGCCCAGCTTCACGCCGCCGCAGGTCACGAACTCGTCCTTGTTCAAACTTTTACCCGTCACAAAAAACTCCGTGCGGGTGATCTGCCGCGCCAGCGCCTGCGCCTGCTGACGTGTCAGCGCGGACCAGCGCGTCTCGCGCCCGATGCCGGCGGCGAGGACCAGCTGTTCCCACAAGCGCGCGGTCAGCGGAAACAGCGGCACATTCACCAGCAGCTTCGCGCCGGCGGATTCGCGACGCGCTTGAAAAGCTTGAATTATTTGTTCCGCATTCGTTTCCGGCAGCCAGTTCACCAGCAGTGGAAACTGGTAATTCAAATCATGCAACACCCGCGCCCCCCAGGCGGAGAGCTTCAAGATCGCCGGCCCGCTCAAGCCCCAGTGCGTCACCAGCAGCGGCCCGCGCTCGCGCAGCTTGGCGGCAGGAATGGAAACTTCCGCCAACTCCAGCGAGACGCCAGCCAGCGAGCGCAACCACGGCGATTCGATCTGAAACGTGAACAGCGATGGCACGGGCGGTTCGATCTGGTGGCCAAGCGAAACCGCCAGCTGCCCGGCCGCCGCCGCGCGACAGCCGCCCGTCGCCAGCAATAATCGGTCAGGGGTCATGATTTCGCCGCCGACTAATTTCACTTCAATTTTACCGGCCGCAGTTTGGACCACCGATTCCACGGCGCAGTCCAGCCGCAACTTTACACCCGCTTTTTGCGCCGTATTCATCAGGCAATCAACAATTGTCTGCGAGGAATCCGTAACGGGAAACAAGCGCCCATCCGTTTCCGTTTTTAATTTTACGCCACGAGCCTGGAACCAGTCCACGGTATCGCGGGCGGAAAATCTTGAGAACGGGCCAATCAGGGCACGACCGCCGCGCGGATAGCGTGAGGCAAATTCGCGCGGTTCGAAACAGGCGTGGGTGACGTTGCAACGTCCGCCGCCGGAGATACGCACTTTGTCCAGCACGCTCGAAGCTTTTTCCAAAATGGTCACGTCCGCGCCCGCTTCCGCCGCGGCGATGGCCGCAAAGAAACCGGCCGCGCCGCCGCCAACCACAATGATCTTCGGTGAAGTCACAGCGCGGAATTTAGCGAAGCGCACCACCAATGTCCCGCCGAAGTATTTGCAATCAATGCTTTCCATTTCCGATTCTTGGGTTAGATTCAGATAGCGTCGGTTCCCTGGCAACTTGGTAGATGCGCCTAACGGCGTGTTTATCAGTTGCTGACTATCCGGTTGCGAGTTTGCCCCAAGTGGAGCAAGCGTGTCGAAAACTATGACGCAACCAAAAATTATACAAGGTGGAATGGGAGTGGCTGTTTCTGGATGGAAACTAGCACGATCTGTTTCACAACTAGGCCAGCTAGGGGTTGTTTCCGGCACCGGTCTGGCCATAGTACTCGCCCGAGGCCTACAAATCGGCGATCCCACCGGCCGGTTGTGCCATGCACTACGTCAATTTCCCATCCCCGGCGTGGCCGACCGAGTGTTGGAAAAATATTACATCCCCGGCGGCAAAGCCCCGGACGCTCCATTCAAACTTGCCGCCATGCCGACGCTTCAGCCTGGTCCGGCGCTGGTGGAACTAACGGTCGCCGCAAATTTCGTGGAAGTTTTCCTCGTTAAAGATGGTCATAACGGACTTGCCGGCATCAACTTCCTCGAAAAAATCCAACTGCCCACGCTGCCTTCGTTATTCGGCGCGATGCTGGCCAATGTAGATTATATTCTGATGGGCGCAGGCATTCCGCGTGCGATTCCCGGAGCACTGGACAAACTGGCCAATGGCGAACCGGCCGAATTAAAAATCGACGTCGCGGGCGCACTGCCCGGCGAGGAATTTACCACGACCTTCGACCCGCAAAAATTTTGCGCCGGCCATATGCCGGCTTTGAAGCGGCCGCAGTTCCTCGGCATTGTCGCCTCTGCAACACTCGCCATGACCCTCGCCAAAAAAGCCAGCGGCCGCGTGGACGGCTTCGTGGTAGAAGGCGACAGCGCGGGCGGACACAATGCCCCACCCCGCGGACTACTCCAACTCACCGCCACCGGCGAACCCCTTTATGGCGAACGTGACGTGGTGGATCTCGAAAAAATCCGCGACCTCGGACTCCCGTTTTGGCTGGCCGGTTCCTACGGCCGCGCCGGTAAATTGGCCGAAGCCCTGAGCCTCGGCGCCGCCGGCATCCAAGTCGGCACCGCTTTTGCCTTTTGCAACGAATCCGGCCTTAAACCTGAATTCAAACGGCGGGCCCTCCAGTTGAGCCGCGAAGGCAAGGCTCGCGTATTTACTGACCCAGTCGCCTCACCCACCGGATTTCCGTTCAAGGTGCTGCAGATGGAAGGCACACTTTCCGAAGCATCCCAATATGCCGCCCGCGAACGCATCTGCGATCTCGGTTATCTGCGGCAGGTTTATCGCAAAGCAGACGGCACCGTCGGCTACCGCTGCGCCAGCGAACCAGTGGAAGATTTTCTAAAAAAAGGCGGCACCCTCGAAGGCGCTGAGGGGCGCAAATGCCTCTGCAACGGCCTCGTCGCCAACATCGGCCTCAGCCAGCATCGCGCCGGTCACGCACCGGAACTGCCCTTGATGACCGCCGGCGATGAAGTTGCCCGCATCGCACAATTTCTTGCGCCGGGTAGCGATTCCTACACAGCAGCGGATGTGGTGCGGCAATTACTGGCGGGTGTGCCCGTCAACGGGAAAACGGTTCCACTCGCGCAAAATAATCCAGCGCTCGCCTGAACTTGCCGAAACTTGCTCGCGCGGCCGCGGTGTTTGTGAAAAACTTCCCGGGTGACTGACGCCGCCGCGCCCAATCCGATACCGCACCAACGCCGCAAGCGTTATGCCGGTAAAAACCCGCGCCGTTTCGAAGACAAATACAAAGAACTCAGCCGCGATCCCCAAACAATCGCCAAAGTCATCGCCTCCGGCAAAACGCCCGTCGGCACGCACCGACCAATCATGGTCGCAGAAATTCTCCAAGTCCTTGCGCCCCGACCGGGCGATCTCGCCGCCGATTGCACGCTCGGCTACGGCGGCCATGCGCAGGAAATCCTCACGATAATTTTGCCCGGCGGAAAACTGCTCGGCCTCGACACCGACCCGGTGGAATTACCAAAAACCGAGGCGCGCCTGCGGGCGCGCGGCATTGACGAAAAAAGCTTTTCTGCGCACCGCACCAACTTTGCCGGTCTGCCACAGATTCTCGCCGCCGAAAACTTGGCCGGAGCGGATTTGATTCTAGCCGACCTGGGGGTTTCCTCGATGCAGATCGACGATCCGGCGCGCGGCTTTTCCGTGAAGCACAACGGCCCGCTCGATATGCGGATGAATCCGCAGCGCAGCCAGTCGGCGGCCGCGCTGCTGCAAAAAATCAAACCGGGCGCGCTGGAGGAAATGCTGGCGGATTTTTCCGATGAGCCAAACGCGGCTACGCTCGCGCAGCGGCTCGCGGAAAAAAGTTTTGCGACGACGCTGGAACTGGCCGCCGCCGCGCGCGCCGCGCTGCCGCGACTGGGCAAGGAAGATTCTGATCTGACCGTACGCCGCGTGTTTCAAGCCTTGCGCATCGCGGTGAACGATGAATTCTCCGCTTTGGAAACTTTTCTGCGCAATCTGCCGGCGTGTCTGAAACCCGGCGGACGCGTGGCCATCCTGACCTTTCATTCCGGCGAAGACCGGCGCGTGAAAAAGGCTTTCGACGCCGGCTTCAGCGACGGGAGCTACTCGGAAATCTCGCGGGAAGTGTTGCGACCGTCGCCGGAAGAACAGCATTCCAACCCGCGTTCCGCCCCAGCGAAACTCCGCTGGGCGCGGCGTTCAAACTGATTTTGCTTAGCCAAGCAGCGCATTGAAATCAAGTTTACGTGTGAACATGGCAAATTCACCACTGGGGATGCGCGGACATTCAGTTTCCAACCGGTCCCGGTAAAGGTCCACACCGTTGCCATCCGGATCACGCAGATACAATGTTTCGCTCACACCATGATCGGCAGCACCGTCGAGTTCGATACCCGCATGGAGCAGACGGCGCAGGGCATCCGCCAGCGTCGCGCGGGTCGGATATAAAATCGCAACGTGATACAATCCGCTGGTTCCCGGCGGTGGCGGTAAACCGCCCGCGCTTTAACATGTATTTAAACCGAGGTGGTGATGAAAACCGCCCGCCGATAAAAAAGCGGCCTGTAAACCGATGCGCTGCTGAAGTTGAAAGCCGAGCATGCCACAGTAAAATTTCAGTGCGCGTTCGAGGTCGGCGACTTTGAAACGGACATGACCGCTGCGGAATTAGGGATGAATCGGGGCGGAAAAAGACTTTTATTTAATGCTGCTCTTTAGACGCAAGCACGCCTATCCACAAGAGACAGTTGAGAAAAAACGAAGAGAAAATTACCGCAACCGCCAGGTGATGCGAGCCTTGCTCAAATCATACGGCGACATCTCCATTTTCACACGGTCACCGATCGTGAGACGAACCCAGCGTTTGCGCATCTTACCGCAGATGGTGGCGAGCACGACATGCTTATTGTCGAGTTCGACGCGAAACATCGTGCCGGGCAGCACGGTGGTGACGACCCCTTCGACTTCAATATGTTCTTCTTTGCTGGGAGCTTTCATGTCGGACGCGCCGGAGTGAAATTTTGAAAATGAAAAGGCGGGGTTCGGGTTCGCCGAACCCCGCCGTGAAATCCTTGCTTTAGGCCGGATCAATAGCGATTACGACCGCCGCCGCCGCCGCCGAATTCACGGCGACCGCCGCCGCCGCCAGCCGGACGCTCTTCGCGCGGGCGGGCAACATTGACCGTAAGGGCACGACCGTCCATGTCCTTACCGTTCATGCCTTCGATAGCTTTCTGGGCTTCTTCGGCGCTGCTCATGGTCACGAAACCAAAGCCGCGGGGGCGATTGGTCATGCGATCCATCATCAGGTTGGTCTCGGTAACGGTCCCGAACTGCGCGAACGCGTCGTTCAGGTCGTTTTCAGTGGTATTGAAGGAAAGATTTCCTACGAATAGTTTATTGCTCATGTGATGTAATACTGTCCGACAAACCGTAACTTTCCACAGACTGTTCCCGAACTTCGGGTCTAAAATCATCACTGAAACAAGTTCACTTGAAGATTCACCATGCCTTGAAAGAGACTAGCTATCTTACAGACGGTTGAAACATGACAGGTTCCGCCACAATAGCAACAACAATCTCCAGATAACTTTGGCTGGCAAATTGCGCCAAGACGAGGTTTGCGCTTGAATGAATTTAAGAAGAGGTGTTTACAATCACCCCGCCAGCCACCATGATGCCTTCACCCCTGCGGAGAAAATTCCATTCCACAGGCCAGTAAACCCAATAAAATAAAAACTATGGCTAAAAAAGCTAAAGTAAAAAGCGCGGCCAAAAAAAAACCCGCAGCCAAAAAGAAAAAGAAGTAGTCACTACTGTCTCTCCTGACTAGAAATCAGGAGAGACAGGCCTCTCCCACACACACCATGGCGCTCAAGCTTCAACAAGGACAGGTCTGGAAACATGGCGACGAATTTATCCGTATCGTCCAACTGGAGCGCCTCGAAGTCGGTTACAAAGTCGTGAAAAACCTAAAGTCCGGCAGCGGCGAACACCGACACACGAGCAAAAAAGATTTCTGCCGGCTGCTCAAATCCTGCACCTTGCTGGCGACCAAACCGGTTGAATCGCTTCCGCCGGAGCCAACTTGAAAGCATTCCACTCCAGAGCAGTTAGAATTTTCGCCCGTATTTCCCGTTTTGATTTTTGAGCGGTGGGATGTAACTTGCGGTGGGATGAATTCAGATTTATTCAAGTTTGCATCTGAAATCTGGCAGCATCAACCCATCATCATCGTGTTGCTGCTTGGGGGCTTCGTCGTTTTCATTCTGGTGGTCGTCGACGCTCACCGCCATCGAAAAAAGCAAAAAGGCCGCCATAAACGGCTGCATTGATGACCCACTGGCCATCCAATAGCTGCGCCAGACAGGCAACTCACCGCCGCCAGCGCCGTTGACCTGACCGCTCCTGTCGAGGCTGACTCCCTTGCTGCTGTGACCGTTGCGGGCGACTTTGATGCCGCTGCTGTGAAAAATGCCGGCCCTCTTCCCCGGGATTGTAAGGTGGAGCGGCAGCCGTGTAATTGAATCCTTCCGCCTTCTTCCGCACGATACCCCGGCCAATGAAACGTTCCAGCGCGCGCAACTCGGCGTGATCTTCGTTCGTCACAAAACTGATCGCATCACCAATCGCATTCGCACGACCCGTGCGGCCAATGCGATGGATATAATCTTCCACGTGCATCGGGAAATCATAGTTCACCACATGCGAGATCCCGTCCACATCGATGCCGCGCGCCGCGATATCCGTGGCCACGAGCACCCGCACAGCGCCATCCTTGAAATCCTTCAACGCTTTCAGTCGCTGGTTCTGCGAGCGGTTCGAATGCAGTGTCGCGCAACGCACGCCTTTTTGCTCCAGTTGCCGTGCAAGCCGGTCGGCCGCATGTTTCATCCGCGAGAAGATCAGCACCATGTCCATCTGCGGGTCCTGCAACAAGTGAAGCAACAAAGCCGTCTTCAAATGCTTCGGAACTTCATAGACAAACTGCGTGACTGTCTCGGCGGGATTCGCCCGACGGCCAATTTGAATCACTTTCGGCGCGCGCTGAAATTCGTGCGTAAGTGATTCGATTTCCTTCGACAGCGTCGCCGAGAACATCAATGTCTGCCGCTGCTTCGGCAACGCCTGCACAATGCGGCGGATAGACGGCAGAAAACCCATATCCAACATCCGATCCGCCTCGTCCAGCACGAGATATTTTAACTGTGAAAAATCAGCGGCACGCTGCCCCATCAAATCCAATAAACGCCCCGGACATGCCACGACCACATCCGTGCCCGAGCGCAACGCGCGAATTTGCGGTTGTTCGCCCACACCGCCAAAAACCGTGGCCACCGTCAGCGGCAGATGTTTTGCGTAAGCCTTGATATTTTCTTCGATCTGCACCACCAACTCGCGGGTCGGCGCGATGACCAGAACCTTGGTGCCACGGCGCGGATTCGGCGGCAGCGCGGCGAGCTTCGTTAGGATGGGCAGAGTGAACGCCGCCGTCTTGCCCGTGCCGGTCTGCGCGATGCCGATAAGATCGTGGCCCGCAATAATCGGCGGGATGGCGGCCGTCTGGATCGGCGTCGGCTCCGTGTAACCGGCTTCCGAAACGGCGCGCAATATTTTGGCATCAAGGCCAAGCACTTGGAATGACATAGTCGACAAAGATAGCAGCCTTTGAAGCAATAGCACGCAATTAACGGGATGGCGTGCCGCCGGAAAATCCCCTAACTTCGCGGCAGTGAAATCGGCCACACCAGACCATTACGCCACGCTCGGCCTGCACCAACGCTGCACCGACGCACAAATCCGCGCCGCCTACCGCGTGCTCGCCAAACAGCACCATCCGGATGTCAACGGCGGAGCGCGTGATGCCTTGGCCCGCACCCAAGAACTGAATGCCGCCTATGAAACCTTGCGCGACCCTGAACGCCGCACGGCTTACGACGACGAACTGTCAGCGCCGCAAAAATCTCACCCAACGAAACGCGCCGGCAATTTGTCCGGCAACCTCACCACAGTAGTTCACCTGCGCCTCGAAGATTTTCTCCGCGGCACCAAACTGGAAATCTGCGTTAACGACCCAGCGAATCAGAACGGCACCGAAACCTACAATCTTATCGTGCCACCCGATACCGCACCCGGAACGCATTTTAAGATTCCACGTACCGAACCATTCGAACGCGGCTTCGTTTCGGTGCGGGCCAAAGCGCGACCCGGTTTCCGCTTCAAACCGCGCGGTTCCGATTTGCGTTGTGACCTGAAAATCAAACCTGCACGCGCTTTGCAGGGCGGCACGGAAATGCTTCGCGGAATCACCGGCTCCATGCTGCGCGTACCGATTCCGCCCGGCGTTGGCCGCAATCAAATCATCCGTATTCCGAACGAAGGTTTGCCCAAACCCCGGGGCGGGCGCGGTGATTTGCTCGTGCGCATCACTTATCGCATCGAAGTCCACATCCGTCGATCCGACAAATAAACGGGTTACGGCATTTACAATCGTCAGGCCAGCCAGCACGATAGCCTTCCCTTCGGAGAAACTTCCATGCCGCAGGCAAGTCAAACCGCAGAAACAAAACAAAGTTATGGGTGACAAATCCCCGAAAGCCAACCAGAAGAAGTCCGGCCAGAAAAACGCCAAGGTCAGCAGCGCCAACGCCAAGAAAAGCGCCGCCATCGCCAACAAACAGGCCGCCGGCAAGAAGAAGTAGTCTTCAAACCGTCTCTCCAGAAAATCAAATCTGGAGAGACGGGTCTTCCGTCCTGCAAATTACTTTCCGGTTTCGCCGGGATGCTCCTTGAAGAATTTCACGATCAATGCCGGCGCGCTGGAATTAAACTGGTGTCCGCCCGGATAAATGAACGACACGAATGGCGTGCCGCCGGTTGACGGATAAAGGGTGCACTGTTGGCCCCACGGTTCGCCGGTCGCGGCACAGCCATTGACTTTGCGCAAAGTGTCCATGGTCAATTTCTGCCATTCAAATTTCACGAGCATATCATTCTCGGCCGCCAGATGCATCGCCGGCTTGGGTGAGAGCTGCCCCGCGTATTTTGCCGCGGCGGCGGAAGGGGCGACGGCCGCAAAAATATTCCCACGCGCTAACCATAGCAAATAGGTGAAACCGCCGCCGTTGGAATGGCCGGTGCTGTAAATCCGTTTCGTATCCACCTTGCAGTCCTGCTTGAGCCGCGCAAGCACGGCATCAAAAAATTTGAGGTCGCGATCACCTTGATCACCCATAGCTGACTGCCAGCCGGGAAGCTTCCCCTCCGGGTCGGTGAGTTTGCCAGGCGTGTTCAGCCCCTGCATATAAACCACAATGGCTTCCGGCCAGTGCCGTTCAATAGCAAAACCGCGCGCCACCTGCCGCGCATTGCCGCCGTGACCGTGAAACACAAACACCACCGGCGTGCTGCTGGTTTTTGCCGAGGCCGGAACATAAACCCAAGCCGTGCGAGCCACATCGGCCACGGTAAAATCCATCTGCTGCAAACCATCCGCCACCGCCCCGCGCCCAAAGATGCTCACGAATATCAGCAGCGCAAACAGCCAACGCCATTTTATTTGCATACCTTATGAGACGCCCAGCCGACGAAAATGTTACCGGAAAGTAACGCTCACTTTTACCTCTCCGCCCGACAGCTTGAAAAAAAGATTCGACGGAATACGCCAGAACGACCAAATTCCCCCCATGCATTCACGCCTTATTCTCACCATCCCCGCCCTGTTCACTTTTTTGATTACCCTGCCAGGCCAACCCGCCTGCGTTGCCGCTGCGGATTCAGACAAGCCACAGTATTATGAACTGCGGACTTACACGACCAAATCCGCCGAGCAACAGCAACGCATCAACGACTATTGGCAGCAAGCCGGGGTCCCCGCCTACAACCGCATCGGCATCCGGCCCATCGGGGTTTTCACAGAAATCCAAGACTCCGCGACCAACAAAATTTATGTGCTCATTCCCTGTGATTCAGCGGAAGCCTTCGGGACCATTCCCGCGAAGCTCACCGCCGACAAGAATTACCAGAAAGCGGCGGCTGAATTCCTAGATGCCCCCAAAACCAACGCCGCTTACGAAAGCCTTCAAAGTTCGCTCCTCGTGGCCTTCGATGGCATGAAGCATCTGGTCGTTCCGCCGCCAACCAAACGTCCCACCGTGTTTGAGCTGCGCACCTACATCAGCCCCAGCGAAAACAAGGGCTTGAACAAAATCCATATGTTCGAAAGCGGCGAAATCACCGTGATGAAGGAAGTCGGGCTCGCGCCGATTTTTTACGGCCGCACCGTGATCGGTTCACCAATGCCGAGCCTGGTTTACATGACCTGCGGTGAAGATATGGATGCTCACAAGAAGCATTGGGCGGGGTTTGGAGCGGCACCCGTCTGGAAACAATTGAAGGACGACCCGCAATATAAAGACAACATGAACGGCATCATCAAGGCCATCCTAAAGCGCACTCCCGCCTCGCAGATTTAACGTTTTTTTTGCGCGCCCAAATTGCGAGAAGCAGAATTGAATTAGAGACCGTTGCAAATTCATTAAAGCACCCTGCCCAATGCTGAAAACAATCTGTTCACCAGATGTTTCCCCTACGCATAACGCTTTCATCACCGGCGTCCGATCCTTGATAATTCTGGCCGGCTTTGCGGTTTCAGCATTTACTGCTGAACCGATTCCGCCGCTGCCGGTCACCCCACCGGCTGGGCATCCTCGTTTGTTCGTACGGTCAAACGATGTGGCCGGCCTGAAGGCGCGGATGACCGATCCTATTTTTGGAAAAGCGTGGCGGCAAGTGCTGGTCCACAGCACGAGCACATTTGATGGGACGCTGGCAGCCACTCCGGCCAATTATGTCCCCCGCATTCATGACGTGGGCGAAGCCTGCGCGTTGCGTTACCTGCTTGAGGGAGATGTCGCCCAAGGGAAAAAAGCCATTGCCATCATGCGCCAAGTACTGCCGAGCGTGACCTACCCCGAGCAACAGGACATCACCCGGGCCAAAGGGGCGACCATCCTCACCGCGGCCATCGTCTACGACTGGTGCTATCCGCTGCTTTCGCCCGTGGATCGCGCGTTATTCATCACCCACATGAAGCGCATCGCCAAACTCACCGAGATCGGCTATCCGCCGGTGAAGGGAAGCGCGATCACCGGTCACAGCGGCGAGGCCCAGCTCATGCGCGACCAGCTGGGCGCCGGCATCGCCACCTACGACGAGGATCGGGAGATGTATCAGTTCGCCGCCCGCCGGTTCTTCGCCGAGTTCGTTCCGGCGCGGAACTTCTGGTATCCGGGGAACTGGCACCATCAGGGCAGCAGCTATGGACCGTATCGTTTTCAATGGGAGATGTTCGCCTCATGGATTTTTAAACGCATGTCGGGTGTGGATGTCTTCAACCCTGATCAAGGACAGGTTCCCTATGCCTGGGTCTACGCTCAGCGCCCGGATGGCATCCTCATGGCCGATGGCGACTGCGCAAGCATCCTCAAGCGAACCACCGAATCGCCGTTCCCCAACTTTTCGACCCTGCTGGCGGCAAATTATTATCATGATGAAGTTCTCAATGGTGTGGTCATGCGCCAAAATCAGGCGCGGGATCGGTTGTCGAATAGTATCTGGTTTTTCCTGTTCGCCGATCCCGGATTGGGTACCAAGCCGGTTTCCTCCCTGCCACTGTCCCGCTACTTTCCTGATCCTGCCGGGCGTCTGGTCGCTCGCACCGGCTGGGGTGAAGGCCCCACCGCCCCGGTGGCTTTGGCCGAGATGAAGATCTCGCCTTGGATGTTCAACAACCACCAGCATCTTGATGCTGGCAACTTTCAGGTGTGGTATAAGGGCTCGCTCGCCTGCGGTTCCGGCGCCTATCACTACGGTTCCAGCCACGACATCAACTACTACAAACGCACGATTGCCCACAACACCGTTACCGTCTTTGACCCTGGTGAGACCTTCACCTGGGGCAAGGCGATGCCTGTGGCCAATGATGGCGGCCAGCGCTGGCCAGCCCAATCCATCGAGCCCGCCACCCTCACGATCTTAAAGAATCAGGGACACGAAGTTGGCCGCGTTTTGGCCCATGCCATCGGACCTGATTCGGTCAAACCGCTGTTCAGCCATCTGGCCGGTGACCTTACCGGAGCCTATTCCAAGAAAGTGGAACGCTTCATCCGCTCCTTCGTTTTCCTCAATCTGGATGATCCGAAGCATCCCGCGGCATTGCTAGTATACGATCGGGTGCGGTCAGCGAACCCGTCGTTCAAAAAGACCTGGCTGCTGCACTGCCCAGATCAGCCGGCTTTGGCCGGGCCAGGGTTCACGGTGCACGGCGCCTGGGGCGGACGCATGGACGCCAGCGTGGTCCTGCCCGCCAAGGGGGATGTTCTCTTGGAAACCATCGGCGGCACCGGAAATGAATTCAAAATCAACGGAACCAACTATCCAGCTGACTCCACCAAGGGTGTCGGCCCCGAATACGAGAATTTCGGTTGGCGTATTGAGTTGTCGCCCAAGACCCAGCGGAATGATGACCGCTTTCTGGTCGTCATGCAAATGATGGACGACGGAGCTTCCGCCGTACCATTACCGCTGACTCGCATGGAAGGCGAAGGCTGGACGGGCGAAGTGATCGCTAATCGCGCCGTCATCTTCCCCAAAGGTTACATTGATCTCAACCAGGTGAGCTTCCGGTTGGCTGCGCCCACCCATTGTCTCGTCACCGGGGCAGCCGTCGGCACCTGGAGCATCCGTTGCGGCGACACCATCCAAACCGCGACGGTCACCGATACCGGCCGGGTTCTGGAGTTCACCGCTCCGGCTGGTGCGGTTGAAGTGGTGAAAACCGCTTCGCCATTATAAACTGCCATTCCCCCTGCGCATATCGGGGTAAAATGCAGAAAGAACGTTAAGGCACCATCAGATTGGGTTTTATCAATTCAACCCGACGCCGAGGGAAAGGGGGGAGATATTTCCAAAGTTTTTAAAATGTCCCGCTGCCGCATTATCTAATTTCACTTCAGTTGTGATGGCGGTTTTCAGCTAAAGCCCGACGCGCGTAATAAGTGCGCGATTGATTCGCAGCGAAGAAAACAGCTATTGTGTTCCTTTATGAGCAAACCTGCCGCCTGCCCGATGTGCGAAATGCCCGAAATTCTGGAACACGCCGTTCGCTATGAATGCGTCACCTGCGGCCATGAATGGGAACGCACACCCGAACCGGAAGCCGCCGCCGGTCCCCGCGTCGTCAAGGACGCCCACGGCAATGTGCTTGCCGACGGCGATTGCGTCATCTTGATTAAAGACCTGAAACTCGGCGGCTCGTCAGTGCTCAAGGGCGGCTCGAAGTCCAAACCCATCCGGCTCGTGGATGGCGACCACGAAATCTCCTGCAAAGTTGACGGCATCGCCGTCGGCCTGAAAGCCTGCTTTGTAAAGAAGGCGTGAAGCGCGCCGCCTTGACTCCGGCGGGAGTTTGACACGATTCAATTCCGGTCTATTTTCGTCCCGTGTTTGAACTCATTTCCGATTACGCGCCCGCCGGCGACCAACCGCAGGCCATTGAAAAGCTGACCGCCGGAATTCTCTCCGGGACAAAGCATCAGACGCTACTGGGCGTCACAGGTTCGGGCAAGACTTTCACCGTGGCCAACGTCATCAAGAACGTGAACAAGCCAACGCTCGTCATTTCACACAACAAGACGCTCGCCGCACAGCTTTACGCAGAGTTCAAAAGCTTTTTCCCGAAAAACGCCGTCGAATATTTTGTCAGCTACTTTGATTTTTACCAGCCGGAAGCCTATATCCCGCGCACCGACACGTTCATCGAAAAAGATTCCAGCGTGAACGACGACATCGAGCGGATGCGCCTGTCCACGATGGCCTCGCTCTTCACCCGGCGCGATGTCATTGTCGTCGCCAGCGTATCGTGCATCTACGGCATCGGCAGCAAGGAAGATTACGAATCGCTCGTCGTCCCCGTCCGCGTCGGCATGGAGATTTCGCGCGAGCAATTTCTTTCCCGCCTCGTGGACTTGCAATATTCGCGCAACGACATCGCCTTCGAGCGCGGCAATTTCCGCGTGCGCGGCGATACGGTGGAAGTCTGGCCCGCCGGCCGCGAAGACGGCCTGCGCCTAGAATTCTTTGGTGAAGAAATTGAAAAGCTCACCCGCTTCGAGCCGTTGACGGGAAACAAAATCGAGTCACTACAATCGAACATGATTTTTCCGGCGAAACAGTTCGTGACGACCGGCGAAAAGATGAAGAGCGCCATCCTCGGCATTCGCGAGGAACTCGGCACACGCATCGCCGTATTTGAGCGGGATGGCAAATTGCTCGAAGCGCAGCGCATCAAGATGCGCACCGAGTTTGATCTGGAGATGATGGAAGAAATGGGTTTTTGTTCCGGCATCGAGAATTATTCCCGACACATCGCGAACCGGTTGCCCGGTTCGCGACCGACGACGCTGTTTGATTTTTTCCCGGATGATTACCTGCTGGTGATCGACGAATCGCACGTCACGGTTCCGCAGATCGGCGGCATGTATGAAGGCGACAAGTCCCGCAAGACAGTGCTCGTGGATCACGGTTTCCGCCTGCCGAGCGCGCTGGATAACCGGCCGGTAAACTTTCTCGAATTCCAAGGGATGCAGAACCAGACAATCTACGTCAGCGCCACGCCGGCGCCACGCGAAATCGGCTGGTCACAAGGCAAGGTCGTTGAATTAGTCGTGCGCCCAACCGGTTTGATTGATCCCAAGGTCACCATCAAGCCGCTTAAGGGGCAGATTGATGATTTGATGGAGGAAGTCCGCCAGCGTAGCGACAAGAAAGAACGCACGCTCGTCACGACGCTCACCAAGCGCACGGCTGAGGAGCTGACCGATTACCTGCGTGATATCGGCATTCGTGTGCAATATCTCCATAGTGATATTGATGCGATTGAACGGGTCGAGATTCTCCGCTCCCTCCGCAAAGGTGAATTCGACGTACTGGTCGGCATCAACTTGTTGCGTGAAGGCCTGGATCTGCCGGAAGTTTCCCTCGTCGCGATTCTCGATGCGGACAAGGAAGGTTTTCTGCGCAGCGAAACCAGTTTGATCCAGACCGCCGGCCGCGCCGCACGGCATCTGAACGGCGAAGTGATTCTTTACGCCGATGTGATGACGCAAAGCATACAGAAATTTCTCGCCGTCACTGAGAAACGCCGCGTGCGTCAGGTTGCCTATAACACCGAGCACAACATCACACCCCGCAGCGTCAGCCGCGCGGTGGAGGAAAGCCTGGCCGTGCAGGAAGATCAGCACGCCGCTGCCGCCGGTCTATTGCGCGAGACCACGACCGATCTGGATGTGACCGAAACCATCCGCGAACTCGAGGGCGAAATGCTCACAGCGGCGGAGAATTTGCAGTTTGAAAAGGCAGCGTTGCTTCGCGACCAGATCCGGGAATTAAAAAACCTGATTGAGGGCGGCAAACCGGAAACCAATCCTAGGCCGGTGAGTTATCGCAAAACTAGACGAAGGAGGTAATTTGTTTCGCCACGTTTGCGCTTTGCCGGCACAGTCAGACAGGCGAGGTTTGCGTGCCGCGGGTCCGATAAGACAACCCCAGAAGCAAAATCCAGACAAATACCGACCCGCAAAATTATAAGCCCGGTTTTTTTCAGGGGACGACAAAAATCCGGCGCAGAACCTGAACGGAATACAAGAAATCGCGCCTTGTTTTTAATCCTCCTGTCACGCATCTTGCTGACGTTTTCGGCAATGAATCCTCGAGTTCAAAAATCCGTGCGCTTTCTGCAAAGCTGGGTTATCAACACCGTTGCTGTGTTACTGGCGGTCTTCATTTTGCGTAACCACATCAGCTACGGCAACAAGGTAGAAAATCTGCTCATCGCCTCCTTCCTGCTCGGCATCCTGAACGCATTTGTGCGTCCGATCTTGATGCTTATCGCGCTGCCGCTACTGATTTTCACGCTTGGCCTGTTCACGCTGGTCATTAATGCGCTGTTGCTGTGCCTGTTGGAAGTACTGTTGCCGTTTTTCAAGGTAGACAGTTTTGGTTACGCATTCCTTGGCGCGTTGATCATCAGTGTCATTTCCGTGGTTCTGAATGTCCTTACCGGCAATGCCCGAGTCTCCGTGCAACGCCGTCCGCCAGAACCGCCAAAGAATTCCAGCGGCGGCAACGGCCCAGTGATTGACGTTTAAAGAAGTTTGTAAGCCGCCCGTAATGTCGGAATCCCCTGCGCATTAAAATCCTGCTCGAAGTCTGTCGTTATTGCCGCCAAAGCCACCGGCGTTGCTGTTTTCATAAAATAGTCCGCCCCTCTAAACACCTCCGTTATCTGCTGAAAATAATCCGCATCGTCAGTCCGCAAAAAAACCATGCCTGCCGGCACCAGCACCCTGCGGACCAGCGCCGGAAACGCTTCGTTGATGAGCCGGTGTCGGCGATGCTTCTTCTTCGGCCACGGATCCGGGAAATAAATATGCACCGACGTCGCCGTTTGCGGCGGCAGCAGGTATTGGAGAAAGTAAGCCGATTCGATGCGAACCCCGCGGATGTTTTCCAGCCCGAGGCGACGGCCTTTTTTGTCAAGTTTCTGCAGCCGCCCCAGCAATCGCTCCACACCGATAAAATTTATATCCGTATGCTGCCGAGCATATTCCACGAGAAACGATGCATCGCCACAACCGAGTTCCACTTCAAGCGGCTGCGGCTTTGAAAAAAGCTTAGTTAAATCAAGCGGCGCCAGGATGGAATGCAATTCCAACATGAGGCCAGGCAGCAAAATTATCTTTTCAGACATCCGGAAAGTGAATGGCTTTCGCCCCACCTTGGCAAGTTCCGACTTGGAAAATGAATCGCAATTATCGCAGCTTTCAGATCAGCTTTTTCAGAACGGCAGCAAGCTGTCCGGCGGCGAACTGGGTCCGCTTCTGCAATCCCATCAACGCGCCAATTTTTCCCGGTGACCGGGCGATGACCCACGCCAGCTTGCCATAATCCAGACTCTTATCCGGCTTGGCTAGCGCATTAAAATCCAACGGCAAATCCTCATGCGCCGTGTCGGAAATCACGCGCACCGTGACGCAGGGAATACCGCGCTCGGCACAAACGGCGTGAATGGCCGCCGACTCCATCTCCACCGCGTCCGCGCCGGTATCGAAGCACAACTTCCACTTTTCCATCGCCGTGATGGCGATGCGGTCGGCGCAGAAAAACTTTACGGGCTTCGCGCCGGCAGCGATAAGTTGGGCGGCTATTTGCGGCTTGCTGGTGGCCGCATCAAACACCACATCGCCGAGTTGATAATCTGGATTAAGTCCGCCGGCGAAACCACACGTAAACACTTGCTCAGGAGTGCAATTGGAAAGAAAACCGCGGATGGACTTTTCTGCGTTCTGCCGCCCGATGCCGACGATGAGCGTGATCAATCCCGGATGGGCCGCCGCAATTTTGTGAAACGGCACGGCTTCCTCTTTCAGAGCAAAACAAATCAGAGTGTACATTTATTCTTTTCCATCATCGTTTCAGTGCCGAGCAAATTGCGCAACAAAATCAATCGAGCATTTGTGCCAATTTTGCCGGGGCAGCCAGCGATACCAGCAACAAAACGGTGATGCGAGTAAAGGTGCCGATTATGTTGTTCGTTGATGAATCCACCCCTACTCGACAGTGAGCAACGTCGCGCTCGCAGCAGGCAATGACACTTCGAATTTTCCATTCACGCAGGACACCGGAGCGCCCGGCAGCGGCTTCCACGTTCCATCCCCCGCAACCGCGCTGCCAGCCAAGGTGATGCCCTCCGTAGATGTGGCCGAGGGTGCGGTCAGGTGAATCACCCGGGCTTTCGTATTCGGCAAGCCAGCCACGATGGATGCAACGACCGAATTCGTCAGATCCTTGTTGATGAGCACCACACGCAGTTTGCGGTCTTCGCCCAGAACGGCATGGGCGACGAAATTAGCCAGCGTCTGGCATTCCACCGGCACCACGCGGCCCTGGGCCGCCTGATGAAACAGCAACATGCTATAATAGATTGGGTTCACAAAATAGCGGTTATCGCGATAGGAAAACGGCGAATAGCCGGCCTTGGCACCAAACCCGCCATGTAAATTGACACCCGCCCCGCCCTGTTCGGCCACGGCCAGCATAAAATCCACATTCCAGAGTGCCGAGGCAAAGACATCGCTGACGCCGCGTCGTCCGCCTTCGGTGCAAGAGTTGTATTCATCAAAGCGACAGGGTATTCCCGCCGCCTTGGCCGCCTCCAATTTCGGCAGCCAAACCTGTTCTTTATCTTTCTGCGGGCGCATCAGGTTTTCAATGGATGGGAACCAAATCGATTGCGGATCTTTTTCACTGCCGGAGATCGCATAACCATGACTCGTCACCAGCTTGATCCTGGTTTTGAAATCCCGCACAAAATCAGGCAGCCAGTTGCAAAACCTGGTCGTGGCCGGACCGCCAAGCGGCGCGCCGAGCGCTTTTGCCAAAATAGCGCCGTAATAGCCTTCAATCTCGCGCCGGTATTGAGCATACCCGTAATCGGCCGCTCGCAAGCCATCTCGGGCGGCGTTCTTGCGGTACAGGTTCGGCTCATTGCCGACCTCAAAGGCCAGGACCGACGAGCCGCCGACCTGCAACGCGTAGGTCACCTCATCCGCAGCCATCGCCGGATCGTAGGTGCCGAGATTCAAGCCATGAATCACGCGCCAGCCGCTTTGCTTGGAAAATCCATACAGGTTGTTCAAAGACAACGGCCCGATGGTCAATGGTTTCAGGGTATAGCCAAAGGTTTTCATGCCGGAAAGCGGAGTCATTTCGGTGCGCGACCAAAAGGTGGAATCCCCTTCATTGGCCCCGATCCGCAGCACTCCCGCGCCCAGGTTAGTGAAGAGATTGATGAGCACTGAATTCTTTGGCTGAAAACATTCGATGGATAGAATTTTCTTCTCGATACTGAAGCCGAGGAAGTCCGTAGGGATCGCCACGCCCGGATTTTCGGGATGAACGGTGACGAGCGCCTTGCCGGTGGCAGGTTCCGCATTGACGGATAACGCCGACAGTGGAATCAGCGACAGAAGGGCAAGGATGATGGGCTTGGCGATTAGTTTCATGGTCATATTAAATTTTAATGTTTTTGCATACCCAGAAAGGTCAAAGGTGGCTGACGGGAAAGAGAATCTGCCGTATACCATTGGGAGGAGTCCATTCGAGATGAATGCTAGCGGGGCCGGTTTCATGAACATACTCGACGGTAATCCTGGCGCGTTTGCCTGCCCTGAGCGCCACGGCACCAGTGGAATCTCCAGCCCCCTTTGCCTTTTTGATTACCAGATGGCCATTGACAGTCACCTTGACGGCATCATGGCTCTTCAAAAATAGAATGGCTGAGCCTGATTCCGGCGACTCAATCTCCCCAGTCCACCGGATGGAGTAGTAATCTTTTGCCAGATGGATGGAGGTGTCTGGGGAACCATAGCCAATTTCATCCTTGAGATCAAAATCAATGGCGGGAGTAATCGACTGCTTGGCAAGCGAATTGAAGGCGGTGTCGCGGAAATAGCTCACCTGGAAAACCGGCAGCCTGGCATAAGCCTCCGCGCCCAGCCAGGCCTTGATGTCGTTGGTGGACCAAGGATGACCGTCGGCATAAACGAGGCCATGAAAAGGCCGGTCATACTCATCCGCTGCGGGCGTTTCAGTTTTATCACCCCAGTAAAAGCGGCAGTTGTCACGGCCAATGCCGAACTCCCAGACAATGAATCCGGTCTTGCCCATATAATGTTCGATTACACCAGGAACATCCTGTTCCTTGCGGCACATACACTCGGTGTTCAAAGCATAAACAGGGTTTCCATTGGCTTTGATTTTGTAATTGCTGTCGTAGTTATGCCAGGTCAGGAAGTCGGAATACGGATCACCACAATAGCTGTAGCCAGTAGCCGTGACGGGAATCTTGCTACCGGTCTCATGAATCCATTGCTGGGAATCCTTAAGCAGATTCAAGATGCCCGGCGTCTTCTCCTTGGGCTCATTGTAGGTCTCCCAGAAAGCGATTCTGGAATCATTCAGGTGAGCCTTTACGACATCCTGAACATACGCCTTCAGGCGATCACGGTGATCTTCGTAATGATTCAGCGCATCTTGACCGGGCGAGAGCAGCCAGCGGCTGTTATGAACACCGAATACAGGATTAGGGTATTTGTAACCGGGCTTCAGAATATCCTTCGAAGGCTCGTTCCAACAGTCATCAAAGAAGACAAACTCCGTTTTGATCCCATATTTGTCAGCGCGAGCCAGAAAATCCTCAATGTTGCGCAACAGCGCCTCCTTGTTCTTGAGGTAAATAAAATAGTGAAGATAAACCCGGACGCAGTTGATGCCATAGAGAGAGGCGTAGTGAAGCTCACGGTCATTGATGACCGGGTCATATTCATCCCATTGCTGGGCTTCGTTGACGGCACTGGTCGGGACAAAAACCGCGCCGTGAACCCAGCGCCAGTCAGCCTGATAAGTCGGGGCAATCGCCTTTTTCGCCGACGGCGGCGCATCGGCAGCATGGAGCACTGCCAGCGAAGAATGCAGCAGAGCGGCAATGATCAAGACGGGTGATTTCATTTTTCTGGTTGGATAATACAGGCAGTTATTTTTCAGCCATTATCCACTTGAGAATGCCGCCAGAGTATTTGGGTTGAAGTTGAACTTCAAGGCGCAGGGCGGTCGTGGAGACAGGAGTAAAGGTAACGCGGTTGAATTGGTCGGGCTTGACGCCAAAGCTAGTCACGCCCTCGACGGGCTTCCACTGCTCGCCGTCCTTGTAGAGCAGACTCCAGCTGTGCGGGACGCGGCAACCGCCTTTGCCGGTGTCGTCAAACCAGTAAACCCCGGAGACGGAGAGCTTCGTCGGTTTGTCAAATTGTCGCTCGACCCACTCAGTGGTGCCCTTGTGGTCCCACCAAGTCATACGCTGGACCTTATGGTCGGCGGAGTTGACTGGCATTTGACCATCGAAACACGCCTCGACGCTGTCACCCGGGAAACAATACGATGCAGCCCACGGCTCAGGCGGTGCGGGCTTGGTGCGAAGCCAGACGGACATCTCGTTCGGGCCACGGTTTTCCCAGAGACAGTTCGGAATCAGCGTCAGCGGGTCGCCTTTACCATGCGGAATAACCTTCACGGTCACAATACCGCCGAACAAGTCACGCCGCTCCTGCGTCTCGAACCGCACGTCCTCGCCGGGCACTTTCGCGAGCACCTTGCCGTCATTGTCAGCCCCCTCGGCGCAATAGACCAGCGGCCCGCGCTCGACGGCGAACGTGTCCACGTCCTCCATCACCGCTGAATGTGCAACGACGCGGCGCACGGGCATCGGCAGTTCCAACTCGACAGTGTCGCCGGCTTGCCACGCGCGTTTGATTTGGGCGAAGCCTTTCTTAAGCGCAAGCGCAACGGGCTTGTTGTTGACGGTGAGTTTGACCCCGGGCTTTAGGCCGTCGTCGTAACGGTAGAGGTCGCTCGGCACCGGTTCGTTGCGCGCCCAACCGGGTATGCGGACGTTGAGGGTAAACGCGGCTTTTTTCTCCGGCGCGACGGTGATGGCGACCTTGCCGTTCCACGGATAGCGCGTCTGCTGGCGCAGTTCGACGGCAGTCTGGCCGATGGACAGCTTCGCGGTGCTGCCGGCGAAGAGATTCACGAACGCCTCGCCATCGCGCACGGCATAGATGTAACCGGTCAATTCCGGCAAGAAACGGGCAACATTGACAGGGCAGCAGGCAGTGCCAAACCAAGGACTGCGCTGGTAACGCGCGTTGCTAGCGAGCGGATTCGGATAGAAAAACTCGCAGCCGGTAAGCCCGACGCCAGAGAGAAAGCCGTTGTAAATGGTGCGCTCAAGGACATCAAGATATCTCGCGTCGCCATGGAGCAGAAACATGCGCTCGTTCCAGAGGGCGTTGGCGATGGCGGCGCAGGTCTCGTTATAGGCGGTCTTGTTCGGCAGCTCGTAGTTTGCACCGAATGCCTCATGGTTCCGCGTCGCGCCAATACCGCCGGTCAGATAGAGCTTTTTGAAAGCGACGTTCTCCCAAAGCCGGTCAATCGCCGCGATGAGCTTCTGGTCGCCGGTGAGCGCGGCGACATCGGCGACGCCGGCATAGTAGTAAACTGCACGCACGGCGTGACCGACGGCTTCGTCCTGCTCGTAGATTGGCTTGTGGTCCTGCTGATTCGGGCCGCGCAGCTTGTGGGTATCTTCGTGACCGCGCAACTCGACGTAAAACTTTGCGAGGTCGAGGTAACGCTGCCGGCCGGTGACGCGGTAGAGTTTGCAAAGACCGATCTCGATCTCCTCGTGGCCGGGCGGCTCCTTGAGCTGGTCTTTGCCGGGGCCAAAGGTCTGGCAGAGCATATCGGCGTTCTTCGTGGCCACGTCGAGCAGTGTGCGTTTGCCGGTGGCTTGGAAGTGGGCGGCGGCGGCTTCGTAGAGATGACCGACATTGTAGAGTTCGTGGCTGCTGGCGAGATTCGACCAGCGGGTCTTGCCGCTCATTCCGGGCATTTTCTCCGGCGGGAATAGCCGACGCGCGGTGTAGAGGTAACCGTCCGGCTCCTGCGCGGCGACAATCTTCGCGATGACGACATCAAGATACTTGTCAAGCTTCGGGTTGGACGCGAGTGCGAGCGAATAGGCTGCGCCTTCGATGACCTTGTAAACGTCCGAGTCGTCGTAGGGAATGCCTCTGAACTCGCCTTGCATCAAACCAGCCGCCTTTGAGAAATTGTCAATGCGCCCGGTCTCCTCACATCGCTGGAAATCATACCAGATGGTCGTGAGCCGGTTGGTTTCCAATCGCGGCGTCCAAAACGCATCTTGAACGCGTACCGCCGTGAAGGGCACCGGCTGAATGGGATAATCTTTAGTAGCGGCGGCGTGAAGAACGGCCAGCGGCGCCAGTAACAAAGCGGTATGGACAAGAGATTTTATAGGTTTCATTTTATTTCTTTCAGTTGCGATACCGATTACTCATGCGGAGTTCCTTTCCCATAATATGGGAAAGCGTCAAAGCCATCGTAAGCGGGATCGACGCGCGGGTCGTGGGTCTGCTTCATCCACTCATCTACGCGGGTGCGGAGCTGTTTGAGTGTGTCAGCATGCGCGGGCAGGCTGGCGACATTGGTGATCTGGTTCGGATCACTGCGCAAGTCGTAGAGTTCCTCAACGGGACGTTTACCGAAAATGAGTGCGGTGTATTTGGCATACGCGGGATCGCTCTGGTGGGCGAGCAGAAAATCCTTCGTCCGCGAAGTGTCAACATCGCCAAACGGCCGCCCGTGAATGAAAAACACATCGGGGTCGCCGGCCGGCCAGCGGTCGGGGCGGAGATTCCGAAGATAAAGGAAATCACGCGTGCGAACGGCGCGGACGGGGTAGCTCAAATTATTGGTGCGGACGTTGGCATGGCGTTCGCGTTCGATGAAGGCAGCATCGCGCCGAATTGCGTCCGGTTCACCGAGCAGGAGACTTTTGATGCCGTGCATGGTCATGACCGGAGGCGGGGTGAGACCGGCGAGCTCAAGAAAGGTGGGGCCGAGATCCGCACCGTTGACGAATTCCTGAACCTTGCGACCAGCGGCGAGGTTTTTGCCCCAGCGAATCGCGAGCGGAACTCGCGAACCGGAATCATAGCAATTGGCCAGACCGCGCGGCATCTGCCAGCCGTTGTCGCTGGTGTAAACAACCACGGTGTTATCGAGTTCGCCGGACTTTTCAAGCAGCGCGATGGCCTGCGCGGCTTCTTCGTCGAGCTTCAACACACCGCCGTAATAGTTCATCAAATCCTTACGAACTTCAGGACAATCGGGCAGTTCCGGCGGCACCACAAGGGCAGCAGGATCGAGTCCGGCTTTGGCAGCGTCGGCCACAAAATCAAGCTTGTGGCCCCGAGTGGCGGTATCGGTGTTGCCGAGCCAAAAGAAGAATGGCTTCCCCGCTTTGCGCTGCTCATGGAAGTCGCTGAAACCGGCAAATTTCGGCCCCACGGGATTCTCCTTCCAGCCGGAGAGTTCGGCCTTGCCGGGACCCCATGCTTTACCACTGTAACCAATGTCGTAACCCGCTTCACGGAGTAGTTGCGTGACGACCGGCGTGTCTTTCGGAAAAGCGCTCCACAAGTTTGCGCGCTCGGCGAGTTCATGCGGGTATCTACCGGTGAGCAAACTGGCACGAGTCGGTGAGCATGATGGGGCGGCATTGAACGTGTGCGTGAATAAAACGCCCTCGCGGGCGACACGATCAAAGGCTGGTGTCCGAGCCATCGGATCGCCGAGCACGCCCGCCGTCGGCCAGCGCCAGTTGTCAGCCAAGATGAACAGGATGTTGGGCTTTTGCGGGACGATGGCAGTCGGCGCGGCCAGCCCCGAGAACGCTGGCAGCAATCCAAGAACAAGCCGGCTAATCTTATGCAAAGACTTCCAATTTGACTTGGTTGTTCTCATATCAAAAACGTTGCTGATTCATTCCCGCTCATTTTGTCACCAACGGCCTCGCTCCTTGCCAGCCTTTTTTCCATTGCACCATCAATTGGCTGACGAGCCGGGCGTTCTCGGGTTTCTTGGCGATGTTGATATTTTCCTGCGGATCGGCCTGATGATCGTAGAGTTCGACGGCATCCACCTTTGAGTGATCATTCCGCAGAACCCAAACGGTAAAACGATACCGGTCGGTGCGCATCGTGTAACCCATGAGTTCGCCAACGCCTTTCACATCACGGCGCGGATACTGGCTGAACGCAGCGGTTTTCCACGGCTGCTTCGGATTCTCCAGCAGCGGCTTGAAGCTGGTTCCCTCCAGATGCCCCGGCAGCGGCAACCCCGCGAGTTCGGATAGCGTAGGATAAATGTCCACAAACTCCACGAGCGCATCGGTGCACGTGCCGGCGTTTTTCATGCCCGGCACGGACAGGATCAGCGGCGCATTCACATCGTTCTCCACGTTGCTGTGCTTGCACCAGGCGTCATGCTCGCCGAGTTTCCAACCGTGGTCTCCCCAAAGGATGACGATCGTGTTCTTGCGCAAACCAAGCCGGGCGAGTTCGGCAAGCACTTTGCCCACCTGCGCGTCGGTGTAACTAACCCCGGCGTAATAGCCATGCTTGAGCTTGAGGGCCAGATCGTCAGGAATATGGCCTTCGGGAATGGCGTGATACGAGCGCATTTCGCTGCCCTCGAGAATGGCATATCTGGGCGCGTCCTTGGGGAGAAACGGATTAGGCGCCAGCTTGATGGTGGCCGGATCGTAGAGGTCCCAGTATTTTTTGGGCGACACGAACGGCAGATGCGGCCGGATGAACCCGACGGCAAGGAAGAATGGTTCGGGTTTCTTACTGATGTCGCGCAGCGTTTGCACCGCCAAGTCGGCCACTTTGCCATCGATAAACGTATTGTCGGGAACATCGGCACCTTCATAGGCCGGGCCGCGGGAATTTCGCGCGGTCGGCTGCCTGGCACCAGCAGCTTTCTTTTTCCCAGTCTTCTGATCGGTGGAAGCCCCGGCTTCTTTGCTCTGGGGCAGCGAATAGGAACTGAGCGCGGCACCGTTGTTCTCCCCCTTTTTACCGTCGGGCTCACCTTGAAGCTTGCGCTCATTCAAGGCGACGTTTTCCGGCAGAGCATAAATCGGTGCCTTCGGATTCTGCCACGGCACCGACCACGAAGGCGCATCGTCAAAACCTCCATGATATATCTTGCCCATGCCTTGGACGAAATACCCGCGCTGCTTGAAATATTGCGGAAGCGTGACCACATCCGGTAAGGCCACGCGAAAATACGTTTCCAAATCCCACACTCTGGTCGTGTCAGGACGCGTGCCGGTCAACAGGCTGGAACGGGTCGGCGAACAAACGGCCTGCTGACAATAGGCGCGATTGAAAACCATGCCCGTTTTGGCAAGGCCATCGATGTTCGGACTTTTGATGTAATCCTTGCCGTAGCAACCAAGTTCGGGACGCAAATCGTCCACGGCGATGAACAGGATGTTGGGCTTCGTTGTCGAAAAAGCATCGGCGGCGGGCAAAGCGGCCAGCGGCGCCAACAGCAGGGCTATAATTGCAATGTTTTTATGTGTCATATTCATTTTGAATTACCTCCTTCGTTGATGAACTCCTCGCGCGATAGAAAACCATCCTGGTTGGTGTCCCATCGTTTAAAACGTTTCGTGGCAGCTTCGGCATTGTTTTGGTTGACGAGGTATTCTTCCAGGCTCAGCTTACCATCGTGGTTCGCATCCCTTTTCATAAAACTCGCGACGCGATCCACATCGGGCTTCTTCATCGTATCGGATGGCGGAGCAATCGGTGTTCCTTTGACTGGCATCTCACGGTCTCGTTGCTTACTGTTTTCTCTCCGTTTCGCTTCGCTCAAGACTTCAGGTCCCTTGCCAAAGGTGTCCCTGGTGGATGCCATCCACTCTTTCAGGAGGACCCGATGTCGGACCACTTCGCTGGCGAGTTCGGCATGGTTGATCAGATTATACAACTCGCCGGGATCCTGCTCCTCGTCGAAGAACTGTTCACGGTTCTCGCCGGCGCCGAAACAAATATATTTGTAGCGAGCGGTGCGGATCATGCGGGCTTCTGGCTCCATCGTTTCCGCAACCACAAACTCACGCCACGCAACCGTTTTCCCCGCCACCAACGGCCGGAGGCTCCGACCTTCGAGCGAGGCGGGAGCGGCGATGCCGGCGTAGTCGAGGAAGGTCGGCATCAAATCCAATCCACTGACCAGATGCTGGCGGTCCACGCTGGCTGATGCATTGGGCGACGCGATGATCAGGGGCACGGCAACGGATTCCTCGTAGAGTTTTTCTTTGGTAACCAGTCCATGTGACCCCATCATTTCGCCGTGATCAGAGGTGAAGACAACGATGGTGTTGGAACTCAATCCCGTCTGCTCCAGCGCGGCCAGCACCTGACCAATCAGCCGGTCAGAGGACTCCACGAGACGATAGTAGATCCACAAATATTGGCGCCATTTCAAGTCGCTCCAATCACTGCGTTTTAACACCTCCCTTTGCATTTCCGAAGGCAATTTATCGGTGTCACGTAGATTGAATCGCGGCAGCGGTAACTGTGCCGGGTCAACGGGCAGCATTTTTTGAAACCCTTCATAGGAGCTAAACTCGCAAATGTCATGCGGGTTCACCAGCGAGGCGACGAGCAAGAATGGCTTGGCGTGTGGTTGCTGGAGAAATTTGACGGCAGCCTCGGCAACGTAAGGATCGCACTGCGGCGACTTCTGCTCCGTTTTTTTGTCGCCAGGCCTGGGATCTTTGCCTCCCATTGGTAAAACGGTGAATCCCGGCACCACACCGCTATTGTAAGCCGGAAAAGCGTCAAAAGCATGCCATTTGCCGGCATAGGCAGTTTCGTAGCCGGCAGCGTGAAAAAGCTCACCCAGAGTTGGCACTCCCTTCTTTCTCAGTTCAGCGGCATTGTTATTGCCGTAAATACCCAATTCATGCGGTATGCGGGACGAAAAGAGACTGGCGCGCGACGGAGAACACAAGGGAAAGGAGACATACGATTGCGTGAAGCGCATCCCCCGCGCCGCCAGCCGGTCGAGATTCGGTGTCTTCACATATGGATTTCCTGCGCAACCGAGCGCGCTGACGGTTTGCTGGTCCGTCATGATAAAAAGGATGTTGGGCTTGCTTGTCTTTGCCAATTCGGCAGCGCAGAGCACAGCCAACGGCGTCAATAGCAGCGTAGCGAGGATGCAATATGTGATTTTCTTCATTTGTTTGTTTTAATGACAATCAGACTCGCAGAAATATTTTCCGCAAGTAGAGGAAGCGGACGATCCAAAATGCAATCACCAAGCCAACCAACGCAATCATCAGGTCGCCGCAGCCTTTCGCGAGGTGCGCATCCGCAAACTGCTGCACGTTGCCGCCCACCACACGCCTAGCAAGGTCGTTGAAACCGCCGAGTATGTTATCCACGAGATAAATGGTGATGGCATTTGTCCCCATCCACACGAACGGCTGGCACCACGCGCGCACCTGCCACACATCCACCACCAGATAAAATACGCCGAGAAGGATGGCGCTATAACCGCCGGCGACGAGAACGTAGGACGAAGTCCAAATACGCTTGATGACCGGAAACTCCAATCCCCAGAGCATGCCCAGCGCGACGCCCGCCGCGCCCCCGGCCAACAGCCACCCGACTTTCTGCCGGCCGCTCCAGCGCGCGCCCGTCAGCAGCCAACCCGCCATAACCCCCAACAGCGTGGTGCCCACGGCAGGAATGGTGCTCAACAAACCTTCGTTCGTGTAGTTGAGATTGCGTTTTTTCCCCGGCAACCAGCGGTAATCCACGTAATGTGCAAGATTATGTCCTTCCTCGAAGGTGCCGTGAACGGTTGTAGATACATTGGCGAGCAATACCGACGGGGCTATAGCCTGCGCCTGCGATTCCTTCTTACCTATTTTGGAATGGGCCAACTGCACATCCGGAAAGGGCACGAACATCATCAGCGCCCAGTAACCGGCAAGACAAACTGCCACCGCGACCACAAGTCCCTTGCGCGGCAGCAGGACATACAACGTCGCCGCAATGAAGTAACATAGCGCAATGCGCGGGAGCACACCGGCGAATTGCACGTCCGGCCATGCCCTTGTCAAACCGCCGTAGTAGAAAATGCCGAGGGCAAAGAGCAGCACACTGCGGCGCGCAATCCGGATGAGCGCGCCCTTTCGCCCGTTTGCCGCCACCATGCGGTCCATTGAAAGCACGATGGACACGCCAACGATGAACAGAAAGAGCGGGAATATCAGATCATAGAAACGGAATCCCTCCCACTCCACATGATCCATTTGGGTCGCCAGCAACCTGGTGACCGGCGTGTCGCCCAGGCGACTCAACGCCTGCACCAGCGCGTCTGCGCCGATAATCCAGAACATGTCGAATCCGCGCAATGCGTCGACCGAGACCAGCCGCTGGCTGGAAGATTTGATGTCAGGTGTATTCATTCGTTAATTCCTAGTCAGGTGGTGAATTTGTAGCAAATTATTTCGTCGGCTTTCCGGCTGCAACCTTTTGCGCGACCAACGTGAATATTGGACGGCCCTTGGCGGCTTCCCAATCGCTTGCCCAAAGAACGCGATTGCCATCCGGCGACGGAACGGCATGGGACTCCGTCAAATAATCGGTTCTTTTCGTATGGAAATGAGCGATGCGCTCGACCGCCATGCTGCCATCCAGTTTCACGGCATCCACCTCATCCCAATAGGGAGGCCAGGTCGGACCCCGATGCTGATACGTGACGTAGGCCCAGCCGGGCCGATTGACGTTCCGCGTTGACGTATGACTGGCGTAGCCACCGCCGGTCAAGACGGTGATTTTGCCATCACTCAGCCGGCGCTTGATTACCCGCCCATCGTCCGGCCCCGACCTCGATCCACCGACGGCGACATCATCACCGGCATCATCAATGGTTAGGTCGTAATGGCTGGGGCGACCGTGTTCAGCCCACAAGCTGCCGACCTTGGTTCCAAGAAGGTCATAGACCTGCGTCTGATCTGACGTCTGCCCCTTGATTCGGCCGTTGAGCACGAGGTAATTCCCGGAGGCCGAGATTGAAACCCAATCCACATCGGCGACATCATTCAAGATCAAGTCCGGATATTTCCGGTCTTCCTCAAAATCATAGGCGAAGGCGATGTGATCTTTGCCTTTTCGCCCTTCGATGACGATGCGCCGCCCATCCCGGGAAAGATTGCCCTCCCAAGGCCCGATATGAAATTCCGAGTAACCCGGAAAACCGGCCACGATCCGGGTCGTGTCCTGCCGCACATCCCAGTAGCCGATGACATTGCCCTTCACATAAACCATGACCTCCGGTTTTTGGGGATGCCACCGTGTTTCCGTGCCAGGTTCTTTGCGACCGAACAGCGGCTGATAAGTTGTTCCATCGAGAAACAACGCACCCGGGCTGCCTTGATGCCGTTCAAGAAAGAGGAGAGATTGATCGCAGTTCCAAGCGGCGTCTTTGGAATAATGGTGCCGAGCAATGACAGCCCATTTGCCGCTGAGGTTGGGAATATCGCTTCCAGGGAATCCAGTGATTCGAGTCACGGTCGTTTTGAATACCGGATCAACATAGGCCTCCATATACCCCGGCTCAGGAATATTTGTAATCGCCACGGCATCCAGACTGCCACCAAGAACCCGTTCAGCCACCGCCAATAAAACGACGCAAAACAACAAGACTTGTTCAATCGTTCGTTTCATGGGAACCGTTGTTCTGAGTTCAGATTGAAGTTCATGGATCGTTCTAAATAAATTCTCAACGCCAGCGAGAACTATTTCACCAATTCCTCCCGATAGTTGGCGAAGATGCGGCGGGCAACCTCGATTGAATTCCCAATCGGCTCGACGGCGTAATCACCGCCGCGTAACAAGGCAAAGTCAGCCCTTTTTTCATCTATCTGATGATTGCCCAGTGTCTCCGGGGCGTTTTGTTTTGCCCAAACCTCCCACCGTTGCAGGTAATAATCGCGCAGCAGACCATTCCATTCACGGCGGGCGTAGTCGCGCAGTTTGCCAGCCCAACCGGTGATGATTTGACGGGCATTGTGCTCGTAATAATCCGCCTCGGCCGGGTTAGCACCCCAGGCACGGGCATCGCGAATCCATCGGCCCAGCAAAAATTCGTGACGGGTGCCAGCGAGTTCATCCATGTCGCGCAGGATATCGAGCATCACGCGGGTCTGCCGGGTTAGTTCTGGTTGGTCTTTATTTTTTTGAGCCTGCCTGATGCGCTCCATGACCGTGTCCGTATGGTAGGCGAGCACCTGCCGGACCCAATTAACGAGGTCGAATTGATAACCATCAGCCTGCTGAGATTCCGGAGCGGCAGTGAGCAGGGCGTCAATGGCCTCGACCAAACCGCGCTGCAATTCAGGCGGACGCTCCCGCACTTCGCCCGCCAAAGCGGTTTTGGGCGGCGGTGAACTTTTGGCGCCACTGAAAGGGTTTTTCGTCAGCGCAGATCCCCGGTCATGATGCCCGCGCGGGCCACAATTAAGAACTTTGCTCCGCAGAATTTCCCACGCCTTGGCCACTTGCGGGTCGTTCCGCCGAGCGCGCCAGGTGGCATATTCCGCAATCCATGTTTGGTCGTCGAACGCGCCTTGCGGATGCCAGGGTTGCTCAAACAGCATCTCATACATGCCCGGATTGCAATCCATGCCCTCGGGAGCGGAAGCGACCCCGGCACAATTTTTAACCTTCAGCGCTTGAGTCACTTTGCCAGACACATCCGCCAGCGGAGCGCGAAAGTAGGTGTTGCCCCCGTAGTTGCCGACATAGCTCCAAAGGAACGGCGCGCCATAGAAATTGCCGGTTTCCTGGTAGAGTTCCCGTTCCTCGCAAACGTAATCAATGATCGTCATCTTTCCAGCGGGCACCGCCTGACAAAGCGCCTGAAATGGCGTCATGCCGGCCGCGTTCTTATTAAGCCAATGTTTGCCGTCGTAAGTGAAAGTCCATGACATCTGATACCAGTGGGCAGCGGGGTCGGCAGCGGTCATGGCTTGATAGATGCCCTTGCCTACGCCCGCCATGTATTCAGGCTCCCAAGACGGCGGATCAATTTCGTTGAACGGATCTGCCGAGTAGAGATGATCGCTGCCGTAAAGTTCCGTTTGAGCCTTAAGGAAACGGCCTTGAATTTCGGCAAACAACGGATCAGCCGGTTTAAGGAACCAGCAGGCGTTCTCGACAGTCAGACCGCCCCAGCCGGGCTTGATCTGGGTGATGGCGGCTTTGGGCATGACGGTTTTGAGCGCCTCGGGCACATGGCCGGCAAAGGCCGAAAGAATGGGTTTCATGCCCAACCCGCGCGCCTGTTTTAGAAGTTGCTGCTGCAACCGCATCTGCCCGTCGATATAGGACATGGGCAAGGGGCCGTCGTATTTGTCAAGGTTCGACATCCGGTGCCACGGCAGGTGCGCCGGTCCGGTGAAATAGGCGAGCACTTGTTCTTTGGGTATGCCGTAGGATTGCCAGACCTTCAGCCAGACGGCCTCCAACCCGCATTGCATCAATGGCCGGTTGATACCGTTCATCGCCATCCAGTCTATGAACCGTTCCCAACTGTCCGGCCGCGTGAAGGGAAAGGCGTAGCCATAGGTGCAGTAATTGAGAAAGAACCGTTCCCGCGCGAGGCAAACACGACGCGTGGTCGTTTTTGGCAGCGGCAGCACACCAGCGATCACGAGCGGACCATCCGCCTGCCGGTCGTAACTGGTCTTTGTCTCCCGGCGCAGATACCAGTTGAAAGCCATCGCCAGACTCACGCCATCGTTGCCACGCAAAAGCACCTTGCGGTCACGCGCCCCAATCTCCAAGACATCCCGACCAGCATCCGGCGGAATCATTTCGCAGACAAACTCGCCGGCATGCCCCGGCAGCACGCGCGCGATGAGCGCCTGCACGGCTTGAACAGGATTGGAAGCGGAGGCCTGGTCGGCGGGATGAACACCGGCTTTGCCATCAGCCGCAACCAGCAACATAAACCGAGCCGTCATCAAAAAGACGGTAATCCCAATGATCAATTTAGATTTCATATTTTGACGTTAATGCTCGAACCGCTTTATTGGCCGACCATCAACCAAAGCAATTGCTACAATGCAGCCAAATGTTCCAGGCCAAGATAGAACATAAAAAAAGGGTTGTGCTCAGTTTTGTTTGTAGTTTTCACCTTGTCAACTCCTTCGGCGGAAGCGTTCACGGATACCCTTTCAGTGACCTCATCAATAAATGTATTTTGTGACGACGCTGGCGCCTTTGGTCAGCTTCAAGTCAGCATCACTCATCGCGGCTTTCCCGGCGATGTACACATGGTCAAAAACAATGGTCCACTGGCCGGGGGCGATGAAGCTGGTCTGCGCCGAAGGCAGATATATGTTCTTCAAAGTCATCGTGCGCGCATATTGAACTCCATCCGATTCGAGCGACAAAATCCGGTTAAAGCCATCCGCCGGCTTTTGGGGATTCGGCTGATACCCAGCCGGCGACTGCACCCGGATGTTTTGAAACACCAGATTATCCATCGTGGTCGCCTTGCCATAGAACATCCGGATCAGGGCGACCTCTCCGTTGCAGCGAATCACATCACAGTCGTCCACCACATTGCCGGAGCCAATCGCCCCATCCCCTTGCGGAAACGCCCAGTTGCCGGCGTAGCTGGATTTTATGAAGGTACAGCCGCGGACGATGTTCCCGGAAGGTCCGCCGCCGCCGATGACAATCAAGTTGTCATTGCCAATAATCAAACTGTTCTCGAGAACATTATTTGAAGCGGCACCGTGGAAAGACACGCCGTCCGAATTGACGACGAGATGCAGGGCTTTGACATTACGCACCACATTGTTGGCGCCCCCGAAAAACTTGATTCCATGCGAGATGGAATTGAAAAAAACGAGATCTTCCACCACCACGTTCTTGCAGCTTCTCAAGGCGATGGCAAAGCTGGCTTTCTTTTCTTTCTTTTGCGCCATGGTGGAGGGGTTTTGAATGAACCCCCGGCCAAAGATCCGGAAAGGGGTTTTATTTCTTTTGATGACCAGGGCGGCATTCACCACCGCTCCGGGCGCCACATAAAGGGCCGAATGCGAATCCGCATCGTCAATCGTCAAAACGCCACCCGGCGGATTGTGCGTGCCGGGTCCAAAATAAATCACCGACTTATCACCAGACGTCGGCGAATTCACCTCCGGCGCGTCGGCAAACAAATACAGCAGCTTGTTGCCATCAACCACCTGACTCGTCGCACCGTTGATTTGGATTTCCAATTTCTCCGGCTGGGTGAGTTTAAACGTCAACGTGTTCCCGTTCTGCGTGGCGGTAATGCCTTTGGCCAGCGGATTGATTTGAAAAGAGCGAATAGCACCGGGATGGTAAGTGACGGCAACCGTTATCGACCCGGAAAATGCGAAGGGAGCGCAGCGGAAGGTCCCCGCATTATAAACGGCAATATCAGTCCCGTTCACCTTGACCGAAAACTCGGCGGCACGCGGCAGCGGCGCTTCGGGATAGACCACCACTCCGGCTGGCGGTAGCGATGAGGTTACGGCGGCATGAAGCGCGGCCAGCGGTGCCAGCAAAAGGAACCACGCAATCGCGTTCACGCCCATCATTGAAATCCATTTTGTTTTCATTGTGTCGCCTTCCACTTTGGCAATTCATCGCGGGTGATGATAAAGTTATGGTTGTAAGTCTGCTTGATCCACTCAGCGGGATGATCCTTCCCCTGCCCCCACCACGGCAGGCAATAAAGCCACTTCGGGCCGTCCTTCGCCATCAGGTCGGGATTGGGAATCGCCTCGCATTCGCAGAGCGCGAGCATCTTGCCCGGGGCGACCTGCTGCATCGCGGCAAAACTGGTGGCATAGGTGTCGGACTGCGGCTTGCCGATGCCCAGTTTATCCGACGGGTAGATGTCGATGCCCGCGATATCGACATAGTCGGCGCCGGGATAGAAAAGGCGTCGTCGTTCAATCGCGGTGACGGCCTCCTGGCCGACTCCGGCGCGGACCGCAGCGGAATAGACCCAAATCAGATTGTGAAGTTTTCGTTCCTTGACGAAGTAGTCGAACATAAACCGCCAGAGCGCGGCGGTGTTCTCCGGTTTTTCCTGATCCGTCCACCAAAACCAGCCGCCTTCGATTTCATGGAACGGACGCCAGAGAACGGGCACGCGCGCGTCGGCCAGTTGTTGCAAAAAATCAGCGTGCCTCTTGAGGTCGCGCATGAGTTCCTCGTTGGCCTTGGTGCCGGGCTTGAGCGCGGCAGCAAAGTCAAACGGCGGACTGGCGGTTTTTTTGCCGTGAACACTGCGCCACGCGGAGCCGTCGGGATTGGCCGGATGAATCCAGTGCAAATGCATGGTGACAATACCGCCCTTTTGCCACCACGCTTTGGCGGCATCCACCGATTTCTGCACGACCCCATTGTAACTCTTGCCCCACGGCGGACTGTTCCAGCCGGACAGGTCGAAGCCGACGATGGCTGGCTCCTTGCCGGAGGCTTGCCTGATGCCCTCGACATTGTTGGGGCCGTTCAGGGCGGCAATCGTTTTCTTGCCATAAACCGATTCGAGATAGTTCAACACTTCACGGGCTTCGGGAATAAGTTCCTTGTCCACTGGCTCAATGGCCAGCGCATGGCTGAATGATCCCAACAAGGCAACCAGCGCGATTAGTTTTTTAAGCTTCATGGCGTTGAGTTCTCGGCGTTCTGACAGCCGATGCCGACGATACGCGTGATGCCGCCGGGATATCGCCGGGATGTCGCCCCGCGATTTTGTGAAACGGCGCGGCTTGTTCCATCAAGACGAAACAACCCAGAGTGGATGACATGCGTGGATGCAATGTTGTGGATATCAACCCAACCTTTCAAGGCTGAGCTTTCCAGTCTGGACCCATTATTTGTCTGGCGAAATGGACTTTCCAGCCATGGTCAAGAATGGCCCGAACCCCATCCGAGGCGAAAAACGATGAAAGACGGTTTTTGACGTGAATCCCAGTTCTGGAAGCCGTCAAACTCCTCTTTTGTCCATTGTTTGGACGTTTTAACCGTTCCAGCCGGTTCATTTCAAGGTTGCAATGCTCCATTTCCAACTGGAAATACTCTTTTTCCAACTGGATAGGCTCCGTTTCCAACTGGAAAAACTTCATTTCCAACTGGAAAAACTTCATTTCCAACTGGAAAAACTTCATTTCCAACTGGAAAAACTTCATTTCCAACTGGAAAAACTTCATTTCCAACTGGAAA